>JBBQWR010000024.1:0-75329 GCA_038210495.1 Pirellulales bacterium
TGGAAATCAAACGACGATTGTTTACACTCTGTACTCATAGGGCTGCCTCCGTGCCGTGGATCAAGTTGTGTTTAGCGACAACAACTTATGCCATAGCGGGCAGCCTTTTTCCATAGGGGCAGTGAGAAATGCGGGCTAGCCATTGCTGGCTTGCCCAGCCAGATATGCAATGCGTTATACCGCCGATGTGGAAATCCGTACTCGTGAATTCGATTTCCATTCCTGAAATGTTTTGGCAAACTGGTGTTTGCCGGCCAAAACAAAGGCCACTTATAGGCGGATCGGAACAGTGTCGTTTCGTCTTTGCCATTGCGAGTCAATCACTGTTAGGCGGAGCGGTTAACGATGTCGATGGATGACTTTTTCCCTCAGCCGATCGCAAATATTCCTCCCCTCCGGGTTCTGGTGGTCGACGACCAGCGAGACGAAGCTGATCCCATGGCCCAGTTGCTTACGTTTCGCGGCTACAGCGTCAAGGTCGCCTATGGCTCGCGCGAAGCGCTGCGAGTCGCAACCGAGTTTCGGCCCGACGTGCTGGTCTGCGATCTCGGGCTGCCGGAAATGAACGGCTACGAGTTGGCCAAGCAACTCAAGGAACATTTGCCCGAGGCCGTCCTAATCGCAACGACAGGGCACATCGATGGCGCCTATTCTTTGCAAGCGCGAGAGGCCGGCTTTCATCATTTTTTCACGAAACCGGTGAGTCTCGCTAAGCTCAGACAGGTGCTAGAATCGGTCGGCGAGCGTCGGCCGGCGCCGTGAGGGACGTGGCGGGTGACAGTTCGCCGATCGGCGAAGAACGATAATCTACATAGCCGCGGCATCCTGCTGCGCCGTCATGCTTTAATTTAAACCGACGTCACGGTACGGCGCGGCAGGATGCCGCGGCTATGTACGCTTACGGTCCACGCCGATAGATCGCCGCGGCCGGCGTTGCGACCGGCGCGATGGCTCCCGGTGGCGCCGGGTTTCCGCCGCCGCTGGAGTGCACAAGATTGTTCATGTCGGCCAGATTCACATTCGGATAGCCCGTGTACTCCGGCTTCGCCCACAGCTGCGGACTCTCCGCCGGCAACACGTTCACTTGCAAATTGGCGATGTCGATCCGCAACGACAATTGCGCGCCCGGATATTGGATCTCAATGTGCCGAGGCAAGATCGCTCCGGTGACCGGGTCGCGCCGATGTTGATTGGTGATCGCGGTGGCAATGCGGTTGCCTTGCGGGTCGTACAAGTGTTGCTCGAGCACCAGCCCGCGCGAGGCGTCGAGCACCGTCACCTTGGTCAGATCGCCCGTGGCGCTGCGCCGCACGGTGCGAATCTGCACTCGGCCCTGGCCGACGGGCGTTGGCCCTTGCGGCAAATCGGCGGGGCTGAATTGCACGAGTCCCATGGCTTCGACGATCCACTGCGGCTCGACCGGCATGATCTGCTTGGCGGCGCTGGCGGCATACTGATCGTGCCGGCAGAAGTACATCGCCGGTGGCTGACTGCGACGAATCCACATCCAGAAAAGGTCGTCGTTGCTTCCCAAATCGACCTCGGGTCCGGTGATCGCCGTGGTGGCGCGCATCCGAAACCGCCGCGGGGGCATGAGCGCGATATTCACTGGCAGCGTCGGCGCGCCGGGCACGGTGAGCGTTGCTTGATTGACCGATACGCTGCTGATCTTGGCCGTATTGGCATTCACGGCGCCGATCAATTGATCCATCGGCGCCGTGGGAGGCAGCGTCACCGGCAAAAGCTCTTGGCGCACGCACGTCGAACCGCTAGCCGAGAAGACGAGCAGCAACAGTCCGAGCGAGATGAGGCGGAGGTTGGGCACGGCGACGTTGTTACTGTAGTGGTTACCGGACTTTGAATCATGCCGCGTTACGAAGCAGTAGTTGAGCGAACATTTGTTGAATGGCCGCCGCGCGGGCCGGCTCGGGCATAACGACCGCGATTCGGTAGTCGGCTTGCCGCCGCGGGCAGGATACAACCAGCATCTCCTCGTTGGCGCCGTTTTTTTCGGTTTCCTCAAGCCGCAAGACACGGCGGCGAATGAGCAGCAGCGTCAGCACATATCGCATGTCGGCCGAATCGGATTGATCGGCCAGCTCATCGAACAACTGAAGCATCGCGTCGTTCGGCGCCCACTGTGGCTTTTTGGCGTCAGCCGCCGGAACTTGCGACTTCCACCAGCCAAGCGAATTCTCCGGCGGTCCATGCCAAGCCGCGGCGCAGTAGTCTTGTCGGGAGACCGTGGCCCCCGACGGAATCAGCGCGGAGTAAAACGTCTCACCGGGGGCTAATTCCCGTCCGGTGACTGCACAATGCCGTGAGAACCGTTGAACTTCGTAATCCACGAGAGAAAACTTGCGAAGAGAAGATTCACATGCCCGCGCCACTTGCTAGTAGCTCGCAATCCACCGGGGGCGGATGGTACGCGAAAGCGCCAATTCGCTCAATACGACGAATGCGCTCCGAAGATGCGGCGACGGCGCAAAGTGGAGAAGAACGAAATCGCCCCAAGGCCGCGCGGCGACTGTCGGCTGACAAATCGACGTCAATTGTACTTTGACGCGCCGCCAACTCAATTGGCTTACCAGCGAAAGCCCATGCCCAGCGACGCGCCGTTCAAGAAGATGTCGCTATTATTGTCAACGGTCTTCAGAGCGAACGATGTGAAGTTGAGTTGCTTAGGCGCCAGCGCGATCGTCGTCAGCCACGTGAAGTCATACGAAATGTGAAAATCCAAACGCGGGCGGATTTGCCAGCCTGCGAATAAACTCATATCGCTGACGAACGCCGCGTCCGTATGGGTGGATTTGTGCTGCTGCGTAACCACGCCGAGCGTCGCGTCGTTGAATGTCAGCTCGCTGATTGCTTCCGCGAAATTGAGCGATGGGGCGCCCTTGCCGCGGATGCCTAGATACCAGGTATCATGGTGGTAAAGCAATTCGCTGCCCAGCGATAAGCCGAGCAGGTTATTGTTGGTTCGGATGTGCTCTTCGCCGCCGAAGACGGTGGTTGGCACATTGTCGCGGCGTGCCATGAAATCGAATTTCTCTTGAAGAACCACGTCCCTTAAGCCCAGCAAGAACGTGAAGGTCGTGCCGTCTTCGGCTTCTTGCTTCCAGATCCCGTCGTCACCATAGACAAGTTGGTCGCGACCGAACCGCCGCGTGAAACGTAGATTGATTTCGCCGCTGTCGTACACGGATTTATAGTAAAAGAAGGCGGCGTCGGCGCCGTTGAAGCCGCCGAGTGTAACATTCCCTTGATTGAACAGACTACCCGGCTGACGAGCGATGACTTCGTACGCACGATGCCAGTTCTCGGGACCATCATAAATCGCTTCAACGCTGTGCTCCCATTTGTCCGGCGTGCGGCAAATCCAATAGCCAATCGCGACGCGGCTGCCGCCGGTCACGCCAAGCGACAGCAGATTCTCGTTCACCCGATCGCCGTTTGCCGCGTCAATGGTCAGAGAATGCAAGCCGCTGCGTCTCGGGATCGGATGATTCAAGACGACCGCGTCAGTGCTCGTGTAGAACCGGGTGGGCTCGAACCAACTGGAACTATTCACCAGCAATGGCTTCGTCTGCCAGCCTTCCCAGGCGTCGTGCATGATGGGAAACATGGGATCGCTGGGGCCGTGCTGAAGGGCCCCGGCCGAAGCCCAACCTGGCGGAACAGCTTCCATGCCCGGCTGCTGATCGTCGGGCCCTGGCATGGGCTCGGTTGCCGGCGGCTCATCGGGCTCAATCGCGGAGGTCTGCTGGAATTCCGCTCCGTCGTCACCGGCGGACCGTGACCGACTGCCCGCGCGGGGCGATTCGGCGGCCCGCGAATTGTTCGTGAGGCTCTGGATAGCCAGAATCACTAGACTCATGGCAATCAGCCTGGCCGCGATCTTGAGCACTCGTATACCCCTTGGTCTGTGCCGCGTCATAACTCTCACCCGGCTTTCCGAAACTAGCGGAGTCGAAGATTCCTATTGCTCAATCGGACACGGCAAGGTCCACGCCGCAGGAATAAACGGCAAAATCATAGAAATCGGCAATTTCAGCGCAAGCCTCCCAAGCCTCGTATAAGTCAAACGGTTGGCGTCTCGTGGTTTAAGTGGTTACTGTCCCAGTCGCAGTTGCTATTCTTAAGTTGCACTTTCAAATGGCGTGGCCCCGTCTTTAAAACCTCAATCATTCGCAGCTCGATGCCCTCTTTTGCTCAAGCTAGCGGCGCTCGGACCCAGCTATCGCAGAGCGAATCGGCTGGCTGCAACGGAGCCAGCCTACCGGCCGCGCCCTTGCTCTCCGTGGTCATGCCAGCTTACAACGAGCGGCATACGATCGAAGAGGTTGTGTCGCGGGTATTAGCTTTGCCCCTCGCCCTGGAACTGATCGTCGTCGACGATGCCAGCACCGATGGCAGTCCCATGTTGCTTGAGGACTTCGCGAAGACGCCGGGTGTCTGCCTTGTCCGGCACGCGATCAACCGTGGCAAGGGGGCCGCGCTGCGAACGGGCTTCGCCGCGGCCCGCGGACAAATCGTCATCGTCCAAGACGCCGATCTCGAATACGATCCGTCCGACTACCCGTCGCTCATCGAGCCGATTGTCGCGGGCGAAGCCGACCTCGTCCTGGGCAGCCGTTTCCTGGATCGGGCAAATCGCCAAATGCCGCTATTGACTCGCTGGGCCAACCGCCTCATCACGGCGGCGTTCAACCGCGCGCTGGGCCTTCGATTGACCGATATCGAGACCTGTTACAAAGCCTTCCGCCGGGAAACGCTGCACGAGATCTTGCCCCTCCTCAAAGAAGATCGATTCGGGATCGAAATCGAGTTGGTCGCCCGAGCCACAAAAATTCCTGGCGTTCGCCTCGCCGAGCGTCCGATCCGCTACAAGCCTCGCACTCGACAAGACGGCAAAAAAATCGGCTGGCGCGACGGCCTCGAAGCCCTGCGATGCATCCGCCGATATGGCTGAAGTCATCGGGCAACAATCGCCGACGTCGAAGCGCGGATGGCTTTTTCAGAAATCCGAAATCGATCAACTAATTTCGGACCGCTGACACACACGCGGCTCAATGGGTCTGCACGGCCTTGGCTTTAGAGACACTTGCCCCTCGACGGGTGGTCGGGGCGCATCTTGACTCGGCCCCTCTCTCACGCCATCCTAACACCACCCTCATGGCCACCTAACGAATTGCCGCTGCGATACCGCGACCCCGACTATGTCCAATATTGCAATGACCGAAACGGCTGTTCCCAGCGATTTGCCGACGCGCGATCTTCCGCCGGCGCCTTTGGAACTGGCGTTGCCTAGCGAACGAATGGCGGCGGGCCGAGCACAGCGCGTCGCCATGCGTCGCTCGATGCATTCCAGTTGGAAGCCGGCGCCGGACCGCCCCGATCCCATTGCGCTGCTGGAAGAATCCAATCGCACTCGGCAGCAAGATTTGACGCCGATTCGATATGGCCGGATGTTAGTCTCGCCATTCACTTATTTGCGGGGCAGTCCGATCGTGATGGCGCACGATTTATCGCAGCTGCCGACGCCGGGAATTCGCACTCAACTTTGCGGCGACGCTCACCTGATGAACTTCGGGTTGTACGCCAGTCCCGAGCGCAATTTGCTGTTCGACATCAACGACTTCGACGAGACGTTGCCGGGCCCATGGGAATGGGATCTGAAGCGGCTCGCCGTCAGTTTTGTGGTCGCCGCACGCGCGCACAATTTCCGCGACCGGGATGGCAAAGAAGCGGCTCGGGCGTGTGCCCGCTCGTACCGCGCGCGGGTTCGCCAGTACAGTCAAATGAAGCTGCTGGATGTCTGGTATTCGCGCGTGGACGCTCCGGCCGCTCTGACGGTATTCAGCCGCACGGAGAAAAAGAACGTGGAGGGCCAATTCAATAAGGCTCGACTACGAACCCGCTTGCAGGCCTTGTCCAAGCTGACCATCGTGGAAGACGGAAAGCTTCGCATCGTGGACCATCCCCCGCTGGTGCAGGACGTCACGCATCCCAATTTCGACGAAATGCTTCACAGGCTCTTTGCCGGCTATCATGCTTCGCTGGAGGACGAGCGGCGGATTCTCGTGGAGCGATATCGGTTCGTCGATTTCGCCCGTAAAGTAGTCGGCGTCGGCAGCGTCGGAACTCGGTGCTATATCGTGCTACTCGACCCGGGGCATAGCGAAGATCCCCTGCTGCTGCAGATTAAACAGGCTGAGGCTTCGATCCTGGAGCCATTTGCCGGTAAGAGCCGGTATCACAACCACGGGCGTCGGGTCGTTTGCGGCCAGCGGTTGATGCAATCCGCCAGCGATATTTTTCTGGGGTGGTCAAGCGAAGGAGAGCACGATTATTATTTTCGGCAACTCCGCGACATGAAAGGCGCAGCCGACGTGGAGACGATGTCCGCCTCCGATCTGATCGACTATGCCGTGCTATGCGGATGGGTTCTCGCTCGAGCCCATGCCCGGTCGGCCGACGCGGCGCCGATCGCCGGCTATTTGGGGAACGGCGCCGCGTTCGACGATGCGCTCGCTGATTTTGCCTTGAACTACGCCGATCAAAACGATCGCGATTATGAAACTCTGAAAGCGGCGGTAAAATCCGGCCGCATCGCCGCCGAGATGGGAATATAACGAGGAAGCCGGCGACCTGTTCCTGATAACCGTTAACAATCCTCCGGGTGGCCGGGGCTGGAGGCGTTTTCGCCGAAGCCCCGGAGCGTGGTCCCAACATCGAGAACAGGCAAGCACGGGTTTCGTTGGTCCTGCCCCGGGGGCACTCAAGCGTCGTTAAAATATCGTTTCTCAACATCGCGAGCAGAATCCGAGACAACCGTTTATGCCGGCCGGCCACCTTGAATTCAGTGAAATCGTGTTGAGGCTGTTCGTCGCCGCCGGCTGCGGCGCGGTCTTGGGAATCGAACGCGAATACCATAAGAAGCCAGCCGGGCTGAGAACGCTGATCCTGGTCTCAGTCGGCTGCGCCACCTTTATCCTGGTGGGACTGGACGCCCAAGCCGAGGCGGGCGTAGGTGAGGCAGCGGCCAACACATCGCACTTGACGCAGGGGTTGATTCAGGGCGTCATGCAAGGCATCGGCTTTTTGGGCGCGGGAGCGATCCTGCAATCGCAGGGATCGGTTCGCGGAGTGCTAACCGCAGCCGCCGTTTGGATTTGTGGCGCCGTCGGCGCCGCCTGCGGTTTTGGAGATTTCCGAATCGCGGGGCTTGCTTGTGGGTTAGCACTGTTCACCGTAGTCGTCTTTGGTTTCCTCGAACGACGGACATGGAAAGAGGAACCAGACTGATAACGCGCGGCGGTCGCGCTCATTTCTGCGTGACGCTCTTATTTTGACTGCCCAAACGGGGTGAAGTCGCGATTTGCTTTTCTTTACGGCTTGACGGACCAAAAGCCGGCATAATCACCAAGTCGAAGGCTCGGCCCCCATTTCTGCGGCATCCTGCTGCGTCGTACCGAGCCGCGATCGCGGCTCCGAGGTATCGCCGTGGGCGATCTCAAATCTCCCACGATCGTCGTCCGTTGGGCAATGACAACTCACGGGCCATCCGTGTACAGCGCAGCAGGGTGCTGTGGCTAGGTGTCGCCCGGTCCGCCACTCGCGGATTGGGGCCATCGGAATATTTTCTCCAGATTACCGACTCGCATTGAGCGTAACGCGCTGGGGGCGCCAGTCGACGCCATTCCTACACCCCCCGTACGCCGTAAGTTCGTGCCGATTTTCTTGCTCAAATCGCTTGAGCCGGGGGCGCGGCGATGGAATAGCTTGCCCAGCCAGCGCCGACTTACCCAAATTTCGATTCTCATTCCATTCCGCTTAAGCCACTGTCCGATTGCTACAAGATGGAGAGACACTAGGACGAGCGGTTAACCCATGCGGACCAACACAGATGCCTCTAAATAAACGAAATCCCATCTGGCCCTATCTGCTGGTTTTGGGCTGCTTGTTCGCGCTGAGCATCGCCGCCCCGCGAGGTTGGCAGCGGATGGAGCACGATAAGGGCAGCAGCAACGCTCAGAATTTCAGCGACGCTCGGAATCTCGGAGTGGCCAGTGGTTTGGAGACACAGCCATCGGTCGTGCGCCCCACGACCGACGAGGACTTGGCCAACCCCATGCATTTGGGTCAGACGGACGTTGAGCTCACTGCGACCAAACCGCAATCGGAAGACGCCGCGGAAAAAGTGGCCGACCAATGGCGATTTGGCGCGGGCGCGGAACTGACCGTAAAGCCGGAGTCGCCGTTGACTCTAGGGCGGTCGCCCGCGGAGCCGGATACCCATTGGACGACAGGAAATGATTTGCCGCCGAGCGACCCTACGACTGGGCCGGCGATGCCGGGCGCCGAGGATCGGCATGGAGGGGAGTTGCAGGGCCTTCGTGGCGAGAGGGTTCCGGACGGCGATGGCGTCCAGAACGCGGCGCTTACGCCCTCGGCTCGCCACGAGGAGGCGACGCTTGCCAATACGATCGCCGATCAAATCAAAGAAAATGGCGACGCGGGGAATAGCGAGGAGCCGTCGTCGATGCCGACGCTTGCGTTGCCGGTTGGCACGAATTCCGTGCTGACGCCGCCGACTGACAGCGGAGAAAAACCGGTAGCGACCACGCCGCAAATTGAAATGCCGGCGCCAAAAATTGGAGAGGCGACCGAAGGCGACTTGCCCGAAACGACCGTTCCCTCGACCAACCCGGGGGCGACGACCGAAGCGGCGCCGCCGATTGAAACGAGCCCTCAGCCGATCGCCAGTGTGCCCTTCACCCCGTCGGTTTGGCCGACGGCGGAGGAACTGCTCGCCCGGCTCAAGCTGCTTGCCGAGCAAGAAACTTGCCGCGGGTGGGTCGGCCAGGTTCGCGTTCAACTCGACCTTCTCGACAAGCTGAGCCGCAAGCAGTGCGATCGGGCCCAAGAGGTCCTCACGCAGTTACGGCAATTGATGGGAGAAGCGGAGCCGCTGGCGGCAAAATTTCTCGATCATGCCAGCGCTACCGAACTGCGCCGCGCCCAGTATGCTTTGGTCCGCCGGGTCGATATCTGGGAAGCCGTCGCCAGCGTGCGGCGGTTCACAACGCCGATCGCGAACGGCCTCGATACGGTCGATCTGTTGAACGTGATCGAGCGATACGAATCGACTCACCTGCCCACGGATGCTCAGCGGCTGGCCTCGCTGCGAAACGAACTGCAAGATTCCGTCGCCGAGTACGACCGCGAACTGGCCCGGCGGATTGGCATCCTCTATCGCAACGCAAACTTTCGCGTCGCAGTGAGCGCCGATTTATTGAATCGAATGTTGCCGCCGCAACAACCGGCGGCGGACAAGGTCGAGGAAGTGATTCTCGGCTCGCGGGTCCGCGGCAACAGCACCACGTCGACGTCGCTGAGCGTGCAGATGGTCCCCAGCCCGCGACAATGGCAAATCAATCTGGTGGCAAGCGGCAATGTCGACTCGCAGACATACACGACGCATGGTCCCGTCACGCTGATGAATCACAGCGACGCCAATTACCGGGTCCTGAAGCAAATCGTCGTCGATCCCAGTGGCATGCGGATTGCCCCAGCCGCCGCGGGGGTCAACAATTCGTCTGAACTGTCGGGACTCCGCACCCATTACGATTCCGTGCCGCTGCTGCGGGCGATCGTGCGGAATTACGCGGTGTCGCAGTTCGATCAGCAGTGTGAGCGAGCCAATCGCGAGGCCGAACAGACGATCGCCACTAAGGCGGCCAAGCGAGTCAACGAGCAAACCGATCCGCAATTGGCCAGCGCCGAACAAGACTTGCGGCGGAAGTTCATCGAGCCGCTGGAAAAGCTCGGACTCGATCCCGCCGCGCTGACCATGACGACGACCGATAAGCGACTCATTCTCCGCAGCCGATTGGCGGGTAAGGATCAACTGGGGGCCAATACGGCTCGGCCCGAGGCGCCTTCCGATAGTCTGGCGAGCGCGCAACTTCACGAATCGGCCATCAATAACCTGTTGGAGCATCTCGATCTGGGCGGCCGGACGTTTACGCTGCCGGAGCTTTATAAGTGGTTGGCGGATAAGTTCGGCCGGGGGGACACGCACGTTCCGGACGATCTGCCGCAAGACGTGCAAATCACGTTTGCCCAGTACAACCCGTTGGTCGTTCGGTGCGACGCAGATCGCGTCGAGGTGACGCTGAACGTGGCCGAGATTCGCCAAGGGAAGCGACATTGGCGCGACTTCGAGGTCAAAGCCCTCTATCGGCCGACAACCCGGGGGCTTTCGGCGCAGCTCGAGCGCGAGGGAGCGATCGAACTGGGCGGGACGTACAAAGGCAAGTCGGAGTTCGCCCTGCGAGGCATTTTCAGCAAGGTCCTGTCGCGGGAGCACAAGCTGAACGTGATGCCGGCCGCGATCGGTCAGGATCCACGAATGAACGGTCTGGCCGTCACCCAGTGCGTCATCGAAGACGGCTGGATCGCCGTGGCGATTGGATTGCCCTCGGCGACGACCAGAGCGGCAGAGCCGAAGGTCCGCCGATAATTTCCTTCCCAGGTCCGACTAAGCCGCCGCGCCCTCACTCGAAGGCTGGGCGGGCGGTCCGCTGAGCTTTGAGATCATCCGGCCAGAGCGGCGCCTAAAATGCGCCGTTATCAACGCCCCGCGCTGGTGGCTGCCGCGGACGGAAGGTATCTGTTTCACCGGCTTTCGCGCCCGCGTTAGCAGCCGCGGGACCATTGTTCGTTACGCCGCCGGCGCCGGAGCGCGGGGTGTAGCCCATCATGCCGAGAAACTTCTGAAGGCCGATCTGCTCGACTCCGAGCCGCTTGGCCTCGTTGATCAGCGTCGTCGATTTCTCAAGCCGGCCTTTGTCGTTTGGCTTGTCCGCGCCGATTTCGCCCATGATCAAGTAGCGGGTGTTGACGTTGAGAGACCCGCGAATGGCAAGGGACGTGCCGGTCTTGTCCTTCGTCTCAAGGATTTCAGCGTCGACGATTCCACCGTTGGCCACCACCAGATCGTGAAGTTTTCGGGTCTGCTCGTTCGTCGTTCCATCGATATCGACGTATCCCGCTATGCCGAAATGTTCGTGCTGCCCTGGATGCCAGCCTTGCGTGTGAATCAGGTCGCCCGGCAGCAACGGGTCTTTATCGGTGCTTTCGACGATTCGCGCCTCGGCCAGTTTCGGGCCGGTGACGTTGATAACCTCGATCTTACCCTTGGGAGCGGCTTTGGAGACGTCGTTCGTGCCCGGGGGATACACGCTGAACGTGATCCGCCGATGCAGACCGTCGTCCGTGCCCAGATTGATGTAGGCCATGTTGTCGCGCTGGCTGACCCAAGTGATTTGTCCACCTGCGGCCGACGCATCGATGACGTAATACTTCTTGATTTCTTCTTGGAGTCGGCCGACGTCCTTGCGAGCCGCGGCAAGTTGTACCGTAATCTCGGCGATTCGCTTCTCGTAGACGGCCTTCTGCTCGTCGATGGCCTTGTTCTTATCCGTCTTCTCTTTGACGAGCTGTTCCTTTTCGGTGGTCAGCGCGACCACCGCGTCCTTGTACGCCTTCCGCTCGTTTTCCAAGTCGGCGATCGCGGCATCGCGAGCCTTGACCACCTCAACGAGCTTGGCCTCCGATTTACCCTGGGCGTCGGCGAGCTGCGCGGTCAGTTGCTTGACAACCTTGTCGCGGGCTTCGGCCGTGTCTTCCTTGGATTTGATCGCGTCGGCCAGTTGACCGAGTACCTTTCTTAGATTTTTCGAGTCGTCGGGCACGCTGGCCAGTCCCAGCGCGGCGGCGTACTTGGTGTTGATCTCGTCGTTCTGTTCGCTCAGGGCCGTCTTGACCACGCCTTCGCCAGGCGCATAGCCGATCAGTTGCAGCAGCGAGTCGACGTCTTTGGCGGTATCGGCCCGCTTCGTTTCGATTTGGGCCTTGTCGGCGCTGGCGACCTTCAACTTGTCGTCGAGCTCGCGAGAGTTCTTGAACAAGACATAGGTCGAGGCGCTCATCATGATCGTGAGAATCACGAAGATAATAAGCGCGATGTGTAGACCTTGATTTTCCCTGGCTGCCATAGAAGCGCTCTCCTCTGGGGGCCAAAAGCCCCGCCGAATGTGAACCAGCAAGCCGAAACGTCAGCAGAAAAGAAGTCGAACGTCCAGCCTCTAGCCGCGCCGATGCCCTGGAACCGGGCCGCCGCATTATATTTCCGAAAAACCAGACCGACCTATTTCCGGCCCGGCGCCACTGCCTATACCTCGACGATTCAACGAACAAATCGTCCGCGAACCGCCAAGACGGCACGTAAAATTCGGGCCGTTGACGACCTGAATCGACACCATTTGATGATAAACAGGCGGGCGCGAAGTGTCAACGAAATCCGCTTTTTGCCAATAACTCGGCTTGAGACGCACCCTGTCTTTGTCGCATCTTTCGACATCAGTCGTCACCCGCAGGCAGTCAGCCCACATTGCCGCGAGGCAGGGGCATCGGGTCGCTCGTACGACCGCCGTCCATGGGCAATGCTTGCCGCTGGGAGAGAAGTTCCGCGACGACCCGATCGGGATTGTGCCAAGCCGACCAGTTACGGGCGAATTGCGCCGCCGTGTGGCGATAGTGGTCGATGTTGTCGATCATGTCTTGCAGAAGTTCCGAGGCTTGCGATGGCGTCGCCGCAACGAGGCCCACGGCCCCCCGCGGCGTCAGGCGATCGCCATGAGCATCGGCACCGAGGAAGCATGCTTCGACGTCTTGGAACTGGACAGGCTCGGCGCTGTAGGCGTTTCGCCAATCGACGCTCGCCGCGACGGCGCCGGGCGGCACGCGGATCAGCGCCGTGTTCCACAGGCCCGCTTTTCCTGGCCCGATTACCGACTCCCATTGATCGAGCAGATTGCCGTCCGCCGAAACGAACGTTGTCTCCGCGCGAACATAGGCGCCCGCCGCGGCGCCCAGGTCCTTGGGCCAATGAAAAAACAACAGCATGTCGCAAGCGTCGGTTGGAGCGGCAAGCGACGACAGCGGTTGCACCCGCGCCCTCGACAACATGCGGCCGGCGTGCCGCAGGCCGGTGTGATACTCGCGCGTCGCTTCGGCCAACTGATCGGCCATCCAACAACCGGCCGAAGTGAGCACCGGCCGACCGGCGGTCAGTAGCTCGACCAGCACGCCGGAGCATCGCGAAAAATAGGGCTTGCGGTTGTAGAGCAACAGACCCACGTCCGTCGCTTGCACCAGCCGGCAAAACTCCTCGCTCCCCAGCGGCTTCTCGAGCAGTTCGATCTTATCCTGCGGAAAGCGTTTCAGGGCCGCCAGACTCTCGAGCACCACCGCGTGCTTGTTTTTGGCCGACTGCGAGAAATGAAAATTCGACTGCACGATGAATCTCGCTCGATCGGTCTCGACATACTTGCGCCACATATCGCCAACAATCGCCGGGAGATATTGGTATCCCTTTTCATCTCGAGCATCGCCGAGATAAGTGATTCTGAGCGGACGACGATCGTCTTGAGCGTCATTCTGTCGATCGGCGCCGATCGGCTGCCGGACCGCCTGCAATGTGGGATTGACGGGATAGGGCAGCGTTTGAAACGGCGCCGCGGCCAATCGGTTGAACTGGACCGTGAGTTGATCGGTCGTCGTATAAAAGTGCAATCGATGATCGGCCGCCGGAGCGATCGCGGCCGCGAAATACTTCCGCAGGTTCGCGACCCGCTCGTCTTGGCCGGCGTAGTCGGGCTCGCAGCCCACGAAAATCGGAAAGTGGAACTGGAGATGCCAGTCGATCCTCCGCGTTCGCGAGTCGTGCCCCAAATATTGCCCCAGCCCCATCAGGTCCAATTCCGACATGGTGGGAATCAAAACCTGATCGCCGGGTTGGAGGTCGATCTCTCCCAGCAGAGCGGCCGTATCGCGAGCAAATGCGGTGACTCGCTGCTCGCGACGACGATCGGTCCACTGCCGGCGGAGCCACCGCGGGACGAGAAAGTGATATTTCGACCGCTTGCCCTCCGGCGCCTCGTCGATCGAAAACCGATGCCGCGTGTAGGTCGTGTATTCGTAGACGGGGCGAATCTGCCAGTGCGGCGGTAGTTTGTCTTCGTGCTGGAACCGGCGATTGGTCGCGAGCCAGATTCCAAAACCGGCGCGATCCGCCGCCCGCAGAACGTGCAACGCATACTCGAAATGATGACCGCCGATGCTGCCCAGCGAATGGTCGATCAGAATAAATTTGGTCATCGAGCGCGCGTCCTTGCGTTGGCCCCCCATGTTCGCATGCCGAATTTATTTTGCCAAGATCGGTTCGGCCCGCAGACGATCGCCAAGTCCATAGCGCGATGAAGCGCGAAGTCTCTAGAGCCGCGCGCGAAGTAGGCGGAGGGAGGCGCGAGGGCATCGGAAATTGGCAACCCCACCAGCGCAGACTTCGTGCGCGGCTTTTGCCGAAACCGAACGACGAACCGCTCGATCGATCGCCAGCACTTTTCTGATCTTGCCTCGGTCTGCCAATTCAGGTAATTCTTCGGCCTCCGCACGCGGCATTCACGGCGGGACGTCGTCATGTCGCGCCGGTTGTCAGAGGTCGGGGAGGCAGGCGGATATTTTCAATGGCGCCTTTCCGCGCGCCGAATATAGCCGCCAATCCTCCCTGTCTAGCTCAATCGAACACGAGCGAATGTGTATTGGCATCCAACGAGCGCCTTCGCGGCTGACCCATGACGGTCCGGCCTCGGAAACGGGGATAGTCCCCGGCAGTTTTTTTTGAGCAGTTCTTACTTTCGCGACACACGAGCCCGGCGCCGGACCGGGCCGCACAACGGAACAGGCGAGGATTGAACCATGAAGGTGGCAATTCTAGCGGGCGGACTGGGCACGCGATTGCAAGAGGAAACCGGGCTCAAGCCCAAGCCGATGGTCGAAGTCGGCGGCCAGCCCGTGCTGTGGCATCTCATGAACATGTATGCGGCCCACGGGCACAACGAGTTCGTCGTCGCCCTGGGTTACAAAGGCGAAGTGATCAAGAGCTATTTCCTCGACTATCACAGCCTGCGAAACAGCTTGACCATCGACCTGGGCCGCGGCACGGTGCAGTCGCACGGTGAGGAGCGTGAAGATTGGAAGGTGCATCTGATCGACACCGGCCCGTCGACCGACACGGGCGGGCGCATCAAGCGGCTGCGTCGCTGGCTGGGTAACGAAACGTTCATGCTCACCTATGGCGATGGCCTGGCCGACATCGACATCAATCAATTGCTGGCGTTCCATCGCAGCCACGGCAAGCTGGCCACGGTGACGGCCGTGCGACCGCCGGCGCGGTTTGGAAGTTTGACATTTTTTGGTGATTTGGTGACTCGATTCGACGAAAAGCCGCAAATTGGCGAAGGCTGGATCAACGGCGGATTTTTCGTGCTGGAGCCCGAAGTGCTGGATTACATCGCCGGCGACAATATCGTGTTCGAGAAGGAGCCGCTCGAACGTTTGTCGCGCGACGGCCAGCTTGTGGCCTATCGCCATCAAGGCTTTTGGCAGTGCATGGACACGCTCCGCGATGTGCGGTTGCTCGAGCGACTATGGGCAGAGGGTCGGGCGCCGTGGCGAGCGGCAGCATAGTTGGCGATGCGCGATATGGTCGTCGCGATACTAACCCGCAGCGTCAGCGAGGATGTGCGACGTGGCGACCAAGAATCCTCGCTGACACTTCGGGTTGGTATGCCCTTCCAAAAAATTTTAAAACTGACCCAGAGCCTGTTGCATGGATGCCTCTTTCTGGTCCGGTCGTAAAGTCCTCGTCACGGGCCACACCGGCTTCAAGGGGAGTTGGCTGTCCCTTTGGCTATCGCGACTGGGCGCCGAGTCGGTCGGTTTTGCTCTAGCGCCCCCCAGCGAACCGAGTCTTTTCGAATCGGCCCGCGTCGGCGACGGCATGGTTGATGTGCGGGGAGATGTCCGCGATCTGGCGGCTTTGCACGCCACGATGGCCGAGCATCAGCCGGAAATCGTGTTTCATCTGGCCGCGCAGCCGCTGGTGCGGTTGTCCTACGCACAGCCCGTCGAGACATTTGGGACCAATGTGCTGGGCACGGTGCATTTGCTCGAAGCGTCGCGCCACGTCGAGTCGGTGCGGTCGGTGGTGATCGTCACGAGCGATAAGTGTTATGAGAACAAGGAATGGGCGTGGGGCTATCGCGAGAATGAGCCGCTCGGCGGTCGCGACCCTTATAGCGCCAGCAAGGGCTGCGCGGAGATCGCGGCGGCCGCGTATCGCCAATCCTATTTTGCGGATGATTTGCGGCTAGTCGGCGTGGCGACCGCCCGAGCCGGCAACGTGATCGGCGGCGGCGATTGGGCTCTCGATCGCTTGTTGCCCGACGCAGCCCGAGCGCTTGCGGAAAATCAAACGATCGTCGCCCGGCGACCCGCCTCGATTCGTCCTTGGCAGCATGTGCTCGAACCGCTCCGCGGCTATCTTTCGCTGGCGGAAAATTTGCATCGTGCTCCGGCCGAATATTCGGGGGCCTGGAACTTTGGCCCCCGCGACGAAGACGCCGCGCCCGTGGCCGACGTGCTCGACCGGTTCGTCGACCACTGGGGTAGCGGCGCCTGGCGGTCCGAAGGAGCGCTCACCGGCCCGCATGAAGCTCACTTGCTGAAGCTCGATTCGTCGAAGGCGCGCCATGGCTTGGGATGGCGACCGGCGCTCAGCCTGGATGAAGCCATTGAAATGACCGCCGCCTGGTATAGGGAAGCGGACACCGCTAGCGGACATGATATTCGCGAGCTTTCCTGTCGCCAAATCGCCGAATACGAGCACAAAGCGGGAGTACGCAGCGTAGAACTTGCGCCAGCGCCGCGGACGTTGAAGCCGCGGCGGCAAGCCGCATGATCGATCGAATACATAGCCACGGCATCCTTCAGAACTTCACTAACTTATCCGAGCTTAGCAATATGACAGCTTCCTTTTGATTTTTTTTGACGGCGCGGCAGGATGCCGCGGCGGTGTAGGTGTTGCATGGATCCGCTCGTTAGCGTGCTGGTGCCGACGTTCAATCGTCGCAACCTGCTGGAGCGCGCGCTGGGGTCCATCCTGATGCAATCTTATCGTCAGCTCGAAGTCGTGGTATCGGACAATCACTCGACCGACGACACGGCGGCGATGGTCGCCGACTTCGCGCGGCGAGACAGCCGAGTTCGCTATCAGACTAGCCCCGTTGGCAATACGTCGGCGATGCTCAATATCCGCTCGGCGCTTGACGCCGCGAGCGGCAAGTACGCTGTCGTGCTGGCCGACGACGATTTCTTTCTGGATTTCCGGTACATTGCCGCCGGCGTCGACATCCTGCGATCGCGCCGCCTCGGTCTGTTGACTCCCGATTGCGTACTCGGCCGCACGCCCCGGCAGGTGACGTCGCTCGACATGGCGCCGGTCACGTCTGGCCGCGAGTTCTTCCTCAATTTTTGGCGCAAGAATTATCACATTCCCGTCATCAGCAATCTGTTCGAAATCGCGATCGCCCGGCAATGCGATCCGTGGACCGAGCCGGATGTGCTCTACGCCGATGTCGAGCTGTGGCTCAAGATGATGACGCTGACGGACGTGGGCTATTACGATTGTCCGGCTGTTTATTATCATTTTCACGGCCGGAATATCGTGTCGACGATTTCGCTGGAGATGCACAAGAAGAACGTGCGTTTCATCGGCAACGCGGCCAAATTCGCCGAACCGGTCTTGGGCGCCGCCGCCATTCTGGAGTGGAAAAAAACGATGCTGGTCGAATATTTGCAACTCGTGCTTCGCGAAAATTGCCGTCCCAGCTATCGCGACTTTTTGGAGATGCGGTCGGTGCTCGAGCTCGATGGCCACTCACTGGGCTGGCGCCGGTGGCTGCGAATCGTGCAATATGTGCAGCGACAAACATGCCGCTCGGTGACGCATTTGTGGCGGCGGCCACAGTTTGGGCCGCGAGTCGGTGACAAAGTTCCGCAACCGGCGGGCTTTTAGCGCTACACGTTGTAGCGGAATTCGTAAGAATTCCGAGTTTTCAGCGGCCGTGTGGCTCCGAATTCTCGCGAATTCGGCTACGGGTCGGAACCGGGCGAAAATAACTTGATCGGAGAAACCAGCCGGATGGATTGGCAGGCGGAATTCGCCGATTCTTTTCGCGCCGCGCGGGTGCTCGTTACCGGCTCGACCGGCTTCATCGGCCGCGCGCTTTGCCAGGCGCTTCTCGCGCTGGGAGCGAACGTGCATGGGCTGGCGCGAGCGGCCGATCGAAGCTCAACGGGCGTGACCCCCTGGAACGTCGACCTCCGCGACGCGGCTCGAGTGGACCAGGTCTATGCTGAGATCCGGCCGACGTATGTGTTTCATCTCGCCGCCCAGGTTACCGCGCGGCAGGAACCTGATCTGATTCGCTCGATGCTCGAACACAATTTGCTCGGCAGCGTTAATTTGTTGCTTGCCGCGGTCCACAATCCGTGCCGGCGAATCGTGATTGCCGGGAGCGCCGAGGAACCGCTGGGCGAAATTCGTCGGGCGGCGCCGGCGTCTCCGTATACGGCCGCAAAAACGGCGGCCGGAATCTACGCGCGCATGTTCAATCGCGTTTACAATTTGCCCGTGGTAATCGCGCGGCCGTTTCTGACGTATGGCCCGGGGCAGGACGTGACGAAGCTGATTCCCTATACGATTCTCAAATTGCTGGGCGGTGAATCGCCGCGGCTCGCGAGCGGCGGCAGGCTCTGCGATTTTGTGCATCTCACCGACGTCGTGCGCGGCATGCTCTGGTCGGCGATTCAGTCGGGAATCGAGGGGCAAACGCTCGACTTGGGCAGCGGTCAAGTTATAAGCATCCGCGCGGCCGTCGAGATGGTGGCTCAGTTGATCGGCGCCGCAGCGCCCGTGCGTTTTGCCGCCGCGACCGACCGAATCGCCGAGCCACCCTTGATTAGCGATGTGGAAACGTCCCGGCGATTGCTCGGCTGGGAACCACGTTGGACACTTCGGCGAGGGCTAGAAGACACGATCCAGTGGTATAGAGACCGAGAGGATTTGCAGCGCCTCCAAAGACATTGTGCGTGATTCGTCCGCTCCCTCTCCCTCCGGGAGAGGGCTGGGGTGAGGGCCTTTGGAAAGCCGGAAGAAGAAAGTAGGAAGATCATGGATGTATCCGCTTGTTCCAATCCAATGTCCGGCTTCGCTCATGAGGACGGAATAACGACGCCGCCCAATTCGATGTTGGCCGGCAAGTCATCGAGTCAGCCAATCGCTCGGGCCGATGATCTGCGGCGGCAGATTCTCGATTTGGTGGCGCAATATCACGACGCCCAATTTCCGCCGCGCGAGTTTATGCCCGGCGCGTCGAGCGTTCCCGTCGCCGGTCGCGTGTTCGACGCCGACGAAATCGTGCAACTCGTCGATTCGTCGCTCGATTTCTGGCTCACGACCGGCCGTTTCGCCGATCGGTTCGAACGCGATTTTTCGCGGTTCATGGGCGTGCGCCACGCGCTGCTCTGCAACTCGGGCTCTTCGGCCAATCTGTTGGCTCTCGCCGCGCTGACCTCCGAAACTCTCAGCGAACGCCGACTTAAGCCGGGGGACGAGGTCATCACCGCCGCGGCCGGCTTTCCCACGACCGTGAATCCTGCGATCCAACACGGTCTGACCCCGGTTTTCGTCGACGTCGAACTGGGAACCTACAACGTCGACATCGGGCAACTCGAAGCGGCGATCGGCCCCAAGACACGGGCCATCATGCTCGCCCACACGCTTGGCAATCCATTCGATCTCGCCGCCGTCACCGATTTGGCGGCCAGGCACGATCTGTGGTTGATCGAAGATAATTGCGATGCGTTGGGCTCGACGTACGAGGGGCGGTTGACCGGCACATTCGGCAATTTGGCGACCTTCAGCTTCTATCCGGCCCATCATCTCACGATGGGCGAAGGGGGCTGCGTCATCACGCGCGACTCGCGGCTGAAGACGCTGGTCGAGTCGTTTCGCGATTGGGGCCGTGCCTGCTGGTGCGCCCCCGGCGTCGATAACACGTGCGGCAAGCGGTTCGATTGGCAACTCGGCGAACTGCCCAGTGGCTATGACCACAAGTACATCTATTCGCACATCGGCTACAACCTGAAAGCGACCGACATGCAGGCCGCCGTCGGCGTGGCGCAGCTCAAAAAATTGCCAGGGTTTATCGCCGATCGGCGCCGGAATTGGCTGGCCCTTTACGATCGTCTTCGGCCCTGGGAAGAAAAATTGATCCTGCCGCAGGCAACTCCGCGAAGCGATCCCAGTTGGTTTGGATTTCCGATCACCGTCCGACCGGACGCCGGCTTTTCGCGGCTCGAATTGGCGAGACACCTGGAATCGAAAAAGATCGGCACGCGACAGCTTTTCGGCGGCAATCTGACGCGGCAACCCGCTTATCGCAATATTCCTTTCCGCGTCGCCGGTGAGTTGACCAATACCGACACGATCATGAACAGCACTTTTTGGATCGGCGTCTATCCGGGCATCGGCGAAGAGATGATCGACTACGTCGGCCAGTCGTTCGACGAATTCATGGACAAAGGCGATCGCGCTATAAGGAAGGCTTTATGAACTGGCTCATCACCGGCGGCTGCGGCTTCGTGGGCAGCAATCTGGCCGACACGCTGTTGCAACAAGGCCAATCCGTCGCCCTGCTCGATAATCTGAGTCGTCTCGGATCGCGCGAGAATCTTTGTTGGCTGCGCAGCCGACACGGCGCCGATTGGCGGATGTTTGAAACGGACACACGAGACGAAGCGGCGATTACGAAAATCGTTCGCGATTACAAGCCGGCGCATATCGCCCATCTGGCCGGCCAGGTGGCGATGACCACCAGCCTCGCCGATCCGCGGCTGGATTTTAATGTCAACGCCGGCGGCACGCTCAATGTCCTCGAAGCCGTGCGGATGCATTCGCCCCAGTCAATCGTCCTGTACTCGTCAACGAACAAGGTCTATGGCTCGCTCGAGTCGCTGCGATACAAAGAAACGGCGACTCGGTACACGCTGCCCGACTATCCCGACGGGCTCGATGAAACACTCCCCTTGGACGGCAGCTCGCCCTATGGGTGTTCAAAGCTATGCGCCGAGCAATACTGTCGCGACTATCACCGGCTGTTCGGGCTGAATACGGTCGTCTTCCGCCACTCGTCGATGTACGGCGGCCGCCAGTTCGCGACCTTCGATCAAGGCTGGATTGGCTGGTTCTGCCAACAAGCTCTGGCCGCCGCGCACGGCCAGCGTGAACCGATCACGATCGCGGGCACGGGCAAGCAGGTCCGCGACGTGTTGCACGCCACCGACCTGGTGCAAGTGTATCTTCAAGCGGCCGCGAGCATCGACACGACGGCGGGCCAGATCTACAACATCGGCGGCGGCATGGCGAACAGCCTCTCGCTGATCGAACTGTTCTCGATCCTCTCCGACCTCACCGTCGCCCCGATCTCGCATCGCGCGACGTCGTGGCGAACGGCCGACCAAAAAGTCTTCGTCGCCAACCCGGCCCGCGCCGCGTTAGATTTCCAATGGTCGCCCAAGGTCGACCATCGCTCCGGCCTCGCCGAGATGCTCGCCTGGACGCGCGAACTCGCCGCGGCGTAGATCGTTTTCCGTAGGTCAGGCAGGATGCCTGACCTACGACGTTTGCTAGACAATCGGCTGCGGATGAATGATAGTGTTAGGCGATGGCTCTCTTAGGCGTAAATATCGATCACGTCGCGACGATTCGCCAGGCGCGGCGGACGAATGAGCCGAATCCCGTTTGGGCGGCCGTGTTGGCCGAGTTGGGCGGCGCCGATGGGATCACGATCCACCTGCGGGAGGATCGGCGGCATATTCAGGATTGGGATCTGGACGTGCTGCGAAAGACGGTGACGGTGAAATTGAATTTGGAACTGGCCGCCAATCCGGAAATCGTCGAGATCGCGTGTCGGATAAAACCGGATCAGGCGACGTTGGTGCCCGAGCGGCGGGAAGAAGTGACGACCGAGGGCGGGCTCGACGTGGCCGGTAATCAAGCGGCCGTTTCGGAAGCCATGAAACGGCTCCGCGACGCGGGCATATCGGTGAGCCTATTTCTCGATCCCGATCGCCGGCAAATCGAGACCGGCCGCGACCTGGGCGCCGACGCGGTGGAATTGCACACCGGCCGCTACGCCGAAGCCGCCCCGGGCGCCAAGCAGGCGGCCGAGCTTGTCACGCTCGCCGAAGCCGGCGCCCTGGTGCGCCAGGAGCAGATGATTCTGCACGCGGGGCATGGGCTCACTTACCGCAACGTGCAGCCCGTGGCCGGGCTGGAAGGGATGACCGAGCTCAATATTGGGCACAGTATTGTCGCCCGGGCGGTAATGGTCGGCTTCCAACAGGCCGTGCAGGAAATGAAGCGGTTGATTACATAGCAGATCGGTACATAGCCGCGGCATCCTGCTGCGTAGTACCGTTTGATTTGAAACGACGGCAACGATTACGGCGCAGCCGGATGCCGCGGCTATGTGTCCGCTTCACGGGCCACCCCGTTTGCACGCTTGTGGCTAGTCCCCTATCATTTACGCTGTCATTGCGATAGCTGGCCGCCTGTCGGTCGGCCGCCGCTTTTCCGTCCCGTGACCCGCTGCGCGTGAATCAATCGTGTCTACCAAAGGCGAAGCGTTTGCCGGTTTGTCCGTGGCCATTGTCACTCCATTCCGCAATGGCGAGATCGATTTTCCCGCGCTGAGGGCCCAAGTCGAATTCCAAATCGCCGCCGGCGTGCAGGGCTTGTGCCCCGTCGGCACGACGGGTGAATCGCCGACGCTCTCGCACGATGAGCACGAGCGGGTGATCGCCGAGGTGGTGGACGTCGCGGCCGGCCGGATCAAGGTCATGCCCGGCACCGGATCGAATAGCACCCGCGAGGCTTTGCGGCTGACCAAGTGGGCAGCCAACAAGGGCGCCGACGCGGCGCTCGTCGTTGCCCCCTATTACAACAAGCCGACGCAAGAGGGCTTCTATCAGCACTTCAGGGCCCTGGCCGAAGCGGTCGGCATCCCCATCTGCGTCTACAACATCCCCGGCCGCACCGGCAAGAACATCGAGGCCGAGACGTTGGCCCGCCTCGCCGAGTTGCCGAACATCACGATGGTCAAAGAAGCGGCCGGGTCGATGGACCAGGTGTCGCAAATTTTGGCCCTGACGAATCTCACGGTCCTGAGCGGCGACGACAGCATGACACTGCCGATGCTCGCGGTCGGCGCTCGCGGCGTGATTTCGGTCGTCGGCAACATCGTGCCCAAGGACATGCTCGCGCTGCTGGCCGCCAGTGAAGCCGGCAATATGGCCGAGGCGCGAAAGTGGCACGCGAAGCTGTTCCCACTGTGCCGCGACATGCTCGGCCTATCGACCAACCCGATCCCCGTCAAAGCGGCCATGAAGCTATTGGGCCGCGACACGGGCGAACTCCGGTTGCCGATGACCGCGCTCGATGGACCAAGTGAAGCGAAGTTGCGGAAAACGCTATCGATGTATGGGCTGCTGTAGCCAATCGCTCTGGGGTCGAAATGAACCCAAAGAATGCCGGTGATGTTGATCCCTCGAAGGCAAAGAATGTGAAGCGATCAGAGCAAGAGCGTCGTGCCGCGATTGAACGAATTATCAAGCTAAGCGAACGCTTGAGCGTAGGCGGTTTAAAAATTCGCGATCTAATCGACGAAGGACGCCGATGAGCACGTCCTCCTCGTAGGCCTTCCGTGCGGTGCAACTGCGTGGCTCCATGGACTCATCTCGCTTCGACGTCGCAGTGGTCGGCGCCGGAGCGGCCGGGATTGTGGCGGCGTTTCGAGCGGCGGAGCGCGGCCGGCGGACGATTCTGCTGGACAAGAACAAGCACGCCGGGATCAAGATCTTGATGTCCGGCGGCACGCGGTGCAACATCACGCAAGCCACGGACAATCGCGGCATCGTCAAAGCCTACGGTCCGCCGGGAAAGTTCCTGCACTCGGCTCTGGCGGCGCTTAGCGTGCAAGACACGATCGCGATGTTCGAGGCCGAGGGCGTTCACACCAAGGTCGAAGAGACCGGCAAGATTTTTCCGGTCAGCAATAAGGCGGCCGATGTGCTCGCCGGATTATTGGCCCGGCTCGACCGTAGCGGCGCCACCTTGGCCTTGAGCGAACAGCTTGAGAAGCTTGAGCGCGACGCCGACGGCTGGCGGTTGCAAACGGCGCGGCGAGTAATTCAAACCGAATCGGTCGTGCTGACCACCGGCGGCCAGTCGTATCCCGGGTCGGGAACGACCGGCGACGGTTATCGTTTTGCGGCGGCGCTCGGCCACACGATCGTCACGCCGCGGCCCGCGCTGGCGCCGCTGACGACAACGGCGCCTTGGGTGCTCGATCTCCGGGGTGTCACGTTGCCGGACGTGACGCTCACGATCCGGGAGCAGGGCCAATCGATCGCCAGTCGGCGCAGCTCGCTGCTGTTCGCTCATTTTGGTTTGACCGGTCCGGCGGCCCTGGACGTGAGCCGCGTCGTATCCGGTCATCCACAGCCGGCGACGTTGATTGCCGAGATCGATTTGGCGCCGGATACGACCGAACCTCAGTTGCTCCAGTCGCTACGTTCGCAGGCTGCCGCCGATGGCAAAAAGCAATTGGCGGGCATCCTTTCGCAGACGTCGCCCCGGCGTTTGGTCGACGTCGCCATCAAGCTCGCGCAAATCCGGCCCGATCGCAGGGCCGCCGAATGGAGCAAAGACGAACGAAATCGGCTCGTCCATCTGCTCAAACATCTGCCGATCCCGCTGACGGGCACGTTGGGATTCAAAAAGGCGGAGGTCACCGCTGGCGGCGTTTCGCTGGCCGAGGTCGATTCGAGCACCATGGAAAGCAAGCTCGCGCCGCGCCTGTACTTCGCTGGCGAAGTGCTTGACCTGGACGGCCCCATTGGTGGCTATAATTTCCAGGCGGCGTGGAGCACGGGTTGGTTGGCCGGCGAGCGCGCGTAAACGACGCCAAAACCGCGGGGCCTTCTCCACGGCGATTTTGCGAGAGCTTTTACGGATCATGGAATCGGCGCCGGTTCGGGTATGCCATTTGCCTTTGGCCGGGCCATCTTTGTTCGTCTTCGTGAGGACCCGCCGATGATCATCGTCTCGCCCAAGAAAATCAATTTCGCGGCCGATCGGGAAACGCTTCTGGCCAACTACCGTCGCGTTCGGCGTGCGAGTATTGCCATGTGCGAGCCGCTCACGCCCGAGATGTTTCGCGTGCAGCCGATGGACGATGTCAGCCCGCCGTGGTGGAATTTAGGTCATACCACTTGGTTTTTCGCCCGCAACGTTTTGGAGCCGTTTGGCGGTCAATCGGCGCCGGAAGACGCCGATTTCGACTACGTGCTAAATTCGTACTACGCCGCCCTGGGACCCAGGATCGAGCGGGATCGCCGCGGATCGAGCACTTTTCCCACCACGGATGACGTCTATCGTTACCGGGCCTCGGTTGACGGGCGGATCGAGCGCTTGATTTCGACGATCGACGCGGATCGTTGGGATCAGTTGGCGTCGACTGTAATCATCGGCCTCAATCACGAGCAGCAGCATCAAGAGTTGTTCTACACGGAGATCAAATACATTCTGTGGCAGAATCCGCCGCGACTGCGGCGCCCCTATCGCGATGACTGCAATAGAAATGGATCGGCTGCCGATCCGTCAGGTTCGACGCCGATTGCGTCGTCGCCAACTTCTTGGAAATACAGCGGCTTCGAGGGGGGGCTGTTCGACTTCGGCCACCGAGAGCCGGGCTTCTGTTGGGATAACGAACTGCCCGTGCATCCCTATTATTTGCAACCGTTCGAGATCGCCGACCGACTGGTGACAAACGGCGAATATTTGGAATTCGTACGGGATGGCGGATACCAGCGGCAATTGCTGTGGCTGGATAACGGCTGGAGCCATGTGCAGCGGCTCAATTGGCAGGCCCCACTCTACTGGGAGCGAATCGACGCCGATGTCCATGAATGGACGCTCGATGGCCTGCTCCGACTCGATCCGTCGCGGCCGGTCTCGCACGTCAGCTTCTACGAGGCCGATGCATTTGTTCGGTGGCGCGCGGAAACGTATCTCTCCGACCGCGACGCCGTGCTCCCGGAAGAGCGACAATGGGAACATGCCGCCAGGGCTGCCGAGGACCCGTCTGACGACGCCTTCCTCGATTCCGGACTGCTCCATCCTTCACGGCCGTACGATCACCGCGCGCTCAGTCAAATGTTTGGCGTCGTCTGGCAATGGACGAGCAGCTACTACGAGCCCTACCCGGGCTACCGTCCGTTCGCCGGCGCCTTGGGCGAATACAACAGCAAATTCATGGACAACCAGCGCGTGCTGCGCGGCGGCTCGTGCGTCACGCCTCGCGATCATTTTCATCTGAGCTACCGGAATTTTTGGCCCGCCCCCACGCGATTTCAGTTCACGGGGCTAAGACTTGCCCGTCACCTCGAAGGATGACCTCCATGGCAATCGTTGAATCCCCGCTTTCGAAAAACGGAGCGGCCACCAGCGGATCGTCGAGCTTGCGCGTGCCGAACGCCGATTCGCCGCAAGCGGGCGCCTCGAACACGATCGCGCGTTCGCTGGCCGACGACTTGCATCAAGGTCTGTCGCGGACGCCGAAGACGATTCCGTCGATGTATTTTTACGATGCCCGCGGGAGTCGGCTATTTCAGCAAATTTCCGAGCTCGAAGAATATTATCCGACGGCTTGCGAGTTCGAAATTCTCGGCGAGCACTCGCATCAGATCGCCGATCTGGTCGCCTCACGGCCGTTTCGGCTCATCGAGCTCGGCGCCGGTGACGGGCGAAAAACCAAAGTGCTTTTGGAAGAATTTTTGCGTCGCGGTCTGGAGTTCGAGTACGCCCCGATCGACATCTGCGGCGAAGCGATCGACGAGCTCACAGAGTCAATGACTCGCGCGTTGCCGCAATTGGAGGGCCGCATTCACGGAGTGGTCGCTGAGTATGTCAACGCCCTGTCGCTGCTGAGCCACGAAAGCAACAGCCGAAACGTGGTGCTTTTTCTCGGCTCGAACATCGGGAACTTCGATCCACCGACGGCGCGGCGATTTTTGCGCGGTCTGCGCCGTGCCCTCAACCCGGGCGATCTGGTCCTGATGGGCGTCGATCTAAAAAAGGACGTCGAAGTCTTGATGCGGGCGTACAACGATTCGCAAGGGATCACGCGCGAGTTCAATTTCAATATGCTCGATCGAATCAATCGCGAGTTACGGGCCGATTTCCACCGCGACCGATTCGATCACTATGGTCCGTACAACGCATTGCTCGGCTGCATGGAGAGTTGGCTGATTAGCCGGCAACGGCAGGATATTCGCGTTCGCGCCACGGGCAACGTCTATACGCTCGAGCCTTGGGAAGGCATCCTGGTCGAGCGGTCGTACAAGTATGGGCTCGACGACATCGAAATTCTGGCAGCCGCGACCGGGTTCAAGTCCCGAGAGCTGTTCCTCGACCGCCGCCGCTATTTCGCCGACGCGCTGTGGGTGAGTCAGTAGATGGCTGCATGGCGAAGCACTTGCGCCGCAACCCTTTGGTCGCAAGGTCGCGCTTGGATTTGTGAGATTGCCTTGCGCCGGTCGTTCCACCCGCGATGTGTTTCGTGGCGCTATTTCGGCTTATCGACCACCGGTGGCAATTCGCTGCCCGTGCCAATGCGACCCGCGTCTGATGCATTGACCGGCACATGCGGCGGGCGAACAGGGGTCGGCCGCTTGATCGGGCGGCTATCGTCATCGCCCGACGTGCTATTGAGCGTATGCGCCGAGTTCGATTCGATATCGCCGGGTTGTCCCGCGACGCCGATCGTCGCCGGCGGTTCGGGCACGTCCGGCGTGCCGGGCGCCTTTTGCGTCACCAGTGCAATCCAGTTATAGAGCTGTCGATACTTGGCCGTCTGCGGATCGAAGATTGCCGACGCGGCCGTGCCGTGCGGCCGGCTGGCGGCGACCAGCAACTTGCTTTGCTGCGGATTTTGGTAATCCAGATTCTGGACGGTGCTTTGCAAATTACGTTGAGTGAGACGGCGGTTGCCGGTGCGGTCGTTCGGAATTCGGATGATAACGTAACTGGATTTCGACCCGGGACCATGACAGCCGGACGTCGCGCAACTATTCATGAGTAGGGGCTGGATGCTGGACGTAAAATTCTCGACCGAGTTGCCGGGCAGGCCGCGCACGAGTCGGTCGAGATCTTCGTTCGTCACGCGATGCACGTCGGCCGTATTCTTCTCAGTGGGCGGTGTCACGGGAGTCGCGAGAAACTGCTGCAATCGGCGGTCGAGAAAATCGGCCCGGGCGTTTTTCGGATCGAGGGCCATCGCCGCGGCGATCTCTTTGGCGGCGTTGCCGGGCAGCTTTTGTCGCAGGCACCAGTCGGCCAAATCGAGATGATCGTCCGCCCGGCCGAGCGCGAGTCGGCTTCGCTTCACCGTATAGGCTTCGTCGATCGTATGACACACCACCTCGACGTCGCGAGAATGAATTCGCAGCTCGCCATCGGACAGCGTCACCCGATAAGAATCCCCTTCGCGGGCGACCCGGCCGCCGATCACCTCTCCCCCGCGCAGCACGAGCAAATCCGGAGGCGGCGCGGTCTTGGCCGGCTCCTCCGCGGAGCAAGCGACCCACCAACTCCCCAGCGCGACAGCGATCAGAGATGAGAAAGACATGAGCCTGATCATGGCGTGCGGAGGGTAGGCCGCTAGTCGTCGGCAGTCAAGATCAACCGAAATATGGCGATAGGGCGATACGCCGGAGAATAACACTGCTGGACAAGCTGGCGCCGAGGCCGGAAAATCGATCGAGTCGTCCTCGGCTCTATTCGCCGCTTCCAACGAGGAAACTGCCATGCGGTCGGTCGATCTGGTCATCGTCGGCGGCGGTTTTGCCGGGCTAACGTGCGCCCAAGCGGCGGCAGCGCGGGGGGTGGCCACGGTTGTGCTCGAACGGAAAAAGCAACCGGGGGACGGGTGTCACACGACGGGCCTGTTGGTCAAGGAAGTTGCCGACGCCTGGGATTTTCCTCGCCGCTTAGTCCGCAAAATCCATGGCGTGCGAATCTATCGGCCGAATCTGAAATCGTTTGATTTGGTTTCGCCCGGCTATTATTTTTTGGCGACGGACACGCCCGGTGTTATGCAGTGGATGACGGACACGGCGCGAGACGCAGGCGCCGAAGTGAGATTGGGAGCCGCATACTCGGGGGGCGACTTTTGCGATCGCGGCGTCAATCTGCGGGGCGCCGACCTCCAAGCGCGGATGCTCGTCGGATGCGACGGCGCCCGCTCGCTCGTGGCGCGCGACTTTGGGCTCGGTCAGAATCGCCGGTTCCTCGTCGGCGTCGAAGGTCATTTCGAAGGGGTCCGCGACCTCGACAAAGATCGGCTGCACGTCTTTCTCGATTCGCGCCTGGCGCCGGGCTATATCGCCTGGGCCGTGCCGGGGCTTGAGCACACGCAGATCGGGCTTGCCGTCAATCGTCCGCACGTGCCGCGGCTGAGCGAGCTCGTCGAAAAGCTGTCGCGGGTGTTCAACTTCGACGGCGCTCGAATGATCGATCGGCGGGGCGGCCTGATTCCGTGCGGCGGGTGCGTCCGGCCCTTCAAGCGCGGCGCCGCGTTGCTGCTAGGCGACGCGGCCGGCATGGTATCGCCGCTGACGGCCGGCGGCATTCACCCTTCGATGCAGCTTGGCCGGGCCGCTGGGATCGCCATTAGCGATCACTTGTTGGAAGGCGGCCCCAATCCGGCCCGCCTGCTCGGTCACTTAGCGCCGTCGTTCCGCTTTAAGCGCACGCTTCGCGCGGCGTTCGATCTCGCGCCTCCGAATTGGCTGTACGATTTGGCGCTGGGGAGCAACATGATGCGGAACATCGCCCAAACGATCTTCTTCCATCACCGCGGTCTATTTTCGCTCGAGGCCTGGCGAGATATTTTGGTGGCCCATTAAGCTTCCGAACGTCGTCAACGATGCACCGGAGCTTCGGCGAAGCGCCTCCAGCCCCGGCCACCCAGCCGCACACGCCCCCGGCCGATCAAGCGCGAATCGGCGGCAGTAACTCCGGGACGTGCTCGTCCAGTGGCCCGAGTCCGGTGGCGAAATCGAGCTCGTTCATCGTTCGCTCCGTTTCGCGCATGCTGGTGGCGACTTGGTCGACCTGGCCGGCGATGAAATCCGGCTCTTGACGGTTGACGGCCAGCTCGGCTAGGGACGTGATCTTGTTTTCCAACCGATCGAGCTCCAGCCCGACCAGATCGAAATTCCCCTTCGCCTTGTCGAAATTGTCGATTCGCTCGGCGCACGTTTGCTTGTGATCGACGAGCAACCGCCGGGCTTTTTCGGCGAGCGGCTGCTTGTCGTCTTTCGGCAAGGCCGAGATCCGGGCGTCGACCTGTTTGATTTCGGCCTCAATCTCCGAGCGGCTCGTGCGGGCGAGAAACCGCGAAATCGAATATTGGGTGAACAGCAGGCGCAGAAAAATCCACAGGAGCCGATCGAGCCCCGCCTTTTGAAGCGAATCGAGCGGCGCCGGGTCGCCTGCATCGGGCTGCATGTCGGCCGCAATCTGGCGAAGCTCCAAACAGCGGCGGCGCAGTTGCTCGAATCGATTTTTCGCCGCCGCCGGCAAGCCCGCCATGATCCGAGTCATCGACTGCGCGGCGGTTTGCGATCGGGCGCTTCGCGTGACGGTGGCCTGCCGCACGTCGATGTATTTCTGAAACTTGGCATTCGCGCCAACCAGGCCCAAGTAGCACAACTCGGCCGCAAGGGCGATCGGGATGAGGACATCGGGAATCCCGCTGACGATCGCGAACCCCAGCGAGCCTAAAAAGGCGAGCAGGTTCCACTGGTTCGAAAACGCGGCTTTTAGATATTTGCCAAATGCCATTAACGCGCCTCTTCCAACTCGGAGATTAGGTCGCGGATGAAATTCACGGTTTCCTGAAACTCCGGATCGCGCTGTATTTCGCGGGCCGGGCGATCGGGCCGCACGACCATCAATTCTTTTATGATTTTACCGGGCGACGTCGTCATGAGATAAACTCTGTCCCCCAAATACACCGACTCCTCGATCGAATGCGTAATGAAGAACACCGTCGCCTCGACTTCTCGCCATAGCTCCAACAGCAAATCCTGCATATTGAAGCGGGTCTGCGGATCGAGGGCTCCGAATGGCTCGTCCATCAAAATAATCTTGGGCCGAAGGATCAACGTGCGGGCGATCGCGACTCGCTGCGACATCCCGCCCGACAGTTCGTGCGGATATTTGTCCTGATCCTTGTCGATCGACAACCCGACTTTGCGAATCCACTCGCGGCCCAGTTCGTTTCGTTCGCGCCGCCGCATTCCCAGGCATTCTAACCCAAAGGTCACGTTTTCTAGCACAGTGCGATGATCGAAGCTCGTGTAATCCTGGAACACCATGCCGCGATCGGAGCCGGGGCGGACCACGGGTTTGCCCTGCACGAGCACATCGCCCGAGGTCGCCGGATGCTGCGGCGAGAGTCCGGCGATCAACCGCAGGATCGTGCTCTTGCCGCAGCCGCTGGGGCCCAACACGCAAATCAGCTCGCCGACATTGGGCAGATCCTCCACGGCGAAGCTGACATCTTTGATCGCCGTGAATTGATTCGCTTGACCCTCGTTGTACGTTTTCGTGACCTGGCGGAACTCGACGATCAGCGGATAGGTCGCCGTTTTCGCCGACCGCACTTCCGGCAGCATCCGGCCCATGCCGATCTTTCGGGCCTCCGCCGGCGGCGCGAAATCTGGCACGTCGGGCGCGGCGGCGCCGGTCGGGGGAGCACTGGTCGGCGCGTTGCTCATAAGGACGACCGCACTTGGCGAGGCCCACGCTGCGACTTGGCGATCGCGTCGGGAATGGCCGGCTGATAGATCATCCGTTTGAAGTCATCCCAGACGTGAAATACACCGCGGAGAGCGCGAATCAAGAAGCCGCTGCCGCCATAAACGTGCGGGAATAGTTGCTTCTGAACCGCAAACAAGACCCGGTCCACCAAGAATGCCACGATGGGGATGATCAGGATGATCAGATAAATGTTCTCGTGCTTCCCGGTTCGCTGAAACGTGTTGATCAGAAACCCGAGCCCGCCGAAATCGTTCGCGTATTTGATCGACTCGGCCAACATGATATACCCGAACGCCAAGCCGAACAGGATGCGGAAAGTATCGAAAATCTGCGGCAGGGCGGTCGGAATCAGCACCTTCGAAATCGTTTGCCAACGTCCCGCTCCCAGCGTGAACGCCGTGTCGATGTACTGAGTCCGCACGTCCGATATGGCGCGAGCCGTGTCAGACACGATGAAGGCCACGCAGGCGATGAAGATGAACATCACCTTGCGCGTCTCGCCGTCGGAAAATAGGGCGATCATCAGCGGCAGCACGGCCGCCAGCGGAATGTTGCGGCCGAACATGATGAGCGGCGAGAGAAAAGCGCGCACGCGAGTAAAGCAACCGGCCAACACGCCCAGCGGCACTCCCACGGCGCCCGCCAGTAAAAAGCCGAGCGTGACCCGGCGGAGCGTGGTCAGCGTGTTGCGAGTCAGCGCATCGTCGAACCACAGTTCATCGAACGCTCCGAACGTCTCGCTGATGCTGGGGAGCGTCAGAGGATTGACGATCCGCTCCTCCGCCGGCCCGCGCGTGAGCAACCACCATCCGATCAGCACGCACCCGACGCACGACACGGCGAGCAGCAGCGCCTCGAGCGGCGGCGTCGGCTTGCGCAGGGAGAGAGACTCGCGAACCGCGCGCCGCAGCCAGCCCTCGGGGACATCGCCCAGGCTTTTCGCGAGGCTATCGCGAACCGGCGCAATTTGCTCGCCCGTGGTCGTGACCGGCGATGGCGGCGCCGAACCGGGTGTTGATGCCGCACCCGCGGTAGAACTGGCGTTCGAGGTATCGGGATTGGCGTGGGCGTCAGGCATGGCAGATCAGTGCAAGGCGCCCCTGCTGTCGGGGTCCAAAGAATCGATCGCTTCGAGCTAATTATCCCTACTTTTGAGATGGCCGCTATTGCTGTTCGGCCGAGTAGACTTTGATCTCAACGCGGCGATTTTTGGCGTTGTTGTTGGGATCGGATTCGTCAGCCGGATGATCCCAACCCATACCTTCGACGTTGAATCGATTCGGGTCCAACTTGAATCGCTCACTGACCGCCTGCTTCACGGAGTTGGCCCGATTTTGCGAGAGCTCTTTGACGAGCGAGTCCGGAATCTGGCCCTTCATCGAGCCGTCGGTATGGCCTTCGATAATGATGCGCGCATTGCCGAACTGGCCCGCTAATTTGCCGATTTCCTCGACCACCAGATCGACCTTGGGGTCGTACAGCGACTCGATCGACTTACCCCCTTCGTCGCGCGTGACTTTTTTGTTTAGGTCCCAGCTATTGGGGAAGAAGTGGATCACGACCGTATTGGTCAGCACTTCTTTCTCGCCGCGAACTTCCGAGGTCGTCTTGGGGACGAACGCCTGCGTGTATTCATCTTTTTGAGATGAATATTTTTCTTCTTTGCCGAGCTTCGCAATGATCGAATAGTCCATGACCTGGTCGAATTTGACCGGAATATGGCTCACCGAGCGGATCTGCCGATACAGGTAATAAGCCTGCGCCCAGACGCGTTGGAAATTGGTCGGGTTGTTTTCGTTCATCAGAAACTGATAGTTCTCGGCCCAGTTCGTGCTGTGGGCGTCACCCAACATGCCCAGCGCATCGTCGGGCTTGAGGCCATAGCCGTCGGCCATCCAACCGGCGCACTTCTTGCGATTCGCCTCGGTCTTCAGATCGGTCATCCCATCGAAGATTCCGCGAACCAGTGCTTCGATGATCTCGGGATGGTCCTTCGCGAAGTCGGCTCGGGCGAACCACACGTCGGCAATCAGCTTGTTCGCCGTCTGCGTGGTCACGAGCATCTTGTTGCCTTTGACCTTTTCGAGATTGTAAATGTCCGGAGACCAAGAGACGGCGCCGGAGATCGACTTGTCGGAATTGAACGCCGCGGCTGCCTCGAACGCCGTGGGAGTAAATACCATCTTCACTTCCGAGGGCTGCACCCCGCCGGCGATCAGCATATTGAGCAGGAAATAGTGCGATGGGGAATTTTGCGCCAGCGCGATCGTCTTGCCGCGAAGATCGGCCACGGTCTTGATCGTGTCGCGAACGATGATTCCGTCGCCGCCGCTGGACCAGTCGACCTGCTGATAGATTCGCGGCATGATCCGAGAGTCCTTCGGCTGGCCGGACTTGTCGACGAAGCCCTCCATGAACAGCGGAACCATGTCGAGCGTGGCCCAACCGATCGGCGTTTCGCCCGCGGCATAGGCGTCGCGCATGTCGACGGGATTGTCGATCAGCCGCAACTCGACTTTGAATTCTTTGCCGTCCTCGGTTTTCCAGATTTTCTTCGGCGAGAAACCGTTGTTGGCATAGATGATCGGCGCCCAACCGGCCCAAACGTTGAGCGCGAAGACGACCGTGTCGTCCTTCATCGGCTTATAGGCCGATACGCCCTTGACCGGAGGCAAATGCTCCGAGGGAACGAATTTGTATTCCTTCACCGTCGTAATGCTGCCGCTGTCGGGCGATTCGGCGTTCGACGGCAGTTCGAGCTTCGTCTTGGAATTGGCAGCGTCACCGCCCGTCGGCTTCCCCTTGGGAGCGAAGATGTCGGCGCGATAGGCGGCGAAGGCTAGCAGTCCACCGACGACCAGAAAGACCATCAAATAGAACGGAGCTTTGGGTTGTCCGGCCATGGCGTGTTTGTCTCCGGCGAGTCGAGGGGCCAACGTCGAGTTGGTATTTTTCCGCAGGTCGCGAATGCGACGTTCATTCGTCGTGGGTGGGAATTGAATATATCCCAATGCAACCGCTGCCAGCAAGCAGCGCGCAGCCGAGAAGCTGCCTCTCGCGCAAGCTGGCTTCAAGAACTTCTGCAATCGGCACGCAAGTGAAATGGGCAAGACAGACGCAGATCAAGCAATCAAGTTTGCTCGCGGCGATCACCCCGCGGACGCCAGTCGCAGACGGTTGCTACTGCGAAGACCAGCGGCGCCCCCACTGGTCAGTTCTGATCGAGTTGATTCGCGCGGCGGCGCCGGAATAAAACCGCCATCCGGCCACGAACTTCAAAGGCGATAGCAGGATTTTCGCCAGTCGCGCCTGGACCGACGCGGCGCCTCGCGCCTAAGGGCCAACGGAAATGGCGGTCGGTTTGGCTTCAATCCGACCAAGCCAAGCCTCCGGTTGCTTGAAATCAAACCCGGCCGGCGTTCGATAGGTCCCGGTGATGACGAACTTCCGCGATTCTTTTCCGATGGAAGTATACGGATGACCGAGGCCGGCTAACTTCCAACCGTTTAACAAGATTTTGTGTCGGGCTTTCTCTCCAGGCCGAAGGCGTCGCGCCACGGTCATTGCTTCCTTGAAGTCCTCCTCAGGGCTCGTGAAGGGAATTAGTTTGCCAGATTCGTCGTGGAATACAAACTCGTGGAACCAGGATTGGTAGAGATCGGTTCCGTCATAGATCAGAATATCTTTGTCCGAGATGTTCTCAATCGTAAACGTCAAGACAATTGGGTCCCCAATCTGGCACGAATCTTTTTCAGCTGCGACTGTAAGCAGTGCTCCTTTGGGTGACGCGGCGGCGGGACCGCTCGCCGCGTCGATTTCGTCGTGAGAAAGGCCCGCAACCAGACGATCGACAGCCTTTGCCGGAGATCCGTCGAGTAGCGCTCGGAGGGCCTTCAAACGCATGATCGTGTTCTTGTCCCAGCCGATCGAAGCGTGATACATAGGGGATTGACCACCGACCGAAATCATCAAGTCGTAAAACGGGCCGACGGCAAGACCCTGTCGCCCCTTTTCCTTCACCAACTCCCTGGCCCGGTCGAAAAACCCATCGGCCACCAGCCAATCGAAGATTTTCCGGCATTGCTCGTCGGTGATATGGAGCCGCTCATCGCCAGCATGGATCACGATGAGTGGCGCATAAAGTTCGAGATTCGGACGCTCTTCCCGTACGCGCGGGACATACGTCAGGTATAAGGCAAACGTCGCCAAATCCGGGCGAAGTCGTTCGACAATTGCCTTCGACTTCGACTCGCATGGTCGGGGAGGGCTGTCGCCGCCCGGCTTTCCCTGGGCAAAAATCGTTCCGCTCAGGAGCGCCACTGCCATCGCCGCACCTAATGGTTGAAAACCCAAAGCGCGAGGAGCCTTTAAAGGATTCCAGATCGAGTTGGCAAGCATGGGTCCATTCTCCGACTGAAGTTTTTAACCGTCCTGGCATTGCAGCCCGGCCTCCAAATAACAGTTAGACGCGGAAATTGGTCCAAGGTTCCCGAAATCCAGCCTCGCGCCGTCTCAATATACTGTCTTCAATTCGTATTCCGTATTTTTGAAAATCAAGAATTCTTTGGCGATGTCTTCAACCGCGACGCCGCCTGACGACATTGGTTATCCTCCCTTTGGCGCGCGATCCGCCCCGTGACACACCACCTGTCCAATCAACACTTGACGAATCACAAGTCCGACGGACTTGCTCGACCCGATTACTACTCCGGCGGTTTCTCGTATCGCCCCCGATACTCGCCCGCGGGATATTTGGCGATATTCTTGACCATTTTCGCCCGCATGGCATCGCTCAAGTCGATCTGCATTTCGTTCGCCAGGGCGAGCGCATAGCAGACGATGTCGGCCAACTCGTCGGCGATCGCCGCGTGCTGCGGACCTTCTGGAGGAATGGCTCGCGACTCGTCGACCGATAGCCATTGAAAGTGCTCCATGAGTTCGGCTGCTTCGACGGCCAGCGCCATCGAAAGATTCTTGGGAGCGTGAAAAACCTGCCAGTTTCGCTCGCCGACAAAACCCGCGACCATTTGCCGCAATTCGGCGACCGACGTGTCGGAGTCACTCATTTTTACGAACGTATTGGGAGAGAATGTGCGTTGGCCGATGAAAAAAACGGGCCGTGGCTCAAACTATCATGGTGAGTTGCGATTTGCACGATCAGGACCTTACTTACCACTTCCGTTCGGTAAGTGCCAGCGCTGACATTTCGCTGGGGCTGTTATAATGCGAGGCAGGAACGCGAGGCCTTCGCATATCTTTAGGATCCGTGGCATGGCTCGATTTTTCCGGTTGACCGAATTCTGCATGGCCATGGCCGTGGTGCTGAGCCTTGGCTGGGCGGCGCCCGCCAGCGCGGTCGAACTCGTAACGTTTCGCCGGGCGTCAATCGAGCATCACGTCACCGGCAAGCTGCTGGTCACCGCTAAAGATGGCGGGATCATGCTGCTCGCGCCCGACGGAATGCTGTGGAATATTGAGCCGCAGGAATTGGTCAGCCATACCCAGGAGGACAGGGAATTCATGCCGCTCACGCAGGCCGAAGCGGGCAAGCACGCGCTCGGCGAACTGCCGCAGGGGTTCGAGGTTTACACGACGGCTCATTATGTATTCTGCCACAACACGTCACGGGCCTACGTGACTTGGATCGGCGCCCTTTATGAGCGGCTCTATTTGGCATTCAACAATTATTGGAGCCGGCGGGGATTCAAGTTGCACGACGCGGAGTTGCCGCTGGTCGTGCTGGTATTTGCCAACCAAGGGTCGTACGCCAAGCACGTGACCGACGAACTGGGCCCCAACACGAATAACATCATCGGATTTTACAGCCTGCGGACCAATCACGTGAACATGTACGATCTGACCGGGATCGAATCGATTCGCAAGCCGGGCGATCGGCGGACTAACAGCGCGCAAATCAATCAGATGCTCGCCCGGCCCGAGGCCGAGGCAATGGTCGCGACGATCATTCACGAGGCGACGCACCAGATTGCCTTTAACTGCGGATTGCAAACACGGTTCGCGGATATCCCGCTGTGGGTGAGCGAGGGGCTGGCGGTGTATTTCGAGACGCCCGACCTCAACAGCGGCAAGGGCTGGCGGACGATCGGCGAGGTGAATCGGCCTCGGCTGGAGCGATTTCGCGACTATTCCCGCACCCGGCCGGCGAAGTCACTCTTGTCCCTGATCGGTGACGACAAGCGATTTCGCGATCCGCGGCAGGCGCTCGACGCCTACGCCGAAGCCTGGGCGCTGAACTACTATTTGATCAAGCAGAAACCGAAAGAATTTTCGGCTTATATGGAGACCATGGCCGCGAAGAAGACGCTTTTCTTCGACAAACCCGAGCAGCGGGTGAAGCAATTTCAGGCCGCGTTTGGCGACGACTTAGAGAAGCTCGACGGCGAATTTCTGAAATTCATGCAGAAGGTGAAGTGAGATTGCTTCGCTGAATGGCCGCACGTTCTTGGCCTCTTCGCTTTTCGCCGCGGCCGTTACGTCCAGCGTTTGCCTTGCCACGAGTCGCGGCGGTCCATTTCAGTCGCTAGCGCCGAACGTACGGCTGGCTTGTCGAGGCACCAGGCCGGACCCATGAAATACTTCGGCGGCGCGTCGCCGCTGATACGCTCGATCACACAGTCTGGCGAAAGCAATTCCAGGAAATCGACCAGCGTGCGAATGTATTCGTCGCGGCCCATCAGCGTCACCTCGCCCGCCGCGACTTGGTCGGCCAGCGGTGTGTTCTTCACCGCGTAGAGATTGTGGATCTTCACACAGTCGGGCTTGAGCCGAGCTAACTCGCGCGCCGTGGCAAGCATGTCGTCGTGTGACTCGCCGGGCAGCCCGAGCATGACATGGGCGCAAATCTCAAAACCCCGGCCTCGGCTGCGTTCGACCGCGTCGACAAATGCGTCGTGGTGATGGCCCCGGTTCATCCAATCGAGCGATCGGTCGTGCATCGTCTGCATGCCGTACTCGACCGATAGATAGGTCCGGCTCGCAAGGTCCGTCAGCAGTACGAGCACGTCGGTCGGCACGCAATCCGGCCGGGTGCCGATCGCCAAGCCGACAACTTTTGGATGGCTCATGGCCGTTTCGAACAGCGGACGCAGTTTCGCGACCGGCGCATAGGTATTAGTGGCCGGCTGGAAATAGGCCATGAACTGGTCTACATCGTAGCGCCACTTGAGCCGGCGAATGCCGTCGTCGATCTGCTCGTGGATGGTTTGCCGCGGGACGCGGCGGCTGGGGCTGAAGCTCCGGTTGTCGCAAAACGTGCAACCTCCGGTCGCGACCGTGCCGTCGACGTTCGGGCAGGTGAAGCCGGCGTCGAGGCTGACTTTTTGGACCCGCGAGCCGAACTTCTGGCGAAGAAAGAAGTTGTAAGCGTAGTACCTCAGACCCGCCGCGCGCCATTTTTCGCCGGTTTCAGCCTGCGTCGCCATGATTCCGTTGACGCCCCCCTAGGGGCCGTTTAAAGTAGAAAGTTAGGGAACGATTAGCGCGGCTCGCTCGAAATTGGCGCCGCCTCCCTTCTTTTTTTGGAACGAGAATGGCGACTGCGGATCGATCATCATAAGTTCGTTAGCATTGGCCAACAAGCGGAGGGATGTATGACGGCGGAGTCGCTGGGAGAACTGCAACCGATCGGGGGCGGCGATCCGATACCACTCATGAAACGGAGCCTGCTCGTGGGCCGCCGCGAAAGCTGCGACATCGTGTTGCGGTTCGCCAACGTTTCGGCCCATCACTGTCAATTGACGCTCAACGGCGGATATTGGTTCGTGCAGGATCTGGGCAGCAGCAACGGGGTCAAGGTCAACGGCGCGCGAGTCACCGAAAAGCGGCTCGACCCCGGCGCGGAGCTGACGGTCTCGAAGCACAAATATCAGATCAATTACTCGCCGATGGACGTCGGCGCGGTCGGTCCACCTCCCCCCGAGTCAAACGTGCCGGCCGACATCATGTCCAAGTCGCTGCTCGAACGCCTGGGCTTGTCCGGAGCCAAGAAGAGCGGCGAGCCCGCCAAGTCGGCGCCGCAGCCAGGCGAGCCGAAGCGCTATGACGTGTTGGACAACTCGGCCGGTCAGCTTAAAAGCTCTAATCGGCCGTTCTGACGATTCGCGGGATCGCGGTATGCTAAGAGCCTCTCCGAGAACCGTCGGGAACTGTCCCTCCTCTCCTCAGACGGTACGCGGATAGGCTCTGAGCGGATGGCGAAGAAACGGAATAAGATTCGGGCCGACTTTCGCAAGAACCGCGGCGCCAGGCCGCGCACGGGCGATCTGACCCGGAAATTCGCCGCCAACGAAGACAAAACAAACGACGCCGCGCTCGGCGAGCGACTCAGCGGCAAAGGGGAGCTTACCCGCAAGCGAACGGTCGTCGGCGAAGAGGCCCACAAGGACGACGGTGGATTCGCCGTTCTGCCGGACCTCAATCTCCATAGCCGGCACGGTCGCGTGCTCCGCGTGCATGGCCTGTCGAGTACCGTGCAAGCCGACGATGGGACGATCGTCCGGTGCGTCACGCGGCGACTGCTCCGCACGATGGCGACCGACCAGCGTCACGTGGTTGCGGCCGGCGACTGGGTGCATTTTCATTTCGACGCTTCCAGTGGCGTCGCCGAGGGTGTGATCGAACGGGTCGAACCGCGACGGGCCGTGCTGTCTCGATCGAGTCGCGGCCGCCAGCACATCATCGTGACCAATGTCGATCAGATGCTGATCGTCGGCAGCGCAGCTGAGCCGTATCTCAAGCCCAATTTGATCGACCGGTTTCTGGTGACGGCCGAGCAGCATCGAATTCGGCCAGTAATCTGCATCAATAAGGCCGACCTGGTCGAGCGGGCCGATTTGCAACCGCTCGTGGGCGTCTACAGCCGGATGGGCTACCGGGTGCTGCTGACATCCGTGCGAACGGGGCAAGGGGTCGATCGGCTGCGGCGCGTGATGGCCGGGGGCGCGAGCGTCATCGTCGGCCAAAGCGGCGTCGGGAAGTCATCGCTGATCAACAGGGTCGAGCCCGATCTTAACCTCCGCGTCGCGGAGGTCAGCACCGAATCGCAAAAGGGACGCCACACGACCACGACCGCGCAGCTGCTGCCGTTGGCCGGCGGTGGTTATGTGATCGACACGCCCGGTATTCGGCAATTTCAGCTTTGGGACATCATCGCGGAGGAAGTGGCCGGCTGTTATCGCGATCTTCGGCCGTATGTCAGCCTCTGCAAGTTTCCGAACTGCACGCACACCCACGAAGCGGAGTGCGCCGTCAAAGACGCCGTCGCCGACGGTCATCTGGACGCTCGCCGCTACGAAAGCTACTGCCATCTGCGGGCCGGCGATTTGGAATGACGGCAAGAGGCCACCCCAATACAGGGTCCGAACCTGCAGGTTCGGCGTAGAGACAATCCCGTGCGGCGCGAACCGGCACATGCCAGACGCGGTCGCTTGCATGTTGTATCGACCCATAACGGAGACTACGATCAAGGCTGCTCAGTGCGAAGGCTTGCATTCGCGGAGCGAGTCGCTTTTCCGTCACACTCTTCGCACCCGTCTCGTCGATCCATGGCGATTGAATTTACCTGTCCGAACGGGCATCGACTTAGCACGCCGGTCGACCATGCCGGACGCATGGCCAAATGCCCACGGTGCGGCACGGTGACTCGCATTCCCGACTTGGACGGTGAAGGAAGTCGCATCGTGTCCGCCGAGCCGGCGCCCTCCAGTAGCGGAAAGCTGCCGAGCAAGTCGGGCACGAACTTGGCCGCCGGATCCGGCGTCGGCGCCGCCGTCAGCGATGCGCCGGTTTCATCGGCCGTGAGCGGCTCCGGGCCGAAACTGGGCGCCGGCGGATCGCAGCCCAACGGCTCCACGGGCGTCGTTCCAACCGGCGAAAGCGACAAAGCGGCCGCAGCCAAACCGGCCGCCCTCCGCGAGCCGCAAATCGTGTTTCTCTGCCCCAACGGGCACAAACTGAACGCGCCCAGTCGCCTGCAAGGCCACGCCGGCAAGTGTCCTCACTGCGGCGAAAAATTTCGGATTCCGCTCATGGATGAGCCCGCCGGCGGCGACGGCGGTCAACAACCGGCGGACAACAATCCGGCCGACGTGGCCAATATCTACCAGCAGATATTGGATCAAGCGGCGAGCCCGGCCGCTGTCGCAAACGACATGCCCCATGGGCTGGCTCCCTCGCGAGCTGACGAACTCACGTTCGACGACCCAGATTGGCATCCTCTCGCGCGATTGGTCATTCGACTGTGGTCGGAGCGCGAGCATGGCGGAATTGTCGAACTGCATCTATCGGGCGGCGCCATTCTGGTGCCCGAGTGGTTCGAAAAACAGCTCTCGAAGAACTCGCACGGTCTGTTCGCCTCGCAATCGGCCGACGGGACCGTGACCATGACGATCGTCCCCTGGGACTCGATCACACGAGTCGTCGTCCGCGGCGTCGTCGGATTACCCGACGGGATGTTCGAGTAGGGGCAACGCCCCGGTCGGAATAGAATTCTCAAGCTGGCGGGTTTGGGAGCAAGTCGAGCGCGTGTTGAACTCGTGGCAATCTGTTTTCGAGCCGGCCTCTCAACTCTAGGTCGCCAAACTCACCCAGCCGCCGGTTCGGCTCGACAGCACGACGGCGTCGATCGCTTCCATATTGCGTACGGCGTCGTCAATCGGGGTCGGGACCGGGGTGTCGTTGATGATCGATTCAGCGAACAGATCGCCTTGGATCGTGTATTGATCGCAGATTTCACATGCGTAGTTGGTCGATTCGTCGCCGCGCGTGAGACGAACGACGCAGGGGCGGTCGGGCGGGGCGTTGAACGGGATGTCGGCGACTTCGATGCGGCCCTCGTCGCCGACGATTTGCACCTGCTGCAGCGGCGCCACTTGCATCGAGCAGGTGAACGCCGCCATGCCAGTATCGAACTCAAGCAGGGCGCTCGTCAGCCGATCGACGTGAAACCGCGAGTCTTCTTCCAAGAGTCCCACGACGCGCCGCGGCTCGCTTCCGAACATCCACCGGGCGACCGAAATGGCATAGCACCCCACGTCCATCAAGCTGCCGCCCCCCATCGCCGGATCGTGACGAACATTGGCCGGATCGACGTTAAAGAACGAAAAGAACGTCTGGACGCTCCGCACTCTGCCGATCTGCCGCGTGTCGACCCACTGCTTGGCCTTTCGCCACTGCGGATGATGGCGGTACATGAAAGCCTCCATCAGCCTCAGCTTCGGATATCGGGCGCCGGCCGCAGCCAACTCGCGAGCCTGCGCGGCCGAGAGGCCAAGTGGCTTTTCGCAGAGCACGTGCTTGCCCGCTTCGAGCGCGCGAATCGACCAGGAGACATGTTGATCGTTGGGCAGCGGGACGTAGACCGCGTCGACCTCGGGATCATCGAGCAGCGCCTCATAAGAGCCATAAGCCCGGGACACGCCCAGCCGGTCGGCGGCTTGTCGGGCTCGATCCATTGTGCGCGAGGCGATGGCCACAACTTCGGTCAACTCCCCTTTCTGCATGGCGGGGATGACTTTGTCGACGCCGATCTTGGCGGTGCTAAGAATTCCCCAACGCACTTTTTTTGACATAAGTTTTCAATTGGCCGTTAGAGCCGCGCACGCAGTAAGCGCGTTCGTTGACATGATGATTTCGCTACGAACCGTCCAGTTCTTTCCCGATCTGAAAAACCTCTTCGGCGTCCAGAATCTGATCGTTCGACTCGAAGAGGCGTTGGATGGCCCGGCGATGAATTTTCATCTTTAGGCCGCCAATGCCAATCGCCCCATAAGCGATGGTTCCGTCTCGCAATGTCTCTTTGTCGGTTGGTTCGATTCCGGGAATTCCTAGCGGCGCTACGGCATTGAGATCGACAGCGACTCGCAAATCCTGGCTCTGGCGGCGAACACTTTTCGGCAACAGCGCGACGCCAATCGCCCCGGCCGCGATGACCAACTGAGCGCCGGCAAGCGAGGCGGTCAGGTCCGCCTCGGTCGCGATCGAGACTGGCTCCAGCGCCGCCTTGGGCGCTAATTTGGCGACCCGCTGGCACAGCTCTCTCGCACGATAAAGATCGCGCGAGGCGCCACGAACTTTCGTCCCTTGGCGTGCTAATAATCGCAAGACACGGCTGCCCACGGGCCCGGTCGCCCCGAGCACCAGCGCCGTAGTTTCCGCCAAGTTCAAATGCCGGCTCGCCGCCAAGACGGCCGCGGCGGCGGTCGTATTCGAGCCATTCGGGTCGAGCAGCACCGACAACCGCAACGGGCCGAAAAAGGCGCCGCGGATTTCGGACAACAATTGTTCGGCTGCGGCTCCGTTCGAGCCACCGACGAAGATGGCCGTCGATTTTAAGTCGCCCGGGCTGCGCGTGAACATCGCCCCATATACCAAGTCGCGGACATTGGCCACCGTCACTCCGCCATGCCGCAACAGTTGATCCACACCCGCGTCGATCGCCACGACAGCGTCGAACACGCTAGGCTGTGGGTCGGTATCCAATTGCAGCAGAATCTTGGCTCTTGGAGACTCCACGCGAGGTCACCAATTCCGAGGACATTTAAACCGCGAAGTCGAAAAGGTCGCGAAGGACGAAGACGAGGACAAAAAAGTTGGACAGGATTTTCAGGATTCGTTTCCAAGGCTTCGCCGCTGTCTTCACTCCCGGCTCCCGACTCCCGTCTCCCGACTGTTTTCCTCCGCCCGTCCTAGAATCCGCGGAAGGGATGGTGGGCCGATTCTTTGCCGGCGAGCATATCGTCGACCGTCGGCTTGCCGCGCATTGCGCTGGAGATGGCGTCGAGCGTGGCTTTGTAGTTGTAATCGTAGATCTTTTTGTCGTCGGCGGCCGCCGGGTGGATGAACACGCCGCACACGATGACCAGATCCTCGGCTTGGTTTTTGGGAATCACGCCGGAGCCCACCGAGTCGGCGACGGCTTTGGCGACGGCGGCCTGCGCGGGACCAAACATTTGCACGGCCTGCTTCATCCCCTTGATCGTCACCTTAGTGACCAGCACGGTCGCCGGCTTGACCGCCAGGTTCGGCGTGAGCACGGCCAACAGGTTGCTGTGACCTTCGCTCTGCCGGGCCAAGGCGTTGGCGAACGCGGTTCCGACGGGTCCGTCCTTCGTCCCGATTAGCAGATCGATATGGGCGATCTCGTTGCCCTCTCCGGACAAGGCTTCTCCGATGAACATCGACATGGGCGATTTCTCCTGAAATTCGTATTCGGTGGTGGATTTTGGTGTTAGCGGAATGGTGCGCGTCAACTTACCAAACTGGCGCCCAAATACAAGCAACCTCTACATGGCCGCATATGGCCGCAGTATCCTGCCACGCCGTCCAGTCTCGTCTTTGGACCACCCCAGTCTCTTGGGGGCCGACTTCGACCCCCTTGTCATGCTGCTTGGCTACTGTATGTTGGACCCTCATCAAGCCCGCAAGGTCACTGTATCTTGTCCAGCTTGAGCCGAATCGGTCGCGGTTGGATCCGCCCGGCGATTCGGTCCATCCCAGTTCGGGCCGACCACGATAGTCGGTCCTCCCACCAAATAGCTGAGCCAGACGGCGGACGGGTAATTCAGGGCGGGTTTCTGACCGGGCCCTGGTCTCGCGGCTTAGCTTCCAAAACCTCGGCGACCGACCGTGCGGTATGCGGTCCGCGCTGAAGCTCCGTCTTGTGGTTTAGTTTCCAGTTTTTTTTCTAGTTCGTTTATGGAGAAACTATGTACGCTTCGATTCTCAAAATCGCCGCGGCTTTGCTTGTCAGTCTCGATACGATCGGCGCGCCGACTCCCAAACCCGAGTTCCCGATGGTCGGAGTGGAGCAGAGCATCGTGGACCGGACCAACGCCGAGCGGGCACGATTTGGCTTAGCGCCGCTCGCGGTCGATCGGTCTCTCGAGCAGATGGCTCGTAGTCACGCGGCCTGGATGACCAATAGCCACACGATGCAGCACTCGCACATGGCGGTGGCGGAAAATATCGCCTGGGGCCAAAGAAGCCCTGCCGAGGCTCTCTCTTCGTGGATGAATTCGTCGGGCCACCGAGCGAACATCCTCAATCCCAGCTACCACCGGATGGGCGCGGCCGCCTTCACGGCCACCGACGGCACCGTATACTGGTGCCAGCAATTCCTTCAATAGCGAAACAATGCGTTTTTCGCGCGTGCCGCTGCCCCTCGTGGCGGCACGCGCCTTTTCATCAGGCGACAACCACGTTTCAGCCATTGTGCCGCACATCACGATCATTGGCGCCAGCGCTCGCGCGGCGGCCGAATCCGCCCGGCGCGCCAATCTCTCCATCTGGGCGGCCGATCTCTTCGCGGACGAAGACTTAAAACTCTGCGGTCCGGCCCCGCGCATCGAAAACTACCCGACCGATCTGCCAAAAATCCTCGCGACCGCGCCGGCAGGGCCGTGGATGTACACCGGCGCGCTGGAAAATTATCCCGATCTGATCGACGAGCTCGCCACGATTCGCCCGCTGTACGGCAATAGTGGCGTAACATTGCGGACGGTCCGCGATCCATTTACCTGGAGCCGCGTGCTCTCCGAATCCGGTATCGCCGCTGCCCGCTGTCTTCCATCCTCGAGAATCCGCGATGTGCCCACGGACGGGACTTGGCTCATCAAACCTCTCGCCTCGGCGGGCGGCAACAACATTCGGGTCTTCGACGAAAGCACATCGGCGACGGTTAAAAACCATGCGGAAGCCGACCCGTGGAAGGGATTTTATTTTCAGGAGCGACTCATGGGTCGACCGGTCGGCGCCGTTTACATCGGCAACGGCCGCGACGCGCGGCTGCTCGGCGTGACGCGACAGATCGTGGGACAGGAGTGGCTACCAAGCGATCTCGCGATTCAAGCCCCATTTCGATACTGCGGATCGATTGGAACCTTGCAGCTAACGGCGTCACAGCAGGCGAGCTACGAACGCCTGGGTCAAACGCTCTCGCGAGAATTAGGCGTTCTCGGCCTGTTCGGCGTCGACGCGATTCAATCTTCCGAACAGATTACGCCGATCGAAATCAATCCTCGTTACACGGCGTCCATCGAAATCTTGGAACGATCAACGACGCTATCGGCCATATCTCTCCATATCGCTTCGTTCCAGCGGCTAGAATTGCCAACTTGCCAAATCGAAACGAAATCCGTTCAGGCTGGCAAAGCAATCTTGTTTGCTCCGTTCGATTGCAGAACCACGGGCCGTTTTTTCGATCGAGCCCGGCCGCCAGATCGAAACGATCTCTGGCCGAACATCGCTGACATTTCGCCTCAGCCGGCAGTATTTTTAACCGGGCAGCCCATCGCGACCTTTTTTGCGGAAGGACGCGACGAATTAGCGATCATGCGTGAACTATGCGCTAGTCGAGACGATGCCGTGCGGAATCTACAACGGGGAGAATCTAGAACGTAGAACTCTCGAAAGGCTCGACGAGCGGATTGCCGTGCCCGACTCCGATTCCGCCGCGCGTTAGGCCTCTCGTTGCCCAATGATTTGTTCGAGGGCGGCGTGAATCTCTGGATAGCGGAACGTGTATCCGGCGCCCTGGGCGACTGCTGGTAGCACTCGCTGTGAGGCGAATAGGACCTGGGCCACCTCGCCCAGCGCGAGGCGGATGCCGAAGTAGGGAACCGGCAACAACGCTGGGCGATGGAGGGCCTTGGCCAGCGCTCTGGTGAATTCTCGGTTCGTGACCGACTGGGGCGCGACTCCGTTCATCGGTCCGGAGACTACGGGATTTGACGCCGCGTGCAGAAGCAATCCCACCAGGTCGTCGACATGGATCCAGGGCATCCACTGCTTGCCGTTGCCCAACGGACCGCCCAAGCCAAGCTTGAACGGGAGCATCATCTTTTGCAAAGCGCCTTCGCGACCAAGCACGACGCCGGTGCGGCTCAGCACGACACGCATCCCGAGAGCTTTTGCTTCGCTCGCGGCGGCTTCCCAATCGACACAAACATCGGCCAGGAAATCGTGACCACGCGACGCCGTTTCGGTTAACTCTTCGTCGCCTCGCGAGCCGTAATATCCTACGGCCGAGCCCGACACGAGCACGCTGGGACGTCGGTCGAGCTTGCCGAGGCCGGCGATCAGGTTCTTGGTCCCCAGGACTCGACTGTCGCGAATCGCATTTTTCCGCCAGGCGGTCCAGCGTCCGGAAGCGATGGGCTCGCCCGCCAGATGGAAAATCGTGCCGACACCTTCAAAAGCTTTAGCGGGAGGCGGTCCTTCCATGGGATCCCAGTGAAATGCCGTCACCCCGAACTGAGCCAACTTCTGCATCGCCCGATCCGGCTCGCGGCTGAGCACGATCGGCTGATCGAGATGCGGCAGCAGTTGACGACCGATGAAGCCCGTCGCGCCGGTGACGAGAGCACGCATGAGACGCCTCGAATATCGAATGAAAGGGGTCGATACATGGCCGCGGCATCCGGCTGCGGAGTGCGTGGAATGTAGAGCCCGCATTGCGCGGCAGGATGCTGCGGCTATGTAGTCTACGCTTAGTTATAAGCAGCGGGCGTCACTTGACCAGACCGTGCAGCCGCAGCCAAGCTCCGCAGAGGTCCGTCCAGGTCGAAAGCACCGGGTCGCCCTTGCCCATCCCAAAACCGTGGTTGCCTTTTTCGTAGACGTGCAGTTCGGCGGGAACTTTGGCTTGCCGCAACGCGAGATAGAACCGCACGCTGTTTTCCGCCGGCACGACCGTATCGGCGGTGGAAGCGACCAGAAACGTCGGTGGCGTTTGAGCCGTGACTTGGGTTTCGTTCGACAAGCTCTCCACGAGCTTAGCGTCCGGGTTGTCGCCCAGCAGATTGTGCAGCGATCCGCTGTGCGTCGCGGGTGGCTTGAGACTGATGACCGCATAGATCAGCACCATGAAATCGGGCCGACAACTCACGCGATCGATGGGATCGGCGGCGTCGGCTTTGCCAGAGTCGAAGTGTGTGCCGGCCGTCGACGCTAGATGCCCGCCTGCCGAAAAGCCGAGAACGCCGATCTTTTTGGGATCGAGCTTCCATTCACTTGCCCGTGCGCGAACGGCGCGAATCGCCCGCTGAGCATCTTCCAGCGGCGCCGGATGATGATAGCCGCGTCCCGCGTGACGATAATTGAGCACGACCGCGGAGACGCCGAGCGTATTGAGCCAGCGGCCGACGTCCACCCCCTCGTAGCTCATCATCACGCCGCCGTAACCGCCGCCGGGGCAGATGACCACCGCCGCGCCGCTCGCCTTATCCGCCGGGGCGGGTAGGAGCGTCAGCGTCGGTTTGTCGGCGTCGGCCGTCCCCTTCGCGTCCGGCGCGCCGTTGGGCCAAAGCAGTTCGACTGTCGGTTCCGCGGCGAACGATGAACCATTGCTTGCCGCAATTAGGACCGCAAACAGGAAAAACGCAAAACGGCCCATGATGAAAGTCTCCGGGTTTACACGATTCTCGATGATGGCCAGCCACTTGTCGGTTGTGCATAATAGCGGCGGCGCCGGGTGAAGTCCATTTTCGACCGATAAGCAAAGTAAGGCAATTTTTGGAGTCAGCGATGGCGGCAGACGATCTTTCAAGATACAGCGAACCGATCGGCGACTTCATTCGCTTGCCCACGAGCGAGAGCCAATGGGCGGCGTTTCGATTGAGCGACGAGCAGGTCGACTTCTTTCACGAGAACGGCTATTTGCACGGCGTCCGAATTCTCGACGACCGGCAAGTCGACGTGCTGCGAGACGAATTGACAGGGCTTTTCGATCCCAAACATCCAGGCCACGAGCTATTTTACGAATATCACACCAACGAATCGATCGACCCATCGCGGGTGCTATTTCACGCGCTTGGCGCTTGGCGAATCAGCCTCGCGTTTCACGATCTGCTCTGGGCGCCGGCCTTCACGATGGCGGCCAGCCAACTGCTCGACGGGGCTGTCCGGTTTTGGCACGATCAGTTGTTCTGCAAGCCGGCCAAGCATGGGGGCGTCGTCGCCTGGCATCAGGATTATTCGTACTGGACCCGCTCGAAGCCGATGGCCCATCTGACTTGCTGGATCGGATTGGACGACAGCACGCGCGACAACGGCTGCCTGCATTATGTGCCCAAGAGTCATCGTTGGCCGCTTTTGCCGCCGACAGGACTGGTCGGCGATATGCAAGCGATACGCGAAGTGCTCGACGACGAGCAATGGGCCCAGTTTCAAAGTCCAGTGGCGGTCGAACTCAAGCAGGGGGAATGCTCGTTCCATCATCCGCTGCTGGTTCACGGCAGTTTTGAGAACCGCACCGATCGGCCGCGGCGAGCGACGGTGATCAACGCGATCCGCGACGGCGTGCGATCGGCCAGCGACGAGCCACTGCTCAACGGAGTTCCCAGTGTTCTGACCGGCCAGCCGATCAACGGCCAATTCTTCCCGCTGCTGTTCGATCCAAACGAGAAGGAAATTTAGACAGGATTGACAAGATTATCAGGATTAAGAAAGCGGCAAATTCGCTTCAAAGATTTCGTAAATCCTGAAAATCCTGTTAATCCCGTCTATTTGTGCCTCGGCCTCAAAAGCTCATCATTTGCCGGTACTCGGCCAGCCGGGCGTTGATGTCGCCGCGAGTCAGTCGCTGCAATCGGTCAAGGCTGAAGTCTTCGACCGCGAAACTAGCCGTGACGATGCCGTTGGCCATCGCCGCCTTCAGCGTGGCCGGTAAAAAGTTTCCCTGCTCGGCGAGGTAGCCCATCATGCCCCCGGCGAAACAATCTCCGGCGCCTGTCGGGTCGACGACGTCGGGCGTCGGATAAGCGGGCATGACATACGTTTCATGCTCGCTGAAGAACATCGCGCCATGCTCCCCTTTTTTGACGATCACGAATTTTGGGCCCATCCGTCGCACGGCGTGACCGGCCCGCACGAGATTTTCGTCGCCCGTGATTTGCTTCGCTTCGGAGTCGTTCAGGACCAGACCGTCGATCCGCTTTAGCAATCGGTCCAGATCGGCCCGAGCGATATCGATCCACAGATTCATCGTGTCGGCGACAGTCAACTCGGCGTCCGGTACTTGATCGAGCACTTTCATCTGCACGGCCGGGGCGCCGTTCGCGAGAAAGAGAAATTTGCTCTTCCGATATTCGGGCGACAACACGGGATCGAACGTCCCCAGCACGTTCAAATGAGTTTCGAGCGTCTCGCGGTCGTTCATGTTCGGCAGATACCGGCCGCGCCAGCGAAAAGTCTTGCCGCCGGGAATCACCTGGAGGCCGCCGACATCGATATCCCGGTCCGCCAACAATTGAGTATGCTGCCGCGGCCAGTCTTCACCGACGGCCCCCACCAATCGCACCGGAGAAAAAAACCGGGCGGCAACGGAAAAAAACACCGCGGATCCGCCGAGAATGTCATCTCGCCGAGCCACCGGCGTTTCGACGCTGTCCAAAGCCACCGAGCCCACGACCAAGAGCGGCATATGCGATTGTTCCTGCTAAAAATAATTTGGCAAAACTCGGTCGCATTATCGAGCATTGCCGCAGGAACGCAAGACGGAGTCATCAACTACGCCGACCGCTCCAAACTGCTTTCTAGATGCAGCTTGTTATAGAGAGTCTTTAAACTGATCCCCAGTTCGTCGGCCGCTTGGGGCTTATTTCCGACGTTGCGCTCCAGCGCCTGGTGAATCACCTGCATCTCCATATCGCGCAATGTCATTGGCCCGGTCGCTCGAAGCCGCGGCGCCCGCACTTTGCGACTCTCGAATCGCTCCGGCAAATGCTCGATCGAAATCGGCAACGCTTCGCACAGGATCGACGCATGCTCGACGACATTGGCCAGTTCTCGCACATTTCCGGGCCAAGCGTGCGACTTTAGCATCGTCAGCGCTTCGGGCGTGAACATCTCGTCTCCGGCCCGCACATGCGACCGGCAGCGCTGCAAGAGATGCCCGGCCAGCGCATCGATGTCATCTGGCCGTTGCCGCAAGCCCGGCAGTTGAATTTCGAACGTGTTGATCCGAAACATCAGGTCCTCGCGGAAATCGCCGCTGTCGACCATGTCATCCAGCCGCCGATGCGTGGCGCACACGAGCCGCACGTCGACGGTGAGCGATTCGTTTTCACCGACACGGCGGATCTCGCCGCTCTCCAGCACCCGCAGCAGTTTGGCTTGCATGGCCTTCGGCAGCTCGCCGATTTCGTCGAGGAACATCGTGCCGCCGTCGGCCACCTGGAACAGCCCGACGCGATGCTCATCGGCTCCGGTAAAACTTCCTTTGCGATGGCCAAACAGTTCGCTTTCGATCAGCGTCTCGGGCAGGGCGCCGCAGTTGATCGCCACGAACGGCTGATCGGCCCGGTGACTCTGCTCGTGAAGCGACCGGGCGACCAATTCCTTGCCCGTGCCCGTCTCGCCGAGAATCAGCACAGCCGAGTTTGTCGGCGCGACCTTGGCGATGAGCTGTCGGACGCGGTTCATCGACTGCGATTCGCCGACCAATCGCGTGGGACCCTCGACTCGCTCCAGCCGCCGCTTGAGCGCTCGATATTTATTGGTGAGCTCGCGCTTCTGCTGCACGCGATTGAGCAGGGCTTCGAGCTCCGCCAGCTTGCAGGGCTTCGTCAAATAGTCGAACGCGCCATGCCGCAGCGCCGCGATCGCCGTATCGACCGACGACTTGCCGGTCAGGACGACGGCGTCGGTGTCGGGCGAGAGTTGCTTGGCCTTTGCGATGACTTGAATACCGCTCAAGCCCGGCATGTCGAGGTCGACCAAGATGCAGTCATAGGTGTTCCGCTCGAGCGCGGCGGCGGCGGTGAGTCCGTCAGGACAGACCGTCACTTCGTGCCCCATTCGATCGAGCTCGATGCGCATGAGTTCTTGCAGCGAGCGTTCGTCGTCGGCGAACAACAATTTCAGGCGTTTACGCGGCTTGGTAGCGATGGCTCTTCTCCTTTAGGGCGGCCACGAGCGGCAGGATCACGCGGAATTGCGATCCGCGTCCGAGTCCCGCGCTGGTGGCGTCGATTTGTCCCCCGTGATCGGCAACGATGCGATAGACGATGGACAGGCCCAGCCCGGTGCCTTGTCCGCCGCGTTTGCGGGTAAAAAATGGCTCGAACAGATGTTCCAACACTTCGTCGGTCATGCCGCACCCATTGTCGACGAACGCGATTTCGGCGCAGCGATCGACCGTGCGCAGCTCGATCGCGAGTTGGCCTTCGGGCTCCAGGCTATCGAGCGCGTTGGTGATGAGGTTGAGCACCACCTGCTTGATTTCTTGCGGATTCACCGGAGCGACGATCGGGTCGCCCGGCGCGAAATCGATTTGTTTGTTGTGGTATTTACCGACATGCCGCACCATTTCGATCACGCCACCGATGAGGTCGCGTAGCTCGGTGTTTTGTTGTTGCACTTCGCCGAGTCGCGAAAAATCGAGCAGCTTTTCCGTGATCTCTTTGCAGCGGAACGCCTCGGTTTGAATCATTCGCAGATATCGCTGGGCAACGCTCGCGTCGTTGCCATGCTCCGGAGCGACTTCCAGCAGTCGGCCTTCGAGCGATTCGGCGCACATGGCGATCGACGCGAGCGGATTGTTGATCTCATGGGCGACGCCTGCCGCGAGAAAGCCCACGCTCGCCAGTTGCTCGCTCCGCACGACTTGCTTCGTGCGAATTTGCACCTGCCGATCGAGATCGTCGCGGATCGCCTGAAAGCGAGTCGTCATTTCGTTGAGCGCGCCGGCTAACTCCGCCATCTCGTCGCGCGTATCGATGACCACCCGATAGCCAAAATTGCCGGCGGCAATGAACCGCGACCCTTTGATAAGCACCCGTAGCGGCCGGAATATCCAGCGATAGAACAAGTGAATAAACAGCCCGAAGGTGGCCACCGCGCCGACCGTCGTGATCCAGGTCAGGATAATGAGCGTGCGATAGCGGGTGCGCACTTCGCCCGCCAAGTCGTGAATCCGCCGGTGTAGAAAGCTGGGCAGTTCCGCGGTGAGCGATTGCGCTAACTCGAGCTTCAGATTTACGGCATCGGCCCGCGATTGATCCATCGGCCAGTCGGGATCGCGCGTGAGCTCGGTCACATCGACGATCGTTTGCTTCAGCCGCGCGACCGTGGCCTGCTCTTTATGGTTGTTGCCGATCGGCAGATCGTCTTGATCGTTGAGCGTTAGCTGATAGCAGTAATCGTCGATCGCGGACCTAACGGCTTGGCAATTGACATCGAATCGCAGCGCTAGGGCGTGAGCGTCAGGCCGACCGACAGCGGTAATCGACGATTCGCGCAGCGGATGTGTTTCGGTCAAACTGACTCGCAAGTCACCGACTCGGCCAGCCAACTCGGCCGCCAGCGGCAGCTCATCGGCGCGATTGCGCAAATTGCGGACGAGCGTGCGATAAGCGTACACGCCCACGAATCCGCTCGCGGCAAGCGTCGCGACCATCGCCACCAACAGGCCAATGCCAATCAGCAGCTTGTTTCGGATGGGCCATTTGGCGAGCAAGGCGACCTCCATGTCGCGACTTTTCGCAGGCAAGCGTACAGGCTGGCCGCGCTCTTCGGAGCGAGGGGCGGTGAGTGTAGCAAAATCAGTTGCCTCGGGAAACGGCAGCGTGGCGGGTGACGGTGACGGCCAGTTGGCGGGCAACTAGTCCGCATTGACCCGGGCCGAGGGTTTCAGTAATCTTCTCGCGCGCCAGCAATCGATCGAAAATAGTTCCGCCATAGAAGCCGCAAAATGGCCACATTGCCTAACGACCTGTCATTGCCCGGAGGCGCTGTCGATTCACGAGCGCCGGCGCCAAAAACGTGCGACCTGTGCGGCGGAAGACAGTTCCATTTGATTAGCCAGTTCGATCGCAAGCGTGAGCCGCTGGACACGGGTCTTTGCGCTCTCTGCGGCTTAGTGACCCATTGGAACATTCCCAGCGAAACGGAGCTGGACGAATTTTACGCCACGCGCTACCGGCAGGCGTATCATGGGGAGCGGACTCCGTCGGCCCGCCGGGTGATGCGAGCCTGGCGTAACGGCGAACGAATCTTCGGCCAACTGAAGCCGTTTTTGCGGCCCGGCGAATCTGTGTTCGAAGTCGGCGCCGGCATCGGCTGCACGGTCAAAGTTTTTCAGCACCACGGCTGGACGGCCTCGGGCATTGAGCCCAACAGCGGGTTCGAAGAATTTTCGCGGACTCGACTCAAGGCCGACGTGCGCAGCGCGTATCTGTTCGACTTGCCTCCGATCGCGAGTCACGATGTCGTGCTTTTGATCCATGTAATCGAGCATCTCCGCTCGCCGCGCGAGGCGCTGGAGCGTCTTCATCGACTGATTAAGCCCGGCGGCCGATTGTATGTGGAGTGTCCCAATATCGGCGCCCCCTTTGCGACGCAATCGCGGCTATTTCACTTTGCCCACATTCATAATTTCACAGCCTTAACGCTTTCGATGTTGGCCCGCCGCTGTGGCTTCGTCGTGGAAAAGCAATTCTCGGGGGCAAACGATCCGAATCTGCAATTGCTACTCCGCCGGTCCAGCTCGCGGCAAATTCTAATCGACGCCGATAGTTGCCGCCAAACGCTGGCGGCTCTGAATAGATACAACAAACTGACATATCATTTACGCTGGAATTACTTGGCGCCGCGAGCTATCAAGCTGGCGTCTTATTTGCGTGAGCGGCTAACCGCACAGCGCTTCGTCCGGCGACTTCTTCAGCAAGGCGGCGGCGGGCGAGCCACCAATTCGGCCGCTGCCGCCTAGTCCAGCAAATCGATCACGCCGACCTAATTTCCGGGCGTTCGGACGATTTTGCCCCGGGCCGTTGCCATAATGGTGGCCATCTTTTCGGCTCGATCTCAAAGCACGCGGTATCCCAAGTGTCACAAAGCCTCGACGGGGCTCCTATACGAAACTGGTAAAACCCGGAGTATTGCGCATTATCCGCTGTTTGATCACCGTTGAGACCCACGAATTGCTTGGGAAACCAGCCTTGGCTGAGTACACTAAAGAATCGTAGCGGCGTGTTGTCATCGGGACACTCTTCTGGCGCCGCGCGGTCGTAATCACCCAAGTTTTGCAGGTAGCGGCACCGATTCAGTAGGACGGCGACTTTGCGCTTTTTTCGGACGATAACACTCGCGCTAGGCCTGATCCAGATTCTGCTGGTCGGGGGAGTCGCGCGGGCCGAAGACCCATCGACTTTGCCGCCGATGAAGTTGGCGCCCATGGCTGGCGGACCGCCCATGCGGACACCGAATGGCGACGCGTCCGCGGTTAAACCGACAAGTGGACCCGCGGCCTCCGAGACGCCGATCACGGCTGGACCAGCAGCGACCGTGCCTAGCGCCACGCCGACAACCACCACGCCGACAACCCCCGCGGCAGTGACTGGCGCACCGGTGACTGGCGCGGCAGTGACCGAGATTAAGCCGGAGGTGTTTTACATCCGGGACAAAGAGAACCACCTCGTTCCGGTTCCGAACTTCACATACGACGACTTTGTGAAGTATTACCGTCTGAAAGAACAGCTCGATCGGCCCGAGCAGAAACCGCGTTACAACCTGCAACAGCTCGCGATCGACGGAACGACTACGGGCGATCGCGCGGAATTGACCGTCTTGCTTAAGGTGTTGACGACCGATTCGGGCTGGGTCCGCGTGCCGCTGCGGATGAATAAGTGCGCCCTCCGCGAGTCGGTGGAATACAAAGGGAGCGGCGATCAATTAATGCAATTCGACCCGGCGGGCGATGGCTACGTCTGCTGGCTGCGCGGATCGCTTCGGGGCGAGCATGAATTGACGCTGAAATTTTTGGCGCCGCTAACCGCGACGTCCGGCGAAAATCGGCTCGAGCTTCAACTGCCGCGCGCGGCGGCCTCGAAACTCACGTTGCAAGTGCCGATCGCAGCCGCGGTGGCAACCGTCGCGCCCGGCGCCGCGGCGCCCGAGGTTACGGTCGCCAAACAAGGAAGCCAGATCGCGACTCTCGGTTTAGGGGGTGATTTCTGGGTCGCGTGGCGAGCGGCCGATCGGCCCGGAGCTCAACTCTCCGGCGCCTTGGAGGCGAATGGACAACTGCTCGTCCGGATCGACGGGCGAAGCGCTAGCACCGATGCGACCCTGACCGTGCGAAGCTTCGGCGCGGAGTTCGATCATTTTCAAGTCCGATTGCCTCCCGGCGCGCAGCTAGTCGGACGCGACCAGTCCGCCTTCGGATATACGCTCGCTCCATCCGGCGCCAACTCCTCCTTGGTGGATGTGAAGCTGGATCGCAAAACGGCCGGACCGGTCGATGTTCGATTGACGACGGAACGGGCTTACGATGTGACCAAGTCGAACGAGAATCTCGATTTAGCCGGCTTTGCCGTGACGGAAGCCATTCCGCACCGCCAGTGGGGCCACTTGGCGGTGGCAGTCTCCGGTGACTGGCAATTGATTTGGGGAGAACGAACCCGAATTCGGCAAGTGGACGAATTGCCCGAGCCGCTCAAACGACGCGATGTCATGGCTGGGTTCGAATATTTTGGGCAACCGAGTTCGCTGATGGTCCGCGTGCAACCGCGGAAGACACGCATCGGCGTCGAGCCGGCTTATACTTATCGAATTCGCACCGACCGAGTGGATTTGGACGCGAAGCTGAAATACACGATTCGCGGCGCTCGGCTGTTTAAATTGGACATCGATTTGCAGGGCTGGGAGCTAGACCGGGTGACGCCCGAGAATCTGGTTGACTTGGACTCGATATCCACGGGGCCTGGCACGGCCCTCTCAATTCCATTAGCCCAACCGGCCACGGGCGAACTGGAGTTATCGTTTCAGGCCCACCGATCGCTCGCCGGCGCGAAGGGAATCGATTTGGTCTTGCCAGAGCCGGCCGTCGACGTGCTGAGCCCTGCCGAGGTAACGATCCTCGCGGCGGCCAACGTCGAGTTGTCCCCCATCTCCAACCGTGTGGTCGGTCTGACTCGCGTCGCCGGCGGTTTCCGGCCGGATTTGAAGGAACTCGGAGCGACGGCGCTGTATTACCGCGCGGAGCAACCGCGAGCGGAATTCGTCGCGGATCTTACCGCTCGCGCGCAAGCGATCTCCGTCGATCTCGACAACCGCATCGCTCTGCGGCGTCATGACATTGAAATCAATCAGACGCTGAATTATCAAATCCGCTACGAGCCGCTGGATCATCTGACGTTCGACGTCCCGCGGTCGGCGTTCGACGAACGCCGGTTGAAGTTCGCGGTCAACGGCGAATCGATCGACCCGGTCGAAGTCGCCGAGCAGCCGTCGGCCCAACGGCGCAGCGTGCAGATTGCATTGCCGCGCCCCGTGCTGGGGCCCGTGCGCGTCGAAGCCCATATTCAGTTGAACCAAGAGAGCTTGACCACAACGTCGAGTACGCCTATCGATTTGCCGTTGGTCGTTCCGCTGGACGGACAAGTCGCGGTCAATACGGCCACGGTGACTGCCGATCCGAGTATCCGCATCGAGCAGCGCGAAGGACCCTGGAGTGTCGCCGATCCCATGAAAATGGATTCGGGCGCCCAGACCGGCATGCGACTGACGACGAGCGGCTCGGTAGACTCGATTCGCTTGGCCGAGAGTCTCGATGAACGGAGAATTCAAGGAACCACGTTCATCGACCGAGCGTGGGTGCAGTGCTGGCTGACGAACAATGTGCGCCAGGACCGCGCGATCTACAATTTTACGAGCACCGAAGATCAGCTTCGGATTCAGTTGCCGGCGGGGATTGGACTGAGCGATACCGAACTTTTCTTGGATAGTAAGCCACTGAATCCGCTAGCCGGTCCCAACGGCGCCCTAGCCATCGCCCTGTCGTCAGACGCCGGGCGGCGCGAGCACTTGCTCGAACTGAGGTATCAATTCGATGGCCGCGGACCGGGCGGAAGTTGGTTGACGCTGGAAACGCCCCGATTCGAAAACCACGTCAAGATTCGCCGCGAATATCTGCAATTAGTGCTGCCGGCCGACGAGCATTTGGTCTTCGCCGCCGCTGGCGTCACGCCCGAGTACGATTGGCGATGGCGCGACTATGGCCTGGGCGTGCAGCGGGTATCGCTCAAGGAGCAGCGTCAGCTCGAGCAATGGGTCGGCTTGGACCGGGGGACGTCGGCAGCGGAATCCACGGAAGCGTCCGACGCCGATCGGCGATCTGGCGAAGTTCCCGCGCGGAGCAATCGATATCTGTTTAGCAGCGCCGGAGCGGAACCTCGATTCGAAGTGTTGATCGCGCGGCGGTGGCTGATCTTATTGATCGGCTCGTTGATTCCCCTGTCGATCGGAATGGCCGTGATGTATGTCGCCGCGCTGCGACAAACGCGAATAGTTTTGGCGGCGTGTGGCGCAGGGCTCTTGGTGGCGCTCATTTGGCCCGAACCGGTTTTGATGCTGGCACAAGCGGCCGCGGTCGGCGTGGGGCTGTTGCCCGTGGCGATTTGGTTGCGTTGGCTTAGCATTCGGCCGACGGCGGTCGCGGCGCCGACATCCAGCGGATTGCACTCGACGATCGATCGCAATTCCAAACAACTGATTTTTGGCGCCGGTCATTCCCATCCGACGCCGTCAACCGCGTCGATCTCCGTCGGAACAGCGGGCCAAGGCTCGAATTCCTAATGCCGCGCAAGTTTGTCGCCTCTGTTGTCGTTCTTCTGTTGTTGTTCGCACGGCACTGGCCGTGCGTCTCGTTTACGGTGTTCGAGCGGGTCGCCTGGGCCGGCGAGGGAAACGAATCCAAAACGGGCGTTGACGATAAGACGGCGGCCGGCAGCCAAACGGTCGAACGACCCGTTGGCGCGATCGAGAGCGGGGTCGAAAGGCCCGAGGCCGCCCCCGCGAGAAGCCGAGCCCTCGACAAACCGAACGATCGCAAAGCGAGCGAAAACGCCCCGCTGCGATTTCGCCGCGTCTTTGTTCCGGAGGCCCAACTCCAGGAGGCCTCCAGTCGCGGCGTGCGATATCTGCCCATCGAGGGCGTCGAGTTTCAGCGGCTGCTGGACAGGGCGTCCCGGCAATCGGATTCGCAAACGGCGCCAACCGAAGCCGAAATGGGCCACGCGACTTATGAAGCGCGGCTCGTGGACGATGATCTCGTCGATGGGAAGGCGACTCTCGATATCGTCCATGTCGCCATGTCGCCGGTCCTGTTGTCCCTGGACCCCTGCCGGTTGGCGATTGGGCCGGCGCGATGGTTAGTGGCCCCTGACACTAAGCAGGCAGCGGCGCAGCAAGAGAAATCGCTCAAACAACCGCCGCCCCTCGAGGCCATCGTGGGGGCCGGAGCGGATGGCAAGCTGGCCGTCCGCGTCGCGCGCTCCGGACAACTGTCGTTTGACTGGACGCTTCGTGGTCAGCGCGAAACGGGTGGCGCCCGAACCTTTCTTCTCCAATTACCGACGTGTCCAAGCAACCGTCTGCGGATCACCTTGCCGGCCGACTTAGTTCCCGTGGTCGAACCGTCGATTGCGATGCCCGCGGTCATCGGGGCGACCGCCTCGACGACCCGTAGCGACGGCGCGGCGCCGGAACATCCCCCGGAAGCGACGAACGTCTGGGAAATCGAGCTGGGAGGACAAAATCAAGCCGTTCTCCGGATCGCCAAACACGATGCGATTCGCGAATCGCGGCCGCTCACCTTAGTTCGCCCGGTGCTGACTTACGAATTCTCGCCGCTGGGAATGCAGGTGTCGGCGGAAATCAAGCTCGACGTGCTCGGAGAGCCGATCCGGGAAATTCCACTTCTCATCGAGCGGCCGCTTTCGTTGGTCGCGGCCCGTTGTGGCGATGCCCCTTTGGTTTGGTCGGAAGAACTGGCCAGCGAATCGAAGGAGTCGCCGCCGCCGGTGGATTTTTCACGGCATCCCGGCGCCCGGCGAGTTGTCTTGCGTCTGCCAGAGTCGATTCACGGAACGCAGCGAGTTCTGCGATTGACCGCGGTGGCGCCGTTGCCCGATCGAGGGCGATTGCCGCTCATTCGCCCTGGCGGCAAGAGCCTGGTTTGGCAAGAGGGCAGCGCATCGTTGATTGCGCCGCTGCCCCTTCAAATCGATGATTTGCAAACGCACGGTTGCCGGCAGACCAAGGCCGAGCCGTTGGCCAGTCCGGCGCGCGGCGAAATGATCGGCCTCCAATTTTTCCAGCCAGACGCTGACGTCGACATCGTGCTCGGTCGACAGGCCGACCATTTCGAAGCGCGATGCGCCACCGCGATCGATGCTCGCGGATCGACGATCGGCGGCCGATTTGCGGCCGATTTACGAGCCATCGACGGCGAATGTTTTTCGCTCGAAGCCCGGGTGGCCGCGTCGTGGATTGTCGACTCGGTGGAATCCACGCCGCCAAACCTTTTATCGGGCTGGACGCAAGAGAGTTTGCCGGAGGGGATCGCCCGAATTCGGCTGACGCTGAATAGGGCCATTCGCGGCGACCGGCCCGCGCGTCTGACATTGTCCGGAAGGTGGCGGCGGCCGCCGCGCGGCGAGTCGCTTAAGCTCGACGACATGGAAATGGTGCATCTGCTGGGCATCAAAACCGTGCGGCAGGTCGTCGCGTTGCACGCCGGCGCGCCCTACCGCCTGGAAATGAAAGACGACGGCCTGGCGCAGCGCCTCGACATTCAGCAATTGGACGCGGCCGACGTCGCTCTCTTGCCGGGGCTGGCCGCCGGCAGCACGCTTTTTGTCGCCAGCGGCGCGGCGCCTGAGATGGCGGTCACGATCGGCACGGAAACGCCTCACTTCGCCGGCGATGTGCATCTGGACGTGAGGGTCGGCAATGACACGCTTACGGAAACGTACACCTTTTCGTGCTCGCCGGAATCGACGGAGATCGATCGACTGTTAATTAAGTTTTCGGGCAAACAGTCGGAGCCGCTGGTCTGGAGTCTCGGCGGCGCGAAGGCCGACGCCTCCGCTGCCGGCGGCGTTATCGCGGCCCGTCGACTTTCGGCCGAGGCACAGGCCATCTTAAACATCTTGCCCAGCCCGGACCTGTGGGAAGTCAGCTTCGCTCAGCCGCGCGGCAAGCCCTTTGCCTTCCAAGCGGTTCGGGTCGTGCCACTAAGCGATTCGACCCCCTTGGCGCTTGCAGCGCTGGCCCAGGCGGAGTCGCAGCGGGGGACAGTTGAGATTCGATCGGTCGCCGAGTTGCGGCCCGCGATCGAGAATCGTCGACTCAAGCCGAGCCTCTCGCCCCCGGAAACCGTCGATCGTTGGTCGACGACAATAGCCACTTTCGCCTACGAGCCGCAGGAAGAAGTTACGTCGTCGGCGCCAGACGCGCCTCCGGCCTTGACGATCGCGCCAGGAACTCAGAAATCCGACTGTTGGGCTTGGTCCGAGCGTTTGGATTCGCACTATTCGCCGGACGGACGTTGTCAGCATGTGGCCCTGTGGCGCATTGAGAACACGGGCCGGGAGACAACAACCTTAACCATGCCGACGGATGCGTCCCTACAAGCGATTTGGGTCGACGGCGAGCTCATTCAAACCGGCGACGCCAACAATCCCTTGAACAAATACACCGTCGAATTGCCCCGCAGACGCCGGTTTCCGACGATCGTCGTCAAGTGGTCGGACGAGAGTCCGCGCCTGGGAATCGCGTCGTATCGAACCGCAGTGACGCCCCAACTGAATATCCCCGTGCTGGCGCGGCAGGTCAACATTTGGCTTCCGCCTCAATTTCGTTTGATCGGGGGACAGTCCGAGGAAATCGCGGCGGCCGACGAAGGCGCGAGTTGGACGCAGCGGCTGTTCGGACCACTCGCGCGATCCGCCAGTCAGCCGATCTTCGATCCTTCGCGCCGAGACCAGTGGACCGATTTGGCGGACCGCGTCGCTCACAGCGATCCGGCTTCGCTGCGCTCGAAACAGCTCGAGCAACTCTTGGAATCGCTGGCGACTCGACAGTCGTCGGCCCATGCGCCGCGCGAGTCCTCCACGTGGGGCGAATTGCTGGGCGCCGCGGAAGCCGAGGCGGTTGCTCCCGGCGGCGGCCGCGTAATTCCTCTCCTGATCGATCGCGAGGCGCTCGCCGATGTCGGGATCACGGCCCGCACGATTGTGCCCATCGTCGCAGCATCGTCCGAAGATTCCACCGCGTCGGTGCTCGGCGACGCCGATTTGACGCTGCTCGTCGATAGCCGAGCGATCCTGTTGACGACGCGCAGCGCGGCCGCCCGGTGGCGCGAGCAGGATGGGGCTCGCGTGCCAGGGGTAGTGACGAGAGTCGCTTCGTCCGATCTCGCCCGGCGGATTCAGTCCGCGGTTACCGGCGGCTCCGAGCGATTCGTCACCGGCGAAGTCTGGAGTTTCCCGGACTTGAAATTGCCGTGGTCGTCTGCGTTCCGCGATCCGCGGGAAGTGGATCACGCCGGTTGGACGCAATATCGGCTCGACGCGCCCGGCGCCGGACCGTGGCCCGTCTTCTTGGTCTGGCAAGATGCCGTTGTCGGCATCGGTTGCATTGTATTTCTAAGCGCGGCCTTGTTGACGTGGATGCAGCCGTCGAGAGGGATAAAATTCGGCGCCGCCGTCATAGCCGCAGTCACCGCAGCGGCGCTTGCGGTTCCCGTATGGCTGACGCCGATCGGATCCGGCGCGTGGCTCGGACTTGTCTTGGGGTGGGTGATAAAGACCCTGTGGCGCTCTTTGGCTGCTTCGACCGAGACGACCGATTCGAGCACCGGCGATCAAGCGACTAAGCGAACTCGGGCGTCTGTTGCGAAAGCGACGGTCGCAGTGGCCCTACTCATCGCGATCTCGATCGCCTCCGACTCGGGCGCGGCGGAAACTGCTCCGGCGCCAGGCGCATCGCCTATTATTACGAAAGCCGTCGTCCAGGATGACACCGCCACCGTGCACGATGTCCTGATTCCCGTCGATGCGCAGCAGAATCCGACAGGCACTTCAATCCTCGTTCCCGAGCCGCTTTATATCGAACTGTCGCATCGCGTCAGCCATGCGAACGATGCCGGCGGCGATTGGTTGATTTCCGCAGCGACCTATCGCGGCTCGCTCGCCCGTGATGCGGAAACATTCGCCCTAGGCGCCGAAAACTGGACAGCCCGATACGAACTGGAGACATTTGCCGGGCAGGTCGTCGTGCAGATTCCATTTGGCGGCGAAGGAACCAATCTCGTTCCGGACGGCGTGCGACTCGATGGACATCCGGCGCCGTTCGAAAGCAGCAGCCTGCGGCGAACGCTCGCATGTCGAGTTTCGGAAGCCGGTCCTCATCGATTGGAATTGATCTTTCGTCCCACTCCCGTTTCGAGCGCTGGCGCCACAACCATCGATCTGCCGATCTTGCCGCTCGCATCGTCGCACCTGATTCTGGAGGCGCCGGCCGGCCCGACGATCGACATTCCATCGGCCCACGGAACGATCGAACGAGATCCGAAATCGTCTCGACTGACCTGCGCGCTCGGCGACACGGACCGACTGACGGTGCGCTGGGGCGATCCGTCGGCCGGTCGAACGCGCGCGGCAGTCACCGATGTCGAGGAGCTGATGTGGTTCAAGGCGCGGCCGGGGTCCGTCGCGCTGGAAGCTCGCTTTAACGTGCAAGTCGCCGACGGCAAGCTACAGCAACTTCGGCTGCTTGCCGATCCGCGACTTCGCCATTTGCCTTTGGAAAGCGGCTCGCCCATTTCGCAAATTCGCGTCGAGTCGGGCGATCCGAACGTCATTTCTCTCGGCCTAGCCCGGCCCGTCTCCGATCGAGTCTCTTTCACGGTGGCATTTTTGCTGAGCGACGCGACAGGCGTTGGCAATTTGCGGCTGCCCCGGTTGGAGATCGCCGGCGCGCGCTCGACAACGCGGCGCGTGGCCGTCTCGATCGATCCGGCGCTCGAGGCCGACGAACGACAATTGACGGCGTTAAAGGCGGGGGCGGGCGATTCATTTCTTACGACTTGGGGCTCGGCTGAGGCAAAGCCGCAGTTTGCGTTCCCGGCGCCGGAAAACGATTCCGCCTGGAGTCTATCGATACATTCCCGAGAGCCGAAGATCTCGTCCATCGACTCGCTCGCGGTCGTGTGTCAACGCGCGGGGCTGGCAATCTCATGGCAGTCTGAATTGAGCGTGCGGGGGGGGGCCGTTTTTCAAGTGCGATTGCCTGCCGATAAAATTTTTTACGTCGAAAGCGCGGCGCTCCGCGCGCCGGGCGCGCCGGAGCGACCCATTCACTGGTCCCGCGGCGCCAGCGGCGAAATCACGCTCTTTCTATCCGGCCCTCCCGCCGATCGTTACAAGCTCATCGTGCGCGGGACGTTGCCTTATCCGAAAACCGCGACGATCGACGCGCCGAGTCTTCATCCCGAAGGCGCTGCCCTGGAATCGCGTTCGGTGCTCGTCTTCCGGCGTCCCGAAATGCAGGCGACCGTCGCCGCTGCGACAAACATGACCGCGCTCGATCCCGCCGAGACGCAACTGCAAATTGAACGGGCGATCGCCGATGGTTGGCTGGACGAATCCATCGCGACCAGCAGCCGCGCCGTCGCGTGTTTGCAAAGTAAAAACAGCGGTCCGTCGCCGACGATCCGCGTTAATTCCAACGCTCCACGCGTCGAGGCCACGCAGCGGATTACGGCCCGCCGCGACGGCGAAAACTGGGCCGCCACGTCCGATTTGGAGCTCAAAGTCTCCGGCGGCGTGCTCGACGTATTGCGCTTCGAGCTTCCGCGCCGCTGGTCCACGCCGACGGAAATCAGTCCGCCGATGAGCAGTTCGATCGTGGACGTGCCGGGCGAAAATCGCAAGCAACTCATCCTTCGTCCGGCCGAACCGATTTCCGGATCGGAGCATATTCGCTTGAGCGGTCCCATCGCCACCGGCTCCGGACAAGCCGTTCGGGTCCCCGATATTCGCCCGCTAGAAATCGGCTCGCTCCGCCGTTATGTGCTCCTTCCGACGAATTCGGGCGATCGACAGCTAACTTGGGAAACTCGTGGCGTCAACGTCGAGCCGCTGCCAAGCGGTTTCGCCTCCGGAACGACTCGGGTCGAACTCTATCGCACTTGTCAGGTTATCGGGCAAACGTTCGAGGCCACGCTTAAGTCGGTTCAACGACTGACCGAGCGGCCTCGCGTGCGGCTTGCCGATCTACGCCTGACGTTCGCCGACCAACAGACCGGCTTTGGCGTCGCCACGTTCGATCTGGAGCCGGCTGGCACGACGACATGCGTGCTGCAAATGCCGGCGCCCTACCAGTTGGTGCATGTCCGGGCCAACGACCTGCCGGCCGCCGTCAAGCAAGTCGGTCCCAATCAATGGCGCCTTTCGACCGGAGATGGAAAACTGCCGCAGCGCGTCGAAGCGATTTTTCAATTCGACCATTCCACCGACGCGCCGGGAGAACGCGCCGGTGGCACGCCGATCGGCTGGCCGCCAGCCCCGACGCTGCTCGGCTATTCCGTGGATCAAGCGATCTGGACGATCGCGGGCGGACCTCGCGGCGCCGTCGAAGTCGATCGATCCGCCAGGCCGATCGATGCGCTTACCCGCGAACAGACTCGCTTGGATGCCATGTCCAAATTACTCGAGGCCGCGGGCAATTCGCTTGCCGACATATCCCCGGAGGGAATCGCCTCGGCCTATGTCCCCTGGGCTCGACGCTTGATCGTTGCGCGCGGCGCCGTCGAACGGGAGCGAATCCGGGCCTCGTTGACGCCCGACAGGCAACGCGCGATCGATAGTCAAACCCGCGAGATCGACGAGTTTCAGGCTAAGTTGGCCAGAAAACTGGGAACGTGGAATCTGCTCAGCGAACTGTCCGCGCAGCGCGCCGTCGCCGACAATCCCGGCAATCTGTGGCGATTGATCGATCGCCAACCGCAGTCGTTCGGTCCCTACATTTTGGCGGGCGCTTCCACAACCATGCCGGTCCGGTATAGCTCGACCGCCACGAATGACTGGCTGGCTCGATTCGCAACGGCGATCGCCGGCGCATGCGCAGTCGGCGCAATCGCGTGGCTGTCGTTCAAGCCGGCGGTGATCGAAATAGCCGCCCGATGGCCCCAGTGGCTGGGAGTCCTCGCGGGGCTGAGCTGGTGGCTGTGGCTGGCGCCAAGCTGGTTAGGGTTGATTATCGTCGCCGGCAGTTGTATCGCGTCGTTTCGCTTGGCCGTTGCGCGGCGCCGCGTGGGCCCTGGCGCGTCGGACGGTCCCCTGCCGGCGATTTCGCGAAGCGCGGTCGCGTCGGCCTCGACGTCGACAAAACATTTTGACGTGGACGGCGATTAAATCTCCGCAAATGCCGAATAACGCCGTCCGTTTATCGGCCGATGTTGCAATCGCTTTTCGTTTTTCGATTCTTTCGAACTTGTCAGTTCGTCTTGGCAGATAGTGCCCGTTTTGATACTGTGCCTCTCACTCGCGGACTGATGGACTCGTCCCCCGGCAATCGCTCGGAACCGAGGTCTGGCAGCGCGGGGGGAGAGCGTGCGACCTAGGACTGCGTCGCCGAGAATCGCAGCCAACATTCACATCATTTTGCTCGACCGGACCGAGGCTTCGATTTTATTAATTGGAATCGATCGCCGACGTCGCCGTCGACGTGCCGACATGGAAGGAGGCCGAGTGTGAGTTCGCAATCCAAATCGGAAGTTCGCATTCATATCCGCTGGATGATTCGCCGAGACATGACCGAGGCGCTGGCGATCGAAGGCGAATGCTTCGAATTTCCCTGGTCGGAAGAAGATTTCATCCGCTGTCTGCGGCAGCGCAATTGCATCGGCATGGTAGCCGAGCTCGACGACCAGGTCGTCGGCTTCATGATCTATGAGCTGCACAAGAATCGGCTGCACATCTTGAATTTCGCCGTGGCCGAGCAATACCGCCGGATGGGCATCGGCGCGCAAATGATCGCCAAGCTCGTGGGCAAGTTGTCGCAGCAGCGCCGCAGCCGGATTTTGCTCGAAGTGCGGGAGACGAATCTGCCCGCCCAGTTGTTCTTCCGCAATACGGGCTTCAAGGCCGTGTCCGTGCTCCGCGAGTTTTACGATGACACGCCGGAAGACGCCTATGTGATGCAGTACCGCTGCCAGGAAGAAGAGCCCGACGTGATTCCGTTCAATCGCATCGCCCGGCTGGCGAGCTAACTGTGCGCTGAATTTTCAAGCGTCAAGAATTGCAAGAACCGAATTTAGCCCCCGGCGAGTCGCCGGGGGCTTTTTTTATTCCCGAACGCCCGGCGCTTACTTCGTGCGCGGCTCTATATTGCGACGATCGTAGCCTCGCGCTTCGGAAGCGAAACGATCGCGATCGAATGCGGATTGGCCCGGTGGACCGCGCCAGGATTGAGCACCAATGTGTTGCCTTGCCATAGCTGCCGAGCGACGTGCGTATGGCCGTGGCACACCAGTCCCCAGCGATCGGCGTTGATGGCCTCGCTCAGCGCGACCGAATCATCGCCGTGCAAGAGAGCGATTTTGACGCCGCCGATTTCCAAGTCGCCGAACCGATCGTGAAACGTCTTGCCGGCCGCGCGTATGGCCCGTTTGAATCCCGCTCGATCGGGATCGCAGTTGCCCAGTACGAAATGCGTCGGCCAAGGCTCGAACATTTCGACGATTTCGGGCGTTCCGATATCGCCGCAGTGCAGCACCTCTTCGACCTCCAGGCTCTGGAGCATCTGAATTGCTGCCCGAGCGCGAACAACGTCTCCGTGCGTATCGCTGACCACGCCTAATAGCATTTGTGTCGCTCCCATCGCGGCTGCTCCGGCCGGGTCGTCTTGCGGCAACGAGCGGTCGTCTTAAGATTATAGCGTAGTGGTTAATGTTCGCGCGAAGGCAGTGGCCGACGCGAAATCATCGCGAAAGGCAACACGTCCATGCCGACGTTGACGGTAGTTTGGCTCATTGTGGCGGCAGTTGTGCTGGTGATTGTCGTCGCCTTGATCCGCTTCATGCTGCGGACTGGCCGTACGCCGATGGAAACCTTTCTGCTGGCCTTAAATGTCGTTCTCAATCGCTTGCTGTGGCGGACGAAGGTCGACCGCCCGATGCCCGAATTGCCCGGTCAGGGCGCCATCGTCATCGCCAATCACCGAAGCGGTTTCGATCCGATGTTTTTGCAATTTGCCACGACGCGAATCGTGCGCTGGATGGTCGCCAAGGAATACGTCACCAGCATTTGGCTGCGCTGGTTTTTTCGCGCAATGGGCACCATCCCGGCAGGTCGCGGCGGCGTGGATACGGCCGCGATTAAGCAGGCGATCCGTTACGCTCAAGAAGGCCATTACGTGGGCATGATGCCCGAGGGACGCATCAACACGACCGACAAGCTGCTGATCTCCGGCCGCCCGGGCGTTGCCAAGATCGCGCTCAAAGCCCGGGTTAAAGTGATCCCCTGTTATATCCAAGGCGCCCCGTACAACGGCACGGTGATCGGCCCGCTCTTCATGCGAGCCCGCGTGAAGGTCAAATTCGGCGACCCGATCGATCTCTCGGAATTCTACGGCCGCGAGCGCGACGGCGAAGTTCTCGCCACGCTCACCAAGCGATTCCTCAAAGAAATCGCTCGGCTGGCCGGCGACGAGACTTTCCAACCCGAAATCGCGGGCGGGCGAGACTGGAAAGATCTCGACGTCGAGCAGCCGGCCTAGATGGTCGCTCCCCAGTCGTTGTTGGCGCCCCAATGTACGATGGCCGAAATCTGAACACCCGATCGAAGTTAAGCAAGAATTTATCTTCGCTTCACCGTTCGCTTATCGCGCCGCGGTAAAATCGGCATAGATGGACCGATGGCGTGGCCTGGCCGAGCGGCTGGGCGATCTCAGGTTCCCAACAAAGGAGACATGGCGATGCGAAGTATTTTGTCTGCGATGGCGATGGCCGGATTGGCTCTGTGGTGCGGCGACTTGCGGGGCGCCGAGGAGGCCGTTCCGCTCGACAAGCTTCCGGCTGTTGTCAAGGAAGCCGTGGCCAAGAAATTCCCGAAAGCCGAATTGGTCAAAGCCACCAAGGAGAAAGAGAAAGACGGCGATACCGACTACGAAATCGCGATTAAGGATGGTTCGACCAACATCGAAGTGACAGTCGACGAAAAGGGTGAAATCGAATCGTACGAGAAGCAAATCGACGCCAAGGATTTGCCGAAAGCGGTCGCCGATGCGCTCGAGAAGAGTTATCCCAAAGCTTCGATTAAGAAAGCCGAGGCCGTCTACGAAATCGAAAAGGGCAAAGACGATCTCGAGTATTATGAGGTCGAATTAACCACCGCCGACAAGAAAGAAGTCGAAGCCAAGTTCAAGCCGGACGGCTCGCCCGCTAAGGAAGAAGCTAAGCAAGAATCCAAGGAAGAAGCCGGCAAAAAATGAGGTCTATCGCCGTAGCGCCCATCGGTACTCCTTGAGCCGCCGAGTACAATAAGCGGTATTGCCCAAGGCGGGCCAATGAGGGAGATGCCGATGGGCGTTCGCGTGCTTGTGATCGAAGACGACGAAGCGATAGCCGATTTTCTCACTCGCGGTCTGCGAGAAGAAGGATTCGTCGTCGAGCGCGCGGCCGATGGCGCGGATGGTTGGCGCCGGCTGTCCGAAGGCGCCTGGGACGTGATTCTGCTCGATTGGTGGCTGCCCGGCTACGACGGCTTGACCCTCTTGCGGCGATTTCGCGAGGCAAGTCGAACCACGCCGGTGTTGTTCCTGACGGCCCGGGATGCCGTCTCGGATCGCGTCAAAGGCCTCGATGGGGGAGCGGACGATTATCTTTGCAAGCCGTTCGCCTTCGACGAGCTATTGGCTCGCGTTCGCGCCTTGGCCCGGCGGCGATCGCAGGTATCGGTCAAGCTCGCATATCAAGACGTTCACGTCGATCTGGCGACGCAGCGGGCCGAGCGAGCCGGTCGGCGGCTCGATCTCACGGCTCGCGAGCAAGCCCTCTTGGTGTATATGCTCCGTCGCCCGGGTGAGGTGCTCACTCGATCTCGGATTTACGACCAAGTATGGGAGGAGCGATACGATGGGCTGTCGAATACGCTCGAGGTTCACATCATGGAACTGCGGAAGAAGCTAGAGGCGAATGGCCCTCGGTTGATTCACACTTTGCGAAATCGGGGCTACCGTTTTGGCGGCGCCAGTGAGGTTTGACGTGACGCTTACGAATCGGCTGTCGATTTATCTGCTTTCGCTCGTGACGCTGATCTTAGTCGGCTTTTCGTTGGCCCTTTATCGCCTGGCTGAGTTGTATCTCGACCACGAGGCGACCCAACGGCTGGATGCGGTTGTCAGCGCGCTCGGCGCCGCGGCGGAAATTGGGCCTGAAGGTGTCGAATGGGAGCCGGCGAGCCGCCGGATCGATCTCGACGCCCCACTATTCAGCGACCGTGTGGTTTGGCTGGTGAAGGACGACCGCGGCCGCGTGTTGACCCGCGCCAAGTCAACGGCGATGGACGGATTTTTGACGGACATCGCGCCGAACGTCGATCGACTCCGTCCCCAAAATGACCAACCCATTAGCGCTGTCTGGAAAACCACCCATTGGATAGTGCGGCAAAGCTGGATTCGAGCGGATCCCTCCAAAGAGGAAAGCGAACCGTCGGCGAGCACGAGCGGCCGCGACGTCGGCAAGCTGGCTGCCATTTCGATCACCGTCGGATATTCGTTGACTTCCATCCGGACTTCGCTCGACTCGCTCGCCATTTCGCTCATCGCCATATCGTCTGCAATCTGGCTGGCGACTCTTTTTACGAGTCGGTTCGTTTGCCGCCGTGCGTTGCGCCCTGTTGGACGCATGGCCGCCGCGGCGGCGAGGGTCGACGCCAGCGATTTGGCCAACCAGCGATTGCCGCCCCTGTCGAGTCGCGACGAACTGGGGGATCTCACCGCTCGGTTCAATGGCTTGTTGGATCGCCTCCAGGAGTCTTTCGAACGGCAACGGCGATTCACGGGAGACGCCTCGCATCAGCTTCGCACGCCGCTCACTGCGATACTTGGCCAAATCGAGGTGGCGCTGCGCCGCGATCGACCGACCGTGGATTACCGGAACGTGCTGCTCACGATCCACGACAAAACCTTGAATCTTTGTCGGATCGTCGAATCGATGCTGTTCTTGGCCCGCGCCGATACCGAATCCGGCCCTCTGCAACTCGAATCGATTGACCTTCGCAATTGGACTAGAGAACATGCGGAGACTTGGTCGAGCCATCCGCGGGCACGGGACATTTCGGTCGATATCAAAACCGAATCGTGTCTCGTTGCGCAGACTCGGCCGGCGCTCTTGACGGAGCTGCTGAATATTCTCATCGACAACGCCTGCAAATTCAGCGAGCCTGGAGCGCCGATAGTGATTCGCGTCGCTCGCGAGAGCAATACCATTAAGATTTCCGTAATCGATCGTGGCTTCGGAATGGATCGCGAGGATTTGCAACGCCTCTTTACGCCATTCCATCGCGCCGCCGATGCTCGCCGCCGTGGAATCGAAGGCGTCGGTCTAGGCTTGTCGATCGCCAAGCGGTTGGCCGCGACGGTCGGCGGCAGTTTGACGGCCGACAGCCAAGTAAACGTAGGAACCACCCTTTCTCTAAGACTTTCGGCGAGCGACGCCGTACTCAGCAGTACGACGAAAATTGATCACTTGACCTCATCGTTCAATCCAAATCAAAGAGCATGACTTCAGCAGGCTCGGCGGCCGTAACGATTTCCAGTCGCGTTTCGTCGCTGACCGCCAAGCCGTCGCTCGTGTCAAGCGAATTGCCGCTGGCGGTGACTCTGCCTCGCAGAACTTGCAGCCAAGCGTGGCGGCCGGGGGCGAGATTGTGGCTGACCGACTGATTCGGGTCCAATGTCGAGAGATAAATCCTGGCGTCTTGGTGGATCGTCAACGAACCTTCGGCGCCATAGGGCGACGCCACCAATCGAAGCTGTCCATGCTTGCCGTCGGCGCTGAACGATTTCTGTTCGTAGCTCGGCTCGATCCCGTCGGTCTTTGGCATCAGCCAGATTTGATACAGATGCACCGCCTCGGTCTTCGAGGGATTGTATTCGCTGTGGCGAATCCCCGTGCCGGCTGACATGCGTTGAAATTCTCCCGGACGGAGTATCTCTCCGTTGCCCATGCTGTCCTTGTGCTCCAGAGCGCCCTTCAGCACATAGGTGACGATCTCCATGTCGCTGTGCCCATGAGCGCCGAAGCCGCGCCCGGCGGCGACGCGATCCTCGTTGATCACCCGCAAGGCGCGGAAATTCATCTGCTGGGGATCGTGGTAGTCGGCGAACGAGAAGGTGTGATACGTGTCGAGCCAGCCGTGGTTGAAGTGGCCCCGATCGGAAGCTTTGCGAATTCGAAACATGGGTTGACCTCTTCGTTTGTCGACGAATATTTTTCGAGTCGCATAAGCTTAGGCGCGAGGTCAAGGGGCATTCCGGTGGCCGGGGCCGGACCGAAGGGAAGCCCCGGGACTTGCGGGTACAGTTGACATCGCTCACCGGGGCTTCGGCTAAGCGCCTCCAGCCCCGGCCACCCGAACGAAAGGCGACTGATCGACGCGGAACTAAGGCGCGGCGGACAAATCGGCGCAGACGATTTCCTTGTCGTTGCGGGCGAAGACGCATTTGTTCGCGAAACCCGGGTGAGACCAGCAGACCCCGCCCCGCTGACCGAGCTGGTCGGTCGTGGGCTCGATCAATTTCGCTCGGCTGATTTCGCGGTAGCCACTTGGCGACAGCGTGGCGATGATCAACTCCCCTCGTTCGTTGAAGAGAAACACCCGCTCGCCGTTGCGGATGAAATGGATCGTGGCCCAGCGGGCCTTGGGCACCGCGTCGACGCTTTCCCAAATCCGCTCGCCGGTCTTCGCGTCCAGGCAGCGAAGTTGGCCATAGCTGTCGACGCCGTAGATATTCTCCCCGTCGAAATAGGGTGTGCTGATAATCGGCTGGATGGCCTGCGTTTTTTGTTCGTCCGGGCCGCGCTTCCGCCATAATTCCGCGGCTTCGAGCTTTTTGGGATCGAGCCGCGCCATCATCGCCCCATCGTAGAACGACGTCACCAACAGCCGATCGTCGTGAACCACCGGCGAGGCTACGTTGATGACCATTCTTGACGGTTTGAAGGGGAGACGCCAATAAACCTCGCCGGTCTTTGGAGCGAGCCCGACTATGTTGTCGCCCGTCCAGCAGACGAGCACTCGCTGGCCGGACTGCTCGACGACGATCGGCGCCGAGTACGACGCGCGATCGTCCAAGGCCTTCCATTTTTCTTCGCCGGTGGCTTTGTCGAAGGCGACGAGGCAGGCCCGTTCGCCGCCGACTTGCACGATGACAAGATTGCCGTCGACCAGGGGCGCGGCCGCGATGCCCCAGATCGGCATGCGAATTTTATATTCTTGATTGAGATCGAGCTTCCATAGAACGTCCCCTGTTTTAGCGTCGAAGCAGTGCAAGTTCCCCATCGCGCCCAGGGCAAACGCGCGACCATCGTCGATCGAGACGGCCGCTCGCGGCCCGGCTTGGTAGCCAATCTTGTACTCGCAGGGATATTTGTAGGACCAGACGGGCTTGCCGCTGCTGGAGTCGAAACAGTGGACGCGCTCGATTTGCTCAGGCTCCGCGACCCGGTCGGTGACAAACACGCGACCCTCGGCGATTGTGGGGCCACAGTAACCGGCGCCTACCTCGGCTCGCCATTTAATCTTAAGCTGCTTGTCCGGAAACTTTTCGACAATGCCCTTTTCGTGCCAGACGCCGTCGCGCGTCGGGCCGCGCCACTGCGGCCAGTCGTCGGCATGGCTTCGCGCGGGATAAATCAGAGACACAAAAACTGTCGTTAGAATGGCCACCATTATTCTGGGTGGCCCGGGCCGGAGGCGTCCTCGCCGAAGCCCCGGAGAGTGGACGGTCCGCAAATTTCGAGCGAGCATTGAACGTCCCGGTTGATGGTGGCGGGGGATTTTTAGCCATGTTCCGCGGTCGAAAGCCGCTTGTGGCGCCCGACTGATTCCGTTGGCTTCAGTTCGCGGGCGAATTGGCGCCGCAGCCGTTTGCTTCGCTCCGGGGTCCAATACTCGGAGAACGCTTTATGCTCCGCGTCCAGCGACTGCTTTTCATCGCCGATCAGTTTCGAAACGAGCTCGCATCGATCGCCGTCCTTGAATTGTTGAAGCCACTGCGATAACTGCTCGATCGCCGCTTTGTGGTCGATGATCTTGCCCAACTTTTCCTGCAATTCCGCGAGTTCCAAATAGAGTCGATCGACGAGATAAGGTCCAAACGCGCCAGAGAATATCTCCATTGCATAGCGAAGCCGTTTGCCGGCGATCCGAAACAAGTGCAATTCCGCCAGGTCGCTTAGTACTACAGCGCCAGGTTCCTCTTGGTGAATCTGTCGGAATCGGCGAGACTTGGTTGGGGTCGGAGGACCGGCTCATGATCGCCTTCCCGGAGAACCAGGTATGGACGCCGTCGAGATTCGTGGTTTGAAACCGAA
>JBBQWR010000025.1:0-74856 GCA_038210495.1 Pirellulales bacterium
CCGACTCGCGCCGGTTCAGCCGTCGATATTGGCCCGGATCGAGTCCGCGCCGGCACGACCGCCTCCACGCGCTCACCCGCGGCCCGCCGCCGGCCGAAATCTCCGCCGCAAAAAAGAAGCTGTGAGAAATGCGGGCTAGTCATGAGCCCAGTATCAAGAATCGCGACAACGGGCGCCGCTCACTCCGGCGCCCGCTTTTTTGCGCATGTGCTGCTACTTGGCTCGCGCGGCGCCGAAGCCAATTGATTCAGCCGGCGACCACCTGCACGTGGCCGGCGGTCTGCGACCGAGGACGAGAAACGGTGATCTTCACATCGCAGCCCAGCGCGTTCAGAAATCGGAACAGTCGATCGCTAGAAAATCCGTCCAAGCGACCGTGGAGCAGCGCCGAAACCTTGGGCTGGTTGATGCCCAGTAACTTCCCGGTCGCAGCTTGGGTTAGTCCGCGTTTTTTGACGATCTTGAATATTTGAGCGGCCAATTCAGCCTTCGCCAGATATTGCTCGGGATTCGGTATGCGCAAATCAGCAAACACGTTGCCGCTGCTGCGATGAACTTTTTCTTTCGTCATAGCTCATCGCTCTCCAGGAGCCGCTGATATTCATCCGCGGCGATCTTAAGTCGCCACTTGATCAGATCGATGTCCGCTCGCACGGTTGCGATGGCCGGCTTGGATTTTTTCTGAAAGGCGTGCAATACGAACACCGCCTCCGCGAATTTCACCGTATACACCACCCGATAAGGGTTGCCTGCCTTCGAAGCAATCACTTGCAGCACGCCCGCGCCTCCAAAACCCTTCAAAGGCTTCGCGTTTTCTGCCTTGGCGCCGATTTGCGCCAAAATAAAGCGCGTAACCGCCATCACTTCGCACGCGAGCCGGGAACTCACAAAGATCGTCCTTCGACGACCCAACCCATAATAATGGCTTGATTGCTTTCGCCCCATCGCGCGGCTCAGGCATTGCGAAATTATTCCTTTTTTGGGATGCCTAGTCAAGTGGCCCTTGATTCCATGTCAATCGCTCGACATTCCCGTCTTCCGCTCTTTGCGTGGCTGGCGGCAGGGGTTATCATTCGTGCTTATCTTTGGCGGGCGTACTACTTAACGAGGAGCGACAAACGATCATGGCCGACGAAAAAGTTCACGTTCATTGGCACGAGCACAGCGTGGCCCGGGACGAGCGGGAAAAGCTCAATGGACATAAAGGTTGCGTGATTTGGTTCACCGGGCTTAGCGCCTGCGGCAAGAGCACGATTGCGAACCTAGTCGATCATAAGCTACATTCGGCCGGCCTACGAAGCTTTGTCCTCGATGGCGACAACGTCCGCCTCGGTTTGAACGCCGCTCCCGGCATGCTGAAGGAACGGCACGGCGAGGAATTCGGCAAGCGATTCGGGCTCGGCTTTTCGGCACAGGACCGCGAAGAGAATATCCGCCGAATTGGCGCCGTGGCCGATCTGTTCAGCCAAGCGGGCACCATCGCCCTGACGGCCTTCATCAGTCCCTACCGGCGCGATCGCGACGCCGTGCGGGCCAAGCTCAAGCCGGGCGACTTCGTCGAAGTCTTTGTGGACGCCCCGCTCGAAGTTTGCGAAAAGCGCGATCCCAAGGGATTGTACAAGAAAGCCCGAGCCGGCGAGATCAAAGGATTCACGGGAATCGACGATCCGTACGAGGCGCCGCTCAGCGCGGAGCTGATTCTCGATGCTGGCGCCAAATCAGCCGAGACACTGGCTGACGAAGTGATCGCGTATCTGAAGAAGTCGGGAAGAATCAGTTAGTCCCCCATAGCAGCGGCATCGTGCCGCGCAGTCAGCATAGGACGCCGGCGAATCCCGCGGCTAAGTACAAGGCGATTGCGCACATGCGCAGCGCTATCTGTAGCGAAACTGCGCGTTTCATCCGCGGTTCAGATCGCGCGGGATTGACTTTGCTCTTGAAGTCCCGCTAGATTCAACTGCTGGCCGGCGGGTGCTAATGGATTTCGAGTTCACGCCCGCGAGCGGCAAGAGATTTGCATCTTCCCACGTCACAAGCCTTGTGATTTGGCGGCAAACGCGCGGCGCCTTGGTCAAATAGAGCCCCCGTTGCTGCCTAGGAAGTCAGGAGGAGTCGATGGACAATCTCGCCCAGGGGCACATCCGAATCGAGACCGAGACCCCAATTCCGCTGGCCGATCATCAGCATTTGGCGGCTCGAATCAAGCGATCGGTTCGCCGTCATGCGGGCGGCGGAGTGCGTTCGCTGGAAGTTCATGTCGACCACGAAGCGGTTCGGCTGCACGGGGCCTGCTCGTCGTTCTATTGCAAGCAATTAGCTCAGACGGCCGCGATGCGGTTGAGCGGCGGCGTGCCGGTGGTCAACTCGATCGAAGTCGATCTCGAAACGGAAACGCTCGAGTAGCGCAAGGGCGAATTGGCAAAGTATCGCGGCAGATTGGCGCCAATCCTCACCGGTTTTCGCGGAGAAGAGAGACGCACACCGACCTCCGTGCAATGGCCTTTTAAGCACGGTCGCGACTGGTTTTCGCGGAGGCGTTCGCGGTCGTGAAACGGCATCGAGCGTGTTCCGTCAAATGCGTTGCCTATGCGTCGTCCGCGCATCGTTCAGGTACACGCTCTAGAAATTCCTCGGGCACGCCGGCCACCCACACGAATTGCCCGTCAATCTTCCTCGCGTTGAGGTGGAGCTTCGGGCAAAAGCCCCAAAACATTAGGGCAACGCAGGTAATCACGAGCATAGCGAACCCGGTGTACGGACTGAATACGAAAATAAATACTGGCGCCGAAAGCGGTAATTTCGCCAGACTGATCGCTACGCGGCGGTCGTCAGCCGCGGCGTCGCAAACGACACATCGGTCGGGCAGTAGATGCCGCTTCGTTCTCAAAATCAAATAATCTCCGTCACGCCACACGCCATTCGTAGCGGCTCGACGGTCGGCTTCGCTGCGGGCTAGGTTGCCCGCGGACCTCACCGGAGATTGATAGCGGTTAACTTCCTGCGCATCCACGGTCGTACTTTCGGTGAACGTTAGATGGTTAATCACCCGCAGCATACTGAGAATGGGGGCCGCTGGGAACCATGGTCGATTGTGAACAAGCGGCGGTTGATTTTGCGGCGGGCTTGGATTCTCATGGAGTGCTTGTAACTCGTGTTCTTCACAGCCCTGGAAGGTGGAGCGTTATGGCGGTGAGTGTCTCGCGGATCGTGCAGTCGCTGGAGCCCTCGGCGACGCTGGCGATGGCGGCGAAGGCCAAGGAGCTTTCTCGCGCCGGCAAGAAGGTCTACGACTTTAGCGTAGGTGAGCCCGATTTCAATACCCCGGCGCACATCTGCGACGCCGCGCTGGCCGCCATGCAGGCCGGCCACACGCACTACACGGCCGCCAGCGGGATCGTCGAACTCCGGCAAGCGATCGCGACCAATTATCGGGAGCAGCATGGCCTGCAATATTCGCCCGAGCAAGTGATCGTCTCCAACGGCGCCAAACATTCGTTGCACAATGTGTTCACGGCGATTTGCAATCCGGGCGACGAGGTCATCATCCCGGCCCCTTATTGGGTCAGCTATGCCGAGCTCGTTAAACTGACGGGCGCCAAACCGGTGATCGTGGCCACCCGCGAGGCCGAAAACTTCAAGCTTTCGCCGGCCGCCCTGCGCGACGCCATCACTCCGCGCACGACCATCCTGCTCTTGTGCTCGCCGAGCAATCCTACCGGCAGCGTCTATTCGCCCGACGAATTGGCGGCGCTGGCCGACGTGGCGATCGAGAAAAATTTGCTCGTTGTGACCGACGAAATCTACGAGCGGCTGATCTACGGCGACAATAAATTCGCGAGCTTTCCGACGCTTCGCCCCGGTATGCAGGAGCGGACGATCGTGGTCAACGGCGTGAGCAAGGCCTATGCGATGACCGGTTGGCGGATCGGTTGGACGCTGTCGCCGCTCAACATGGCCCGAGCAATGGCCGACTTGCAAAGCCAAGAGACGTCAAACGCATCGAGCATCAGCCAATACGCGGCGCTGGCGGCGCTCACGGGCCCCCAGCATTGCGTTGCCGACATGTTGCGAGAATTCGCGCGGCGGCGAGAGTTCGTCAAGCGGCGTATCGCGGAGATTCCGGGCCTCAGCTGCGCCGAGATGGGAGGCGCCTTTTATGCGTTCGTCAACATCAGCAGCCATCTGGGCCGGCGGTACGGTGGAATCCAGATCGAAAGTTCGTCCGCTTGGTGTCTAAAACTGCTCGACGACCAGCAAGTCGCCACGGTGGCCGGCTCGGCGTTTGGCGCCGAAGGCTACGCGCGAATCTCGTACGCCACCAGCATGGAAAACTTGCAAGCCGGATTCGAGCGGATCGAAGCCTTCATTCTCGCCGCGACCTAATGCGTCCGAGAAACACCAGCCTAATAAAGGACTATGATGGCGGATCGCGTCGCATTGATTACGGGCGTCACCGGACAGGACGGCGCCTTGCTGGCCGAGCTGCTGCTCGCCAAAGGCTACATCGTCCACGGGCTGAAACGGCGATCCTCGTCGTTCAACACTGGCCGGGTTGATCATCTGTACGTCGATCCGCACGAGCAGTCGGCCCGGTTCTTCATGCACTACGGCGAGATGACCGACGCGGCCAATCTGATTCGCATCGTGCAGGAAACCCAGCCGGACGAGATCTACAATTTGGCGGCCCAAAGCCATGTGCAGGTGAGTTTCGAGACTCCCGAATACACGGCCAACGCCGACGCGCTGGGCACGCTGCGGCTGCTCGAAGCGATGCGAATTCTGCGGCTGTCCGATCGTACCCGATTCTATCAGGCCAGCACGTCGGAGTTGTTCGGCGATTCGCCGTCGCCGCAAAACGAATCGACGCCGTTCCGTCCGCGAAGTCCCTACGCCGCCGCCAAGCTGTATGCCTATTGGATCACGGTCAATTACCGTCAGGCCTACGGCATGCACGCCTCGAACGGAATTTTGTTTAACCACGAGGCGCCCACGCGCGGCGAAACATTCGTCACGCGAAAAATCACCCGCGCGGTCGCGGCCATCGAAGCCGGTTTGCAGCAGAAGCTGTATCTAGGAAATCTCGACGCGCGGCGAGATTGGGGGCACGCCCGCGACTTCGTCGAAGGCATGTGGCGGATCGTGCAGCAGGCGTTGCCCGACGATTATGTGCTGGCGACCGGCGAAACGCACTCGGTCCGCGAGTTCGTGGAATTGGCGTTCGCTCAAATCGGAACGACGATCGAGTGGCGCGGCGCGGGGCTCTCGGAAACGGGCGTCGATGTAGCCGGCGGCCGAACGCGAATCGAAGTCGACCCGCGCTATTTCCGCCCAACCGAGGTCGATTGTTTGTTGGGCGACGCCAGCAAAGCCCGGGAACGATTGGGCTGGCGATCGACGATCCATTTCGAACAGCTCGTCCGCGAAATGGTCGAGGCCGATCGACGGCAACTCAAGCTCAATCCGCTGTCGGCCGGCGGAGGATCGTCGTCATGATGCGCGCCCCCGGCGGTTTGCAATCGCACGACGGTTCTGAATCGTCGCCGCAGTTCGATTTGAGCAGCCAGCGAATTTGGGTCGCCGGACATCGGGGAATGGTAGGCGGAGCGCTCATTCGCAAACTGGCACTCGAGAATTGCCAAGTCGTTACATGCGAGCGGCGCGAAGTCGATCTGCGGCGACAGACCGAGACCGAGACCTGGATTGCCGCGAATCGGCCGGACGCCATTATCTTGGCGGCCGCGACGGTCGGTGGCATCTTGGCAAACGACACGCGGCCGGCCGAATTCTTGTACGACAATCTGGCGATCGAATTGAATGTGATCGAAGCGGCCCGGCAGACCGGCGTTAAAAAAATATTGATGCTCGGCTCGTCGTGTATTTACCCTCGGCTGGCCGATCAACCGATGGCCGAAAGCGCCCTGCTGACCGGCCCGCTCGAACCGACCAACCAGTGGTACGCGATCGCCAAGATCGCCGGCGTTAAGCTCGCGCAGGCGTATCGCCGGCAATATGGGCTGAATGCCATTTCGGCGATGCCGACCAACCTTTATGGACCGGGAGACAATTTCGATCCCCGCTCGAGCCACGTCGTGCCGGCGCTGATACGGAAGATTCACGACGCGAAGGAAACGGGATCGCCGCATGTTGAAGTCTGGGGCACCGGCTCGCCGCGGCGAGAGTTCATGCACGTCGACGACTGCGCCGACGCCGCGCTGTTTTTGCTGCGGAATTATTCCGGCGAAGAGCATGTGAATATCGGCGTCGGCCACGATTTGAGCATCCGCGAATTGGCCGAATCGATCGCGCGAATCGTCGGTTACGACGGCGAATTTCGGTACGATCGTTCGCAGCCTGACGGCGCGCCGCGAAAACTGCTCGATGTCAGCCGCTTGTCGGCAATGGGTTGGACGGCCCACATCGACTTGGAGGCGGGCCTGCGGAGGACGTATCAGTCGTATCGCGAAAAGACCATAGAGCCACGCACGAAGTAAGTGGGGCGCGCCGTTGCCCTTACCAACCGCTGATTGAGCGCTTCGACACTTTTCGCCGCACTTGCGTCACCTCCCGCCGGTCTTCCATAATTGCGCCGTCTAACCATCCTAGGCGAGGCGCCGCCGTAATGAGGGGCGATTCAATCGCGATGATCTTTTTTCTGATTCGCCATGGCGAGAGTCTGTTCAACGCTCAAAAGCGGATCCAAGGGCAGTTGGATGTCGCGCTCACTCCTCTCGGTCGAAAACAAGCGGCCGCGCTGGCGATTGCGTTGGGCTCGCTCGATCTCGACGCGATTTACAGCAGCCCGTTGATCAGAGCGATGCAGACGGCCGAGCCGATTGCCGCTGCCGCGCGATTGACGATTCAGACGGACGACCGGCTCAAGGAGATCAACGCCGGCGTGTTCGAGGGAGTGAATTGGGATGAGATCGATCGACGTGCTCCCGAGGCGGCGATCAAATGGCGTGAGCACGACCCGGACTTCGTCATTCCCGGCGGAGAATCGCGACGGGCCGTCGGCGCCCGGGGCCGGGCCGCGCTGGAAGCGATTCGCGCCGCGGGACATCGTCGCGTGGCCGTCATCGCTCACGGGGGCGTGCTCTCCGGGGCCCTCAAATCGATCGTCGGCGTCGAGACCGACAACAATCCCTTCAGCTTCTACAACGCCTCGATCACCCGACTTGCCTGGGGCGCGCGGATCAAACTGCTCACGCTCAACGAACTAGATCACCTTCGCGCCGCCGGTCTCCCTTTACCCGACAGCACCGGCGACCTTTAGGCTAGGACGACGAAGGAAAAATCGACAGGATTTACAGGATTAACAAGATTAGGAAAAGACGGAGGGATTGTTTTGGCGATTAAGGGCGACCAGAGCCTAAGCGTGGCGAAGCCACGAACAACAAATCCTAAAAATCCTGTCAATCGTGTCTATTTCCCTCTTTGCCCCTCCCATACACGACCGCCGGATCAAACACTCGCTCGCCGATCACCGTGGCCCCCGTGGGGGTCACTTCTCGGAAAAAGCAACTACGATATCCTTCGTGGCAGGCGGCGCCGCCGAGTTGCTTGACCTTCAATAGAATCGTGTCGGCGTCGCAGTCGAGCAGCACTTGCCGCACCTCTTGCACATGACCGCTCTCCTCTCCCTTGCGCCACAGTCGCCCTCGGCTCCGACTGAAATACACCGCCCGCCCGCTCGCCAGCGTCTCGGCATAGCTCTCGGCATTCATGAACGCCAGCATCAGCACTTCGCCCGTCTCGGCGTCCTGGGCGATAGCGGGCAGCAACCCTCCGGCGGCGGCGAAGTTCGGACTCAGTCGATCGTTCATGCATAACTCCCAAGTCAAGGTGGTGTTATTTCAAGTATAACGCCGGTGGCGGACTAAATTTTGGTTCCGCCGTCTCTCCCGCGCAGTCGCGGAAGCAGCGACAAAGCAGCCGGCATTTCCTTTGACGACATGAACTGCTCCTGTACAATAACCAACTATCTCGTTAACGCGATTCTTGACGCCGAGGGACACCGCCGGCGGCGATGACTTCTCTCACTTTCTTCCGAGGAGCTTGAAATGAATATCGGGCAAAAGGCGATCGTCGTCGGCGCATTCCTCGTCGCAGTGTCCGTTTTATCGCTCTCGGCCCGAGCCCAGAAAAGTAGTCCATCGATCGCGGCCGCCGCTCCAGCCGGCACGCCGCCGATCGTCGTCGTCGGCAAGCCGTCTCCATCGTTGGCCGGCGTTCAATGGGCCGATGGCAGTGGCCCGACTGAGCCGATTCCCGGCAAAAGACGATCGTGATGACGTACGTCACATGGTGCCCGATCTGCAACCAATGGGCGCCCGAGATGCTCAAGCAAATTTCGTCTTCCATCGAAGACAAGCCCGTCGTGCTCGTGGCCGTGTGTACCGATAAAGGCGCTGCCGAGGGCAAGGCGTTTTTGCAGCAGAAGGGCCTGACCGGACCGAACGTGTTTTACGCCGCGGCGCCGAAGATGAACGAAACGTTCGCCATGGACCCCAAGAACTTGTGGAACTTCGCGTACATTGGCCCCAAGGGGGTTGTCAAGAAGACGGGTCAGGCCGGCGCCGCCTATACCAACACCGACCCGAAAAAGTATGTGATCCCTTTCGATTTGGAAATGGACAAGAATCTCGGCTCGATGGAATTCGTCGACGCGGGAATGTCCGTCGCGGTAAAGGCCTTAGTCTGGCAACTGGAACTCGGCGATATGTCGGTCCTCCAGCGCATCGCCCAACCCAAGAATCTGCGCGGGTTGAGCAAGGAAGATCAGGCCTCGCTCAAGGATCTGTCGACCAAATTCCTCGATACCCAAGTTGAAACGATCAAATCGATGTCGGCAGGCGAGATGGCGACCAAGATCGAAGCCTACGAAAAGGGGAGCCAATTCGTCGCCCAATTCAAGACCACGGCGCAAGGCAAGGAAATCACCAAGATCGTGAACGAACTAAACAGCGCTCCAACATTCAAGAAGGAAGTCGCCGCGAAAAAATTGTATTCCACGACGGTGACCAAGGCGTCCGGTAACGAGACTCAACTCAACAAGATGATGCACAACGTCGCCCTGCGGTATCCGGACACCTATTTCGGCGAATTGGCCAAATCCCGGGCCGACGGCACATACAAAACCGAAGAAGTAAAAACCGATGACTCCCCGAAGGCCGCTGGCGTTATCGTCAGTGCTCCCAAGAGCGAAAGTCCGACTAAGTCGGATGCTCCGGCCAAGGCCGATCCGGCTGTTAAGGGAGATGGCGCCGCGAAAAAATCCGCCGAGTGAAGGCGAAACTTTTAGGGAGCACCGTGGGCACTGCCCAGCTTAAATTCACGCATTCCCTCGGTGAGCGGCGCCCACTCCAAGGTCGAGTTGCAGGTTCGCGACGAGCTCTTGGTGGCCCAATTCCTTGACCATTCAATCGCTCAGATCGCGTCTCGCACACGCGATACGGTCTCGACGGCGCTTCGGCTACAGGCGCCGATTTCAGAATAGTTCTCGGCATCAAGAAGCGGCTTGCTTGCGATCCATGTGCCGCCCACGGCCGAGACGAGCGGCGCGGCCAGATAGTCCGCCAGATTGTCGGACGTGACGCCGCCCGAGGGCATGAATCGCACGCCGGTATGACCGTAGGGGCCCGCCAGTATCTTCAACAGCGCCGGCCCGCCGAGGATCGCCGCCGGAAAGAGCTTCAATAATCGGCAGCCGAGCGACATGGCCAATTCGATTTCGCTCGGAGTCGCCACGCCCGGTATGAAGGGCAACTCGATTCGGGCCGCTTCCGCCGCGATCGCCGGATTCAATCCGGGCGACACGGCGAAGCGCGCTCCGGATCGCTTCGCCGCCTGCAATTGGTCGATCGAAAGAATCGTTCCGGCCCCGACCAATAACTGCGGCCGCTGAAGACTTAGCGTGCGGATCACTTCCGCCGCGATCGACGTCCGAAACGTGACTTCGATCACCGGCAACCCGGCGGCCAACAGTGCATCGGCTAGCGGCAAGGCCGCCTCGATTTTGTCGATCGTCACCACCGGCACGACGCCTGCCCGCTCGATCTCAGCCAGTGCATCTACTCGCGACATGTTCCGCCCTCCCTTCAGTTTTGTCAGATTGATGACTCGCTGTGCGTTGGGTGGCAAGGGGGCTGGACCGAACGGAAGCCCCGGAGCGCCGCGAGTGATTCTGACGTTCATAAAAACCGGCGCTTCGGCGAAGCGCCTCAAGCCCCGGCCGCCCCCTCATCCAATTTCATCCCGGCTTGATTGTTTGCTAACCGGATTCTTCAATCGCCGCAACCGATCGATGACCACCTTGACGACAAGCGGCAAGACGGCCATGCCGAAGAACGCAGTCAGCGCTGCCGGCGTGAGAATGCTGGACAGGCCGCTTCGGGCGATCTCTTTGAACGATAGTCGGGCCCCCGTGTATACATACAGCAGCGTCGCCGGCAGCATCCCCAATTGCGACGACCACCAAAACGTCCGCACGCTGATGGTGGTCCAGCCCATCACCAAATTCACGAGCCAAAACGGAATCACATGCACCAACCGCAAGGAGAGAAGATAGAACGGCCCATCGCGCTCGAGCATCTCGTCGGCCCTGACCAGCGGCGCCGCGAAGTGGTGACTTACCGCATCGCGAAGCAAATAGCGGCTGATCAGCATCGCCAGCGTGGCGCCCGTCGTCGACGACAGGCTCACCAAAACGACCGCCTCTTCCATGCCCAGCAGCCAGCCACTGATCAACGACAGGATGATTCCGAGCGGAATCGAGACAGCCGCCGTCAGCGTATAAACGACGAACAAAATCACGGGCAGCCCTATCGGGTGATCGGCCGCGAACTCGCGAAACATCCCCTCCCGGTCGACCAAGTATTTGAGCAACTCCCCTTTGTGCGTTCCGACCAAATAGAACGACGCCACCGAAACGACCGCCACCAAGCCGATCAGAATCGGCCGGATGCGCGAGCGCCAGTCGGCCGATTTAGCCGGCGCGGTTTCATCGAGCTCGGGCGACAATTGCGAAGCATCCAGATTCATGACAAGCGACATGCGAGCATCACGGTCGAAAGCAAAGAGCCGCGCACGAAGTAAGCGCCGCGCGACGTGAGGTTGGCAGGAAGTGTGGCCAACGACGCGCTTACTGCTTGCGCGGCTCCTTTCGCGGCATTTGCCGCCCGGCCTTGAACCGCAAACTAGCTCGGCCCACCCCACCTCCCTTCACGCCACAGCCGCGCCTAAAAAACTCCCGACTCCCGACTCCCGTCTCCCGACTCCGCCGCTCTTGCCAGTTTCCCAGCCGGCGTATCCCCACGCAACTGCTCGATCATCTCCAGCGTCGCCGCCTCGACGGCCTGCTGCCACTGGTCCGGAGCGAACCGGCCCGCGAACTCCTTCCGCGAATGGGCGAAAATAATCCCCCGGGAATTATTGACGATCGCCCCGAGGCCGTCGGCGTCGAACCCGGCCGCCACATCACTGGCCGTGCCTCCTTGGCTGCCGAAACCGGGAATCAGCAGCCATGCATGCGACATCGCCGATCGCAGTTCCGCCAATTGCGCCGGCCACGTCGCTCCCACCACGGCGCCCACATCGCCATACGCTCCCTCGCCAAAGGCCGAACTCTGCAGGGCCAGGGCTTCCACAAACTCGGCCACGTGCCGATACACGGGCCGACCGTCGCAGATCAGATCCTGAAACTGCCCACCGCCGGGATTTGACGTTTTGACCAACACGAAAATCCCCGCCCCGCGCTCGCTGGCGACATCGACGAACGGCTGAATGCTGTCGGCGCCCAGATACGGGCTGACCGTGAGGGCATCAGCCCCCCACGCGCTCGACTCGCCGCCACGCACGCCGCCCAAATAGGCGCTGGCATACGCGGTCGCGGTCGAGCCAATATCGTTCCGCTTGCCGTCCAAGATGACCAGCAGCCCGCGATCCCGGGCATAAACGATGACATCGGCCAGGACCATCATCCCGGGTGGTCCGAGCTCCTCAAAAAAAGCGGCCTGCGGTTTGACGGCCGGCACGAGCGGCGCGACGACATCGATCACGCCGAAGCAAAACTCGCGATACGTGGCCGCCCGATCGAGCAGCGAATCGCGATGGGCGCCCTCGCGAATCACCGACGGCAACTGCTCAAACCGCGGATCGAGCCCCACCAGCACGGGCGTCCCCCGCCGCCGCACCGCCTGCTCCAGCCGCACGCCAAACCGCTGCGTCATCGAAAAACTCCTGAAAAAACACCGGCCGTAATGCGATTCCTTTTAGCCACAAACCGAACGAACGGCAAGCGGCGAGTGGCGAGTGGCGTGAGTTAGAAGTAGGCAAAGGCACGAATCAAAAGATTTCGTGGAGCAAACGAACGCGGCCAATCTAACGCGCTATCTCGGCCGCGGGTTTCCTCGTCACTCCCGACTCCCGTCTCGCGACTCCCGACTTTGCACCACCACCCGCCACGCCCCTCTCCTCATTGACAACTCCGCCCCCGTCCGGTAACTAGGTAAAGCAGGCGGCGGCGCAGCATTTTCGCCGCCCCAACCTTGAGAAACGCCCCCATCGTCTAGTGGCCCAGGACGTCGGGTTCTCAGCTCGAAAACCGGGGTTCGACTCCCCGTGGGGGTATTTTCGTGGGCGTAATCAAGCAATCACCGCAGTTCAGTACAACGCCTCACCTTAGAGAATGAGGCGTTCGGTCGCGGCTACGTTCGAACGACTGACGACCGAACTCCCGTCCGACACTCCGCTCGCGCGGGGTGAGGAATTTGCCAACGACGCAAATAAAAAGGTCAGTGGACGGCGTTTCGACTTAAGGATTCTCTGGACGCTCAGGGCTAAGTCCTCCCGGCGATCTTGAATGCCATCGGGACTTTCCTGCTCCCACCACTCAACGGATTGCGGAGCGACGGTCGCTTTTCGGGAACGTGGAATCCAAACGAGCCGTGGCAGACGTGACCGGAACACTTCCCCGCGCGTCGGATCTCGCGGCGTGCTCCTCCATCGCAACCCGCCCCGCCCACTCGGCCGCGCGCGGATGATTAATCCGGATATTTGGCTGTACCCCAACAACGAATCCTACGAGTGCGAAGCCAAAACCGCCCGCCCGGCCAGTCCCAGTTTTGCTCGGTTCGACCGACTTCGGCGAGCTCAGTCGAGTCGAGCACACCGAAGTCCGAAGACTTCGCAAAATGGGGACGGTCCCCGGCGGTTATGCGAAGCCTTTGGGAAACCCGGCGGAATTGTTGACGTTGGTAAATACAGGCTTCGTCTCATCACGGCTCTTTTCCGGTGCTTTTTTTCTCCGCAGCGCTGTTCTCGGGCGTTCGCTCACGAAACACCAGTTGAGCAAAGTGGTACAGGTCGCTCTTCCAGACTTTGAAATCGTGCCCGCCGCCGGGATGGATGTTGAACAGGTGCGACACGTTCTTCTCGTCGAGCATGGCGTGAACGCCCTGGCTGATTCTGAACAGCCCGTCCTTATCGCCACAAGCGACGTATAGCAGCCGTAACTTTTTGGCGGCCGCCGCGGGATCCGTGATGAGATCGGCCGGCGGCTTGGTATTCGGCGCCGACGAGAACCCGCCGATCCAGGCGAACGTGTCCAGGTTACCAAGCCCGAAATTGAGCGCCTGCCCGCCTCCCATCGAGAGTCCGGCCAAAGCGCGCGACTCCCGGTCGGTTTTTACCGAGTAAGTTTTCTCGATGAAAGGGATCAGATCGGTGAGCAGGTCATTCTCGAACGCGGCGAACGCCGGGGACTGCATTGGAATGGGATCTCGCGCGGTTACGTCCTTCGCGGCCCGGCCGTTCGGCAGGACCACGATCATCGGCGCCACCTTCTTGTCGGCATATAGGTTATCGAGAATCGCTTCAGACAAGCCGCCGCGCACCCACTCGTTCTCGTCGCCACCGATGCCGTGGAGCAGGTACAAGACCGGATACTTTTGATCCTGGGTGTATCCCGGCGGGGTATAGACCCGCGCCTTGCGATTGACTCCGACCGTCGCCGAGTCGTATTCGACCGTGTCCAGCTTGCCGCGCTCGATCCCCTCGCGTCGGGTGTCGAAACCCTCGGGTGGCGCTGGGAATTTCTTGTCAACCGTTTGTGCCGGAGTCGGCAAGGTGGAGCATGCCAGCAGGGCGCATGCGACGAGCCCTACGATTCGTTCGCTCATGTTTCATCCACTTGAATGTAATTTTTTGAAGTTAATACGCCAACGGGCTGTCGCTGATGGTCAGATGCGTCGAGCGAGGCGACTTTCGACGAGGGCTTTTCCTGATATGTTCACTTCACCTCACTCGAATCGCATACAGATATTCCTCGCCGCGCACATAGGCGGCGTGGCCGACGAATACGGGGGAGGAATAAAACGCTTCCTGCTTGCAGGGGTTGCCGCTGATGCTGGAGGGGCTGATGTTTTCTAGGACGTTGCGGCCGAGTTCTTGGTAGGTCCGGCCCGGCTTGAGAATGATCGTGTAGCCGGCGTTGTCGATCAGGTAGATGTTTTTGCCGCCCAGCGTGGGGCTGGCCACCGCGCCGTACAGGAAGCGATCGTAGCGGGCGTACCAATCGAGCCAGCGGCGATAGTCGCTCTTCTGCGCCGAGACATCCACGGCCATCAGCCCGCCGCTCATGTCGATGACGTAGACGATCCCATCGACGTACAGCGGCGAAGCGACCCAAAACGAAATCCCGCGAGTCTGCACGTGGTCTTTCGCCCAATTGAGCTCGAAGAGTTGCTTGATCTGGGCCTTATCGGCCACGGCTGACGGCAATTGCAGAGCCGTGAAGGCGACGTTGTCGCTGCCCCAGCCTTTCATTCGATCCGGGATGTAGACGACCCCGTTCTCGACGATCGGGGTCTCTTCGCCGAACAGATTGCAATCGAAGTTGGCGAACTTCACCCCGTCGGAGACTCGGCGGAGGTTCACAAACCGGCCCGACTGTTTGGACAGGATGGCCGGCTCGTCGCCGATCCGGACAACCTGGGGCGATTCGCCGCAGTATTCGTCGGTGTCTTGTTTCCACAGCACTTTCCCGGTTGCGGCGTCAAACGCGACGAGCAATTTGTTCGCGGCATAGATCAATTTGCCGTCCACGACGGTGGGCGACGTGTGCAGACCGTGCTCCGAGGCGCCGAACGCCTCGTGATGGCTCCAGATGCGCTTGCCCGCCAGGTCGAAGCAGCAAACCACACTGGCGCCGACGCCTTTCATGCCGCCGCCGCAAGCCCAATAGACTCGGCTGCCGTCGCTGCAAGGCACGGCGTTGCTCGAGGCGACCTCGTTGCCCTGCATCGGCGGAAAGCGTTTGCGGTCGATCGAGCGAAATTCATTGTGAAGCTTCGACTCCAGATCGAACTTCGCCTTGAGTTGTTTGTCCAGCAGTGCCTGCTGGTCGGACGACATTCCCTGCGGGGAAACCTGGGCGTTGATCGCCACCACGATTTGCTCGTTCGCCTGGTCCAACTGGGCGGCCAGCGGTTGGATCGTCTCTTTGAACCCCGCGCGTTCCTCGGGCTTGAGGGCATCCCACGGCGTGTTCGAGCGAATCCAGAGCACCTTGCCGTCGGCCTGGTTGATGCAGATTAGATCCGAAATGCCCGAGCCGAGAAAAATCTTGTCGCCGACTACGATCGGCGCCGACATGCTGCGGCCGGTCATCCGAGTCATCCACGCAATGTTCTTGGTCTCATAAGCAATCGGCCCGGCGGGGGTCAGGTAGGCGACCGTTCGCCAATGGCTGGTGGCGCCGTCAGGGCTGGCCTCCATTCCGCTTTCGCCGCTGGCGACCTTGATCAACAGGCGGTTCCAGCCCTTGACCAGATCGACGTCGATTTCTTTTTTGTTCCAGACGTTGGAATTCAACTCGACGACGACGGGCAGCGGCTTACCGTTGAGCCAAGCCTTGGCGGCAGCGCCCCAAGTGAGGTTCGTCAAGGTGACCTTGCCACCGTTCGGCGAATGAATGTAGGTGTGGGCGTAGGCGATCTTGTTGGCGAAATCCCCCTCGAATTTGAACTCGAATTTGGCGTTCCGCGAGAGCTTGCCAAAGGCGTAGACGAAATCCACGTTCAAGTTTCGGCACATGCCGCCGTTATGGATGTGTGTGGTCTGATTGTCCATTGCGACGTGCAGAAACGTCCAAGCGGTCTTGCCGACCTTGTCTCCCGCGTTGGGCATGACGGTCGTCTCGCCGCCGAGAAAATCTTGCTCAATGTTGGATTGGCCATCGCTGGCCTCGAACGGCCCGGCCACGAGCCAATCCTTAATGGTGAAATTCTCCAGCCGCGCGGCGTCCGGGCCGGGTTCGCCTGAGGGCTTCTTGGCCTGATAGGCGAGTTGGCTAGTGATCCCTTTGGCGCGGCGCTCCCACTGCATCGGCGGCGTCGCGCCGGGATAATGCCCGGTCCAATCTCCGCGCCAGCCGACGGGATGTTCGGGCGTGGGCAAAAAGTTGGGCGAGCCCAGCGGCGCCGTCGACGCCGGGGTGGCCGACCATGCGGCCCTGGCCAGGCCGAGAGCAAAATACAGAACGAAGATTGTCCGACGCGCTAGGTTTCTCAAGATCGGTCTCCCAGGGAGCTGACGAGAATTTTTTCTTCCGGACGGCGCACGGCCGTCGACTGGCGTCGCCGATTCCGCGCTAGGTCGAGCGAACACGATTCGTGACGCTGTTTGGCTTTGAACGGAACTGGCGGGCCGATCGTCGTCCACTGCACAGGACGTCGGGCGATCGATGATGTTCCGGCGCGCTGCCCTCTGCAGGGACTGAAACCGCCCTGGCGAGTTTCTCGCCAACGGGATTTTTACGCGGCCCCCACGCCCCTTACTCTACCTTGCCGTCGATCAGCACGGCAAGCAATTGGGCGCCGGCTGCGCGCGATTCATCCGCTTGCCGGTTCCACGCATGGCGTAAACCAAAACGCCAGCGCGAAAAGAATACTCCAAGCCACGTCAACGGCCGCAAATCCGAAGCGGACCGCAGGCGCCCGATGCCTAGGTAGAGAATGGGAACGGCGATGCCGAAGCTGGTCTTCTCCGGGCGATTCAACGACCCTTGCCCCGGAGTATCTCCGTTTCCGCGGCCACCCAGAACTTCGCGCCATCGCCAACGGGACAGCCGGCTTCTTGCCACTTCCGATAGGCCAGCGGGCGAATCTCGTCCTCGCGGCCGCTACGCTGCTCGGCCTGAGGCGCGGACGTCGGCGCTTTCGACTGCGACGGTGCTTGCGATTGGGACTGGGATTGCTTCTTGGAAGCCAACGGGTTCTTGATCTTCAACATGACTTTTCCTCCTTGAACTGGTGGGTCGGTGCCTGACATACGGTCAGCCGGAAGCCGGCGCAGGCCAGCGGTTGTGCATCATAAGCCGATTTCACCCGCGATGACCACCGCAACTCGATGACGGTTGCCCGACCTCTCGACAAAGCACGGCCTGGGCGAAGGGGGCAATCCCCAGTTTTGCCCCGCGGACTGCGCAAAATGGGGACAGTCCCCGGTGGTTGTTGCGAGGGCTTCGTATTGTTAGAATGATCCGAGCCGAATTCGAGCTTTGGCTCATCACATATCGAATATCCGGCCGAATGCCCTGAACCAAGGCGTCCCGCGATGCGCTTCATACATACGGCGGATATTCACCTCGACAGTCCGATGCGCGGGCTGGAATCGTATTCCGGGGCCCCGGCCGAGCGACTGCGGATCGCCACCCGGCAGGCGTTCGATCGAGTCGTGGACCTTTGTCTGGAGGAACGGGTCGATTTTCTGATAATCGCCGGGGACCTGTTCGATACCGACGTGAAAGATTTTAACGCGGCGCTCGCGGCCGCGACCCAGATGCGGCGGCTGGATCAGGCCAAGGTTCCAGTCTACTTGATTCTCGGCAATCACGACTCGCGCGACGAGGTTACGCGGCACGTGCCTTGGCCCGCCAATGTCACCGTCTTCGATCACAAGCGACCGCACACCGTGCGGCATCCGACGCTTAACGTGGCGCTGCACGGGATGAGTTATCCGAGGCGTGAAGTCACCGAGAATCTCGTCCCAGCCTATCCGGCGCCAGTCGCCGACTGCTTCAACATCGGACTGCTCCACACGAACGCCTGCGGAAATTTGCAGCATGCCGCATATGCGCCTTGCTCTGTGGGAGAACTCGTCGCCAAGGGCTACGCCTACTGGGCGCTCGGGCACGTTCACGATTATGAAATCCTGTACAGGCAGCCTCACGTCGTCTATTCGGGCAATACGCAGGGCAGGCACGCGCGCGAAACTGGTCCCAAGGGTTGCCTGCTGGTAACGGTCGAGAACGACGGCGACATGGGTGAAGTGCGATCGGTCGAATTGCGGGAGACGAGTCTCGTGCGTTGGTTTCGAGAGACTATTGCCTTGGACACCGACGACGGTGAAGACGAGCTTTCCGATAAAGCCCGAGGCCGACTGCGGGAAATCGTCGCCACGGCCGATGGCCGGCTGGCGGCGGTACGGCTAGAATTCACCGGACGCTGCGCGGTGCATGACCAACTCGTCAAAGACTCGACACGGCAACAAGTGGTGACGAATTTGCGGGGGCTCGCGTCCGACTTCGGCGACGACGTTTGGATCGAGAAGATCAAATTCCACACGCGATCGCCCCACGACATAAATGCGCTGCGCGAACGACAGGACTTGATCGGTCAATTGATGCGCGACATAGAATCGCTCGCCATGGATCCGCAGCCGCTGCTGGATCTGGCCGAAACGAAAGACCTAGCGAGCAAGGTTGCCGCGGAGTTGGCGTCCTCGGGCAGAGAAGAATCGTTCAGCCTCGAAGACCTCGCCCGACACGAAGACTGGCTTCGCGACGCCGAGGCGATTCTGCTGAGTCATCTCATTTAAGAGAGAATATCGGTCGAGCGTGAAAATTCGCCAATTGCACATCAATCGCTTCGGGCACTTCAACGAGTGCGATCTGGATTTTCGCGCGGATGGCCTGCATGTCATTTGCGGTCCCAACGAAGCCGGCAAGACCACGCTGCTCGAATTCTTGAGGGGGCTGCTGTTCGATTTCCCGCCCCGCTCTCCTTACGACTTTGGCGGACAAGCCGAAATGGCCGGTCTGGGGATTCTCGAACTGCAAGGCGGTCGAGTCGTTGAACTTCGCCGGCGCAAGGGAAACAAAAACAAAGTGGCGATCAAACTCGATGGCCACCCCACCGATCTCGACGACAGCGGCTGGCTGCGTCTCTTGGATCACGCGGATCGCGGGCTGTTCGAGTCGGTGTTTGCGTTCGGGCTGGATCAACTCAGTCGAGGCGAGGCGAGTCTGGAGCACGAAAGCCTGCGATCCGCGCTCTTCGGAGGGAGCCTTGGGGGAATCAATAGCCCGGACAAAGTGGTTGCCGAGCTGACTCGCCAAGCGGACGGTCTGTTCAAAAAGGGAGGCTCGAAGCCGGCGATCAATGAGCACTTAGCCGATCTCAAGCGATTGGCGAAGGACATCAAAGACCGCCTCCTCCGGCCCGCGAGATATCTCGAAATCGAAGCCGCCGCCACCAAAGCGGCCGCAGACGCGCGCCGGCTGCACGAAGACGTTGATCGCGTGCGGCGGGAGCATTCGAAAATCGAAAAGCGGATTCGCGCGTGGCCGAAATGGTGGGCGCTTCGGCAGCGGCGCGAACAGCGGGCGAACTTGAGCATTCCCGACAATGTTCCCGCCGACGCGAGGCAGCGATATCTGGCGATCGTTAACCAGTTGAAGGCGATCGCCGATGAAAAAGGGAAGCGAACGGAGCAGGTCAAGCAGGACGAGCTAGCTCGCGCCGCGCTAAAACTCGATCCGGTCGCCGTCTCACACCAGGCCGAGATCAAGTCGTGTCTCGAGTTGCGGCAATCGTATGTCGAGGCGAAGCAACAACTCCCCGAACGCAAACAGAACCGCGAGGAGATTCGCCGTTCGATCGACCGAGAGCTGGAGGAACTTCGGCCCGGCTGGACCCACGATCAATTGCGAGATTTTCGCGTCGATCTGGCGACCCGTGGCGAAATCGACCGACTGACGGAGGAGCGAGCGAAGCGAGCGGACGCGAGGATCGCGCTCGTCGCCAAGCGGGATAGCGACGCCGAGAACCTCGAACGGGCGCGCAATGAACTCGTCGAACTCGGTTCGCCGCGCGATGTCGAATCGCTTTCCGCTCTGCTCGCCGAAGAAGCCGACTTCGTCACGAATCGGAAGCGCCGGGACGACGTCGATCGCGAATTGACGAAGCTGGAAAAAAGATTTGCGACTCAACGCCGTAAACTCACTCCACCGCTCGACGTCGCGGTTCTGGCGCCACAGGAGTTACCGGTTCCCCGCACCGAGACCGTCGCCGATTTCAAGAGCCGGATCGCAGAGGTCCGAGAGCAAATGAGCGCCGCAAAAGCCTCTGCTTCCGGACACGAAGACGAAATTCGCGAGCTCACAATATCGCTGGATGCAAAATTGTCCACGCTCGTCGTTCCTAGCTTTGCCGATCGGGATGGCGCTCGCAAGCGGCGCGATAGTGGTTGGCATTTGATTCGACAGCAGTACATTTTGGATCAGCCCGCGGAATCCCAGATTGCCAATTGGTTGGTCGAAGTTGCGGCCGTCGCGCTACCGGACGGCTACGAGCGAGCGGTCGAGGCCGCGGATAACGTTGCCGATCTGATCTATGACCATGCCCAGGAAGTCGCCGACCGCGAAAGCCAGCGCCGACTCCTGGTCGACGCCGAGAAGCATCTCGGCCAAAATCGCGAGCAAATCGCGGACCTTCAGGAGCAACTAGCGGCATTGAACGCCGAATGGACGACGCTTTGGCAGCCGTCGGGTTTCGAGCCGCTCGCTCCCGATGCGATGCTCGGCTGGCTCGGCGATCGCGAATCGCTCTGCGCAATAGTCGGTCAACGCGACGAATTGATGGCTGAGCGATCTCAAATTGACCGTTGCATCGAGTCTTTCGAGCAGCGACTGCGCGCGGGTTGCGATCTAGCACAGGATGGTATCCCGGCGCTTCTTGTGTCCGCACGAGAGGCGGTCGATGAATCTCGGAGGCGGCGGCATAAGGCAACGGAGCTTCGAAAAGAGATTCTGCGATTGGAACAGCAGATCGCCAAATACGACTTGAAATTGGCATCGACCGAAAAATTGGAGACGGCGGCGGCCAGCCAGTGGCAAGCCGTATTGAATTGCCTCAAGCTACCAAGCGAATGGAGCACCGACGTGGCTCGCACCGTGATCGAAAGACTCGTCGCCACGAGGAACAACCTCGACAAGCTTCCCGACGTGGACGATCGTATCACGCGGATGCAGGCCCGGATCGACGAGTTTGACGAGCGCGCTGGGGCGCTGTGCAAGGTGATCGAACCTGAATTGCGGCAAGATCCGGCCGAACTGGCGATCAAAAAGCTCGAGCAGTCCGTCCAGCGAGCCGTCGACGCTCAGAAAGAGCATGGCGACCTGTCCCAAAAAATTGCCGAGGCGAAACTGGCTCTCGAGTCGCTAGATAAAAAACAGTCAGCTTGGGAAGGCGAACGAGAATCCTTATTCCTGCAAACGGATAGTTCTTCCGAGCCCGAACTTCTCGACGTCGTGTCGCGCGTCGAAAGAGCTGCCCAGTTGGATGCCGAAACCGCACAACTGGCGCGCGACATCGACCTGATCCGCGCCACCGACGACGCCGAAGAATTTGAGCAGGCCCTGTCGACCGACGAGCTCGATATATTGGAAGGACAACTGCGGGACCTTACGGACGAGATGAAGGCAAAAGAAACCCTCCGCCGAGCAGCCGATGGCGACGAAGCGCTCGCGCGAAATGCACGCTGCCAACTCGACGGTTCTCGCGAAGTGGCGATTCTCACCGAGGAGTTGTCACAAAAACGTTCGCTGTTGGCGGCGGACGTCGATCGCTATATGCCTCTCGTCTACGCCAGGCACCTGCTCAACGTCGCCGTGAGCCGCTTCGAGAAGGAAAATCAACCCGAGATGATTGCCACGGTTTCCCGTTTGCTCGGGCAAATGACGGATGGGAAATATGTCGAATTCGACCGAAGCGGAGGGGGCCAGCATAACATTCTCGTTCGACGCTCCGACGGCGTCGAAAGAACACCCGACCAACTGAGCACCGGCACGCGGGAGCAACTCTACTTGGCGATTCGTCTGGCCTATGTGCAGCACTACTGCAAAAAGAGTCAACCTCTGCCGATCGTCATCGACGACGTGCTCGTCAACTTCGACGATCGACGAGCGCGGCAAACGCTGGAAGTGTTGGCGGAAATTGCACGGTCCATACAAGTGTTGTTCTTCACCTGTCACAACCACATGCTGGAAATCGCGAGGGAAGTTATTCCGGGATTGATTCCCATTCGACTCCCCGATGTCTCGGAGAGTCAATTGACCTCGAAAAACGGCGCGAGCTAATTTCGGCGGCAACGCGGCCGTGTCGTATTAAGCCGCGATTTTGCTCCGCCCGGCTTGCCACTGATACAACCAAGCGTTTCCTTGTTTGCCGACTTGCTTCGCGGCGCCGGTGTGGCGGAGACAGTAGGCGATTCGCTGGGCGAGCCAACGCGGCGCGTCTAGGCCAGTGGCTAAATGGGCCGTGCTGAAGGGCGCCGGTAGGTCGCACGCGACGAGCGCCGCCAGATCGCCGGCCGTTTGGAGTCGATGCGTTTCGAGGACTTGCACCAGCTTTTGGTCTTCGACTTGGAAGTCGTTGGCCCGATAGCGACGGCGGCGACCGTGGCCCGGGTAGCGGATCTCCTCGACTTCGACGAGCGGCATTTCCAGCGTCAGTCGGGGATGCGGAAACACATTGGTGAAATGCACTAGTTCGTCGAACAGATCGAGCAGCCGGCCGCGCTTCGGGCTAAGGCGAGATCGGGCCACCGCGCCTCCCTTGCGCTTGCGATACACGAGTGTCTTGCGGACTACGATCGGCTTAACGACCAGCACGTCGTGATCCGTCAGCAATCGGCGAATCTTGTCGCGAATCGCCGCTAGCGAGCCGTGCTGCACTTCGATCAGCACGCCGTCGACGATCGCGTCGATCCGATAGCTCGCGACGCGAGCCTCGATGCGCGCGCCGGGGCCTGCGTAAATCCGTTTTAAATCGCGATGCAGCGACGTTTCCACAGACTCTCCCCGCGTGGCGAGCGGGGGCATAAGCCCCCTGTCCTCGATTTGAACCAGCAACTGAAACCTTGCGGCGCCGGTTTTGGAAATCCGGCGGTAGTGTGAAAATCGATTGGCGTTCGACGCGAAGGAGAGGGGGCTAACGCCCCCCGCTCGCTACGAGGAATTACAAATCCGTCGCGTTGAACGTGTCCCCTTGCTTCGTGTCTCCGGTGTCGAATCCGCGCTTGAACCATTTCGCTCGCTGCGCCGAGGTGCCGTGCGTGAATGAATCGGGAACGACGACGCCACGGGCTTGCTTCTGCAATCGGTCGTCGCCGATCGCTTGGGCGCACTGCAGGGCGTCGTCGATGTCGTGGGCGTCCAAGTGAAATTGCTGCTGAGCGTAATGGGCCCATACACCGGCGAAGAAATCCGCCTGCAACTCCAGTCGCACCGAGAGATGGTTGGCCTCGACTTTACTGGCCCGGCCTCGCGTGGCGTCGACTCGATCGGTAATGCCCATTAGTTTTTGCACGTGATGGCCGACCTCATGAGCGACGACGTACGCCTGGGCGAAATCCCCTTTGGCGCCGAAACGGGTTCGCATTTCATCGAAGAAGCCCAAATCGAGATAGACCTTTTCGTCGGCCGGGCAATAAAAAGGACCCACCGCCGCGCCGGCCATTCCGCAGGCCGACTCGACCTGACCGGTGAACAGATGAAGTCTAGGGTTCTTATACTCCAGGCCCTGGCGGCGAAACAGATCGGTCCAAACGACCTCGGTATCTTTCAAAACGATGGCCACGAAATGCCGCAACTTTTCTTCCTCCGGCGGCCGATTGGCGGGCATACCCGGCTGCAACGGCTGCTGCTGCATACCCCCGCCTCCCCCTCCCCCGCCTCCCCCTTGCTGGAGCAGCCACAGCGGATTACCGGTCAGAGCCCAACTGATGAGAGCCATGACGACCATCATCCCCAGCCCGCCGCCCCCGAGCATCATGTGCGGCGCCATCCCGCCGCCGCCGGCGCCGCGACCGTCCTCGACGTTGGTGCTTTCTTCTTGACCTTGCCAGTCCATGAGATGCTCGCTCGTTGAGTTGTTCGGTGTGAGGCAAGGGACTAGGGTGGTGGGGCTAGGGATTTGCGGAAAACTATTGGCAAAGCCAAGCGGCTTCTGTTTTCGCTAGTCCCTAGCCCCATCGTCCCTAGCCCCTGCCGCTGTGTGCAAACATTATTCCCGCGGCCCGGCGTCGTCTTCCATGTCCTGAATATATTGTCTGAGCCGCTCGAGCTCGTCGGTAACATGCCGGAGCTTGAGCATGTTTTCGACCCGTTTGATGAGTTCGACTTTGTTGACCGGCTTGCTGAGAAAGTCGTCGGTCCCCGAGTCGACGGCTCGTTCGATATCTCCCAGTTCGTTGAGCGCGGTAACCATCAAGATCATGATGCCGCGAGTCTTCGGGTCTTGCTTGAGCTTCTTGCAGACCTCGAAGCCGTTCAGTTTGGGCATCATCACGTCGAGCAAAATCAGGTCAGGCCCAAATTCGGCGACCTTGTCGAGCGTGTCGCGACCATCGACGGCCACGGCGATTTCGCATTCGATATCGCTCAAAAACGCTTCCAAGAGCTCGACGTTCGGCTGATTGTCGTCGGCCACGAGGATGCGGCTCTTTCGTTTAGCGGGATTCTTGCTACCGGCCATCGCGACTCTTTCGCGGGGTGAACTTCGGGGGACTGAGTTGACGCACGGATTATAGCGCTCGGTGGGACGAGTGGGAAAGAGAGGTTGAAAAGAGGGCCGGCGGCGAGGGGACTCGGCGCCGAGGCGAAGATTCAAGGCTGCCAGCGAAGGAGTCCGCTGACGCGGTCTCCTGTTTCGCCGCCAATCGCACCCTGTTGCCTACGCAAACCCGTCGGTTTAGCGTGGCGGCGCCAGTTTGGGCATGTGTTCCGAGGCCTCGGCAGTGTATGCTGCATAAACCAGACAAATTGCCCAAGGGCATCTATGGGTCCGGATACGAAACGGACGGCACGCGGCCTCTTGAGGAGTGCGATCACATGGCAGATGAAAAGCAACTGGCGGCGATTGGCGTTTTCGGCAACTTGCCGCCGCAAAAATGGGGCGTGGGCTCGAGCGCCCGGGCTCGCGGCCTCCAAGATTGGGCCCACTTGGTGCGCCAAATCTCCTACTTCGATTGCGGCAAAGCGATCGACGAGGTGATTGCCCGGCAAATCGCCAAGACGCTTCGCCAAGCCAAGAATTTTCCGAATGGCGTGGATTGGGGCAAACAAGTCAACGCCGAAGGCGCCCACCAAAAAATCCTAACGCTTATTCGAGAAGAATTGGCCGCCACGACGGTCCCTCAGTGAACCGGCCCTTAGGTCACTGACGATGGATTCGTTCCGTGCCGCGCGTCGAACCGCCGACGAGGGGCGGGGTCGTCAGCGGCGGCTTGCCAAGACGATATCTTTTACCACGATTTCGTGCTTCGTCCGGCTTGCGGCACTCGCCAGCCGTGGGTTCTGGATTGCCGTCGACCAACTTGGCCCACTTGGAGCCAAGCCGCCAAGCGGTTCGAGAGTGTTTCCCTAGGGGAACATTCCCACGGTCGCACATGCGCACTAATCCTCCAATGATCGACTCCTCCATGCGGTGATAAATTAAATATCCCATCAGCAGACTGATCTCGTGGCGAAAAGTTACCGACCGAGAGGCGACGCCGCAAAAGCTCGTCGAAGAGCCCCCGCTGCGAGCGGAACTTTACAGCATCGATCAACTCCAGCGGCACGCTCGGGTGATCGCGACGGCGCACAAATTGGGCGCCGGACGGACCGCCGATAAGCTGCTTCCGCGGCTCAGCGAAAACGAGCGAGTTCTCGTCGAGACCTACGATTTGATCACGGCAGCCGCGAAGCGCAATCGTCAGATTGCGCCGGCCGCCGAGTGGCTGCTCGACAATTTCTATTTGATCGAAGAGCAGATTCGTTCGACCCGGCGGCTTCTGCCTCGGTCTTATAGCGGAGAACTGCCGCGATTAACGAATGGTGTCTCGGCCAATTATCCTCGCGCTTATGGGATCGCGTTGGAATTGATTTCGCACACGGACGGCCGCGTCGATGCCCCCGGACTCGACGGGTTCATCGGCTCGTACCAATCGGTCGTGCCGCTCAAACTGGGCGAGCTCTGGGCCCTGCCGCTCATGTTGCGGCTGGCGCTCATCGAAAACTTGCGGCGGGTTGCCGCCCGAATTGCCGCAGCGCGGCGCGATCGCGATCTGGCCGCCGAATGGGCCGAGCGAATGATCCGCACGGTCGACCAAAATCCGACGGATTTGATTCTGGTGCTGGCCGACATGGCGCGCACGAATCCGCCCTTGTCCGGCGCGTTCTTGGCGGAATTGACCCGGCATCTTCAGGGGCAGAACCCCAATTTTGCATTCGCCAACAGTTGGTTGGAACATCGATTGGCCGATCAAGGAGTCACGATCGAGCAACTCGTGTTGGCCGAAGGGCACGCTCAAGCGGCCGACCAAGTTTCGGTCGGCAACAGCATTACCAGCCTGCGATTCCTCAGCGTCAACGATTGGCCCGATTTCGTCGCGTCGCAGAGTCTCGTCGAGCAGACATTGTGTCGCGATCCGGCGGGCGTTTACGCGCGCATGGATTTTGCCACGCGCGACCGTTATCGGCACGCCGTCGAGGGAATCGCCAAACGTTCTCCTTGCTCGGAGTACGACGTCGCGCATCGGGCCATCCAATTGTCGCAGACCGAGGCGGTCGATCCGGCAAAGCATCGGACGACGCACGTCGGCTATTTTTTGGTCGATCGTGGCCGACCTGTTCTGGAGCGGTTGGTCGATATGCGGCTCAATGCGTCGGTCGTGGTGGAAAAACTTCGCCGCCGATACCCGCTGTTCATTTACTTGTTTCTCGTGCTCGCGGTTACTGGCGGAGCGATTGCCGCGGTCGCCGAGTGGGCCAATTGGCGGACTCTTGGAGCGCCGCTCGTGGTTCTGCTCGCGGTTCCGGTTCTGATGTGCGCCGGCCAATTCGGCGTCGCGGTGGTGAACTGGCTGTCGGGCGTGCTGATGCAGCCGCAGCCGTTGCCTCGAATGGATTTTCGCCGCGGAATTCCGCCGGAACACCGGACGCTGGTTGTTGTGCCGACGATGCTGTCCAGCGAAGCGGCGATCGAACATTTGCTGGAAGGTCTGGAGATTCGATATTTGGCCAATCGGGATCCCAGTCTTCATTTTGCTTTGCTGACCGATCTAGCGGACGCGGCCACGGAGTCGTTGCCGGGCGACGCGCCTTTGATCGAGCTCGCCCGCGAAGGAATCGAGCGGCTCAACGAAAAATATCCGGGAGAACGAGGAGATGTTTTTTTCTTGCTCCATCGCAATCGGCGGTGGAACGCGCAAGAAAACATCTGGATGGGCTACGAGCGAAAACGCGGCAAGCTAGCCGATTTGAACGCGACCTTGCGCGGGGCGAAAGCACGATTTGCCCAGGTGGCCGGAGATATCTCGGCCCTGTTCGACGTCCGCTATGTCATTACGCTCGACACGGATACGCAACTGCCCCGCGATGCCGCGCGCGAAATGGTGGGCGCGATGGCCCATACGCTGAATCGACCCGTCTTGGACGCCCCAGGGCGCCGAGTGATCGACGGCTATACCATTCTGCAGCCGCGCGTCGGCGTGAGCTTGCCCGGCGCGAATCGATCGTGGTTTGTCCGACTCTTCGGCGGCGACGCTGGCGTCGATCCCTATACCCGCGTGGTCTCCGATCTTTACCAAGATCTGTTTGGCGAAGGATCGTTTATCGGCAAGGGAATCTACGACGTCGACATGTTCGAGCGGCGGTGCGGCGATTTCCCGGAATATACGATTCTGAGCCACGATCTGCTGGAGAGTTGCTACACGCGCTCGGCGCTGTTGACCGACGTGATTCTGTACGAAGATTATCCATCGAGCTTCGCTAGCGACGTGAGCCGGCGCCATCGATGGATACGGGGCGATTGGCAGATTGCCGCGTGGTTGTTTCCCAAGGTCCGCGGCTTGACGGCCGGGCGCGTGGCCAATCCGATTTCGGCGCTTTCCTGGTGGAAGATCTTCGATAATTTGCGGCGGAGTCTCGTGCCGGTCGCAATGCTCGCGCTGCTGCTGATCACCTGGCTAGCCGCATCGCAATCGGCGGCTATCGCGGCGACGGCTTTCGCGATTGCGATCGTCGTCATACCGCGGCTCTTGGATGCTCTGGTCGACTTCGCCCACAAGCCGACCGATCTGCCGGTGTCCACGCATCTCGCGACCGCGACGATGGGGATGGGAAGGCCATTGGCCCAGTGTCTTATGACGCTCGTGTTTTTGCCTTACGAGGCGCTGGTCAGCATCGATGCCATCGTTCGCACTCTCGTGCGGGTGCATTGGTCGAGGAAGAAACTACTGGAGTGGAAGACGTCGAGCGATGCCGAGCGCGGCGCCCGCGCCGATCTCCCCGGGTTTTTCCGGTCGATGCTGGTGGCGCCCGCGATTTCCGCGATGACGCTGGCGTGGCTTGCGGTTGCGCGTCCGGATTTACTAGCGGTGGCTGGACCGCTGCTGGCGTTGTGGGCCGTCTCACCGTCGATCGCCTGGTGGCTGAGTCGCCCGCTTCCCCCACCGATCATTAGATTGACCGACAAGCAGCGCCTGTTTTTGAGAAGCTTATCGCGCAAGACGTGGCGATACTTTGAGAAGTTCGTCACGGCCGAAGAAAACTGGCTGCCACCGGACAACGTCCAATTGAATTCCGGGTTGGTCGTTGCCTCACGCACCAGTCCGACGAATATCGGGATGGCGCTGCTCGCCGATCTAGCCGCCTATGACTTCGGCTATTGTTCGGTCGCTCGACTGCTCGAGCGAACCAAAAGCACCCTCGGCACCCTGGCCAAGATGGAGCGTTATCGAGGCCATTTTTATAATTGGTACGACACGCGATCGCTGGCGCCGCTGACGCCGCGCTATGTCTCGACGGTTGATAGCGGCAATCTCGCCGGCCATTTGTTGGTGCTCGGCGGCGGACTACGCGAGATGATCGACAACGCGATCGTTCCTCGAAAAATCTTCGACGGCCTGTGCGATACGTTGATCGTTTTCTCGCAAGAAGCTCGCGGTCGCAGGCGCGCGGCGGACGAAGCGTCGATCCCACGCGTCGAAGGAAACACGTTGCGCACGGTCGAGCGACGAATCGAAGACCTGCAGCGACGACCGTTCGCCTTAAGCTCCGCGGTTGCGTTGCTGCCCAATCTCATCGCCGAAGCGGGGCAACTGCCGAAAGCGTCGGCGCAAAACGAGGAACTGAAGTGGTGGGCCGCTGCTCTCGAGCGGTCCGGCGCCGATCATTTGAGCGATTTGCGCGAGCTGGCCGCCTGGGCGATGATTCCCTCGCCCCCGGAAAGCACGTGGCGGAGCGGTTCACCGGAACAAATTCAGCGGCTGGATCGATTGCGGGCTTGGCTTGCGCGGCTGGACGCCGTGCCGACGCTGCGCGAAGTCGCCGCGCTGTCGGCCGCGATTTGCCCGCTGCTCGACGCCATTCAGGCAGGCCTGCCTGAATCGACAAGCGACCGGCGCGACGATCGAAATCCGACGGGCCATTGGCTCCAGCAAGTGCGTGAAGCCGTGACGGAATCGTCCCGCTGCGCCGCGTTGCGAATCCACGAGTTGGAACACGTGGCCTCTCAGTGCCAAGAATTTGCCGACATGGATTTCGAGTTCCTGTACGACAAAACTCGCAAACTTTACACGATCGGCTACAACGCCAGCGATAACCGGCTCGATAGCAGTTGCTACGATCTGCTCGCCTCGGAAGCTCGCCTCGCCAGTTTCATTCTCATCGCTCAAGGACAACTCGGCCAGGAGCACTGGTTCGCCCTGGGTCGCTTACTGACCAGCGCCGGCGGCGCCCCCGCGCTGCTGAGTTGGAGCGGCTCGATGTTCGAATACCTCATGCCGCTGTTGGTGATGCCAACGTACGAGAACACCCTGCTCGATCAAACGTATCGGGCCGTCGTGCGCCGGCAAATCAACTACGGTCGCCAGCGCGGGGTGCCGTGGGGGATCTCCGAGTCGGGCTACAACACGGTCGATCTGCATTTGAATTATCAATACCGCGCGTTCGGAGTGCCGGGCCTGGGACTCAAACGTGGCCTGGCCGAGGACCTGGTGATTGCTCCCTATGCCACCGCGCTGGCCTTGATGGTCGCGCCCGACGCGGCTTGCCGCAACTTGGAGCGCTTGGCGGCCGACGAGCGCGACGGCGACTATGGGTTCTACGAAGCCGTGGACTATACGCCGTCCCGGTTGCCCCCCGGCTCCAATAGCGTCACGGTGAAGCAATTCATGGCTCATCATGCCGGCATGAGCCTGCTGTCGCTGGCCTATGTGCTGCTTAACAAGCCGATGCAGCGCCGGTTCGAAGCCGACCCCATGTTCCGCGCGGCCGATCTCCTGCTGCACGAGCGAATTCCCAAAACGACGGTTCCCGTCTTTCCTCATGCGGCGGAGGCCAGCGCAACGCAAATCGTGTCGTCTGAGGATTCCGGAGCGATGCGGGTCTTTACCGATCCCAGCACATCCGTGCCCGAGGTGCATCTGTTGTCCAATGGCCACTACCACGTCGTCGTCAGCAGCGCGGGCAGCGGCTACAGCCGTTGGCGCGACCTGGCCGTCACGCGGTGGCGAGAAGACGCGACCCGAGATTGCTGGGGATCGTTTTGCTACTTACGAGACTTGGACAGCGGATCGCTGTGGTCGACGGCCTGGCATCCGACCGCCAAGGCTTCGAAGAAGTATGAGGCCATTTTCACGCAATCCCGCGCCGAATTTCGCCGACTCGACGACCAGATCGAGACGCACGCTCAGATTAGCGTCTCGCCCGAGGATGATATCGAGCTGCGCCGCGTGGCGCTGACCAATCGTTCGGACCGTCCGCGCACGATCGAAGTGACCAGCTACGCGGAAGTCGTGCTGGCCCTGCAGGCCCAGGACGAATCTCATCCGGCGTTCAGCAACCTGTTCGTGCAAACGGAAATCGTGCGCTCCCGGCAAATGATTTTTTGCACGCGTCGGCCGCGATCGGCCGAGGAGCGGCCTCCGTGGATGATGCATATGATGACCGCCGCCGGCACGACGGTTGGCGAGACTTCGTTCGAAACGGATCGGATGAAGTTCATCGGTCGCGGTCGGAGTCTCGCGAGTCCGGCCGCGTTCGACGCGCGGACGCCGCTGTCCAACAGCGAAGGCTCGACGCTCGATCCCGTCGTCAGCATTCGTCACACGCTCGTGTTGCAACCGAACGAAACCGCGCGGGTCGATTTCGTAACCGGCATGGCCGAGACGCGGGAAGCCCTGGCGGCAATGGCCGAGAAATACAGCGATCCCAATCTCGCGGATCGGGTCTTCGAGTTGGCCTGGACGCGCGGCCCCATCATGCTGCAACAGCTCAATGCTTCGGCCGCCGATGCCCAAGCCTATGGTCGCCTTGCCGGTTCGATCATCTATGCCTCGGCGCTGCGAAGAGCAAAGGCCAGCGTGCTCAGTCGTAATCGTCGCGGACAGTCCGGGCTGTGGGGATACGGTATTTCAGGGGATCTGCCGATCGTGCTGGTGCGGATTCGCGACCACGAGAAGATCGAACTCGTGCGGCAGGCGGTTCAAGCTCACGCCTTCTGGCGAATGAAGGGCCTCAGCGTCGACCTGGTGATTTGGAACGAGGACGACTCGGTCTATCGGCAGTCCTTGCAAGAGTCGATCGTGGACCTCGTCGCCGCGAGTCCCGAGGCCGCGCTGGTGGATCGGCCCGGCGGAGTTTTCGTTCGTCGTGGCGAGCAGATGTCGGATGAGGATCGGGCGCTACTCCAGACAGTGGCGCGGGTCGTCTTGCGCGACGACGCGGGAACGCTAATCGAACAGGTCGATCGCCGGAGTCGTCCCGAATTGTCGATGCCCGCGATCAAGCCGGCCAAGCGACGTTACGAGACGGTGGTTACGGCCGGACCGCCGCAACGCGATTTGGAATTTTTCAATGGCCTGGGAGGCTTTAGTCGCGATGGCCGAGAGTACGTCACGATTCTCGACGCCAAGACTGCCACCCCGGCGCCGTGGGTCAACGTCATCGCCAACGCCCAAATCGGCACGGTCGTCTCGGAATGCGGCAGCGCCTACACCTGGGCCGAAAACAGCCATGAGTTCCGCATTACTCCGTGGACGAACGATCCCGTTTCCGACACCTGCGGCGAAGCGATCTATTTGCGCGACGAGGAATCGGGGCGATTCTGGTCTCCCTCTCCGCTTCCGGCTCGCGGCGCCAACACCTATACCTCGCGTCACGGTTTCGGATACAGCATATTCGATTATTCCGAAGATGGCATCGTCACGGAGTTGTGTCTGTATGTCGCGACCGACGCGCCGGTCAAGTTCGCCAGACTCAAGATCGCGAACCACTCAGGTCGTCCCCGGCAACTCTCGATTACCGGATATTGGGAATGGGTTCTTGGGGAACTGCGAGCCAAGACGCTGATGCACATCGTCACCGAGGCCGATCCGATGACGGGAGCGATTTTCGCGCGCAATCCGTATAGCCTCGAGTTCGCCGACAAAGTGGCCTTCGCGGATTGCAGCGAAACGGCGCGATCGTTCACTGGCGATCGAACGGAATTTCTGGGCCGCAATGGAACGGCGGCCAATCCCGCTGCCATGCGGCGGACCCGACTCTCGAATCGAACGGGCGCGGGTCTCGACCCGTGCGCCGCGATTCAATCGCAATTCACGCTCGAAGAGGGCCAAGAGAAGATCGTCGTGTTTACGATCGGCGCCGCCAATGGTGAGGACGAAGCGCGACAGCTCGTGCATCGGTTCCGCGGTGAAGGAAATGCTCAACGAGCCTTGGAAGGCGTGTGGCACTATTGGAGTCAGACGCTCGGCGTGGCGTATTTCGAAACTCCCGATCCGGCTGTCAATTTTCTCGCCAATGGCTGGCTGATTTATCAAACCCTCGCTTGCCGACTGTGGGCTCGCACGGGCTTCTACCAATCGGGTGGCGCCTATGGCTTCCGCGATCAGTTGCAGGACGCGATGGCGCTGGTTCATGCCGAGCCGGGCCTGCTGCGAGAACAACTGCTGCGCGCGGCGTCGCGGCAATTTCGCGAGGGGGACGTGCAACATTGGTGGCACCCTCCGGCGGGGCGCGGCGTTCGGACCCATTTTTCCGATGACTTTCTGTGGTTGCCACTGGCGATCTGCCGCTACGTCCAAGTGATCGGCGACACAGGTCTGCTCGACCAACGGGTTCCCTATTTGAGTTCGCGCCCGCTGCGGCCGGACGAAGAGGCCAATTACGACTTGCCGCAGATTTCGGATGACGTCGGCTCGCTGTACGAACACGCCGTGCGCGCCATCGACCATGGTCTCAAGTTTGGGGCACATGGATTGCCGCTGATCGGCTGCGGCGATTGGAACGATGGCATGAACCTGATCGGGCAGCACGGCCAAGGCGAAAGCGTGTGGCTGGCATTCTTCCTGTTCGACATTCTGACGCAGTTCGCCGAACTCGCCCGGCAGCGCGGCGACGCCGCCACGGCCGACCGTTATACGGTCGAAGCCGGCCGTCTGCGAGGCAATATCGAACAGAACGGTTGGGATGGCCAATGGTATCGCCGCGCGTATTTCGACGACGGCACGCCGCTCGGCTCGGCCGAAAATGAGGAGTGTCAAATCGATTCCCTATCGCAAAGCTGGTCGGTGCTGTCGGGCGCCGGAACGCGAGAGCGATCGGTTCAAGCCATGGAGAGCGTGAATCGGCGATTGGTTCGTCGCGATGCTCGATTGGTGCAGCTCCTCGACCCGCCGTTCGACAAGTCGGCGCTCAACCCGGGCTATATCAAGGGCTACGTTCCCGGCGTGAGAGAAAACGGCGGCCAGTACACGCACGGCGCGATTTGGACGGTCATGGCGTTCGCTGCAATGGGCGACACCGAGCGGGCGTGGGAATTGTTCAACCTGATCAATCCGGTGACTCATGGCAACACGCCGCAGGCGATCGCCACGTATCGCGTCGAGCCCTATGTTGTCGCGGCCGATGTGTATGCCGTGCGCCCGCACGTCGGTCGTGGCGGATGGACGTGGTATACCGGATCGGCCGGATGGATGTACCGGCTCATCACGGAGTCGCTTCTGGGACTGCATTTGGACGTCGACAAGCTCCGCTTTGCGCCGCGACCGCCCCGCGACTGGCCGTCGTTCAAGATTCACTATCGCTTTCACGAAACGACTTATCACATCTCGATTCAAAATCGCGGCGAGGGGAACACGATCAAACGGCTGGCGATCGACGGTCGCGATCAAGTGGAACACGTGGTTCCGCTGGTCAACGACGGCGCCAGCCACAACGTCGAAATCGAGTTGATGTAATCCACCACGGGCACGGAGCTCTATTGCAGAGCAATAGAGGAGTCACGACGACGAATTAAATCTCTGATCCTCACTCGTGCTTCGCCTCGTCGACGCCACCTTTGTACGATCGCAATTTGATCGTTAGCGGGCCGTCGCCGGTGATGACCCAGCGGACGTATACGGCGCCCATTCCGGGAACCGTCGCCAGATGCATTGTGGCCGGATGCCGTTTTTGCTCGGTCGCTCGCTGGAAGAATTGATCGGGGCTGCTCATGCCCAGCAGCGGCTTGATCTTGGCGCCCTCGATCGTCACCAAATCCGGCGGCGTGATCTTGTGGGCGACGTCTTCCGCCAAGTGACTCGGGATCATGCGCTCGTTCGAAATTACCGCCGTGATTTCGCGGAGGCCGCCGGCGAGCGGTTTGACGTCGATCGTTTGAATTTTGAGCTGCGGCATCTGATCGGCCTGATACAGCGAAAACGCCATGTTGCGGTGTAGTTCTTCTTCCAGGAGGAACGACGGCGGTTGGCGAACCCAGTTTTTCTTCAGGCCGCCGACTTCGATTTTTCCGTACAGCGGGTGGTCCACTTCGCGCCACGGGACGAGCCCCTCGCCGAACAGAAAATCGCGATTGAACTCGTGCAATTGCTCCTGCCGGCCGAAGTAGCCGTCGCCGTCGGCGCCCGGCCGGCGATAAAAATTGAACGGCGTGAACAGCTCGTTGGTGATCGCCAGCACGCCCTGCATCTTGTAGAGCCAGTCGATCTCGGCGCCGTAGCATTCGTAAAGCTCGGTGGCGACGTTCAGATACTTATAACCCGGAAGCATCTTTTCGCCGCGATGGCAGATGACATCGAACACGGCTACATCGGCCGGAGCGAAGCTATCCCCTTTGACGCCCGGTCCGCGGAGGATCATGCCCCCCGCGTTGTGATACGACTGAGCGGCGGCGATGTTCTGGTGGGCCATGATGAAATCGGCGACCATCCGATTCTCCGGCACGGAAAACGGATAGCGATAGGCGCCCGACTGCACATAGCCGGGTTCCCAGTGGTAGCCCCAATCGCGGTTCGGATCGTAATAATCGCGGCGGGCGCGGTAGATCTTGTTTTCGCCCGGCCGGTCGAATTCCTCGGTCCCCAATAGCGTGAAACTTCCTTTTTCGTCCGGATTGGCGCGGACCATAAGCTCGGGAAACGTCACGTCCGGTTTGTATCGGCCGTTGGGATCGCGGACGCGCATCTCGGTCAAGCTGCCGTCTTTGTCCATATCGTCGCGAGGCTCGTCGCGGGCCGCGCCCTCGCGAGCGTCGCCAATCGGACGCTGGCCCGAGCGAGGGCCGTTGGTCGTGTTCGGCTCGACCATGTGAGCGTCGCGCGAGTCGGGGCTCATCATGGGCATGAGATAAAATGTACGGCTATCGACGAGCTGCTTGATGTGCGGCGCTCGGTCGTACATTTCGAGCAGATACCAAGCGGTATAGAGAACCGTCTCGGTCGCTTGGATCTCATTGGCGTGAATCCCGCCATCGATCCACATCGCCGGCTTTTCCGTTTCGGCGCCCCCGCGGAAGTTGGTAATCGTCATCACCCACATCTGCCGCCCGCCGTACGATCGGCCAAGACTGACCAAATGCGCCCGGTCGGGAAACGCCTTGGCCAATTCTTCGAGCAGCTTGCCGGCCGACCGATAGTCGTGGTAGCGATTCCAGTGGACCTCGACCTTGGGATTCGCCGGAGCGCCCTGCGGCTGATAGGGCGCCGCGCCGGTCACCGTTGGATGACTGAGGTCTTCGGCCGCAACGATCGGCGGCGTTGACGGAGTCGGTTTATCGTCCGCTCCGGCTGAATGGTCGATCGCAAACGCAACGGCGAGGACGATCGGAAATAACAGTCGGTTGTAGGTGGATTTCATAATCGCCGTCTGCAAGTCATGGTGAAAGTCACTAGCCAATCATAATCACGGTGCATCGTCCGAGAAACTCTTGCGTAATAATCACGATCGATGATTCCGAACGGCGCTGGGGTCCTTGCTGAAGAAGCATCCCGGTAGGGATGCCAGACGGTAGCTGGCGGTCGAGGCCGTCAGGCCGACACCGCCGGATAATAGCGGCGTCAAGAATATCGACCCCGGTAGGGGTCGCAGCGTGATGCGAGCAGTGAGGCCGCATTGGCTGCGACCCCCAATTGCGTTCGAGATGATTTTCAATTTATCCGACCGGTGGTATCGGCCATACGGCCTCAACCACCGGCTACCGTCTGGGACTCCTACCGGAGTCCTCTCTACGGTTCATAGCCCAGATTCGGCGCGAGCCACTTTTCGATTTCCGCCAGCGGCATTTGCTTCCGCAGGGCGTACGACTCCGCTTGGTCACGGGTGATCCGATCAACGGCGAAGTAACGGGCCTCGGGATGGGCGAAGTACAGGCCACTGACGCTCGCGGCGGGCCACATGGCGAAGCTTTCGGTGAGCTGAATACCGGTCGCCGACTCCGCGTCGAGCAGATCGAATACTGTCCGCTTTTCCGTGTGATCGGGGCAGGCCGGATAGCCGGGCGCCGGGCGGATGCCGCGATACTTTTCCTCGATCAAATCGTCGGTCGACAGTTGCTCCTCGCGGCCGTAACCCCAGTCCTCCCGAGCCTGGGCATGTAAAAATTCGGCGAATGCCTCGGCCAAACGGTCCGCAAGCGCCTTGGCCATGATCGAGTTGTAATCGTCCAAGTCGGCGTCGAATTTTTTCGCCAGCTCGTCGCAGCCGTGACCTGTCGTGACCGCGAAGGCGCCGATGTAATCGTGCCGGCCGCTGCCCGCGGGCGCGACGAAGTCGGACAGCGCATAGAACGCCGATTGGCCGGCGCGCTCCCATTGCTGCCGAAGCGTGTGAAAACGTGTGAGCTCGGTCACTCGCGAGTCGTCCGTATACAGGGCGATATCATCACCCACCGCCGCCGCCGGCCAGAAGCCATATACGCCTCGGGCCGTGAGCGACCGATCGCGCACGATCTCGTCCAGCAGCCGCCGGGCGTCGTCGTAAAGTTTCTTGGCCACGTCGCCGACGTTGGGGTCCGAAAAAATCTTCGGATACTTCCCCTTGAGCTCCCAGGTCATAAACAGCGGTGACCAATCGATGTACTCGACTAATTTCTCAAGGGGAAAATCGTCGAGCACTCGCCGCCCCAAAAACGACGGCTTGTCGATTCGCACGCTGGCCCAATCGGTCTTGAAACTGTTCGCGACGGCCTGCGGGTAGGGGACGAGATGAACGGTCTGCCGCTGTTGATAGGCCTTGACAGCCTGCTTCTGCTCAGCCCGATTGCGAAGATCCAGTTCGATCTTCGCCTTCGGATTTAGCAATTGATCGACGACGCCCGCGGCTCGCGAAGCGTCGGGCACATAAATCGTTTCGTGCGTGTAGGCCGGAGCGATCTTGACCGCCGTATGCTTGACGCTGGTTGTGGCCCCGCCGATCAAGAGCGGCAGCGTGAACTTGCGCCGCTCCATTTCCTTCGCCACATGCACCATTTCATCGAGGCTCGGCGTGATCAGCCCGCTCAGGCCGATCATGTCCACGCCCTCTTTGATCGCGGTGTCCAAAATCTTTTCGCTCGGGACCATCACGCCCAGGTCGATCACCTGGTAGCTGTTGCAGCCGAGCACGACGCCGACGATATTCTTGCCGATGTCATGGACGTCCCCCTTCACGGTCGCCATCAGAATCTTGCCGCGCGGCTTGTCGCTGGCGCCGGACAGAAGTTTTTCCTGCTCCATGAACGGCAGCAAGTAGGCGACGGCCTTCTTCATCACTCGGGCGCTTTTGACGACCTGCGGCAAGAACATCTTGCCGGCGCCGAACAGATCGCCGACGATCTGCATCCCGGCCATCAGCGGGCCTTCGATGATCTTTAGGCCACTCTCGTATTTCCCCCGGGCCTCTTCCGCATCGGCGTCGATATGCTCGACGACCCCCTTGACGAGCGCATGGCTAAGCCGCTCTTCGACCGTGCCCGATCGCCAACTCGACTCAGCTTCCGGCGTCTTCCCTCCTTGATGCTTGACCGACTCGGCAATCTCGATCAGCCGCTCAGTGGCGTCCGGCCGGCGATCGAATAGTACGTCTTCCACTCGCTCCAAGAGTTCCTTCGGAATCTCTTCGTACAGCGCAAGCTGTCCGGCGTTGACGATGCCCATGTCCATGCCGGCGCGAATGGCGTGATACAAGAATGCCGAGTGCATGGCCTCGCGAACGACCTCGTTGCCGCGGAACGAGAACGAGATATTGCTCACGCCCCCGGAGATTTTGGCGCCGGGGCATTGCTCTTTAATCAGCCGCGTGGCCTCGATGTAGTTGATCGCGTACCGGTTGTGCTCCTCGATGCCGGTGGCGACGGTGAGGATGTTGGGATCGAAAATAACATCGGTCGGGGGCATGCCGACTTCTTCGGTCAATAGCTCGAACGCCCGGCGGCAGATCCGGACTTTGTCTTCGACCGTGACCGCCTGGCCTTGCTCGTCGAAGGCCATGACCACGGCCGCGGCGCCATACCGCCGCAGCAATCGCGCGTGATGCAGGAAGACATCTTCCCCTTCCTTGAGGCTGATCGAATTGACGATCGCCTTGCCCTGCACGCATTTTAGCCCGGCCTCGATGACCGAAAATTTGGAGCTATCGACCATGATCGGCACGCGGCAGACCTCGGGTTCGGCGGCCACGAGGTTCAAAAACCGCGTCATGGCGGCTTCGCCGTCGAGCATCCCTTCGTCCATGTTGACGTCGATGATATTGGCGCCCGCCTCGACCTGCTCGCGAGCCACGGCCACGGCGTCTTCGAATTTTTCGGCCAGGATCAACCGCGAGAATTTTTTCGACCCGGTGATGTTCGTCCGCTCGCCGATCATGATGAAATTGCTCTCGGGCCGAATCACGAGTGGCTCGAGACCGCTGAGGCGCGTGAGCGGCTCTGGGCGCGGGCGGCGGCGCGGAGGCAGCATGGCCACGGCGCCCGCAATCGCGCGGATATGCTCGGGCGTGGTGCCGCAGCAGCCCCCCACGATGTTCAACCAGCCGTTGGCGGCGAATTCCCCCAGCGTTCGCGACATCATGGCGGCCGTCTCGTCGAATCCGCCAAACGCATTGGGCAGTCCGGCGTTCGGATAACAGCTCACATAGACCGGCGCGATCCGCGATAGCTCTTCGATATACGGCCGCAGCTTGTCCGGGCCGAGCGCGCAGTTGATTCCCACGCTCAACAGATCGGCGTGCGAAATCGAGTTCCAGCAGGCCTCGACCGTCTGCGCCGATAGCGTCCGGCCTCCCTCGAAAATCGTGAACGAAGCCATCACCGGCAGCCGCACGTCGTGGTCGGCGAAATACTTGTCGATCGCGAACAGGCAGGCCTTGAGCACCAGCGTGTCGAACGCCGTCTCGGCCAGCAGAATATCGACTTGCCCCTCGACCAGCGCCCCAACCTGCTCGTAATATGTGTCGACCATCTGGTCGAACGTCACGGAGCGGTAGCCGGGGTCGTTCACATTGCCGGCGATCGAAAGCTGCCGGTTCGTCGGACCGATCGAGCCAGCCACGAACCGCGGCCGCTCGGGCGTCCGAGCGTTCATCTCATCGACGGCCTCGCGGGCGAGCAAGCAGGAGGCCAAATTCACCTCCCGCACGCAATCCTCCATGAGAAAATCGCTCATCGAGACGCTGGTCGCTCCGAACGTATTGGTCTCGATGATGTCGGCGCCTGCCTCCAGATACAGCCGATGAATATCGCGGATCGCTTCCGGCTGGGAGATCGACAAGATGTCGATGAAATTCTTCAGGTCCTTGGGATGATCGGCAAACCGCCGGCCGCGAAAATCGGCCTCGGTAAACGACCGCTGATGGACCATCGTCCCCATGGCGCCATCGAGGACCAGGATCCGCTGGGCGAGCAATTTTTCGAGAATCTGGCGAGTAGCTGGGGGCTGGAGTATCGGCATTTATCGAATATGGCACAGGGGGGCGATCGTTTCAACTTGAGGTGACGATCGACGTCGCAATGGCGCGTCGCTGGACCGGTATCGCCCGGCCTCAGGCTCGCCGTGGACACCGGCTGGCGATGCGTTAGAGCCGTAAAAAATGCGGCCGGCATTATTGCGAACCTTGATAGGGAGGCTGCATTAACGTTCGCCAGAGCGATAAAAGACGAGAAGGCGAGGGCAAAATGCCAGATTGCCGCACGTGACGGAGCAAGGGCGCCGCAACCAATCTTTTGGTAGGGCGTTTTGAATCGAAATTCCCAGGCTTCCTATCGACCGTTCTACAAGTGAGTTGCTTTGGAATATCGCTAAAAACTTGGCTATGCCCCGCCGATGAGTTAGATTGCAGGGGGCGGTTCCAGATCGTATACGCTCGGTTTTGCCGCTGAGACGATAGCTCAGGAGATTCAGACCATGGGATCGGCAGCGACGTTGACGGCCAGTCGAACGGCCGATGGATATCTGGTTCGGGTCGAAGGTCGGGGGACGATGCGGGAGAGTCCCGCCCTGCGGGAGTTCGCGTCGCGGTGCGCCGCCGACGAACCGCGATTCCTGTTGGCCCTCGATCTGACGGGCTGTGAGTATCTGGACAGCACGTTTTTGGGCTGCATCGTCGGGCTGAATCATCGCGGCCGCCGCGATCAGACGCTCGACCTCACCGTTTGCGCTCCGGTCGAGACGAGGCAGCGGCTATTCGGCGCCACGCGACTGGATCTCGTGCTGCACTGCGTCGACCAGCGCCCGGAGCCGCTGAGCGACCCGGTGCCGCTGCTGGCCCCGGATCTCAATTCGCGCGAATTCGGGCAGCACATCATGGAGTGCCATCACCGGTTGGCCGACACCGGTTGCCGAGGGGCGGACGCGTTTCGGTCCGTGGCGGATGGACTAGGGCGCGAACTGGGGAAGGCGTGACGGACATGGAGGTCAACGGCCGTAGCAGCCACCGGCTCGGCGCTCCGTTTTTTTCGGCAGCTTACGGTAGCGGCTTCGTTTGTTGGCCCAGAACCTCGAACTGCTTCAACACATCTTGCAAAGGTCCGCAATCGTTGTGAAGAAATCGGTTAGGCCGTCGATTTCGGCAAAGGCATTGCAGAAGCTAGCCCATTTATCGGCCTAGCCGCCCGCAAGGCGCCTTGAATCTATTTGGCATTCTCGGTGGCCAAGTGCATAATTGCCGGACCGCCAAAGTCGAGTGCCGCATGCCGTACGTTGTCCGAATTTCGTTAGCACTTCGCAAGGCTGGCTGGACCGTCAAAATCTATGACAACGAAGCGCGCGAACCGCCGCATGTGACGATCCAGCGGAGGGCGGAGGGGTCGTGGCGAGTATCATTGCGAGATGGCGGGTTACTCGATGAAAACAGCAAATGGAAAGACGTTCCTCCCGAAATCCGCGCGGCGATCGTTGCTCATCGCGGCCAACTGGTCGCTTACTGGAACGAGCGGACCCCCACAACCCCGTATAATTTTAATTCATGATTAAGAGTCCAAAAACAGAGAGACATTGGCGCTTCATTGCGCTCGACGCTCGGCCGTCATTAGTCGATCGACTGGGGATCGATCGCACGCTTGTCGTCCGCCGACCGAGCGATCTTGGTGATGCGTTCAAGCGAGTATCGACGGAAAGCGTCTGGATCGTTCCTCACGGAAAATGGGCGGAAAAATTAGCTGTGGCAGCGAATGAGCATTTGCTGCATTTCCGGCAGCACGCCATGCCCTTTGGCGACCTACTGATGTTCGAACCGTCACCGAGGCCTGAATTGGTTCCCTCGCTACGCAACTATTTCGGTCATGTGGTCGGAGAAGTAGCGCCGTTAACGTTTCTGCCGTTCGATCAAATGGCCGAAGTTCTTCTGAGCGAAAAGCGGAGAGATTTATTCATCGCGGGATCGATCGATATCGCCGCTCGGACTTTGACGTTAGCTCGGGGTGACTTGAATACCATGACTGTTCCGATTGCGGCCATCGGCCAGTTAAACGAATCGGACTATAAAAAGTTTCGATTGGACGATTTTGGCTACGCCGTTTGCTTTGGCGATTTTGAGGCGTCGGCTCACGGCATCTTGTATGAATTCGACCCCGATTACCGGAAACGATTTGCCGCATCCCGGCGCGCTCAAGATAAGGGCTTCGGGCCATCGCTTAAACGACTTCGGCTCTTGCGGAGACTTCCGGCCGACGCCTTTCCAGGCATCCCCGAGCAAACACTGACTAAGATCGAAGAGGGCAAAGCGATGCCACCGCGTGGCAAAGCGCTGCAGACGATTGCCACCCTCTTGAGCGTCAGTCCTGAAGAGATCGAAACTTTTTAAGCTCAGTCGCTCGCGGCAAACTTGATCTTCCCCCCCACGATCACCGTGTCGGCTTTGCCGCGCAGTCGCCAGCCGGCGAAGGGCGTGTTGACGCTTTTGGAGCGGAATTTTTCGGGGTCGACCGTCCAGCGAATATCGGGGTCGATCACCGTGATGTCGGCGTCGGCGCCGATCGCCAGCGTGCCCTTGGGGATTGCCAGGATGCGGGCCGGGTTGATCGTCATCTTCGCCAGCGCCAGCGGCCAGTCGAGATGGCCCGGCTCGATTAGTTTGGTGACCACGAGGCCTAGCGCCGTCTCAAGGCCGACGATTCCAAACGGCGCCTGATCGAGTTCGCGCATCTTTTTCTCGCGGGCGTGCGGGGCGTGATCGGTGACGATGCAGTCGATCGTCCCATCTTTGAGACCGGCGATGCAGGTGTCGTTGTCGCGCTGGCTGCGGAGCGGGGGGCTCATCTTGTAATTGGCGTCGAACGTCCGCAGCGATTCATCCGTCAGCGACCAGTGGTGCGGACAGACTTCGGTCGTGATTCGCACCCCCCGCAGTTTCGCGCGGCGGATGATTTCGACGCTGCCCGCGCTCGAGACGTGCATGATGTGAATCCGGCCGCCGGTCGCTTCGGCCAAGGCCACGTCGCGGGCGGTCATCACGTCTTCCGCCGCAGCCGGCATCCCCGGCAGCCCGAGCACCAGCGAGACCAGCCCCTCGTGCATCACCCCGCCGCGAGTCAGCTCGAGCACCTCGGCATGATTCAACACGGGCTTGTCGAACATCAGACAATATTCGAACGCCCGGCGCATCAGCTCGGAATCGTAAACCGGGGCGCCGTCGTCGCTAAAGGCCACGGCGCCGGCCTTCACGAGCTGGCCCATCTCCGAAAGTTCCTTCCCCTCGCGCCCTTTGCTGACGCAGGCCACGACAAACACATTGCAGTTGTCGGCCCGAGCGGCCTGATGCCGAATGAATTCCACCGAGCCTTGCGTGTCGATCGGGGGCTCGGTATTGGGAATGCAGGCGATGCTGGTGAACCCACCGGCGATCGCGGCCGCCGTGCCCGTGGCGATCGTCTCATCTTCCTCGCGCCCCGGCTCGCGAAGATGCACGTGCATGTCAATCAAGCCGGGCGAAACGATCTTGCCAGTAGCATCGACGATCGTGTCCTGGCTGTCCGCGGGGACATCGTATCCAGCGATGCGGCCATCGCGCACGAGCAGATTGGTGACCCGATCGAGCGTTTGGCTGGGGTCGATAACGCGGCCGTTTTTGATGAGCAGAGTTGGCATGGTTTTTCAACGGGGCTAGGGGTGGAGGGGCGAGGGAAGCATACGGCGGTGAAGCCGCCGAAACCCGCTAGTCCCTAGCCCCATCGCCCCTAGCCCCTCTTGCTTCAGATTCAGTTTTCGTTCGCCCCGGTGACGAGCCACAGCACGGCCATCCGAACCGCAAGACCGTTGGTGACTTGTTCGAGAATCAGCGAGTGCGGGCCGTCGGCCACGTCGGGCGTGACTTCGACGCCGCGATTGATCGGGCCCGGCGCCATCACGAGGATGTCGTCCTTCGCGCGAGTCAGCCGCTCCCGATTCATCGCGTAGAGCAGCGCGTATTCGCGGACCGACGGAAACGGCCGGGTGTATTGCCGCTCGAATTGAATCCGCAGCAGATTAAGCACGTCGCAGCGGGGCAGAATGTCGTCGAGCGAGAACGAGACTTCGACCCCCAGCTCTTCCCACCGCCGCGAAACCAATGTCGACGGGCCGCACAGGATTACATGGGCCCCAAGTTTTTTCAGGCCCCAGATATTCGACCGGGCCGTGCGGCTGTGGGCGATGTCGCCGACGAGCGCGACGGTCAGCCCGGCGATGTGGCCGCGGCGCTGGCGGATCGAAAGGATGTCCAGCAGCCCTTGGGTCGGATGTTCGTGAGGACCGTCGCCGGCGTTGATCACCGAGCAGCCCAGATTCTGGGCCAAGAGTTGCGGCGTGCCGGGCGCGGGATGGCGGCAGACCACGGCATCGACCCCCATCGCCTCGATGTTTCGGCCCGTGTCGATAAACGTCTCTCCCTTGGAGAGGCTCGAACCGGAGGCCGAGAAATCGACCGTATCGCCCCCCAGCCGCCGTGCCGCCAGCGAAAAGCTCGTTCGCGTGCGAGTCGAGTTTTCGAAAAACAGGTTGGCGATCGTCTTGCCGGCGAGCAACGGAATTCTCTGGTGGCAGCCGCTGGTGGCCTCTTTAAGCATCACGGCCGTGTCGAGGATCGTGTTGATTTCCTCGGCCGAGAGACTCTCCAAGTCGAGCAAATGCCGGCGGGTCCAAGTGGCGGGAATGGCGTCGAGCTGGCTGATATCGAGGCTCATGGGACAGGTCCTGCGGTGGTGATCGGCGGGCGTGATTCTAGCATTGCTGGCGCCGAGTGGCGAGTGGCGGGTGCCGACCCATTGGCCGCCGCATTGATGCGACGATATGCGGCAAGCGAAAATGCACAATTGCGCCACATAATTCCGCGCCCCATGAATGTGGCGGCTAAGCACGATTCGCGATTGCCTCCGCGAGCGATTTTTCCTAGTATCGCCCCCCTCTTCTCACGATTCTCGTCTAATGGTCGACTTCGAGCGCCCTTCGTGGAACAGCAATCGATATCCGCGCGCCGGCTGATTGTGTGGCAGTGCTTTGCGCTAGCGGCGATCGGTGGCGGCTGCGCGGGTCCGCTCGCTTCGACTTCGGCGATCGTCGATTTGCGAAAGGAAATGGAGTCGTCGGAGAAAAGCAGTTCGGCGATGGCGAAACACTCGCGTTCGGATTCGCCTGGGCTTAACGAAACGGACCGCCCGCTGTCGGCGATCACTCCACTATCATCTTCGCCGGCGGCGGCTACGGCGAGCGTCAATGTCGCGGCTGCGACGGACGGTCGCCCCGGCATCGGTTTTCCGCCGCTCGATTCGAGCTTGGCGGGTGACATCGGATCGAAAACTTCGAGCGGCCCGGCTCACGGCGCCGAACGCGACGACGCGGCGCTGGCTCAATTCGCAGCCGAGCTTCGGAACTTTGGTGGCATCGATCAGGCCGCGAAGTTGTCTCTGCTCAACGATCTCAAGCAATCCGATCCCGCGCTTCGGGCGCAATTGATACGTCAATTTCGGATGATGCTCGCCTATCGCGACGGTCAAAATTCCACGCGAGCCACCACCAGCGACGCGAATCGCTCGCTGCTTGCCTTGGCTGGGGCCATGAGCGGGGCGGGGGCCGACAACGAATCTCCCCTCTCGTTGCCTCTGCCGCCTGCGGGGCGCAGGCCCGGCGTCCGCGAGGCCGCCAGTCTTATCGCCGCCGATTTGGCTCAAGCCGATCGTCAGGCGGACGACAGCGAGGTGCTCGTCAGTCCAAACGACGAAACCGGCGCCACGGAAAGAGAACCGACTGAATTGCCTCAGCCCAAGAAAACGGCCAAACCGAAAACGAACAGTTCGGCGGTGGTGATCCCCGCCTCCTATGCAGCCGTCGTCGAAGGTGCGCCGCTGCGACCACCGCTCAAGGCTCGCGGCGACTCGCAATCGATGGCGTCCAGCAAAGTTCAGGGCATGGCCACCAAATCGCTTTCAAAACCGGCAGCCGACGTGACTTCCGCCGACACGGACGACAATCAACTTCAAATCACCAAAGCCATTCTTTCGCTGGAAAGCGCCGTCGGCACAAGTGGCGTCTCGCCCGACGACTTGCGCCGGCAGACCCAGCTTCGGCTGCTGTATCTGTCGGCGGGTCGTCGCGACGACGCACTGCGTCCCATCCCCGGCCTGTCCGCCGCCCAGCAGGAATTCTGGACGAAGGAATTTTACGGCCTGGCGACGTATCTCGATTCCGATCGAGTGGCCGACTCTGAGCGCCGCGCGACCGAGGCAGCCATGCACCTCCGCGAGGCGGCCGCGCAGATCGGTCAACTCGCCTCGCCAGTCGTGCGCAACTTGGCGTTCTGCAAAGAGGTCACGAGCTTTGGCGTGTACAAAAAATTCGCCAAGTACGAGTTCAAGGCTGGCGACGAGACGCTTCTGTACGGCGAGATCGAGAACCTCAAGCCGGAATCGACCGACAAAGGCTTTCGCACGTCGGTCAAAAGCAGTTACCAAATCCTCGACAGCCACGGCCAGCGCGTCGCCGAGCAAGAATTTCCGCCCAGCGAAGACCTCTGCGCCAACCAGCGCCGCGACTTTTTTATCCCCTACTTCATCTGGATACCGAAGCGGATCAACCCAGGCGAATATACACTGCAACTGACGGTCGAAGACGCTTTGAGCAAAAAGATCGGCCAATCGTCGATTCAGTTCAGCGTGAAATAGATGTCTTCGTGACTTTCTCGCGTACTTACGCGGCCATGTGAGCTTATTGCTGCGTCAGGTAGGCCAGCAGATCGCGAAATTCCTGGGTCGTCAGCGAATCGGCTAGCCCTTCCGGCATGATCGAGGTCGCGAGTGGCGTTCGCTGGTCGATTTGATCCGGCTTAAGCACGAACAACTTGCCAGTCGTGTCGGCGTAGGTTTCGAGATCGCCCGGACCTTCCGAAACGAGTTGCCCCGTCAGCGCCCGGCCGTCTTTGAGCACGAGCGACCAGGGAATGAATCGCGGGGCAATTTCCTTGCTCGGATCGACAATCGATTCGATCAGCTTGCGGCGAGTCAGTTGTTTCGCCGCGGTCGTCAAATCGGGCCCAACAGCGCCGCCGCGGCCGTGCGATTGATGGCATTTATAGCAGCCGGCCGTTCGCGAATGAAAGAATATCCTGGCGCCCGCCGCGGCGCCCGCCGGGCCATCCAATTGCTTCAGCCACGTATCGACGTCGTGCTTCGCAGCGCCCGTTTCAATCGGTGGCGGGATGTGGGCGATTAGCTCGCCGGATTCGCCGTCCCCGGAACTAGAAGCCTTGAGCTGTGCCAATTGCTCGGCCGAGAGCTTCATCCCGCGCAATCCGCGCAGCGCCTCGCGGCGAACCGTCGGATCGACGTCGGACGCCAAGCTCAGCAGTCGCGGCCGCTCGGCGTCGAATTCGGCCAGGCCTACGATCGCCTCGTCCCGCAGCTGCGGCGGGGCGTGCGAATCCGTTGCCACGGCCGCCAAGAGCTCGACCCGCCCAGCGTGCGGCGACATCCGCAGCGAACGGACGACTTCCAGTTTTTGCCCCGGATCGTCGGTCGCTAGCAGCGATCGCCACTTGTCGAGCGTCAGCACGGGATGATCGGGCCGAAGAAGCTGCAAAGCCAAGCCTCGCATCGCCGGCGAGGTCTCGGCCGCCGTCAGCGCTCGCACGACATATTCCTCGCCGTGAAACTCGTCGGGCTTTTGGGCGCCGTCGAGCAACTCGAGCGTCGCGACGCAGGCCTCGAACAACTCGCGCGTCGCCGCTTCGCCGCTGAGCATCGCCGCGATCCGCGGCCGTAACTCTTTGACATGCTCTTCGCCCACCCATTGGATCGCGGCAAACTTGATCGACGGATCGGCGTCGCTGAGCCACTGCGGCAGGAGCTTCCGCGAGTCGGCCTCTCGGACCGACCGGAGCGCGAGGAGCACGCCAAGCCGCTGCCGAGCAATAGTCAGCTTCGCCGCGTCGATGCTTGCCAAGGCGGCCGGACAGTTAATCAACGCCTGACGCGCCGCTTGCTGCAAGAAGGGATCGTCCTGATCGAGCGCCGCCAGAGCCGCATCGCGCGCAGCAGGTTTATTGGAGCGTCGCAGCGCCGCGGCTCGAACCTCCGCCGGTTGAGACGCATCGGCCAGCTTGACCGCATCGAACGCGGCGTCGGGCATGCAACGGGCTGTCATCTCGCGAATTTCATGGGATCGATCACCCAGCGCGATGGCCAGAAAATCCGTCTTGCTATCCGCGACATCGGCAAGCGCCTGAATGGCCACCGCTCGAATCCGCGCATCGGAATCCTCGCGGGCCAACGTCCGCAACGCCGCGCGCGCTGCCTCATCGCCCGCCATCCGCCGCGCGGCATTTTCGCGAGTCAAACGATCCGCGGAATGAACGGCCGCAAGCCTGTCCTCGTAACTCCCGTCTCCCGACTCCCGTCTCCCGACTTTCTTCCCGTCCTTCGCTCGCACGTGCCAGATTCGCCCTTTGCCATGAACGCTATACGACTTGTCCGCCCAGTCGCTGATGAACAGCGAACCATCGGGCGCGACGGCCACGGCCGCCGGGCGAAAATCGTCGCCCCCCGTGACCAGCGGCGTCATCTTCGCCCAGGCCGCGGCGCCATGTTGGCTGAGCGTAAACCGATCGACCCGATGATCGCCCCAGGACGTGCCAAATAGTTCCCCGCGATATTCGGCCGGCAAATTGTCGGATTCATAGGCGACCAAGCCCGAGGGCGCTTCGCCGACCGCCGAGGCCATCGGCAGCGTCCCCGGCAATTCGCCATTCCAAGCCTGAAACGGATGCGTACCCTTACGGCCATAGCGAAACCGGAATCCATAATCGCCCCCTTCGACGATCTGCAACAGCTTGCACGGGGGCCGCGAATCGGGATCGTTTTCGACCGAGAACAATTGGCCGTAGATGTCGAACGAGCATTGAAACGGATTCCAAAACCCGGTAGCGAACCGCTCGAGATGGCTGCCGTCGGCGTGGCAGCGGAAGAAGTTGCCCCCCTCGCCGCCGCCCGAGTGCGTGGCGCCGTCGCTGCCGATCAGTTTGTAGGGCGCGCCGAGATTCTCGCCCATTCCGAAGTACAAATCGCCATGAAAATCGAACGCCATCCCTTCGATCCCGTCGTGCGGATAATTGCACGTCGTCTCCAGCCGCGCGATCTGCGTTCGAACTGTCTTGCGAATGCCTGCTCCCTCACCCTCTGGTTTTTTCTCATCTCCCTCTCCCTTTGGGAGAGGGCTGGGGTGAGGGCTTGCCGCCTGCTTTGCGGCGCCATCCCCCTTCGAATCGCTCAACTTAAAAATTTCGCTCCGCGTCGCCACATACAACGACCCATCCGGCCCGATCGTCAAGCACATGGTGGACGATGTCCCCTCGAAATACGTCTCGACGCGATCGGCCTTGCCCGTCCCCTTGGTGTCTTCGAGCAGCCGAATCCGATCGGTCGCTGGGCCCACGTATCCGCTTGGCCGCTGATGGGTATGGCTCTCCACGACAAGCACCCGGTCCTTGGGGTCGACCACCATTCCGATCGGCGTCTTGATATCCGGCGACTCGGCAAAGAGTTCGATCGACAGCCGCGGATCGGCAACTTTCGGCGGCTCCGCTCGCAAAGCGTTGGGAACCAGCCAGCCGCAACAGAGAATGGTAAACAGAACGACCGCGCGCGTGAGATATTTGGTCATGGGGGCGAGAAGAAGATTTGGCGGGAAACAAACGGGAAGGCCGGCCCAATTGTAGTCACGGCGACCGGTCAATGACAAACGCGGGAGGGTGGGCGGTGGATGGTAGGTGGACAAGATTGGTTATGGCGCCGTGCTGGTGATAAAAAGGAAATGTACGCGCTCCCGGTCTCGGCGCTCTACTCCGCTTTGCGGCCGCGCTATCTTGGCGAAAATTCAAGTCGCCAATAGAATTGCCAGGAGCGGACGTTGACGCCTTTTACCCACTGCCCGCCACGATTGTCTCGTCTACCGCGAATCGGAGACAACAGACCGGTTCGGCAACCCCTGGAGAACGACCGATGCTTCTAAGAATTTCGCGGATTGCAGCTATCCTCGTGGGAGCCTTACTTGGCATTGCCGTGACCGGGGCGCAAGCCGCGCAGAACGGCCAAGCTGGAGTGCAAGGCGAACAACAAAACGGGCAGACCGGCGCACAAGGGGAACAACAGAACGGCCAATCCGGCGAGCAAGGGGAGCAGCAAAACGGCCAGATCGGCGAACAGGGCAACCCGCAAAACGGTCAAGCCGCCCTACCTCGCCTCGCCAAAAATGTCATCGCCGTGCATCAGCGCCAGCAGCCAAAGCGACTAGCTGTCCGAAAAGCGCTTCGCTGAACTTCCGGCGGTCAAGGTGAGTTTTTCAGGTTCATCCGGCGGAAGCGCGACCTTGGAGTTATGCCTTGAAAATCCACGCTCGCGCCGGCACTCGCTAAAACCGGATGAACCAGATACCTGCGGCCTGGTCAGGGAAAAAGCCGCAGGCTGGGACGAAATGGAGCCGCCATAACTGTCTACTCCGCCGTTAACGGCCATGCTATCTTGGCGGTTAGACGCATGTTGCCGGGAGCAACGCCACATGTATGTGGCGGCTAAGATTTTTTGCTCGCCACTCGCCGCCCGCCACCCGCCACGATCTCTTGCCCCTTCGCAATCCAACTCGATCCGTCGCCATCGGTTCCTGCGTCATCGGCGCCGGGCAGCCGATCGCCGTGCAGAGCATGACGGCCACGTCGACCCAGGACGTCGCGGCCACTGCTCGGCAGGTCAACGCGTTGCACGCGGCGGGCGCCGATATCGTGCGGATCGCCGTCGATAGCAACCGCGACGCCGAAGCGCTCGCCGAAATCCGCCGCCAAACGGCCGCGAACCTGTCGGTCGATCTTCAGGAAAACTACCGGCTCGCCACCGTCGTCGCGCCGCACGTCGACAAGATTCGCTACAACCCGGGCCACCTCTATCATCACGAGCGCGAAAAGCCCTGGCAGGACAAAGTAAAATTTCTCGTCGACGTTGCCGGCCAGCACGACTGCGCGATGCGCGTCGGCGTGAACTGCGGCAGCATCGACCCGGCCAAGAAGGCTAGCGCCACCGAAGCCGACGATCTGGCGCCGATGCTGCACAGCGCGTGGGAGCATTGCGATCTGCTCGATCGGCTCGGTTACACCCGCTATTGCGTGTCGCTCAAAGACTCTGACCCTGCCAAAGTGATCGAGGTCAACCGGCGGTTCGCCGAGCGGCGTCCGGATGTGCCGCTGCACCTGGGCGTCACCGAGGCTGGCCTTCCGCCCGACGGCGTGATTAAAACTCGGATCGCCTTCGAGCAGCTCATCAGCCGCGGCATCGGGGACACGATCCGCGTGTCGCTCACGGTGCCCAACTCGCAGAAGCCGGACGAGATCACGGCTGGCCGGCAGATTTTAGCCGACATCGCCGCCGGCCGCGTGCGGAGCGTCGTCGATTTTGGGCTCAAATCGCTGAACATCATCAGTTGCCCCAGTTGCTCGCGGGTCGAGAACGAGGCGTTCATCGAACTGGCCCAGCAAGTGAAGGAAATGACCCGCTATGCCCAGGACCACGCGATCACGATCGCCGTGATGGGCTGCCGCGTAAACGGCCCGGGCGAAACGGACGACGCCGACCTCGGCCTCTGGTGCGGCCCCACGCACGTCAATCTGAAGCGCGGCAGCGAAGACCTCGGCGCCTATCCCTACGACCAAATTCTCCCGAGGCTGCACGCGGAACTGGATGCGCTGATTGCCCGGCGGGCGTGACAGGCGCCAAGCTCATCCGTTGTGGTAAACTAAAAACGACAGACCACCAGCGGAGGAAAAAAATGAGCATTTCGTTTGAATTACCAGAAAACGTCGAGGCTCAACTTCGGAGGGAACTCGGCGATCTTAACGCGGTAGCCAAAGAAGCGGCTCTCGTGGAACTCTATCGTCAAGGAAAATTGTCGCACGGTCAACTTGCGGAGGCACTCGAAACGTCGCGTTATGAAGTGGATGGCGTGTTGAAGCGACACAACGTGACCGAGGATCTGATGACGACGGAAGAATATATCGAAGGACTTGAAAACATATCGAGACTGTTCAAATGATTCAGAGCCTACCCCCGGACATTGCAGACCTAGTGCGGCAGCAGATGGCAACCGGCGAGTACCAATCAGAAGAAGAAGTATTGCGTCGAGCGATGCGAGCGCTAGAAGAGAATCGACACGCGGTCGTTTACGATGATCCGGAAACGCTAGCGGGCGTGCAACGAGGTCTAGATGAAATGAGGGCTGGGCTCGGTCGCCCGTTTGAAGCTTTCGACGCGGAATGGTCCAAGACCAAGAAAAATCAGCCCGATGGGTGAATTCCGGGTTGTCGTCCAGCCAGAGGCAGAACGCAATATTGCCGCCGTGTACGACTGGCTTTTTGAGCGCTCGCCAAAAGGCGCCGCAAGATGGCGACAGGCCCTTTATCACGCGATTGAGCGGTTGACGCATCGGGCCGATCAAGTACCCGTTGCGCACGAGTCATCTCACTTCGATGTGACCGTTCGTGATCTTCATTTCAAGACGCGTCGAGGCCGTCCGTACCGCATACTTTTTACAATTCAAGAAGCAGGGGTTCGTATTTTGTTCGTTCGGGCGCCCGGTCAAGACTATATCAGTTAATGGATACCTTCTTGCTCGCGCTCATGGATTCACATACTTACAGACTGTGTTCGTTCTTCGCCCTCTTCGCGTGCGCCAGTTCGGTTGTCATCGCAGCGGAAACTAATTCAGAACCTCCGCCGCACATCGCCGTTCTCGGCGATAGCATCACTTATGACAGACGTTGGGTGACGCTTGTCGAATCCGCGCTGCGGGCGAGTCCGAAGTATGCTCAGGCAACGATCGTCAATTTCGGCGTGCCGAGCGAGACGGCTTCGGGATTGTCCGAGGCGGGTCATGCCGGCGGGGCTTTTCCTCGGCCGGTCGTCCATGAACGGTTGGCTCGGGTGCTGGCGGCGTTCAAGCCGACACTCGTGCTGGCCTGTTATGGAATGAACGATGGCATCTATCAGCCGCTTGAGGCCGCGCGATTCAAGGCGTTTCAAGACGGCATGACAAAGCTGAAATCGGCGGTGGAAAAATCCGGCGCGACGTTCATCACGATCACGCCTCCCTTGCATGCGGCGGACAAACCGGCGACCGATCCCAATCGATACGACGCCGTGCTTGACGCCTATGCCGCTTGGCTCGTCGATCGGCGCGCTGACGGCTGGAAGGTGATCGACATCCGGCCGGGTTTGAAAAAATCCCTGGCCGACGCCAAACGAGCGAATCCGAAATTCGTTTACTCGGGCGACGACGTGCATCCGGGGGCCGAGGGGCATGAGTTGATTGCCCGCGCCGCGTGGCCCGACCTGGCGAACCTGCTGGACCTGCCGAAGACGCCCGAGTTCGCCGCAGGCGCCGCGCTGGCAATTCTCACCGAGCGGCAGGCTTTGCTCCGCGACGCATGGCTGCACGACACGGGCCATTTGCGGCCAGGCGTCGCCGGCTACCGGCCGCCCGGCGTTCCGATTCCCGAGGCGACCGCGGTTGCCGCCGCAACGGCTAAAGCGGACCGTTTATTGGCCGAGTATCGGCAGCGCGTGGCAGCGATCAAATAGTCGAGACGCTCGATGGCATCTTCGTTCGGCCCGACCGCCAGTTGGTCAAATCTAGAACTCCGGGCGACGCTGCTGCGCCGAGCCCGAGAGTTCTTTTTCGAGCGCGGTTTTCTGGAAGTCGAGACGCCGCTGCTATCGGCCGATGTCGTCATCGACCGGCATCTCGACCCCATCGAAGTGATACTGCCCGAGGACCCGCGGCAGCCCACAGCGGGCCGGCGAATGTGGCTCCAGACGTCCCCCGAGTTCGCGATGAAGCGGCTTTTGGCGGCCGGCGGAAAGGCGATTTACCAAGTGACTCGTGCGTTCCGCGCCGCGGAAATCGGACCGCTGCACAATCCCGAGTTCACGATGCTCGAATGGTATCGCGTGGGAGATGCGATGCACGAAGGCATGGAGCTTTTGGCCGATCTGGCCGAATCGCTGCTTCAGCGCGGCCCGACTGAGCGCATCAGCTACGCCGAGGCGTTTCAGCGACGCTTGAACATCGATCCGCACACAGCGCCGATCGACGAGCTGCGAGGCGCCGCGGCAGCGGATCACATTTCGGCGCCGGCCGGTTTGGACGACGATCGCGACGGTTGGCTCGATCTCCTGCTCGTCGAGGCGATTCAGCCCGATCTCGGCCGGGGACGCCCCGCGATTTTGTACGATTATCCGGCGACGCAAGCGGCCCTGGCCCGAGTGCGGGGGGCAGAAGTCTGGAGACGGGAGTCGGGAGTCGGGAGTTATGCGGTCGCGGAGCGATTTGAACTGTATGTGGATGGGATCGAGCTGGCCAATGGCTATCACGAGTTGCTCGATCCGGCGGTGCTGCGGATTCGCAATCGTGAAGGCAATTCCGCTCGGGCTCGTGACGGCAAACGGCCGCTGCCCGAGGAAAGTCTCCTGCTTGCGGCCATGGACGCTGGCCTGCCCGCGAGTTCCGGCGTGGCCCTGGGCTTCGATCGGTTGGTGATGATCGCCGCCGGCGCGAAATCCATCGCCGAAGTCCTCGCATTTCCCGTCGATCGGGCTTAGGCTGGAGCACCACGAGCGCTGATTGGGAACTTTGTCCGGCGGTCGTGCGTCTAACCCAATCGGCGAATTCACGCCCGAACCGAAGCCTTCGCGGAGTCTTAGTTATGCGTTTGTCATTCTTGTTCCGCGTAAGTTCCATCGCAATCCTGTTGATCCCAGGCTTGACCACCCAGACGAGCGCCGCGACGCCCGCCAGTCCTCGGGAAGCCGATTGGAAAAAAGTAGAAGAGGCGACGCAAAAAGGGCTGCCCAAGACGGCCATCGAAGCCTTGCAGCCAATCCTGGCTGGAGCCATTAAAGACAAGGCCTATCCCGAGGCAATCAAGGCCATCGGCATGAAGATCTCTCTCGAGGGCCAGATTCAGGGAAACAAGCCCGAGGAGCGAATTTCGCGGATGGCGGACGAAATCTCCAAAGCCCCGAAGGAGATGCTGCCGGTGCTCACGGCGATCCAAGCCCATTGGTATTGGAATTATTTCGAGCAAAATCGCTGGCGATTCATGCAGCGGACGGCCACGGCGTCGGCTCCCGGCAACGACATCACGACCTGGGACCTGCCGCGAATTTACTCCGAAATCGACAAGCAGTTCAGCAAGGCGATCGCGCTGGCCGAGCCGCTGAAGAAAATTCCGGTCGCCGACTACGACGCGCTGCTGGAAAAGGGGACCGTGCCCGACGCGGTCCGGCCGACTCTCTACGATTTCCTCATCCACGACGCTCTGTCGTACTACAGTTCCAGCGAGCAAGCGGCCTCCAAAGCCGAGGACGCCTTCGAGCTATCGGCCGACAGCCCAATCTTTGCCCCGCTCGACGATTTTCTGCAATGGAAAATCAAGACGACCGACGAGACGTCGATCGCGGTCAAGGCGATTCACCTGTACCAAGAGCTGCTCAAATTTCATCAAGCCGACAAAGACCCGACCGCGCTGGTCGACGCCGATTTGGCGCGGCTGAGCTTCGGTCACAACCATGCCGTGGGCGAAGAGAAAGATTCGTGCTATAAGGCGGCGCTGCGGAAGATCATCGATACATTCGCCGAAAACGAAATGTCGGCCGTCGCCCGGGCTCACTTGGCCGGCGTGCTGCAGACGGAGAACTCCCTGGTCGACGCGCATGCCATCGCCGCCCAAGGCGAAAAAGCTTTTCCGGCCAGCATCGGCGGCAAGCTCTGCCACAACATCGTGCAGCAGATCGAAGCCAAGACCGTGCAGATCATCACCGAGCGAGTCTGGAACGCGCCCTGGCCGGCGATCGACGTGAACTATCGCAACATCACCGAAGTGCATTTTCGGGCGGTGAAAGTCGATTGGGCCGAGCGACTCCAAGGCAACCATCACAGGGCCGAATGGCTCGATGAAAACGAGCGAAAACTGCTACTCGCCAAGAAGCCGGATCTCGAGTGGTCGGCAAAGCTGCCCGCCACCGAAGATTACCAGGAGCGGGTCGAACGATTGACGGCTCCCAAGGATTTGAAAGCCGGCTTCTATTTCATCATCGCCAGCCCGGACCCCAAGTTCGCCGTGCAGAACAATCAGATTCACTTCACCGACATCTGGGTCAGCACGCTGGCCGTCGTGCTGCGGACCCGCGGAGGGGACGTCAAAGTCCAGGGATTCGTTCTGGACGCGGACTCCGGCCAACCGCTGGCCGATGTGGATATCAAAACGTGGGTCCGGGAGAACAACAATCAACTGTCCGCTGGGCCCTCGGGGAAAACCGACAAGGACGGCCTGTTTTCGATCCCTGGCCAGAATCAACGGGGTCACGTCTTGCTGGCCACGCTCAAAGATCAGCAACTCGCCAGCGATGATTTTTATCTCTATCAAAATAATTTCGTGCCCCAGGCGTCGTCGCACACGATGTTCTTTACCGATCGGGCTCTCTATCGTCCCGGACAAATCGTTCAGTACAAGGGCATCTGCATTCAGGTCGATCCACAAGGCAACAACTACAAGACGATCGCCAACCGCGACGTCACCGTGATTTTTCAAGACGCCAACGGCAAGGAGATCGAGCGGCAAAAGGCCAAGACTAACGACTATGGCTCGTTTAGCGGCAGTTTCACCTCACCCCGCGATCGCTTGACGGGCGCCATGCTCCTTCGCACCGAAGGCGAGCCGCAGGGAGCGACCAGCGTTCGCGTCGAAGAGTACAAGCGGCCCAAGTTCCAGACGACGCTCGATGCGCCCAAAGCCGCGCCCAAGTTGAACGGCCCAGTGAATCTGAAAGGCAAAGCCACCGCCTACACCGGCGCGGCGATCGGCGAAGCCAAGGTCCGCTATCGCGTCGTGCGGCAAGTGCGGTATCCGATCTGGTGGGGTTACTATTATTGGTGGCGACAGCCGGGCGCCGAGAGCCAAGAGATCGCCCACGGGACGGCCGTGACAGCCGCCGATGGCACGTTCGCGATCGAATTCACGGCCAAGCCCGATCTCTCCGTTCCGGAGAAGGACGAGCCGACGTTCCACTTCGAAATTACGGCGGACGTTACCGACACCAGCGGCGAAACGCGCTCGGCGAGCCGCGGAGTCGCGGTGGGCTACACTGCGCTTCAGGCGTCGCTGGCGGCCAACGATTGGCAGACTGATGGCAAGCCCGTTCAGATCACGATCGCAACTCAGTCGCTCGACGGCGAAGGGCAGAAGGCCGAAGGGTCGCTCAAGGTTTACGCTTTGCGCCAGCCCGAGACGGTGCAGCGCGCCGAAATCCTCTCCGCAAACCGTCCGAGGCCGCTCTCAAGGCCCATCGTGCGCCGCGGCAAGGGTGTGCAGGCCATCCTGCCGCAGCCCGAGCCTGACCCGAGCAACATCAACTCTTGGGCCTCGGGCGAACTGATCGAGGAAAAAGGATTCACGACCGACGGGTCCGGCAAAGCCACGCTGGAATTCAAGCTGCCGGCCGGGCCCTATCGTGCCGTGCTCGACACCCAGGATCGCTTTGGCAAGAAGGTCACGGCCCGACTGCCGATCTCAGTCCTCAAGCCGGACGCGAAGCAGTTTCCGATCAAGATTCCGGATTTCGTCGGAGCGCCCAAGTGGACGATCGAGCCGGGCGAAGATTTCACGGCCCTCTGGGGCAGCGGATACGACAAGGCCCGGGCGTATATCGAAATCGAGCATCGCCAACAAATCGTCAAAAGTTTCTGGACCGAGCCGGGCGCCAGCCAACAGCCGGTCAAGCAGGCCGTCACCGAAGCGATGCGTGGCGGGTTCACGCTGCACGTCACGATGGTACGAGAGAATCGCGCGTATCTCAATTCTCGGCACGTCGAAGTCCCGTGGTCGAATAAAAATCTGAGCGTCAAGTGGGAGCACTTCGTCTCGAAGCTCGAACCGGCTCAAAAGGAAACCTGGACCGCGGTGATCGCCGGACCCGACGCGAAGAAGGCCACCGCCGAAATGGTCGCCGCCCTATACGATCAATCGCTGGACGCCTATGCGCCGCACCATTGGCCGGCGGCCTTTGGCGTCTTTTATCAGGACGTATCGAGTTTGATGTATCAATTCGAGAACAGTGCCCATCCTTTGCAAAACATGCTCGGAAACTGGCCGATGGACTACAAGGATGTACAGATCGGCTACCGGCATTTTCCGATCGACATCGTCTCGCCTTTCATGATGTATCGCATGGCCCCGGGCGGATTCGGTGGCAGAGGATTTAATGGCAACGGACAGGGTTTGGGGATGGATCGTGACAGCATTGCGATGCCGATGGTTGCGCGGCAAATGGTTGCCGGAGAGCAAGCCAAGGGGGAGCGCCGCGGCGCCGGTTTGGCCGACGAAAAGAGATCGAATGCGGAACACGGCGCCGATCCCGGGAATGCACCCATCGCGCCTGGTCCCGATCTGAGCAAGGTCTCCGCTCGTCAGAACCTCAACGAAACGGCGTTCTTTTTCCCGCATTTGATCTCGGACGCCGACGGCCGCGTGAAGATGGAATTCACGATGCCCGAGGCCCTAACGCAGTGGCGGTTCCTCGGTTTTGCCCACGATGCGGCTCTTCGCGGCGGCTATCTCGAAGACAAAGTCGTCACGGCCAAAGACCTGATGATTCAACCCAACCCGCCCCGGTTCGTTCGCGAAGGGGATGTGATCGAATTCACGGTCAAAGTCTCGAACCAATCGGCCACGAAGCAAGCCGGCTCGGTTCGCTTGACGTTTAGCGATGCCCGCACGTCGAAGTCCGTCGACGCGTCTTTGGACAACACGCAGCTCGATCAGAAGTTCGACATCCCGGCGAGCGAGTCCAAGAGCTTCTCGTGGAAAGTGACGGTCGCCGATGGCTTGGGGCCGCTTTCGTACAAGACCGTGGGCTCGACGGGGCGCGTCTCGGATGGCGAAGAGGGGCTGCTGCCCGTGCTCAGCCGCCGAGTGCTGGTCACCGAATCGCTGCCGCTGCCGATTCGCGGAGTCGGCGAGAAGCAGTTCGATTTCGTGAAGTTGCGGCAATCGGCGGGATCGAAAACGCTGAAGAACGAAAGCCTTACGGTGCAGATGGTCTCGAATCCGTCGTGGTACGCCGTGATGGCCCTGCCGTATCTGATGGAATCGCAATACGAGTGCAGCGAGCAGGTGTTCAATCGACTGTATGCTAATTCGCTCGCGCGGCATATCGCCGGGAGCGATCCAAAAATCCGTCGCATTTTCGACCAGTGGAAAGCCACTCCCGCGCTCGACAGTCCGCTGGAAAAGAATCAAGAGCTCAAGTCCGTTCTGATCGAAGAGACCCCCTGGGTGCGACAGGCGAATAAGGAAAGTCAATCGCGGCGGAATGTCGGAATCCTGTTCGACGACAACCGGCTGAACGACGAGACCGCGCGCACTTCGAAGAAGCTTTCGGAGCAGCAGCTCGGCGATGGGGCTTGGCCGTGGTTCCCAGGCGGCCCAGCCAACGATTACATGACGCTCTATATCACGACCGGTTATGGCCGGCTGCGTCATCTGGGCGTGAAGCTCGACATGGCCCCGGCGATCAAGTCGCTCGGCCGGCTCGACGGCTGGATCGACCAAATGTATCGCGACATCGTAAAAAACGGCCACAAAGAGAGCAATCATCTCAGCTCGACGATCGCCCTCTATCTCTATGGCCGCTCGTTCTTCCTGGAAGACAAGCCCATCGCTGCGCAACATAAAGAGGCGGTCGACTATTTTCTCGGTCAAGCGAAGCAATACTGGGTCAAACTCGACTGCCGTCAATCGCAAGGCCATCTAGCCCTGGCGCTCAAACGGTTCGCCGACAAGCCGACCGCGATCGATATCATGAAATCGCTCAAGGAGCGGTCTGTCAATAGCGAGGAGCTGGGCATGTTCTGGCGCGACACCGAATATTCGTACTTCTGGTATCATGCGCCGATCGAGACTCAAGCGCTCATGATTGAGGCGTTCGACGAGGTCGCCGGCGACGACAAGGCGGTCGAGGACTGCAAAGTTTGGCTTCTCAAGCAAAAGCAAACGCAAGATTGGAAGACGACCAAGGCCACGGCCGACGCCGTCTATGCGCTGATGCTCCGCGGCGGAAACTGGCTTTCGTCCGACGCCCTGGTCCAGGTCAAGCTCGACGATACCACGATCAAGCCCGAGAAGGTCGAGGCGGGCACGGGCTTCTTCGAGCAGAAATTCCTGCGCAGCGAGATCACGCCGCGGATGAGCAAGATCACGCTCACCAAGGTCGATCCGGGCGTCGCCTGGGGAAGCATCCACTGGCAATACCTGGAAGATATGAGCAAGGTCACGGTCCACGATGCGACGCCCCTCAAGCTGACCAAGACGCTGTTCACGCGCCAGTTGACCAAGAGCGGCCCTGTATTGCAGCCCGTCACGGGCGCGCTCGCGGTGGGCGACGAGGTCATCGTTCGCGTCACGCTCCACACGGATCGCGACATGGAATACGTCCATCTGAAGGACTATCGCGGCAGCGGCACGGAGCCGACCAATGTTCTGTCGCAGTACAAGTACCAGGACGGCCTGGCCTATTACGAAGCGACGAAAGACACGGCCAGTCACTTCTTCATCGATTATTTGCCGAAGGGGACCTACGTTTTCGAATATTCGGTCCGGGTGCAACTGAGGGGCGAATATCAAACGGGCTTCGCGGGCATCCAGTGTATGTACGCCCCCGAATTCAACAGCCATTCGCAGAGCATTCCGCTGGTCGTGAAATGAGGAAACGTTTTGAGTGATTTCATGGCGATCGAGCGAGATCGGCGCTAACTGCTTAGCCGCGTTAGCGGCGTCATGTGATTAGCCGGGGGTGATGCGTGGCGCAGCAGAGCGGAACCCCCGGACCGCAAACGACGCGATTTCGAGCCACGTTAGTGGCGTCACTATGGACTTTGGGATGACGCGGACGGCCGCAAAATCAAAGTCGAGTTCACTTGTCACGCCGCTAACGCGGCTCCCCTAATGGGATTTATTATCCGGGGGTTTCTCTTCGCGGTCCCTTGACGGAACCGCTTCGCTTCACCCCCGGCTACTTACGCTGCGCGTTGACGGCACTAACGCGGCTAAACAAGAAGATGCACCAACAAGACATAATCGGCACGCACACACCAAGGTTTATTAAGATTCGGGGCAATCAACTTGGGGGTTTATTTAATTCGAGGTCCCAACGCGATTTCGCCCGCTACATAACTCGCCGCTCTTCTTGTTCGAGCCGCTGGATCAGAAATTCGATGGCTCGCGGCGCCAGGTGGTTGTAGTACGAAAAGCCGTGGCCGCCGGCGGTGGTTTCTAGGTCGGATTCATGCGGGATGCCCAAGGCGCGGAGCTTCATCTTCAGACGGTCGGCGCTTTGATGCCAGCGATAGTCTTCGGGATCGCAGCAAAACCAGATGTTGCGCGGCCAATTCAGCGGATGCACGTGCAGCGTGGCCGTGTCTTGCCGCACGTCCTCGGCGTCGGAGTACATGAGAGGCAGCGTCTTATCCCCTTCGTCGAATCGAAGCTGATAGTCGATCGCCGGAGAAATGGCCGCCACGATCGGAAACGTGTTTGGAAATCGAAACGCCATCCGCAGCGCGCCCTGGCCGCCCATGCTTGTGCCCAGCAAGGCGATTCGCGGCGGCGCCGTTTGCCAGCGGTCCTTCATGAAATTCAACACCGGATCGCGCACGTATCGCTCGGCGCTCATTTGCGAGTCGAACGACGGAAAGATTTTATCGGCCCACCAACTCGCGCCGGTCAGCGGGACGACGACGGGCAGGCCGTGTTTTGCGAATTGGGCGGTGAACGCTTCGTTGTCGAGCAGGCGCGTTTGATGCACGCCATGCAGATAGATCGCGACGAACCGGTGGGGATTGGTCTGGGGCGGCTCATAGATATCGCAGGGATGGCCCGCGATGTCGTCAGTGGTCCAGGTTCCGGGGGTGACGGTCATCGGGGATCGCTGAAGGGTTTGCGTAGGGGAGCCGGGGCTGGAGCGTAATCGCCGAAGCCCGGGGAATAGATTAAACGTTCTTTGCAGTACGGCGTGGCAGGATGCGGCGGCTATGGGACGGGCATCCCGAATCCGTGCCAAGACTGGGGCGGCGGGGCCTCAAAAGTGTGTCGCGCTTTCGAGATCGGGTGTTCGATGCTGATCCGCCGAGCGTGCAAGGCGATTCCGTCGGGGAACGATCGAGCGGCGCCGTATTTTCGGTCTCCCAGGATCGGATGGCCGCGAAGCGAGCATTGCAGACGGATCTGATGCTTGCGGCCCGTCTCAAGTTGCACTTCGATCAGCGTCCCCCGCGAGGTCGCTTTCAACGACCGATACGAAAGCCGGGCCTCGCGAGCAGTCGCCGCCGTCGCCGCCACGGCCGTCATCCGTTGCCGCGATTCGTCTTTGGCGATGAAGTCGGTCCACTGCCCTGCGGCTGGCGGCGCCCCCTCGACGACCGCCCAGTAGATTTTTTCGACCAAGCGGCCGCGGAATTGCTCGCTGAGTCGAGCCGCCGCCTTCGACGTGCGAGCGAACAGCACGACACCCGACACAGGCTGATCGATCCGGCTCACGACCCCCAGATAGACGTTGCCCGGCTTGTCGTAGCGAGTTTTGATATATTGCTTGGCCAGCGTCAACAGACTAACTTCGTCGGCGGCGACCCCCATCGTCGCTAGCCCCGGCGGCTTGTTCAGAGCCAGCAGGTGGTTGTCTTCGTACAGGATTTCGAGATTTTTTTTGGGAGGCACGGGGAGGGAAGAAATGTCTAATGTCTAATGACGAATGTCTAATCAATGACGAATGACGAAGCACGAATGACTAAGGCCTGAGGTTTAAGATTTTATTGTAGCATCGTGGGGCTGCGCTGAATCCGGGGCTTCCGCGAGGCGCCTCAAGCGCCGGCCGCCCATCGTCTCCGCCACTCACCACCCGCCACTCACCACTCACTTTCCTTCCATGCCAAAAATCGTGACGATCGTCGAACCGGCCACCGGCGCCAAAGCCAAGATCATGGTCGATCGAGGATTCAATTGCTTTAGTTTCTGCCCACTGGTCGCCGGAAAGCCGGTCGAACTGCTTTGGACGATGCCCAACTTCGAGGCCGACGGCGACCGGCCGACGCGGAGCGGGATTCCGATTTTGTTTCCGTTCGCGGGCCGACTGAGCGGCACGAGTTTCAAGTTCAACGACCGAGAGATACCGCTCCAGATCGATCCGCATCATGGCTACGCCCTGCATGGGTTCGTCTACAACCGGGTGTGGCGAGTCATTGCTCAGGGGCCGGCCAGCGTCACCGGCGAGTTCCAGGCGTCGATCGACGATCCGGAACTGCTCAAGCGATGGCCGGCCGATTTCCGGATCCGCGTTTGTTACGAGCTCGAAGGCACGGAACTACGAACCTCGATCTCGGTCGACAATCCTGGCCGCGAGCCGCTGCCATTTGGACTGGGGGCGCATGGCTATTTCCGCGTCCCGCTGGGGAGTGGCGCGAGCCCCGACTCTTGCCGGATCTCAATCCCCGCCGAGAGTTATTGGGAGCTCGACAAAATGCTGCCGACCGGCCGCAAGCCGCCGGCCACGGGTGCTTACGGAGTGAGCGATCCGGTTCCTTTCGGCGAGATGAAGTTGGACGATGTGTTCACGGACTTGCAATCGACCGCAGGCAAAGTCACTTGCCGGATCGACGATCCGACGACAGCGCGGCGGTTGGACGTGGTGTTCGACGACAGTTTTCGCGAATGCGTGGTCTTCAACCCACCGCATCGCGAGGCGGTATGCATCGAGCCGTATACTTGCGCCCCCGATGCTTTTGCCCTCGCCGAGCGGGGAATCGACGCCGGGCTGCGAATCCTGGCGCCGGGCGAATCGTTTGCCGCGAGAGTGGACATGCGATTCGAGGAGTAGCGTCGCAACAACGTTTACAACCGCTACGACCGGCCTGGGAGAAGGGGACAGTCCCCAGTTTTGCTCCGCGGACTGCGCAAAATGGGGACAGTCCCCTGCTGTTTTGCGAGCGATTCTAAAGGATTTGACGAAGCCCGCACGCGGACCTAAGTTTCCAAGTCGCTAGTACATGTGCCCTGCGATCGCTCTGGCGCTGCTGCGCCACGACTTGCAACCGTTCTAGATTCATGCCCAGTCAACCCACCGCCGATCCGGACGAAGACGTTCATGGCTTCGTTCCCGTCGCTCTCGATACGCTCCTGCCCGGAGCGGCGTACGGCTTCGATCTGTATATGAAGCAGCGGCCGGGTGGGATGCTGCTCTATCGGCGCCGCGAGTATCCCGTCGATCAAACCGATTTCGATCGGCTGCTCAGCCAGGGCGTGCGAACGTTGCACGTGTCGTTCGATGATCGCGACATGTACGCGCGTTATCTCAATCTGCTGTTGGTCGATGGAGAAGACCTCACGGCGACGCAGAAATACACGCTGCTCAAAGGCGCTGCCCGATCGGTGCTTTCGGATTCGCTGTGCAGCCGCTCGCCGGATACCCTCGTGCGGTCGGTCAGCGATCTGAGCAAGCAGATGGTCGAGTCGCTCTGCGGCAACGAGCTCTTGCTGCGCGATATCTTCTTTCTGATGACCCACGACTATTACAGCTACACGCACGTCACGAACGTCAGCATGTATTGTCTGACGCTGGCCCAGCAAATGGGTATCTGCAACAAGCAGGAGCTGACCGAAATCGTCGTCGGGGCCCTGTTGCACGACATCGGCAAGCGGCATTTGCCTCCGCAACTGCTCAATAAGACGGGCAAGCTGACTGAGCCGGAGATGGCCCAAATGCGGCAGCATCCTCAAGCCGGCTTCGAGGACTTGTGCACGCGGCCCGATCTGAACTGGGGCCAGTTGATGATGGTCTATCAGCATCACGAACGACTCAACGGCAAAGGCTATCCGGCGGAAGTGGGTGGCGACGAGATTCACCCTTGGGCGAAAATTTGCGCGGTGGCCGACGTGTTCGACGCGATCACCTCGTGCCGGCCCTACCGCAGTGCCATCCGCATCGACTCGGCGATCGATTTCTTCGAGCGCCGGATGGGAGTTTCTTTCGACGAGGAAATCGTGGGATGCCTGAGCAGCTTGATGCAAACGACGTAATCGCCGCGCTGCCGTGCGCGATCAAGATGCCCGACAACTGGGGCAACTTTTTCGCGCGCGGCGGGCCGCTGCCGCCAATGGGAGACGACCATCGCCGGTTTCCGCGATTCTACTTGCGAGCGCCGGCCGCGCTGCGATATCGCTCGACGCTGCCCGCGTTGCCGCGCCCCGACCACGAGTGCATGATTTATCTAAAAGACGTCTCGCGGACAAGCATCGCCTTTCTGCACAGCGAGCAGCTCTTTCCCAAAGAGTAAATGGAAATCCAACTGATCGACGGCACGCGCTGGTCGATCGCGGTCGTCCGCTGTCAGAAGCGCCGCGACTGCTGCTATGAAATTGCGGCGACGTATGTGGATGTGGAAGTGGGCTAGAGCAAGGGGCTAGGGGTGGTGCGGCTAGGGTTTAGGGAAAGCAAACGGGGCGGCGAAGCCGCCAAGAACCCTAGCCCCTAGCCCTATCACTCCTAGCCCCTCTCCGCTCACACGAGCTTGATCCCCAACTCCTTGAGCTGCCGCCCATCGACTAGGCCGGGAGCATCGGTCATCAGATCGGTGGCCTTCTGGGTTTTGGGAAACGCAATGCAGTCGCGGATGTTGGTCAGGCCCGAGAGGAGCATGACCCAGCGATCGAGGCCCAGCGCGATGCCGGCGTGCGGCGGGGCGCCGTATTGCAGGGCGTCGAGCAAGAAGCCGAATCGCTCGCGGGCCTGCTCGGACGCGATTCCCAACAGCGCGAACACTTGCTGCTGCATCTCTTGATCGTGGATTCGCACCGTGCCGCCACCGGCCTCGGAGCCGTTGATCACCAGGTCGTAGGCCAGAGCGCGGCAGCGGCCTGGGTCGGTCTTCAGCATTTCGATATCTTGCGGGCGGCAGGCGGTGAACGGATGGTGCATCGCCGCCCAGCGGTTCTCCTCCTGGTCGAAAGCGAACATCGGAAACTCGACGATCCACGAGCAGTGCAGCGCCGCCGGATCGTAGAGCTTGAGTTGCTCGCCCAGCCGCTTTCGCACGCCGTAAAGCGCCTTGCACGTGACCTCGAACTGATCGGCGACGAAGAGCAAGAGGTCGCCGGGGGCAGCCTGCATTCGCTCGGCGATCTCCGCCAATTGATCGGCGGTGAAATTCTTGGCGATTGGCGAGGCCAGCGAACCGGACTCTTCGACCTTAAACCAAGCGAGGCCTTTGGCGCCGGAGTTTTGCACGACCTGCGCGGTGAGCTCGTCGATGTCCTTGCGCGAGAAGCTTGCCGCGGCGCCCTTGGCGTTGATCCCGCGCACCCGTCCGCCGCCGTCGGCCGCGCCGCGAAATACGCGGAAGTCGACTTGCTTGGCAATATCGGTGAGATCGATCAACTCCATGCCGAACCGCAGGTCGGGCGCGTCGTGGCCAAACCGCTCCATCGCCTCGTCGTAGCACATTCGCGGCAAGGGCAGTTGAATGTCCAGCCCAAGCACGGTCTTGACGACGCGCCGCGTGAGTCCTTCGATCATGCCGATGATATCGTCGCCATCCACGAACGACATCTCGACGTCGAGCTGCGTGAATTCCGGCTGCCGGTCCGCCCGCAGATCTTCATCGCGAAAGCAGCGGGCGACTTGCACATAGCGGTCGTAGCCGGCGACCATCAGAATCTGTTTATAAAGCTGCGGCGACTGCGGCAGGGCATAAAAGCTGCCGTGCTGAATCCGACTGGGCACGAGATAATCGCGAGCCCCTTCCGGCGTGCTGCGGCCGAGCATCGGCGTCTCTACTTCGATGAAATCGTGCTCGTCGAAATAATCGCGCATCTGCTTGATCATCTGGTGGCGAAGCACGAGCGTCCGCTGCATCTCCGGCCTGCGGAGGTCGAGATAGCGGTGCTTGAGCCGGAGCTCTTCGTTGGGAAGCTGCTCGGCGCCGGGTTGAAACGGCGGGTTGAGGCTCTTGTTCAGAATCTTCACCTCGCGGCAATGGACCTCGATCTCGCCGGTCGAAAGTTTCGAATTGACCGTGCCCTCGGGTCGCGGCACGACTTTGCCAGTGACTTGGATGACGTATTCGACGGCCAGCGAGCGGGCGATTTCGCGATTGGCCTCGCCACCTTCCGGATCGAACACAATCTGCGACTTGCCATAACGGTCGCGAAGGTCGACGAACAGCACTCCTTTATGGTCGCGTGTTTTGTCGACCCAACCGCAAAGCGTGACAGTCTGACCGGTGTGCTCGGCCCGAAGTTGGCCGCAGGTGTGAGTTCGAAGCATGGAGAGGTGGGGTTAGGATTGAGCGCGTGCTGGATTTGTTGGTTCAACGAACTACGATGCTTAGCCGCGTTAGCGGCGTGATTTGAATAGCCGTGGGTGGAGCGCCTCGCGGAACCCACGGTTGTATATCCAAAAGAGGAAAGCCGCGTAGCGGCGTAACATTTCTCGGTTGGCTCGTTTTAACGGCGCGATTGTTACGCCACTAACGTGGCTCGCCGAGATCACACATTAATCCGGGGGTTCCGCTCGCTGTCCTAAAGTCAGCTTCGCTTTACCCCCGGCTATTCACATCACGCCGCTAACGCGGCTTTGCAAACGATGGAAGCTGGCCATTCTAGGTTCCCAGCCGCGCGGCGTGAAGGTGGCCAGACGGCCATGCTGGCGGCCGCAAGTTTCACCTAGCTTGCGTAGACGTTGAGACCGGGGCGTATCTTGCCGTTTCGCTGGATTCTCCGCAATTTGGCACTTATGCCGAGTAAACCGATGATGTCGCCGCGCGCCGGCCGATACAAAAACAGAAGACCGGTCAAGCGCTTGAAATGTTCGTGCGGATTTTGGGTGTAAAACGCGGCCTTGGCCGTCCCCGCGTCAGGCCATTGGTCTGACCTACGAGAGTCCCAGACCTATGAAAAACACGTTCTTCACCAACAACGCCATCAAGATCATGATAGGCGTCACGTTTCTTTTGCCCATCGTGTTGATGGGGGCGAAGCTCACGCTCAAGGGAAACAAGAACGATGTGAAGGAATGGCTTCCGCCGTCCTACAAAGAGACCGGCGAGTACAAGTGGTTCCAGCAGAATTTCGCCAATGAGACATTCGTCCTCATTAGTTGGGACGGCTGCACGCTGGACGACGATCGGCTGAAGGTTCTGACCGCCAAGGTGATGCCCGACCCGGTCGCGATTCAAGCCGCCGCGGCCGAGAGCGGCAAAACGCCAGCGTACACCGGCCCGAAACTGTTCACGAAATTCATCACCGCCCGCACAGTCGTCGACCAGATGATGGCGCCGCCGCTGAATCTCAGCGAGGCCGAGGCGATCAGCCGGCTCCGCGGCTCGATCATCGGACCCGATCCGAAGATCAATCAGACCTGCGCCGTGTTCACGCTCTCCAAAGCGGGCAAGGACACGCCGCGCAAAGCGGTCGAGACGATCTACAACGCGGCGCTCGACTCGGGCGTTCCCAAAGCTGCGATTCACATGGGCGGCCCGCCGGTCGACAACGTCGCGCTCGACAAAGAGGGGGAGCGGATGCTGCTGCTGCTCGCCGGCCTCTCGGGCGCCATCGGGCTGGGCCTGTCGATGTGGTACATGAAAAACGGCCGGCTGACGGCGTTCGTCATCATTAGCTCCGTCTATGGCGCGGCGCTGAGCCTGGCGATCGTCACGTTCACCGGCAACACGATGGACTCGATCCTGCTGAACATGCCCTCGATCGTCTACACGATGGGCATGTCGGGCGCGATCCATATCATTAACTATTGGCGGCACAACGCCGCCAAGGGAGGCCGAGCCGGCGCCGCCAGCCGCGGCCTCAAGATGGCGTGGCTACCCTGCACGCTCTCGGCCGGCACGACAGCCCTGGGACTCGTGTCGCTTTGCACCAGCGAACTCAACCCGATCTGCAAATTCGGTCTGTACTCGGCGATCGGCGTGATGGGCACGCTCACGCTTCTGTTCACATTTGTCCCCTCCGCGCTTGAGCTCTGGGGACCGAAAGTCGAGCAGATCGAACCGGGCCGCGAGATCGTTCATAGCGAGGCCGAGCAAAAGCATCGCCGCCGGATGCGCGGCATCGCCAACTTCATCTATGGTCATCAAGGGCCGATTTGGGCGACGTTTATTATCGTCGGCGTCGTGGCCGGCTACGGCCTGACCCGCGTGACCACGTCGGTTAATCTGATGGCCCTGTTCTCCAAGAACTCGGAAATCATCAACTCGTACACATGGCTCGAAGATCACCTTGGCCCGCTCGTGCCGATGGAAATCGTCGTCAAGCTCGACAAGAAAGATTGCAAACTGACGTTCTTCGAGCGAATGGAACTGATTCAGCGGATTCAGACCAAGCTCGGCGGGCTGAAGGATGTCGGCAGCACGATTTCGGCCCTAACGTTCGCCAACGACATCAGCCCGGCCAAAGGGGGCAACAAGCTGGCTAGCGCGGGCTCGAAACTCTTCGGCGGCGAACGAACCCGCCGGGCCGTGCTCAACAAGCATCTCATGGAGCATCGCGACGAAATTCTCAAGGGAGATTATCTGGCCGAGACCGACACCGAGGAACTTTGGCGCGTGAACCTCCGCGTGGCCGCCTTGCGAAACGTCGACTACGGCGCGTTCGTCGACGACATCAAGGGCATCGTCGAGCCGATCATCTCGGCGGAGACCGGAAAAGGCACGGCCGGAATCAACGGCGTCGTCTACACGGGCCTGACGCCGCTGATCTACAAAGCTCAGCATTCGCTGCTGTCGGGGTTGATCGAAAGTTTCTGCTGGGCGTTCGTGATGATCGCGATCGTGATGGCGTTCAACTTCCGCAGCGTATCGGCAGGATTCTTGACGATGATCCCGACGGTGTGGCCCGTGGCGCTCGTGTTCGGGCTGCTCGGCTGGCTAGGGATCGTCGTCGATATCGGCACGATGATGACGGCCGGCGTCGCGATGGGCGTATGCGTCGACGACACGGTACACTACGCCACATGGTTCCGCCGCGGCTTGCGGATGGGCATGAATCGCAAGGAAGCGACGGGCTTTGCCTACGAGAACGCCGCGGCGGCGATGTACCAAAGCTCGTTCATCGTGGCGTTCGGCTTGGCGGCCTTCGGGATCAGCGCGTTCATGCCGACCAAACGGTTCGGTCTGCTCATGCTGACGCTCTTGAATTTCGGTCTGCTGGCGGACCTGGTGCTCACGCCCGCAATGCTCGCCGGTCCGCTGGGATACTTCTTCTCGAAGTTCTGGCTGAAAGACAAGTCCGAGGAAACGCCGGCAGCCTCGCTGCCATCCGACGCGCGGCTCGACACGTTGACGCTTCACGTTCCCGGCCCGCACAGCCCGGAATCACAACCGGCGCCGACGCGCCATGGCGAGCCGAAGATCCTCTCGATGCCGTCGGCCCAGAGACGAACCAAGTCTTGAGTTAGCGCCAAGAGCCGAGCGTGACTTCTTTCTTGAAGGTCTCGCTGTTGCGGCGGACTTCGATCGTCACTTTCTCGCCCGCTTGGCGAGCGCCGATCACGGCCGTCAATGTCTTGAAATCGCTGATCGGTTGATCGCCGAATTTGAGAATCAGGTCGCCCGCGATCAGGCCCGCTTGGTCGGCCGCCGAATGGGGTTCGACGGTGCTGATCATGCAGACCGTTTCATTGCCGACCGAATTGGCCGCCACGCCGAGCTTGGCCGTGCCCGCATGAACATTGACCGTCGTCTTGGGATATTCGCGGGCTAATTTTTGAACCGCCTCGCCCGACAATTTGCAGCCGAACAAGTCGATCTGCTTCAAATCGCTGAAGCCCGAGAGCAGCGGCAGATCGTCTTCCACGAGCGACACGCCGTAAAAACTCACTCGCTGGAGATCGGGGATTCGCTTGAGCAGGGCCAGCTTCGATCGGTCGCCGTGCCACCGGCCACCGAACGAAATCTGCGGGCCATTGAACATGGCCGGGATGTAGCCGAATTGATTGAGATCGTTCTCATTGGGTTGCACGACGATGGCCCCCAGTCGCTGGAGCGCGGCGATCGCCCGATCGCGGCGGGCGCCTTGGATTTTGCCGAGGGCATCGTTGGCCATGTCGGCCGACGCGCTCACGCGAGCGTCGGCGACTTTCATCAGCGAGTCGACCGCCGCGTCTTCGGTCAGATCGTCTTCGGAGCGCAATGATGCCCCCAGGATCGTGATGGCGCGGGCCGTGACCTCAAGATCGTCGCCCCGCGCGGCGGCCGCCAAATCGGCGATAGCATACCGGCCGGCGTCGATCAACCGCTCGGTCGCTTCCTCGCGGACGGCATATTGGTCGCTGCCCAGGTCGGCGACCCACCGCCGCACATCGTCCGAGACGGGCCCTTCGGCGGCCTTTTCGGCGGTCTCGGCCACAGCTTTAAGCCCGGAAAGGCCTAGAATAATCGACAAGGTCAGTGCCGCGCCACGGCTGATCTGGCCCCAGCCGGCCGCCAGTTCGATTCGCTTCATCGATCCCTCACGCATGGCCATTTAAGCGAAATGCACGAAACATTGAGATTATAACACGATTTCTCGACTCTTTCGCTAGGGGGACCATACAAATCCCATTTCCGGCCATAGCCGCCGCCGCCCCGCGACGACTAGAATTGAACGGCGAGCGGGGCGGCGTAAGCCCCCTGTCCTCGACATTACTTGCCCCAACCATCCTCTTTCGCGCCCAGCATTCGCTCTCCGCTGGTCCTGTCCTTGCTAACCCAAATTCCACTCCCGATCCTCGACCTACCGTCCGCCGTGCCGGTCGCGCCGCTGATTCCGCGCGCCACTCCGCCGCTGCCAATGACTCGCGAGGAGATGGACGCCCGGGGGTGGGACGCGGTCGATATCGTCTTCGTCACGGGGGACGCCTATGTCGATCATCCGAGTTTCGCCATGGCGCTGCTTGGCCGATTGCTCGAAAGCGAAGGGTTTCGGGTCGCGATCCTGAGTCAGCCCGATTGGCGATCTTGCGATCCTTGGCGGACATTCGGCCGGCCGCGGCTGTTCTTCGCGATCAGCGCCGGCAACATGGACTCGATGATTAACCACTACACGGCCAACCGGAAGGTGCGCAACGACGACGCCTACAGCCCCGGCGGGCAGATCGGACGGCGACCCGATCGCGCCACCTTGGGTTACTGCCAGCGGGCGCGCGAGGCCTATAAAGGCGTGCCCGTGATCGCCGGTGGCGTCGAGGCGAGCCTCCGCCGGATCGCTCATTACGATTATTGGAGCGACAAAGTCCGCCGGGCGATCATCCTCGACTGCAAGGCCGATCTGTTGGTCTTCGGAATGGGAGAGCGGCCGATCCTTGAAATCACCCGCCGCTTGGCAGCCGGCGAAAAGGTCGCCGATCTGCGCGACCTGCGCGGCGTGGCCTATCGGCTGGGCGCGAAGCAATCGCCGCCGATCGAGAACACGATCACGCTTCCCAGCTACGAGGCCGTGTCGACCGACAAATGGGCCTTCTGCGAGATGACCAAAATCTCGCACATGGAAACCAATCCGCATAACGCCAAGCGGCTCGTGCAGTATCACGGCCCCGAGGCGGTGGTCGTCAATCCGCCCGCCTTGCCGCTGACGCAGGCCGAGATGGACCGGGCCTATGGGCTACCGTTCACCCGCCGGCCGCATCCGAGTTACGGCAAGCAAAAAATTCCCGCGTACGAAGTCGTCAAGGATTCCGTGCAGATCATGCGCGGCTGTTTTGGCGGCTGCACGTTCTGCTCGATCACGGCCCACGAAGGGCGGATCATTCAGAGCCGCAGCCAGGATTCGGTTATGGCCGAGATTCGCCGGATGACGGCCGAGCCCGACTTTTCCGGCGTGATCAGCGACATCGGCGGTCCCACGGCCAATATGTACGAGATGAAGTGCGCGCGGCCCGAGGTTGAGGCGAAGTGCCGCCGGCTGAGCTGCGTGCATCCGACGATCTGCAAATTGTTGGGGACCGATCACGGCCCGCTCTTGAACCTAATGAAGGCCGCGCGCGAGGAACCGGGCATTCGCAAGGTATTGGTCGCCTCGGGCATCCGCATGGATCTGGCCCGCCGCGATCCCGAGTACATGAAGCAGTTGGTGACGCATCATGTCGGCGGGTATTTGAAGGTGGCGCCCGAGCATACCGACCCCGAGACGCTGCGCATGATGAAGAAGCCGGGAGTCGAAGATTTCGTCGAGTTCGATCGCGAATTCAAAAAGGCATCGAAGGAGGCCGGCAAGAAACAGTATTTGATTCCCTATTTCATCGGCAGCCACCCGGGCAGCGATCTAGACGCGATGATCGACCTGGCCCTGTTCCTCAAGCGGAACCACTACCAGCCGGATCAGGTGCAGGACTTCATTCCCAGCCCGTTCGACATCGCGGCCTGCATGTACCACACGGGCCACGACCCCTTCACGCGGCAGCCGGTCAACGTGGCGAAGCATCTACGGGATCGAAAGCTTCAGCGGGCGCTGTTGCAATTCTTCAAGCCGGAAAATCATTTCGAAGTCCGCCGAGCCCTCGAGCAAGCGGGCCGGCAAGACCTGATCGGCGCGGGCTGCGATTGCCTGATTCCCGACAAGCCGCCGAAAGAAGCCCTCGATCGCCGTCGGCAGAAAGCCAACGAATCCGTCCGCGAGCAGCGCCAGGGAGACCACATCCGCGGCACGCCGGGCAATGGCTATCGTCCGCAGCGCAAGACGGCGACACGGCGTCCGCGTGGCAAGCGACCGTAGTACGCGTAATGTCGCAGTCCGATACCTATGGCGAAGCAATCAAATTCCCGCCGGCGCAACCGCGTCATGCCTCGGCGCCACGGGCCAGGCAAGAGCGGGGAACCAACCGCGATACGCCATGAAACCTATTCCACGCCCTGGCAGAACTTGCGCGACTAAAATCGCAGCTCGATGTGTTCGACAGTTCCGGTTCCGTCCGGCGGAATCCCCGGCCAGCAAGGTCAGCTCGAAGTAGCCTGTGGCTCGGCTTCGGCCGCGCGAACCGCTGATTGGAGCGACCTGCTGGACCGGGACGATCGCAAGAAATTTTCCGTGCAAGTCCAGCGTCCTGAACGCCAACGGCTTGAACGCGGCTATCCCGCGGCCCGGGTCAGCCCGAGCCGCCATGAGGCCACGTATTCACGAAGGGATGTGTTGGGGAGCCGTCGGTCCGGGATGCCCCCGGAGAAAAGAACGCCGGCCAGCGAACCCGA
>JBBQWR010000026.1:0-73181 GCA_038210495.1 Pirellulales bacterium
CTCGCCGCCTTACGCAACGCGACGCTGGCGCTGCTCAGGCTTCACGGCCATACAAACATCGCCGCCGGCTTACGCGCGTACAGTTGGAACCTCTCCCGCCTCTTGGCCATGCTAGGCAAATCCAAAAAATGAAAGGCCCTGCCATAAGCCCTCAGGGCATGGTTTTTGCAACCTCTTATCTTGAGTTTTATGACTGCCAGTATAGCATTTTCTTGTGAAAACATTCCGTTCTGAGGGCAAGGCATGTTTGGCCGCTGTCGGGGGGGCTCGAAGATCACTTGTTGTGACCAGAGCCGTTGATCGCGCCGAACGAATTAAATTAGGGGAGGATTTCGATGACACGCATAGTCAAATGGAGCCAGATCGCCGCCGCGCTGGCCGCATTGGCGGCTTTTAGCGGAAACGCATTGGCGGCCGGCAATGGCGGCCAACGTACAGGAAATTCGTCGCAGGGCGCGGCGAGCCATTTTGCTGCTAGGGGCGGCGGAGGAGGAGGTGGCGGTGGGCATGCAAGTGGCGGCGGTGGCGGAGGCGGTAGTAGGAGTTCTGGTGGCGGCGGTGGCGGAGGGGGAAGTAGGAGTTCTGGCGGTGGCAATCGATCTTTCTCCGGTCCGTCCGCCAACAGCGGCGCTCACATGGATGGTCGAAGCTTTGCAGACGGAGCTCGTAATTCTTCGTCCCATAATTTCTCGGACGGCAGAACCTTGAATTCCGGCCATTCGTTCGATCACAATTTCGCTAGTAATTCTGGTCATGGTCAGGAAGGGAATCACGGAGGAAACTGGAATCACGGAGATAATTGGAATCACGGAGGAAACTGGAATCACGGAGATTGGGGAGGTCATGGCAATTGGTGGTGGGGAATTTCGCCCCTACTTGGATATTACGGCGGTTGGGGCAATGGATACGGGTATGGCTACAATACTTACAACAATTACTACGGGTACGGGTCTTACCCCTACTCGGGATACAGTTACGACAATGTCCAGCCGGCGTACTACGCAAATAATCAGACCGCGACTGCTCAGACTGCGACGTACCCGCCGCAATCGGCAATGCAAGAAAATCGGTCCGACTATATGACGCACGCGATTTCTGCCTTCCAGAATGGCAATTACTCCGACGCCATGCGACTCGCTAGCCATGCGGCGATCGATTCGCCACGCGATCCGGAAGCGCACCTGGTAATTTCGCTCTCCGCGATGGCGAACAAGGATTTTCGCTTTGCGGCGGCCGAAGCCCACGCAGTGGTCGCCCTGGGCAACGTGCCGAAATGGGATCAGGTCTACGAAGTCTACAACGACCTAGATCGCTATACGTCGCAACTTCGGACATTGGAAGCGGCGGCCCGGACGAACGCAAAAGATCCTGGCGCCCACTTCATGTTGGGCTTCCTTTATCTGGCCATGGGCTACCGGACCGACGCCCAGACTCATCTGGACGTCGCCGTTCAAGAGATGCCCAATGATAAAATCGCTCAGTCGCTTTTGAGCGACGCGGGCGGGCAAGTCCCGGCTACGGCCAGCCCAGAATCGCGAGACGGCGCGGGCGATGGCCGTGGCTCATCAAACGGGCCGTCGACGGAGCCTCTACTACCGCCGCTGCCGAAACCGCTAAGCGGAACGTCCGGCCCCCCACCAGGCGAACCGCCGGCTGCGCCGTTAAATCGGTAACTGATTATTTTCGATCGGAACGAATAATTCTGAAATTCAAAGCCACCCTGAGCCCGCCCTTGCTGTATTTCAGCGAGCGGCGGGTTTCTTTGTTCTGCTTCATCACCGATTTATCTTTATTGCCTTGCCGGTTTTCACCGACTCGGCTTGCCGATCGCAAAGCACAACAGCGTCGCAAGCGAGCTCGTCGGACAAAATCGTGCTTGGCTTCCCCGCTCGAACGGCCCGAACGACCTCTTTCAGTTCCGCGACGAATCCGGATAGCGGGTCGCTTGATCCCAATTTTGGCTGCGTCACTTTGCCCCGCGCGTCGAGCACGGTTAGCGGCGTCGCCACATGGGGCTGCTCTCCCAGCACGGCAAAATCGTAAATCAGCGTCGCGTTCTCAAAGTACATCTCAAAGGCGTTGGTGAACGATCGGCCCTGTTGTCGTACCACCCCGCTCACCGCGCCAACGACCAAATCAGGATCGGCGAATCGGAACTGCGATTGGGCGAATTCAACTACCTTGCCGCGCATTCGGCCTTGGCTGAACACAGACGTCGGCATGCCGTATAGCAGCCGGATGAGGTGCGCGTCGTGGATGTGCAAATCGAGCATCGGGCCGCCCACTTTTTGCGGGTGATAATAGTCCGGCAGCCATTTCGGGTCGGAGATCACCCGTTTGAACATTCCCCCCAGCGGCTTGTCATATTTGCCGTCGCGCACGGCCCGGTAGGCGAAGGCATACTCGGGCACAAACGGCAGCACGTGCCCGACGAGCAGCATCCGCCCTGCTTTCTCGGCCGCCTTGACCATTCGCTGGGCGTCGGCCGCCGTAAGCGCGATCGGCTTTTCGACGAACACATGCTTGCCCGCCTGCAGCGCCGCGATCGTCGCGTCGGCATGCTGGGCCGGCGGCAGGCAAAAATCAACCAAATCGATCGTCGGATCGGCCAGCAGTTCGTCGAGCGTTCCATACTTAGCCACGCCGCGCAAATCCATCACTTCGCCGGCCGGGCCAAAATTCCCTTTGACGCCACGCCAATCTCCCGCGAGCCGTTTGGGATTGCGAGTCGAGATCGCGCGAACTTTTGCCCCCGCGACCTTTTGAAAGGCCAGATAATGCACCATCCCCATAAAGCCGACGCCGACGATTCCGACGTTAAGCATTGCAAAAATTCCTCCGGCTCGGTCGATCGCGGTGTCTGCCAAGCCGCCTAATGTAAGCTTTCCGCAACGCTGGCACGAGGGTTGCGGCTCGGTTCGCCGGCAAAAACACAACTCATTGAGACCTGCTGAGTAGGTGGCCCGCCATGAAAGACACAGCCGAACAGATCACCTCCGTCTGGCTCGAAAACGGAACTCTGCAAGAACGGTTGCCGCTGAACAAGGACGTGTCGGCGAATGTTTGCATCGTGGGGGCCGGAATCGCCGGGATGACCACGGCCTATTTGTTGGCTAAGCAGGGCAAAGCCGTCGTCGTGCTGGACGATGGCCCGATCGCCGGTGGTCAGACGGTGCGCACGACGGCCCACCTTTCCAACGCTATCGATGATCGGTATTTCGAGATCGAGCGACTGCATGGCGACCAAGGCGCCCGGCTCACTGCCCAGAGCCATTCGGCCGCCATCGATCGCATTGAGACGATCGCCCGAGACGAAAAAATCGATTGCGACTTCGAGCGACTGGACGGCTACTTGTTTCTGCCGGCCGGCGAGCCGCTCCAGGTGCTCGATCGAGAACTCGAGGCGGCCCATCGCGCCGGCTTGTCGGGCGTCGAGCGTGTCGAGCGAGCGCCGTTGTCTTTCTTCAACACCGGCCCCTGCCTCCGGTTTCCGCGTCAGGGGCAGTTTCACCCGCTTAAGTATCTCGCTGGCTTGGCTCGTGCTATCCAGAATTGTGGCGGCCAAATCTACACTGGCACGCACGCCGAGCACATCGAAGGGGGCGACTCGAGTGCCCATGTGAAAATCGCCGGCGGTTCTACCGTCACGGCCGATGCGGTCGTCGTCGCGACCAACACGCCTGTCAACGATATGTTCGCCATCCACACGAAGCAGGCGCCATACACCACTTACGCGATCGGCGGCGTGGTCCCGCGCGGCACGGTCGCAAAATCGCTTTACTGGGACACTGGCTGCGACGCCGACACCAGCAATCCGTCGCCGTATCACTACATCCGCCTTCAGGCGAGCGACGAAACGTCCGACATACTCATTGTCGGCGGCGAGGACCACAAAACGGGCCAAGCCGACGACACGCTCGAGCGCCATCCGCACCTCGAAGTTTGGGCCCGCGAGCGATTTCCGATGCTCGGCGAAATCAAATTTCGCTGGTCGGGCCAAGTCATGGAGACGATCGATGGACTGGCCTTCATTGGCCGCAATCCGGGGGACAAGCCCAGTGTGTACGTCGTCACCGGCGACTCGGGCATGGGAATGACTCACGGCACGATCGCCGGCATCTTGCTGACCGATCTGATCTGCGGTCGTGAGAATCCCTGGACTTCGCTGTACGATCCTTCGCGAAAGACGCTACGCGCCACGGGCGAATTTCTGAAGGAGAACCTCAACGTCGTCCGTCAATACGGCGACTGGCTCACTGGCGGCGACGTTTCATCGGTCGACGAGATCTCGCCCGGCTGCGGCGCCGTGATTCGCCGGGGGCTGAGCAAATTGGCCGTGTATCGCGACGAGCAGGGGACGTTCCACGAGCATTCGGCCGTCTGCCCCCACCTGGAGTGCATCGTTGCGTGGAACGACTCGCAAAAAACTTGGGATTGCCCCTGCCACGGCTCGCTGTTCGATCCGCTGGGCCACGTTATCAACGGCCCGGCCAATCGCGACTTGGCCGAGCCTAAAAAGTAATCGCCGCTGCGATTCCAACCAAGTGTCAGTCGCCCCTTGAACGCGGCGGGGCGCTGCCCTATAAAATGAGCTTGCACTTCGAGCCGAAGTGGCGGAATTGGCAGACGCGCCAGCTTCAGGAGCTGGTTCTCGCAAGGGAGTGGAGGTTCAAGTCCTCTCTTCGGCATTCTTGGCTGGCCTAAATTTTCAAGGCCAGCATCCCTGTTTCGGCCTTCCGCGGCGTTCTTTCGTGCATTTTCCCTACAAACCGCTGTGTTGTGTGGCAATTACGCTGCGCCTTCGTACCCTTCGCCTGTTGAGATTCAGCGTCGGCTGACTATAGTCGAACTGAGGCGAAATCGCGGTCATTTTTAAGCTGATATCGCTTATTATCCGCAGCAAAACCGAAGGAGGATGCCTTCGCGGAGACCGCACACGGTCCGTTGATTTTGGCATCCTTTCCCGGTTCTTGCCTGGAGCTTTCCGACATGCGATGGTTTTTCTCTCGACGTAAACAATCCGCGCGCGTTGGCGGCTCGCGAAAGCCCCGGAATCGGATTGTCGTCGAACGACTGGAAGATCGCCGAATGCTCACGGTTGCGACGCCGGTGAACGTGCTTTCGTATCACAACGACCATTCCAGCACCGGCCAGAATTTGCTCGAAACCACGCTCAGCCCGGCGAGCGTCAATTCGACGCAGTTCGGCAAGCAACTGACGACGCCAGTCGACGGACAGGTTTACGCACAGCCGCTTTATGTGTCGGGGGTAAATATCACGGCCGGCCCGGCGCCGGGCGTCCATAACGTCGTTTACGTGGTCACTCAGCACGACAGTCTCTATGCGATCGACGCCGATAGCGGCGCCGTCCTGTGGCACGATAGCTTTATCAACCCCGCGGCGGGCGTGACGACTGTCCCCGGTAGCGATGTCAAAAGCACCGACATCACGCCTGAGATCGGCATTACCTCCACGCCCGTGATCGACGCCAATAGCGGCATCCTGTATCTCACCGCGAAGACCAAAGAAGTTTCTGGCGGCCAGTCGCATTACGTCTATCGTCTGCACGCCATCAACATTGTCAGCGGAGCCGAAGCCCTTGGCGGCCCAGCGGTCATTGGCGACACGATCGCCGTGAATGCAGGCGGTTCGAGCAGCACTTATACCTACATCAGCGGGCCAAGTGTCGCGGGTTCTGGCGGCGGAAGCGTCAACGGCGTGATCAGTTTCAATGCCCTGCGCGAATTGAACCGGCCAGGGCTCACGTTGGCCAATGGCAGCGTCTACATCGCGTTTTCTTCGCACGGCGACAACCCGCCCTACCACGGCTGGGTCTTGAGCTATAACGCTCAGACTCTGCAACTCAACGGCGTCTTCAACGCCACGCCCAACGGCAGCCAAGGGGGCATTTGGCAATCCGGCGACCCGGTGACCGTCGACGCGCAAGGGTCCATTTATTTCCAAACCGGCAACGGCGATTTCGATACGACGATGAACGCCGCCGGACTGCCCAACCGAGGCGACTATGGAGACTCGCTCGTCAAGTTGGTGGTCGACGCATCTTCGACGGCCGCTCACCCGAATATCAATGGTTGGGGTCTTAAGGTCGCCGATTACTTCACGCCGTTCAACCAGGCGACCTTCAATCAGACCGACAAAGACCTCGGTTCCGGCGGCCCGTTGTTGCTGCCCGACTCGGCCGGCAGCGCCGCTCACCCGCATCTGCTGATCGCGGGCGGCAAAGAGGGGCGAATCTATTTGATCGACCGCGACAACCTAGGCAAGTTCAACGCCAACACCGATCAAGTAGTCCAAGAGCAACTCGGCGCCGTCGGCGGGATCTTCGACACGCCGTCGTATTTCAACAATGGAACGACCCAACAAATCTACTTCGGAACGAACTCGTCGACGCTGCGAGCATTTACGATCGCCAGCGGCGGCTTTTCAGCCGCGGCCGTCTCGCATTCCGCGGATACGTTCGCATTTCCGGGTCCGACCGCGAGCATCTCGGCCAATGGCGCCGGGGGCGCGGTCGCCTGGGCCATCGATCACGGCACAAGTCAGCTTCGCGCTTACGACGCGAATAACCTGGCCGTGGAACTCTACACCAGCGCTCAAGCCGCCGGCAGTCGCGATGCCCTGGGGACCTCCATCAAATTCGCTGTCCCCACCGTGGCCGCCGGCCGCGTGTACGTCGGCACATCGAACAGCCTGCTCATCTATGGCGAGTTTTCGCCGCCTAACGATCCGACCAATCTGGCGGGCGCCCGGCTCAGCACTTCGCGGATTCGATTGACCTGGACGCGAAACTCGTCGAACGACACCGGCTTCACAATCGAGCGATCGACCGACGGCATGGCCTTCTCCCCGGTCGGCACGGCGGTCGCCGGCGCGACATCGTTCGTCGACTCCAACAACGTGCAGCCAAGCACGAACTACTATTACCGGATCAAGGCGTTCAACGCGAATGGCAATTCGGGCTATTCCAATGTCGCCGGACCAATCCAGCCCGACACGACGGCCCCCAGCAGCACCGTCAGTCCGCTGCCGCAATTCGAAACCAGCGCCACATTCAATGTCAGTTGGTCCGGCGCCGACGACACGAATGGCTCGGGCATTGCTACATACAACGTCTACGTTTCCGACAACGGCGGCGCCTTCGCTTTGTTTCAATCGGGCGTTACGCAGACTTCGGCCGCTTTCACCGGCGTCGATGGCCACGTGTACGGTTTCTATAGCGTCGCCACCGACAACTCGGGCAACGTGCAGGCCACCCCCGGCGCCGCTCAAGCCATGACCACCGTAAAGCTTCCGGCAAATCAGTCTGTGAATCTCGCCGCAGCCTTCAACCGCCTAGGCATCGCAACCGACGGATCGACATTCACCGGCGGCGCCGACGGCAAGGGCGCCGCCCTTTCGGCCAACCTGTTGGGACCCAGCCTCACCCTGGGCAGCGTCAATTACACGATCGGCGCCGCTGGCCGGGCCAATGTCGTGCAAGCCCAAGGCCAAACTCTCGCACTTCCCGCCGGATCGTTCTCGACGCTGAACATGCTGGCGATCGGCGTAAACGGAAATCAGGCCCAACAAACATTCGTCGTGCATTACACCGATGGCAGCTCGCAAACCATCGTGCAAAGCGTCAGCGACTGGTTCACGTCCCAAAACTACGCGGGAGAAACGACCGCCCTGACGATGGCCTACCGCGATGGCGGCAACGGCGGCCGCGACAGCCGAACGTTCCACGTGTATGCCTATTCGTTCGCGCTCAATAGCTCGAAGGCTATCAGCAGCGTCACGCTTCCCAACAACGGCAACGTGGACATCATCGCCATGACCGCCGTCGGCGGGCAGACCGGCGGGACGACGACCGTGGCGCCGCCGACCAACTTGATCGCGACCGCCACGACGGCTCACGTGAATCTCTCGTGGACCGCCGCCACCGGCGCCGTGACCGGCTACAACGTGTATCGCGGCGCGACAAGCGGCGGCGAATCGGGCACGCCGCTCAATCCGGTGGCCCTGTCCGCCGGGACCACGACGTATCAAGACACTGCCGTTGCGCCGGGCGGAACCTATTATTACGTCGTCCAGGCGATCAACGGTGCTCTGGCGAGCCCCAATTCCAATCAAGCCCAAGCCACCGTCACCGTAACTTCCACCGGGACGAAGCAGGTCAATCTGGCTGCCGCGTTCAACCGCGTGGGTATTGCGACCGATGGCGCCACATTCACGGGCGGCGCCGACGGCAAGGGCGCCGCCCTCTCCGCCAATCTTTTGGGAACCAGCCTGACCACTGGTAGCGTCTCCTACTCGATCGGCGCCGCCGGCGGGCCCAATGTCGTCCTGGCTCAGGGCCAATCCCTCGCGCTGCCCACCGGATCGTTCTCGACGCTAAACCTGCTGGCGATCGGCGTGAATGGAAATCAGGCCCGGCAATCGTTCGTCGTGCGTTACACCGACGGCAGCTCGCAGACCATCCTGCAGAGCATCAGCGACTGGTTCACTCTGCAAAACTATCCCGGAGAAACAACCGCTCTGACGATGGCCTACCGGGACGGCGGCGCCGGCAGCCGCGACAGCCGAACGTTCCGCGTGTATTCCTATTCGTTCGCGCTCAATGTGTCGAAAGTCGTCGCCAGCGTCACGCTCCCCAACAACGCCAACCTCGACATCCTTGCAATCACCGCCGGTTCCTGATTCCCGCGTTGTCGTTCGTAACGGTCGGACAACGGGAAGTCGCAATAATCGATCTCGGACGGGGTCGCAGCCAAGTCGCGAGCGGCCTGACATCGCTTGTCATATAACCGCAACCAATGCCAAAAATTGCGGCGAGCTTCCTTCAGAAGGGCGCAAATCGGGGAGCCTGTGGCGCCAACTCTGCCCCTTTCTCGTTTGCCGTCGACGCCGTATCGACATCAGAGGTGCGCGGCGACAGAATGGTATCCCCGCTGCTAAAAACCGGCCGGCCGCGCCGATTTTAAGCGGCAATTTAACCGCTCGCCCTGTGTGCGCCCGGAGGGCCAATTGTCCATCGCCACGAGCTACGATGTCGTTCCCTACCCGCCGCTGGCGTTCCCCTATACGCATCCGTCGCACTTGGCGACGGTCGCTCGGCTACTGGGCATGAACCCGGCGCCGGCGAATCTCTGCCGAGTGCTCGAGCTCGGATGCGCTAGCGGCGCCAATCTTATTCCGATGGCGTATGCCGCGGCGCAAAGCTCGTTCGTCGGCATCGATCTGTCGGGCCGCCAAATTGACGAGGGACAGCAATTTATTCGCGAGATCGGGCTTCGCAATGCGACGCTCGCGCAAATGGACATCTGCGATGCCGGCGAGCGGCTTGCCGACTCGCCACCGTTCGATTACATCATTGCCCACGGAATTTATTCTTGGATTCCCGATCCCGTGAAAGACGCGCTGCTGGCCACCTGCCGCCGGCTGCTCGCGCCCGAGGGAATCGCCTATGTGAGCTACAACTGCTATCCAGGCTGTCAGGCCCGCGATATGCTTCGCGAGATGACCCAATACCACGGGCGAAAGGCCAACGGGCCTCGCGAATATGCCGCTAGCGGGCGCGAATTTTTTGCCATGCTCCGGCAAGCGATGCCCGAAGGAGACACGGCTTATCGAGCGGTCTGCCGGCAACAGATCAAAGACCTTGTCGCGGTCGCGGACGAAGTCCTGTTGCACGACGATTTGGAAGGGGACAACGACCCCTGTTATTTTCACGAATTCATGGCTCACGCCGATCGCCACGAATTGGGATACGTCGGAGATGCTTATTTCGGCCAGATGTTCGGGCTGGGCGCGGAGGCGGACGCCCTTGAAAAGATTCGCCAAGCCGGCGATCGCCGGACCTTCGAGCAGTATTTGGATTTTTTGTTTGGGCGATCGCTTCGGGCGACGCTGCTATGCCATGCGAATCGCACCCCCAGCGGCGAACTGGCGCTCGATGGCGTCCGCCAGCTTTGGGCCTCGACCGAGGCTCACCCCGTCTCGGCGGACGGAAAGCCAATCGCCTCGGCGGACGTGCGACTTGAGGCGAGCGCGGCGGTGACGTTCCGTGGACCGGAGAGCACCGTGTCGCTGACGACTCCACTGGCGAAGGCGACGCTTCTGGAGTTGGGCGGCGCGTGCCCACGCCCGCTCGGATATCGGGAACTGCTGACGGGCGTCGCCGGTCGATTGAAGTCAATGGCGCCGAATTCAGCAGCGGCCAGCGACGTCGAGTCGGCCGACGGTCAATTGCCGACTCTGCTCGTCGAATGGTTTGCCACTCGATTAATCGAACTGCACGCCTTCGCGCCGCCCATGAGCGTCGCCGTTGTCCAGCGGCCGCTGGCAAGCGCCGTTGCACGGTATCAGGCCGCGAAGGGCTGGAGCGTCACCAATTTTTTCCATCGACGAATCGGGCTCGATGGCGACTTGGCCCGGCAGGTGATCGTGCGGCTCGACGGTCAGCATGACAGGCAGGCGATATTGTCGGAACTGGTTGAACCGGTTGTCTCGGGCAAAGTCGAGGCCCGGATCGCTGGTGAGCGGATCACCGACCCGGCCCGAATCCGAGCCATGCTCGCCGAACGTCTCGAGACATGCTTGGCCGATCTCGCCCGTCACGGATTGCTGGAGCAGCCTTCATAGCCGCGGCATCCTGCCGCGCCGTATAGCCGGAGCGTCGTTACTACCGCAACCAGACCGCAAGCGAATATGGTTGCAATTCGAACATAGCAACAATGCCAAACTTGACGGCGCAGCAAGATGCCGCGGCTATGTGTGAAAATTTCGCGTGGTACACTTGTCGCTCTGGCGGGCCGGATTGCAATTATGTCGGTGTACCAGGCGCTACAACTAGTTTTTTGCACGAAAGACGCTTCATCATGATCGACCGCTCGTTTCCAAGCGTGGCCTTAATTGCTTCCGTGCTTCTTGCTTCCACGGTGACCTTGGCAGCCGAACCGGTCAAAGACTCCGCGCGCGGCGTCCTGCAAGTGGACGCCAAGCCGCATCAGATCGCCCGCGCGGCCGCCTACCCGACGAAGGTGTTTGACGAAGAAGGTTACGCGGTTATCCTCTGCGACCACGACTTCCCGGTGGACAAGCTGAAAGCATCACTTGACAAGAAAGGCAACGACGACGATTTTTTCCTTTTTCAGCCCCACGTCACCATCACATTTCATAAGGACGGCAAGGCCGCGTTTTCGAACATGTGGGCCGACAATAAATCAGTCAGCGTCGGCGGTAGCAATTTACAAGGTGAAATCACGATCAACGATGGACGAGCCTCCGGCAAGGCGACTTTGACCGACAGCGACAAGAAGGACAGCTTCGATGTCAGCTTCGATCTGCCGCTCATGAAGGTCACGCCATTACCGCCCGAGCCCAAGAAAGAAAAGAAGCCCAAGAAAGTCGCCGAATCGACAACGTCCAAGTCGGACCAAGTCACTGGAAAAGCGCCCCGCGCTGGCGAGACAAAATCCAAGACGAATGACATTAGCGCTCACACGCTGCCAATCCCGGCAGACGCCACGAACGTCGAGTTCAAACAGCTCGTCCAGATGGTTCACTTCGAGAGTGCATCGGACATGAAAACGACCGCGACGTTCATGATCGGCAAGCTCGCCCAGCAGGGTTGGGCCAAGGACGGCGCCGATCTGTTGGCCAGCAAGTCGTCGATCCTCAAGCGCACTCGCGGCGACGCCAAGCTCACGATCTTCGTCAAACCCAACGGCGCGGGCAGCAAGGTGACGATCATGTCCGACGGATTGTCCTGGGAAGACAAATAACGCTTAAAACCCCTCACAAAACTGCTGAAAACTGTCCCCTTACCAGGCCGACTCGAACTCCGTCTGGTCTCAAAGCTGGGTTATTCCTAGGATAAAGGCGGCTCGATTTATTACGTCGCCCGTTGAGAACCATCAGCAATGCAGCGAGAGGCGCCACCATCCCCGCTCGATTCCGGCAACGACGATTTCGATCTCCATTACGACGATCGAGGTCGACTCGTGCTGACCGAAGCCGGCGGCGGCGAGCACGTCGATGTCGAGCCGGCCCGGGCGTTTCCGATTTCCGAGCCGCGGCGCCGAATTTCGATTCGCGATCGCGAGGGGCACGAGCTGCGCTGGATCGACAGCCTAGCCGCGCTCTCGCCGCGACTGCAAAAGTTTCTCGAAGACGATTTGCACCGCCGCGAGTTCATGCCGATCGTGACGCGGATCGTCCACATGACCGCGTACACCGAGCCCTCGCAGTGGGACGTGGAAACCGACCGCGGCCGGACTCTATTTCTCCTTAGCAACGAAGACGATGTTCACCGGCTCGAAGGCCATCGAGCCGTTATCGTGGACAGCCACGGCACCCGCTATCTCATCCCCGACACCCGCGCATTGGATGGGCACAGTCAGCGGATATTGGAGCGGTATTTATAAGTGGCCGACGTTCGGATCGGAGTCGCCGCATGGCTCCCCAGCGATGTCACACGGCCGCGATGTCCACCGCTCCGCCGCGAATTAGACGGGAAGTTTTGACAGGATTAACAAGATTTCCAGGATTACGAGATATAGACGGCTTCGCTGGCTTTTTCACAATCTTGTAAATCTTGTAAATCCTGTCTAATTTTTGCCTTCTTTGTGCTTTTCGCGATCTAAACCTGTCTTCGGTTATCTCGTAAGTTGAGCGATCGACTTGAAGTCGTGTTTGAGGTCGCGATAGAGGTTTTGGTAGATCGGGAATCCTCGATCGTAGGAGGCAGACGCTTTTCGGTTGGCAGGCGTTTCTTTGACGACTTGGATGGTGGCATCGCACGCTTCTTGGATGTCTCGATAGGCGCCGGCGCCGACGGCCGCTAGCAGCGCGACTCCATAGGCGGCGCCCTCTTCGCTGTTGAGCGTGACGACCTTTTGGCCGAAAACGTCGGCCTGGATTTGACGCCAGAGTTGGCTCCGCGAGCCGCCGCCCGAGGCACGAATTTGCTTGACCGGCACGCCCAGTTCGCGAATGATCGCCAGGCTATCGCGCATCGCGTAGGTCACGCCCTCCATCACGGATCGGACCATATGCCCCCGCGTGTGCGTCGGCGTCAGACCGATGAAACAGGCCCGCGCGTCGGGATCGGCGTGGGGCGTCCGCTCGCCGGAGAGATAGGGCAAGTAAAACAGTCCATCGCTTCCGGCGGGCGTGGCCCCAGCTTCCGCGGCGAGCAAATCGTAAAACTCGCCGCCGGTGGCCGCCTCGACTTCGGCGCGGCAAAGCCGATTGCGAAACCACTGGAGTCCACCCCCAGCCGAAAGGTTTACGCCCATCATATGCCACTTGCCGCGGACGGCGTGGCAGAATGTATGCAGTCGGCCGGCCGGATCGAACTCCATCGTGTCGCTATGTACGAACATCACGCCGGATGTGCCGATCGACGTCGAGAGCACGCCCTTGCGGACGATGCCATTGCCCACCGCTCCGGCGGCACAGTCTCCGGCCCCGCCGACGACGAGGCAATTGGTTGTGAGTCCCAATTGATCGGCCGACTCGCGAGTCAGCTTGCCAGTGACTTCCTCGGATTCATAACACTTGGCGAGCAGACCGATGTCGAGGTCGAGTTTTGCGAGCAGCGGCTTGGACCAATCGCGCCGCTTGATGTCCAACAACAACATCCCGCTGGCGTCGCTGACATCGGTGGCCAACTCGCCGGTCAGTCGCCGCCGGATTTCGTCTTTCGGCAGAAGCACCTTCACGGTCTTGACGAAATTTCGCGGCTCGTGATTTCGGAGCCAGAGGATTTTTGGGGCGGTGAAGCCCGTGAGCGCCGGGTTGGCGACCAGCTTAATCAGATTCCGCCGGCCTCCGACTCGCTGTTCGATCTCGGCGCATTCGGCGGCCGTTCGCTGATCGTTCCAAAGCAGTGCCCGGCGGATAACGCGATTGTGCTTGTCCAGAAACACGGAGCCATGCATTTGACCCGAGAGGCCGATCGATTTGACGTCGGCCGGTTTGAGCGAGGCTTTTTCGATGACGGCCCGCACGGTGTGAATCGTGGCCAGCCACCAATCTTCGGGATCCTGCTCGCTCCACAGCGGCTTGGGATGGTAGAGCGGATAGGCCTGCGTCGCCTCGGCGAGGATTTTGCCGGCCGAATCGATCGCCAGAGTTTTCGTGCCGGAGGTGCCGATGTCTATGCCGAGAAATACGCTCATGGTGAGGTCGGTCGCAAGGAGTTGGAATCCAGTTGAGATGAATAACGTTGGCCGGATTTTACTCTCGCGCGGAGGTCGCGGCGAGAGGCCTCTACATAGCCGCGGCATCCTGCGGCGGAGTCATGTGCCTTCGGTTTTAGTTGACTTTTGCGGCCGAGCGGCGCACTCCGCAACAGGATGCCGCGGCTATGTGAACGGTCGCAACTTGACTCACCGGCGTGGATGGCCACAATGGCGCTGGGCCGCCAAACATCTTGCGGCACGGCGGTTTCGCGATTCGTTTCAAAGGCATCACTCGTGGCAAATTTTGCGGTCATTTTAGCGGCGGCCGGCAAGAGCAGCCGGTTCAAAGACAAAAACTATAAAAAGCCGTTCGCTCCGCTTAGCGGCCGGCCCGTGTGGCTGCATTCGGCGGAGCGATTCTTGGCCCGAGACGACGTCAAGCAACTGTTGATTGTCATTTCGCCCGAAGACCGCGAATATTTCCACGACAAATTCGCCGCCAACGCCGCGATCTTGGGCATCGATGTCGTCGATGGGGGCGAGCAGCGGGCCGATTCGATTCAAAAGGCGCTCAGCCGGGTGAAGCCGGATATCGAGTTCGTGGCCATTCACGACGCCGCCCGGCCGTGTTTCGCCAACGAATGGGTGAGCGAGGTATTCGCGGCGGCTGAAACGACGGAGGCCGCGATTCTCGCAATCCCCGTTTCGGGAACGCTGAAGCGCGTGGCCGCCGATCAGACGGTCCGCGAGACCGTGCCGCGCGAAGGCCTGTGGGAAGCCCAGACGCCTCAGGTTTTTAGCCGCGCGATTTTGCTCGAAGCGTATGCCAAGCGCGGCGATTTCCAGGCCACGGATGACGCTCAACTCGTCGAGCGGATTGGCCATCCGGTGAAAATCGTGCCGGGGTCGCCGATCAACATCAAGATCACGACCCGCGACGACCTGCGGCTGGCCGAGCATGCGCTCAATGCCCTGCCCAAGCCGAAGCTGAAGAATTCGGGGCATCCGTTTGCGAACGACGATATGTGGCGGTGAGGCATTCGCCGTGTGCCACTGCTGGCTCGTCCAGCAGTGCGGCCTGTGAGCACCCCTAACGAAACACTGCTGACAAGCCAGCAGTGGCGCCCAATTCTTCCCTAGCCCCTCTGCTTCCATGCCTGATATTTACGCCGATCTCCGCTGGCGCGGCCTGATTCACCAGTGCACCGACGAGACCAACTTGCCCGATTGGCTCGGCGCCGAGTCGCGAACGCTGTACGCCGGCTTCGATCCCACAGCCGATAGCCTGCACGTCGGCCATCTGATGGCCCTGATGATCCTGCGGCGGTTCCAGCGGGCCGGGCATCGGCCGATCGCGCTGGTCGGCGGCGCCACCGGCATGATCGGCGACCCCAGCGGCAAGAGCGAAGAACGCAACCTGCTCTCGACCGACGTACTCGGGGCGAACGTCGCCGCGATGGAGACTCAGATGCGGCGGTTCTTGGACTTTAGCGGCCCCACGGCGGCCAATCTCGTCAACAACTTCCATTGGATGAGCCGGTTCAGCTACCTGGAATTTCTCCGCGATGTGGGCAAGCATTTTCCGGTCAATGTTATGCTGGCCAAGGACTCGGTCAAGGCCCGGCTGGAGCGAACCGATAGCGGCCTGTCGTACACCGAGTTCAGCTACATGCTTCTGCAGGCCTACGATTTCGTGCAGCTGCACGATCAATTCGGCTGCCAATTGCAGGTTGGCGGCAGCGACCAATGGGGCAACATCACGGCCGGAATCGACCTAGGCCGGCGGCTCCGCTCAGTGCAACTCTATGGCATGACCTGCCCGCTGTTGACCAAGAGCGACGGCGGAAAGATGGGCAAAACCGAATCCGGCGCGATCTGGCTTTCGCCAGCCCGGACGAGCCCGTACCAGTTCTATCAATACTGGATCAACGTCGACGACGCCGACGCGGGTAAGTGTCTGCGATTCCTGACGGAATTGCCTGCCGAAGAAATCGAATCGCTCGACGCAGCCAGAACGGCGAACCCCGGCGCCCGCGAAAGTCAGCGGCGCCTTGCCGAAGAACTAACTCGGCTAGTCCACGACGAATCGGGCTTGGCGACCGCCCGTCGTGCGACCGAAATCTTCTTCGGCGCCGAAATCGATCGTCTTACGGACGCGCAATTGGTCGAAATTTTCGCCGACGTGCCGAGCAAGACATTACCGAAGTCTCGACTCGCAGGCGCCGCCGATTCCGGTCGCCTTAACATCGTCGACGGGCTCGTCGAAGCCGGCCTCGCCAAGAGCAAGGGTGAAGCCCGTCGGACCGTCGAGCAGGGAGGCGCCTACATTAATAATCGCCGCGTGGAGTCGATCGATCGACAATTAACGGCCGCCGATTTGGCCAGCGAAACGGTGACGGTCCTCCGCTCCGGCCGCAAGAAATACGCATTGCTGCGATTCACGGAATGAACGCGCCGTGGCGAGCGGGGGGCGTCAGCCCCTGTCCCCGATCCGGCGCCTAGGTGGGTTCTCCGGTCGCTCTTTTTTGGCGCTCAATACGCCGTTTGGATAATGGAGCGACGCCTTCCGAACGTCTTTCGGCAATCCGTTGTCTATCGGTTAGTCACCTTCCAACGACGGAGCTAACGCTCCCCGCTCGACTTTGAAGTTCCAGGCAGCGATCGGACCACCAGAGAAGTAAAGTGGCTTTACCTAATTTAGATAAAGCCGCTTTACTTCTTGCGCTTTCACAAGGACTGCTCTGCCCTGGGTAAGTTTGGCGCCGCTCAGCCGGCGGCGCCGTCTGGATCGCGGGTCACGACGAACCCCATTTCGGCGATCATTTTGATGTCGGCCTCGGGCGATTGGCCTTTGGTCGTCAGGTAGTCGCCGACAAACAGGGAGTTTGCCGCGTAGAGACCGAGCGCTTGCAGGCTGCCCAGATGCATTTCTCGACCGCCGGCGATCCGCAGTTCGCTCGTCGGATTCACCAGCCGCATCATGCACAGGGCCTTCAAACAATAGCGCGGATTCAGCCGGTGAGAGCCGGCCAGCGGCGTGCCTTCGATCGGATTGAGAAAATTAAGCGGGATCGACTCGACCCCTAGCTCTCGTAGCTCCAGCGCCAGTCGCGCGACGTCGGCGTCTTCTTCGCCCATCCCCAAGATGCCGCCGCTACACAGTTCCAGCCCGGCGGCCCGCACGGCGCGCAGCGTGTCGATACGGTCTTGATATGTGTGCGTCGTGCAAATCTCCGGATAAAAACGTTCGCTCGTGTTGAGATTGTGATTGACCTTGTCCACGCCGCAGGCCTTCAGCCGCCGAGCGTCGTCCGCGGTCAATAGTCCCAGGCAAGCGCAGATTTGCAGGTCGTGGGCCGCCTTGATCTTCGGTACGATCGTCGTGACCGCGTCCAGCTCGCGCCGGGTCGGCTCGCGGCCGGAAATCACGATGCAATAGGTCTTCGACTGCCGCTCGGCGGCCACCCGGGCGCCGTCCATCAGCTTCGCTTCGGAGAGGATGTTATAGCGCGGGATTTCGCTCTCGGCGACTTTGGATTGCGAACAATAGCCGCAATCCTCGGGGCACAGTCCACTTTTGGCGTTCATCAAGAAATAGAGCGCGACGCGATTGCCAAAATACTTGCGTCGCACGCGATGGGTGGCGGCGAGCAGATCGAGCAACTCGTCGTCCGGCGAACGGAGCACATCGACCGCCTCGTCGAACGTCAGGCGGTGGCCCCCCAGCACCCGCGTGGCCAATTCATTCCAGCGGACGCCGGCGTCATAACCGCGAGTCCCCACGCGGCCGTGTTCCATCATCTGAGCTGCGTCGATTTGTCGCTCGATCATACTTGCCGGTTGTTTAACGAGTTCCGATTCCAGCGCATAATGCAAAAGCGGCATTCGCCCGAGAGTTTTTGTACAGTAAACTGGCGGCGGCCGGGAGGGCAAGCCGAATTTGGATTCATAGCCGCGGCATCCTGCTGCGCCGTCCAGCAAGGCGACCAGAAAATCGACCGCCCGGCACAAGAGATTCTTAAAGACGCCCCACGATTCCTCTCGCCAACAATCAACAGCAACAACTTCCTATGTGGCGACACCATCTCATCCGCATCGGCGCCCTCGGACACGTCGGCCGCTTCACCGCCGTCGACGCCACGAGCTACCCGCGCGGCACGCGGGTGGTCGTCCGCACTCGGCGTGGGCTGGAGGTCGGCGAAGTGCTCGCCGCCGCCACCGACGCCCCGGCTCATGGCCAGTCCGACGGTTCGATCCTCCGCGCGATGACCGTCGAAGACCAACTGCTCGAAGCCCGACTGGAAAAGAACCGGCTCGCCGCGTTCAATGCCTGCGAGAGCCGGATCAACGAACTGGGCCTGGGCGCAACTTTGGTCGACGTAGAGCATCTGTTCGACGGCCGATCGCTGTTCTTCCATTTTCTCGGCGACGCGCCCCCGGAGCTCGAAGCGATCACGGCCGAACTGGCCGACGCCTACGACGCGGCCGCCAAGTTCCGCAGCTTCGCCGAAACAGTCGCCACCGGCTGCGGTCCAGGCTGCGGAACGGCCGAAGCCACCGGCGGCGGCTGCTCCACATGCTCCACCGGCTGCGCTATCGGCTGCGCGACGCGGAAGCATTGAGAGTCCGCATTTGTGACGGGTTCTCAATCCACGGCCTTTAAGTCTCCGATCCATACTCGCTAGAACCTCGCCTTGGCCAAGGGGCACTCGCCGCGCTAGAATGCACACGTGAGTTCACCTTCAGGAAGCATTGCGCTGCAAGCAGCGGCGCAGGGGGTTGCCGGCCGGCTGCTCGAACTGGCTGGAAGCTTATTGGACGAGCCGGGATTTCCCCAGGCGATCGCGAGTCTCAAACAGGGTCATGGGGCCACGCTGGGGGGAATCTGGGGCTCGAGTTGCGCGCTCACGGTGGCGGCCCTCGAAGCGGCCGCGCCCGTCGGCCTGATTGTCGTTTGCCCAAGTCCGGCCGACCTCGATACGGTCAGCGACGATTTGGCTCTGTTCACTGCCACGCCCGTTGAGCGCTTTCCGGCCTGGGAATCCGCCGCCACCGCGCAGTCGGTCGACGACCAAATTCACGGGGACCGGCTCAAGGTCCTCAAGCGGCTGGCGGGATCCCCCGGCAATCAGCCTCGGCTGCTGGTCACGAGCATTCAAAGTCTCTTGCAGCCGGCGCCCTCGCGCGAATTGCTCGCCCAGCAAACGCGGCGGCTGCGAGTCGGCGAGACACTGGAGCTAGACAGCCTGCTGCGGTGGGTCGCCGCCAACGGCTTTGAAAACACGCCGGCCGTGCAGTTGCCGGGCGAGTTCTCGCAGCGGGGCGGAATCGTCGACCTGTTTGCTCCCGACTGGGACCAGCCGGTGCGGTTGGAGCTTTTCGGCGATCAAATCGACTCGATTCGCGAGTTCGATCTCGGCAGCCAGCGAAGTCTCAAATCGCTCCAAGAAATCGAGATTACCGTGCTGCGACCGGGGCCCGAGCAAAAGGCCTTTCTGAGCGAGTATCTCGCGCCCGGCAGTTGGTTCATGGTCGTCGAGCCGGATGAGATTCAAGAGGAGGCCCGGCATTATTTGCAGCGAGTCGACCGGCCGGCCGATTTTCACACGGTCGCCGAAGTGATGAACGACATTTATCGGTTCCCCTCGGCGACCTCGGCCGGCATCGCCGCGGGTTCGCTGGAAGCAAGCTGCCAGTTGCGGATCGAGAGCGTAGAGCGATTCAGCGGCGATATCGGCAAGGTCCGCGACGAACTCGATTCGGCCGGCGTCGGGCAAGAGGTGTTCATCGTCTGCCAGACGGAAGCCGAGATCCAGCGGCTCAGCGAAGTGTTCGCGACGACTCGGCTGACTAGCGAAGGAAAACTGCATTTCGTCAGCGGCCGATTGCAGGCCGGGTTTCGTCTGGTGGCCCAGCGGATCGTGCTGGTCAGCGGCAGCGAACTATTTCATCGCAGCGAGTTGAATCGGCCCAGCCAGCGGCGATTGAGTCGGATCGTCGACAGCTTTCTCGATCTGCGCGAAGGGGATTATGTCGTTCATCTGGCGCACGGCATCGGCCGCTACCGGGGGCTGAAACTCCTGGAGAACGGCGACCAGGTCGAGGAACATTTGGAGCTTGAGTTCCACGGTGGCGCCAAAGTGTTCGTGCCGGCCGCGAACATCGAGCTGGTGCAAAAGTATGTCGGCGGCAGCAAGGCCAAGCCGGCGCTCGCCCGGATCGGCGGCAAGCTGTGGTCGCGGCAGAAGGACGCCGCTCGGCAGGCCGTCACCGACATGGCCGTCGACATGTTGCAATTGCAGGCGGCGCGCAGCTCGCGGAGCGGCATTCGATTTCCCAACGACACGCCGTGGCAAACGGAGTTCGACGCCGCGTTTCCCTACCGCGAGACGATCGACCAGCTCAGCGCCATCAAGGCAATCAAGCACGATATGCAACAGCCACAGCCGATGGACCGGCTGTTGTGCGGCGATGTCGGGTACGGTAAAACGGAAGTCGCGATGCGGGCCGTGTTCAAAGCGGTCGAGGCCGGCTACCAAGTCGCCGTGCTCGTGCCCACGACGATTCTTTGCGAGCAACATCGGCGGACGTTCACCGAGCGGATGGCCGAGTTTCCCTTCAAGATCGCCGCGCTCAGCCGGTTTTGCACGGCCAAGGAGCAGAAAGCGATTTTAGCCGGCCTCAAGACGGGCGCCGTCGATGTCGTCATCGGAACGCATCGGCTGGCTCAGGCGGATATCGAATTTTTCAACCTCGGCCTAATTATCATCGACGAGGAGCAGCGATTCGGAGTCGAAGTGAAGGAGCGGCTCAAGGCGATCCGGCAAATGATCGACGTGCTGACGATGACCGCGACGCCGATTCCGCGGACGCTCCACATGTCGCTGCTCGGGGTGCGGGACATCTCGAATTTGGAAACACCCCCTGCCGATCGCTTGGCCGTCGAGACTCGCGTAACGCGGTTCGACGAGCAGTTGATCCGGCATGCGGTGCTTCGCGAGCTGAATCGCAACGGACAGATTTTCTTTGTTCACAATCGAATAAACGACATTCAGCTCGTGGCCCATAAGCTCCAGCGGATCGTGCCCGAGGCGACGCTCGGCATCGGTCATGGCCAGATGCCGGAGGGAGAGCTGGAAAAAGTGATGATCGATTTTGTCGATCACAAGTTCGATATTTTATTGGCCACGACGATCGTCGAGAGTGGGCTGGATATCCCCAACGCCAATACGATCTTCATCGACGAGGCTGACCGCTATGGGTTGGCCGATCTGCATCAGCTTCGCGGCCGGGTGGGACGTTACAAGCATCGGGCTTATTGCTATCTGTTGCTCGATCCGAACAAATACGTCTCGGGCAACTCCATTCGCCGGCTGCGGGCGATCGAGGAGTTCAGCGAGATGGGCGCCGGGTTCGCCATCGCGATGCGCGATTTGGAAATCCGCGGCGCCGGCAATATCTTGGGCACGCAGCAAAGCGGCCACATCGCGGCCGTGGGCTACGAAATGTATTGCCAATTGCTCGAACAGGCCGTGCGGCGGTTACAGCACATGCCGGCGAAGCAAATGCTCGAGGTCCACGTCGATCTGCCGGGCAAGGCGTTCATCCCGCCGACTTATGTGCCGGATATGCGACTGAAGATCGATCTCTATCGCCGGCTGTGCCGAGTAGCGACTCACGAGGACTTGGCCGATTTGAAATCCGAAATGCTTGATCGGTTCGGGGCCTTGCCGGCGCCGGTCGGGCGGCTGGTAATTCAAGCCGAGCTACGGATCATGTCGGCCTTTTGGCAAATCGACACGATTCGCCGCGAAGAGGGATTCATCGTCTTCGACTATCGCAATCGTAAGCGAATCGAGGAACTTGCGCGATCTCAACCGGGGCGGCTGAGGATTGTCGACGACAGCAGTGCCTATCATCCGCTCGACAAAGGCGTCAACGATTTCGAGCGGCTTTCGGCGACGATCAAATCGCTGTTGCAGCCGAGCTAGGCCTTATCTACAATCCCGCCCCCGAATCCTCGCGGGGAAGCTGCGCGGATTCGGGTCCAATCAATACATAGCCACGGCATCCTGCCGTGGAATGCGTTTCCAGTGGCTTCGGTACGGCGCGGCAGGATGCCGCGGCTATGTAAGGGCGATCAAACGTGTCATCACGCGCTATTTATCCGCTACTGCTTACATCTGCCTTGGTCGCGGGTGGGCTGATCGTGCTGCGGCCGAAACTCGCCCTGGAGCTGCTGGACATCGCCCGCGAAGCTCGCGCCCAGGCCCCCGATGATCCGGCTTTCGGCCGGGCCAATCTTCCGGATAGCCAGAATTTCCTTCCGCAACCGCCGACTCAGCCGATGCCAGTGCGTTATCCGCAGGCAGTCGGCAGTGGTCCGCAGCAGCCGGTCAACATGGTCACGCCACAGTCGCCTGGAGCTCCCGCGGCGCATCGAATGGACGCGGCGATGATCATCGCTCGCGTCGGGCCCGATGTGATTTTGGCCTCCGACATGGTCGGCCGATTCAAGCAACTGCAATCGGCCATCGAAGCGGGCGTGCCCAAGGCACAACTCGATGACTTTCGCAAAGAGCTGGCCGCCGAGCTCAAGAACATGACCGACTCCAAGTTGCTGTTCTTGGAAGCCACCAAAACGATTCCCGCCGATCCGCTCAAAGACATTAAGGCGAAAATTCTCGAGCAATTCGACACGGCGAACGTGAAGGATATGATGGAGCGGGCGAAGGTCAGCTCGAAAGCCGAGCTCGACGCGAAGCTCCGCACGGTCGGCACATCGCTCGACCGGCGCCGGGAGGCGTTTTTCGAAATGTCGGTCGCGCGGATGTGGTTGTCCCAGAGCGTCAAAACGAAGCCGGTCGAGTTCCCGCAGATTTTCGCCTATTACCAAGACAACTTGACGAAGTTCGACCACCCGGCCGAGGCTCGCTGGGAGCAGATCACGGTCGACAGCGGCAAATTCACCTCGAAAGCGGAAGCGTACGACGCAATCTGCCACATGGGCAACGATATATTGCAAGGCAAGCCGTTCGCGGAAGTCGCCAAGGCCGCCTCTCAAGGTCCGACGGCGAACAAAGGAGGAGTCCGCGATTGGACGACTCAGGGGTCACTCAAATCGACGACGCTCGACGGGGCGATCTTTAGTTTGCCGATCGGCCGGATGAGCCAAGTCATCGAGGACGAGGACAACTTTCACGTCATTCGAGTTCTCGAACGTAAGGACGCCGGCCGCACTTCGTTCAGCGATGCGCAGTCGGAAATTCGCACGACCCTGAAAAACGATCTGAGCAAGAAAGAGAACGAAGAGTATCTCTCGAAGCTGCGCCAAAAGACGCCCGTGTGGACGGTTTTTGACGATCTGGACCAGCAGAAGGGGCCGGTGATCGCGACGGATCCGCTTGCTCCGCTCGGCCTACGGCGTTAATCGCCAATGGATCGGAGTTCGAGACGCGGGTGGCCGGCGTTGAAGGCGCTTCGCGGAAGCCCCGGTTCGTGCATTCAACGTCCATTCGCTCCGCTCAGGGGCTTCCCTTCGGTCCCGGCGCCCCCGCAATCCAAATTTGAATTCTAGTTCCGGATGATTCTTGACGAGGGCGCGTTCGCTCCGCCCTCACCCTGCCCTCTCCCAAGGGGAGAGGGTTCTTAGGCGGCCCTTCTGGCCGGCGTGCGCTTCACTTTTATTGGGCTCCTTCACGTTTGAGGCCGTGGCGTGCCGATGTTAGAGTCTGTCGGCCACGGATAATGGGACGTCTGCGAGCTTTGATTCGGCTAACGAATCCGATCGAGCTTTGTAGACCCGACGGCAATGGAATGGCCCGCCCAATTCATCCGTGTCATTCCCTGCGCCGATTGCGTGGTTATGCCAAAAACCGATCGTTTGAATCTCGGCGGCGCTCGAGCGGCGTCGTCGAAAAGCCATTTGCAAAGCCATGCGGATTCGCCGCTTGCCATGCAACTGGCGGAAATCTGCGATGCTTTTACGCTGGCCACCGGCTGGCCGCTTCAATTTCAAACAGGCCCGCAAGATAAAAAAGATCCGTTCCTGTCGTGTTCCGCCCCGGTCAATCCGGGCGTTAGAGCTGCTCTCGGACACCCCAGGATCGATCTTTCTCTGCCGCGGCCCGACGTGCGAACCGACGATCCGGCGGCCGCTCGCCGCTTGGTCGACGCGATCGCCGAACTGGCGGCGCAATTGGCCGCTGCCGAGCAGATAATTCGCAATCGGGAAGCCGAGCTCGCCGCGGGCGTGCCGGTACAGTTGACCGGCGACGAGTCCGAGCCACTGGCCGCCAAGCTGGAAGAAATTCTCGGCGGGGCGGCCCGTGCATGTGAGTGTCAGGCCGCTGCGCTCTATATGCTGGACGACGCCACGAGCGAATTGAAGATGCGCGCGGCATGGGGATTGCCCGCGAGTCGGCTGCACGACCCGGCTCGACCGTTAGCCGGCGCGGTGGCCGACCTCGAGGCCCTGCTGGGACACGCGGTCGCGCTGGAACGCGGCGCGGCGTTCGGACCTTGGCGAGCGCCAGAGCCTTTTTCCGCCGCCCTGTGCGTGCCGGTTTCCAGTCCGACAACGCCACTGGGGACATTGTGGATGTTTTGCCATTACGAGCGCGATTTCACCGACCAACACACGTTGATCGCCGAAATGACCGCCGGGCGTCTGGCCGCTGAGCTTGAACGAGTGATGCTGCTGACCACCCTTGGCGCAGTTGGATTGTCCCGCTTGATTTGAGACCGGGATCACATGGCTGAGTGACCCAATGAGCAAAGTGCTTGTAACCGGAGCCGCTGGATTTATTGGCTCGCAACTCGTCGAGAAGTTGCTTTCGCGCGGCGACGAGGTGCGTGCTCTCGTGCGAAGCCAAGCAGGGCGTGATCGGCTTGGAGCGGTCGGCGCACGCATCGTGGAAGGAGATGTAACGGCCCGCGCCTCTCTAGTGGCCGCCGTCGCCGACGTGGACACGGTCTATCATTTGGCCGGATTGACGCGCGCGATGGGCATGGCCGACTTTCTCCGCGTGAACGAGCAAGGGGTCGCGAACCTGCTAGACGTCTGCGGAAAACAGTTGTCGCCGCCGACCGTGGTACTTGTCTCGTCGCTCGCGGCGGCGGGGCCTTCGGTGAACGGCGCCGCGAGAACCGAAGATCAGCCGCCGCGGCCGGTTTCCAATTACGGCCGAAGTAAGTTAGCCGGCGAACGGGTCGCTGCTACGTTCTCACTTCGATTGCCAATCACCATTGTGCGGCCGCCGATCGTCCTGGGTCCCGGCGATCGCGTTGGCTTGACGTTGTTTAAAATGGTCGACCGCGCGGGATTGCATCTCGTGCCGGGATTGGCGCCGGCTCGATTTTCGGTAATCCATGTCGATGATCTCACGACGGCGTTGATCTTGGCGGCGGAGAGGGGGAATCGATTACCCGGTTCCTCGCCGCCCAACTCAAGCTGCGATTGCGCCGATCGACAGGATGACGCGAGGACCGATCCGCGGGGCTACTACTTCGTCGCGAGCGAATCGATGCCAACCTACGGCGAACTCGGATGCCTGGTCGGGCAGGCCCTGGGCCGGCGGCGGACGCATGTGATCCGATTTCCCAAGCCCATCGTCTGGCCAATCGCAACGTGCGCGGAGTTAACCGCGCGGCTTCGTGGGCGGGCCCCTTATGTGGGAATCGACAAGGCGCGCGAAGCGCTCGCGGGGGATTGGATTTGCTCGAGCGAACGAGCGCAAAGGGAACTGGGATTCACATCGGCGGCGCCCCTGCCCGACCGCTTGAGTCAGACCGCCGCTTGGTATCGCGAGGCGGGATGGCTTTAGACCTTCTCGCTGACGTTGCGTATCGGACGATGGCGGCGCCATGAAACATCCTGGGCCGGATCGACTGCTGGCGCCGTTCCATCGGAACCGGCCACGGGCTATGATTTCTCAGCGGTTTGCTCAGCCAGTCGCTGGGGCGCGCCGCGGAGTTTCGCACATAAGCAGGGTCCAAGCATGAGAGCTTTCGACGCCACTCAGATTTATTTCGATCGCGCTGCCGATCATTTGGATCTAAGCGACAATATGCGGCGGATGCTAATTATTCCCAATCGCGAGGTGCAGGTTCAGATCGCCGTCGAATTGGACAACGGCGAGTTGGCCACGTTTCTCGGCTACCGCGTGCAGCACAACAATTCACGGGGACCGATGAAGGGTGGCCTGCGCTTTCATCCACAGGTCGATCTCGATGAAATCCGCTCGCTGGCCGCGCTGATGACCTGGAAAACGGCGGTCGTCAATCTTCCCTACGGCGGCGCCAAGGGGGGCATCGCCATCGATCCGCTCAAATTGAGCCGGCGCGAGGTAGAGCGAATCACGCGAAAATTCGTCGATCAGATTCACGATGTCATCGGGCCCGACCGGGATATTCCTGCGCCCGATATGGGAAGCGGCGCCGAGGAGATGGCCTGGATCTCCAATCAATACTCCAAATACCATGGCTTCAATCCGGCCGTCGTCACCGGCAAACCGGTCGAGCTGTTTGGACTGCCGGGGCGCGAAGAAGCCACCGGGCGCGGCGTCGGGATCGTCGTGATCAAGTTGCTGAGCCGGCTGAAGCGGAAGCCGCAAGAGACGCGGGCCGCGATTCAAGGCTTTGGAAACGTCGGATCGCATACGGCGAAATTTCTGAACGAAGCCGAGATCAAAGTCATCGCCGTGTCCGACGTCACGGGCGGGTATTTCAAACCCGGCGGCCTCGATCTGCCGGAAATGTTTCGACACGCCCGGGAGCATCGCGGCCTGCTCGAAGGCTACCTGGGCGCGGAGAGAATCAGCAATTCACAGCTACTGGAGCTCGACGTCGAGCTATTGATTCCCGCGGCGCTCGGTGGCGTGATCACGGCCGACAACGCCGCCAAGATCAAGGCCCCGGTCATCGTCGAGGCCGCCAACGCGCCGATCGAGCCGGACGCCGATGAAATCCTGGGCGCCGCGGGCGCCACGATACTGCCCGACATTCTCGCGAACGCCGGCGGCGTGACGGCCAGCTATTTCGAATGGGTGCAGAATCAGCAGCATTACCAGTGGGGCATAAACCGCGTTCGGCAGGAACTCGACCACGTCCTATCCGAGGCTTTCGAGCGGGTGTGGGAAGTCTCTACTGAGCGCAAGGTTTCGCTCCGCACGGCTGCGTATATTTTAGGGATCGGCCGCGTCGGCCGGGCAACCGTGCTCGGCGGCATTACTTAGTTCCTTAGCCGCGCCAACTCGCAACGCGCTCATCCGCTATCTCAGACATTCGAGAAATTCCCATGGTCTCCGAGGCAGTCCCCGACAAGGTCTTCAAAGACATCCCCCTGTTCCATAATCTCAACTCCACCGAACGCCACCAATTGGCCGATGTGGTTCAGTCGCTGGAATTCAAGCCGGGCGACGTGATCCTGCGCCAGGGCGAGGAATGCCGGAACCTCTGGATTCTGGTCGAGGGGCAGTGCGAAGTGGTCCGCCACGTGCGCCAGTCGGATGCGGTCCAAGAATCGATCGTCCTGGCCACGCTCGAACCGTACAATCAATTCGGCGAGATGTCGTTCTTCCACGCCGCTCCCCATTCGGCAGACGTGCGGGCGAAAACCCGCGTGCGACTATTGAAGCTCGCCCGGGCCGATTATCAAGACCTGATCGACGAGGGCGTGACGGCCGCCTACAAACTGGCGCAAACGGCCGTCGAAAGCATGGCCCAGCGTCTGCGGCGGATGGACGAATGGATCGCCGAACTCTTATGCCACCAGCCGTCGGCGGAAAACCATCAGCGCGAGTGGACGACGTTTCGAGAAAAGCTGTTTGGTCGCTGGAATCTGTAGATTGATGGATTCCTCGGTTTCGTCCACGCACTGATTTTACTTGCAATGAGTAGGGCCTTACAAACCGTGCGAAATCTCCTTGTTCTTGGTTTGATGTTGACGTCGCCGATCGCGGCTGGGGCCGCGGAGGCACCCGCGCCGGTTAAAGTGTTTATTCTCGCGGGCCAGTCGAATATGGAGGGAAAGGCCAAGGTCTCGCTGCTCGATTATCAGGCCGGACAGCCTGCAACGCGAGCGCTGTTCGAGGCTTGGCGGCGCGATGACAAGTGGATCGAGCGCGACGACGTGTGGATCAAGTTTTTAGATCGCAAGGGGAATCTCACGGTCGGGTACGGCTCGCCGGGTTGCATCGGTCCGGAGTTCGAATTTGGGCGTGTCGTAGGCGATCGCTACTCGCAGCAAGTGCTGCTGATCAAGACGGCTTGGGGCGGCCGCAGCCTGTTCCGCGATTTCCGCTCGCCCAGCGCCGGTCTGCCATCCGCGGCGGTGCTGGACAAGATGCTCGCCGACGATAAGAAGCAAAAGCCCGAGACGACGCTCGACGATATCAAAAAGCCATTTGGCGCTTCGTATCGGGGGATGCTCGAAGAAGTCAAAAGCACGCTCGCGAATCTAAAGACTCTGTTTCCCGCTTATGCTGGTCAAGGATACGAGATCGCCGGGCTCGTCTGGTTTCAAGGTTGGAACGACATGATTAATGCCAGTTACACCGACGAATACGCAGCGAACATGGCCCGTTTCATTCGCGATGTCCGAGTGGATCTCAAGACGCCGGGCCTGCCGATCGTGATCGGTCAGATGGGCGTCGACGGCGCGGGCGCAGATAAGGGCGTCCAGCGATTCAAAGCTGCGCAGGCTGCCGTGCTCGACATCGCCGAGTTCAAGAGCAACATCGCGCTGGTGAAGACCGATCGATTCTGGGACGAGGAGGCCGCCGCCGTTTTCAAGCAGGGCTGGCGCGAGCATCTCGACCAGTGGAACAAGGTCGGCAGTGATTATCCTTATCACTATCTGGGCAGCGCCAAGACGATGTGCCAGATCGGTCAGGCTTTTGGCGAAGCGATGCTGAAGTTGTCTAATTCGGCGAATTAGTTGGCGCCGATTCGGGTCTGGGCAACGGCGACTAGCGGCTGCGGAGCAGGGCTTTTTGCTCTTGGACGGCGGCGACGGCCAGCTCGTCGCAGCGGTCGTTTTCGGGATGCCCGCTGTGGCCGGCGACGCGGGTGAATTTGAGTTGGTGATTGGCGATCAGCACGTCGAGTTGCTTCCAAAGCTCCAGATTCTTGATCTCGCCGCCGCGGCTGTATTGGCTCGTTTTGCGGCGCCAGCCGGCCGCTTTCCACTTGGGCATCCACTGGCTTAGTCCCTGACGGACGTACTCGCTGTCGGTGAAAAGCTCGACGTGAGTCGGTCGCGTGAGAGCTTCGAGGCCGCGGATCACGGCCATCAGTTCCATCCGGTTGTTGGTGGATTCCAGCTCACCCCCGAGGCGCTCGACCTCTTTGCCCGTGGCCGGATGCCGCAGAATAAACGCCCAGCCGCCGGGACCAGGGTTGCCGCTGCATGCGCCATCGGTGAAGAGTTGCACTTCGGGAGTAGTGTTGGGCGTGGTCGTCAAGATTATTTTACCAGAGAAGAAAAATCGCGTCGCGAGCGACGCGGCCAGACGGCATTTTGGGAATTGACGTCAAACGCGGGTCGCCCCGACGATTCATTCCGCCACGGGGGACGCCGACACTTGTCGATCGAGCGTTCGCTGGAGCTCGGCCCGTCGAGGGCGAATCAGTTCGTCGATGTTTTCAGCCATCGGCGAATCCATCCGCGGTTTTTCGGACCGAACCCAGGGGATCCGCACGTTGAAAGTGCTGCCTTGCCCTAGTTCGCTGATCAGCGACACCTCGCCGCCGAGCAGTTTGCATAGTTCCTTGACGATCGACAATCCCAAACCCGTGCCGGAGTATTCGCGGGTCATCGCGTCGCCGCCAGCCAGCGCCGTTTTGCCTTGGCGGAATTTCTCGAAGATGGCGACCTTGTCTTCCTCGGCGATTCCCACGCCCGTATCGGCGATCGACAGCACGAGCTCGTCGCGCTCGACGTGCGTGTCGTGGTTGACGGCCGTATCGCGCTTGGCGCTCACCACGATTCGGCCCCCCTCGGGCGTGAACTTAATCGCGTTCGACAGCAGATTATTGAGGATTTGCTGAACCTTGCCTTGATCCTGAAACAGTTCCGGCAGATTCGGCTCGATCTCGATTTCCAGATCGATGTTTTTCTTTTCGGTAAGCGGCCGAGCCATATCGCACTGAGCGGACACGGCGGCGGCGATGTGAAAATCGGTGAGCCGCAGTTCCATTTTGCCGCTCTCGATCTTGGCCAAGTCCAAGATATCGTTGATCATGTCGAGCAATACGCGGCCGGATTTTTGAATGTTCTGCACATATCGCTTCTGTTTATCATCGAGCGCGCTAATCGAGCTCAACACATCGCTGAAACCGATGATGCTGTTGAGCGGCGTGCGCAGCTCGTGGCTCATCGTGGCCAAGAAGTCGCTTTTCAGCCGGTTGAGCTCGTACAGCCGCATATTGGCCTGAGCCAGTTCGTCCACCTTGCCGTCGAGGCTCGAATTCACGGTGCGCAGTTCCTCCTGCGCGGAGACGAGCCCGCGAACCATTTTGTTGAACGCTTTGCCCAGGTCCTCGAATTCGTCGGCCGTGTTGATCTCGACCCGAGCATCAGTGTTTCCGCGGCTGACTTCGTCGCTGATGTCTCGCAAATGCTTGAGGGGCTTGACGATGATATATCGCACGATGACGTACGAGGCGAACATCGCCAGCACGACGGTAACGATGGCGGTGGTGATCAGGATCGCGCGATTGCCGTCGAGCGCCCGCTGCGTTCGCTCGTCGGGCAGAATGATTTCGACGACGCCCTCCATGTCGCCGACGTGCGGAAACACGGGGCTGGGCAACCCAATGCTGCCCAACACCTGATGCTTGCTCAGGTCGCCGTGGCAGATCATGCACTCTTTTTTCAGCCGCACGGGCTGGAAATAGCGGTACTCCTGCTTATCGGCGACGTGCTGCTCCTGATACTCGATTTCCGAATCGGCGAGCGTGGTGTCGGGGGGCGTTTTGCGCGTGAAGTAGTCGAGCGCCTGTTTTTCGAACGTCGTCTCGGGCTGATAGGCTTTGTCGTCGTCCGAATCGCCCCCGCCCGGCTTCAGCACGCGAGCCGTGTATTGCTGGGCCGTCTGCATCGCGGTGGCGGCTTGATTCACGAAGGCCTGGTTGCTCTTGAGCGTATCGACCTTGGTCCAGTGGAGATGCAAGAGCACCGCGTCGACCAAGTGTCGGCAGTTGCTGCGAGTGTTCTCGTAAACGAGTTGCTCGGTGCGGCTTCCGTACCACCAGAAGCTGGTGGCGATGAGCACGAGCAGACAGCAGCTAAATAGATAGCGGCATTTCCGCTCGAGGCTCGTTTCGCCGAGTGCGCGTTTGAGAGTCCGATACGACATTCCGCCAAGTCTCGTCGGCCGAAAGGGCTCCGGTCCGCGAATTTCGCGGCGGCGAGCCATTTCAAGAGTTATGTCCAAAAGCTCTCGTATTTTAGGGCTTTCGGGCGGCCGCAACCAGACCGGCTGGCGATTGACCGAGTATCCGATTCAAGCGAGGGGCCGCAGACGAATATGCGGCAGTCACCGCTGGTCCTGGAATAACGTCGCCCGGCGCTAACTTCTTGCGTGGCCCAATTGCCCGCGATTCTAAAAAAGTTTTGAAAAACATCTTTAACCCCCCCTCGCCCAATCGTTTCACTTCGGGGAGCGCCGGGCCATAATGAATGCATCGCCACCGTGGCGAGATCGTCGCGACCCACTCCATGACGCCCAATAAATTGATGCGTTTCACCGTCATTCATTTTGCGCCGGAACCGCTTTATGCGCTCATGGCCATAGCCGTCGGAGGCTGGCTCGGCGCCTTGGGCGCTCCGGCGTCCGCTGCCATCAATATCGTCGCGCCGACAATCGCATTGCCTTATTCCGCGACGGCGCAAACCGGCAGTTTTGAAGTTGTGGTGCAAAATTCCGGCGCGGCTAGTCAACAGATCGGCGATGACTCGGTCGAGATCTCGCTGGGAACTTCGGTCACCGGGTTCACGTTCACGGGCGGCGGCGCCACCATGACGACGCCTTATTTGTTCCCAGGCTCTCTTGGTCCGCGCGTGAGCGAGGCCAACGCAAACGAAACAATCCAAGCCACGGATTTCGCTTCCACCAACGACGCGAACGCCACGTTGCAGACTGCGGGAACGCTCGGCTTGCTGAAAGCCAATTTTCAAGTCACCGGTGGAACCAGCGGCCAATTCCCTTTGAACTTCATCAGCATTGCGACTGATCCGTTGGGAACGGTGCTCCACGATCAAGCCACGCATACCATTACGACCACGCTGCAAAGCGGGCTACTCGTCATACAGGCGCCCATCGCGTATTGGCACGGAACCACGGACGGCATTTGGACGACCGATAATTTGGCCACGGGCGCGACAAATTGGCGAACCACATTGACTGGCCCCGCCGACACGCACATTCCGCCGGGCAATACAACAGATGTCTTTTTCACGGCGGCAACGGGGGCGACCCACCTCAGCACCACGCTCGGGACCGATTTTTCGATCAAAGGACTGACGTTCACCGGGGCCGCGACCACGCCGGTCTCGATCGGCGGTCCGGGGACACTGACGCTCGGCGTCGATGGACTCACTGTGCAATCAGGCTCCTCCGCGCACACGATCAACACGGCCGTGACGCTCGGCGCGTCGCAAATATGGAACGTCGCCAATGCGCCAACTAATCCTTTGACGATTGGCGGCGTTCTCACCGTTGGGGCCGGTCAAACGCTGACCAAGACCGGCGGCGGCGAAGTATCATTGACGGCGCAGCCGGCGCTGCAAAACGGCAGTAATCTGCTGATTTCCGCCGGCACGATCAAAATTCAGGCCACGAGTGGCACAAGCGCCATTGGCTCGGCGGTAACCGCCACGATCGCCTCGGGAGCGACGCTCGAACTCGCCGGGTCTGTGCCGCTGCTCAGCAACGGCGCGAATCGAGCGGTAATCTCGAACAGCAGCGGGGCGCTCGGCGGTGGGCTGGTCATCGACGCCGGCGCTGATCAACAAGTCGGCGCCATCACCGGATCGGGGACAACCACGATCGGCGCGGGAGGTCAACTCACGGTCAACTCGATCCAGCAGTCGTCGCTCGCGATCGGCGGCACGAGCGGCAATCCCGGCCTGTTGACGATCGCCCCCAGCAACGCGGCCGGCCAATCGTTGGCGGCGATTGGTTCCGGAGGGCAATCTGTCGCCTCGACGATCGCGATGTCCAATAACTTGGCGACCCGCAGTTTCAGCTTATTGCCGAGCACTTTGCCCGCGACGACAGCGCCGTTTGCGACCAACTTGGCCTCAGTCGCGGACGGCCTTGGCGCCCCCTTCGCCGACGAGACGCCCGATGCTTTGAGCGTCTCGGTCAACGCCACCCATTCGGCTGTGGCGACCGAAAACGGGCTGGTTTCCGAGCCGTCGACAGCTTTGTTAACGGCAATCGGCATCGTCGCCGTGGGCGCCTATCAACTCGCCCGGCGATCGCGGACAGCCTGACCGCTCTTCTTCGACGGGCGCCGCGGCCTTTGCCCGTTACCGCTGAATCGCGCGGCTTCGCCCTAACGCGAAGCTAACAAACATCTCTCCTCGCGATAGCACTCTGCTCACAGTCGTCCGTTAGAACCTTGAGCTATCGACGCGTCTCGGTCATCAACGGTCGACAACGTTTTTTAAGAAGCGATCGCAAAACCGCCGGGGATTGTCCCCATTTAGTGTAGTCCGCGGACTTCGGTGAACTCACTCGATCCGAGCAAAACTGGGGACTTTCCCCTTCTTCGAGGCGACTCAGCGCGACGTTAGTTCGTACCGAATAGGCAAGGGGCGTCCCCGAGGACGCAAAGGTTAACGGAGTCCTAACAAAACACTGGCAACTAGCTCAAGAGACCTAAATATCGATCGGATAGAACCTTGCTCTATCGGCGCGGCGATTGTTCCGGGCGCCGACGTCCAGGGGCGCTTTGAGCGTTTAAGTCCAAATAACAAATTAGTCGTTCCGTACCGCCTTTTATCGAACTCATCATTTCCAGGAGCCGCATTCATGACGATTCCCACCCCTGTCGCCGTCGGGCTTCGATGGTTGTTGTTGACTTTCCTATTCATCCTTTCCGCCGCACAATCGCTGCCGGCCCAGCAGTTTTGGAAGCAAGACACGGCGCTACCCGCCAACTGGGATAACGTCACGCCCGATTGGTATGGGAACGCGCTTTTCACCGGCGCCACGCAAGCTTGGATGGGCGGGGTCGCCAATTTCAGCGGTTCCGGCACGCCGACAAATCCGGTGAATGTTGCGGCCAATGTTTCGGCAACGCAGCTCAACTTCAGTCTGAGCGGCTACACGTTGTCGGGGGTGAACACGATCACGATGGCGGGCGCGAACCCCTCGATCAACCTTGGCGGGGGAACGACCGGCACTGCCTTCAATACCGCGATCGCCGCCAACATTTCCGCTGCTGGCTCTGTCGGGATCACCGACTCGTTCAATCCAGGTGTTTCGGCATCGTATAATTTGCTTTCGTTGACCGGAAGCACGCAGAATTTTGGCGGTTCTACGGGATCACTCACCCTTACATCGGGCAGCAATGCCAAAGAGCAATTCCTGGTTGGTCATACGGCTGCTTGGAATCTGCAAACTTTGAATTTGGTCGGGGCGGTGAACGGTAAGAATTTGACGTTCGTCGGCGGCGCCTTCGATACGAGCAAAGCGTCAACGTTCACCGGTGCATTCCCGGCAGCCACTGCCGGCGTCATGAATTTCTCAGGCGCGGCTCCGACGATCACCTGGGGCGGAAGTAGCACGAATGATCTTCAGGGGTCCCCCGCCTGGACCCTCTTCGACGCCATCGCCAATTCCAGTTCGGCTCCGCTTCATTTAATCGCAAATTCCTCCGTCTTTTCGAGCAATGGCACGCAAACTCCGGCTCAGCCGGTGCTGAATTTCGGCGTTCCGAACACCTCTTCGCTGACGACACTTAGCCCGCCGCATACTGGCTCGACCACGGGCACGGTTTTGGGAAGCAGCTTTGCTTCCGGCATCATTCTCGACAACTCGCTGCCCGTTTCTGGCGGCGGGGCATGGGATTCGACGCAAGGATATACTTGGACCGCACGGTATAACTTCAATCAAGCAGGGGCCACTGGTACTGGCGCCGGCGCAGGCACGATTAGCGTCGCCGCTAACGGGCTGTGCATGACGGACGTTGGTGGGGCCAATTCGGTCTATTTGACCCGCCCCAATCCCATCGTCCTCAATTCTAACAATATCGACCCGGTCAATTCCGCTGCCGGCGGCTTATTTCTTACTGCCATCGGAGCAACCAAGGCCGGCAATATCAATACCGACGCTCTGACTACGTCGATCACCTATTCCGGCGTCATTTCCGGAAACGGCGCCATCGTTATCGGCAACGACCTTTCCCGCCCGTCCGGCGGCGCCGGTTTGACGATTCTTGGGAACAACAACATGTATGCCGGAAAGACAATCTTCAACGGCACCTACAATACCAGCACCAACTCGATCAGCGTGCTCAGGCTGGCGACGACCAATGCCTTGCCGACAAACAATATCCTCCAATTCGGTTATTCGGACAACTTAGCGCAAGGCACGTTGACGACTAAACCGCTCGGCACGGTCGACCTGTTTGGTTTCAATCAAACAATTGCCTCGCTCGTATCCAGCGTCGACCCGGGCACCCCCGTCAACGGCATCACCAATACCGACACCTTGCAGGCATTGCCTGGGCAACTCGCGACCCCGACGCTTACAATCAACGGCGCCACCAACGATTGGTTCACCGGTGGGCTGGGCACGGTTCAAGCATCGGGTCCTCAATATCCCAACCTAAAATCGAGCACGGCGAACATCGGACTTACCCGAACGGGCCTAGGCAGCACGACGCTGGGATCTTCCAGCTCCTTTGGCGTCAGCGTAGGAAATCGCTCGAATTACTCGGGACCGACCCACGTCAACGGCTCGGCCAGCTTGATCGCCGGGGCCACCGACGCGCTCAGCCCCAATTCAGATTTCACGATCGCCGGCGACAATTCGTTCGGCGGCAGTGGCGCCGCGATCTTGGATGTGAACGGCTACAACAATACGATCAATTCGCTCTCCGGGACGAGCGCCGGTATGGTGACCAATAACGTCAACACCGTGCAATACAATGTGTCGTATGTCAAGGGAATCTACGGCAATGCTCCGATTACGGCCAACGCCAACTCTTCCTCGCTCGTCCAAAACAGCGCCGGTTATCAAATCACAACCACCTCGCCCTATTCGAGTGCGATTCTGACCATCGGTAATGGCGCCACCTTGGCGGGTACATCGGCGACATTTGCTGGTGTCGTGCAAGACGGCTCCAATGGCAGTATCGGCATCGCGATTGGCGGAGCCCTGACCCAGACGCTCTCGGGCATCAACACTTATACGGGCCCGACAACGATTAATGCGGGAACGCTCTCCATCGCTTCGACCGGCTCGATCGGCGCCAGCAGCGTTGTGACCGTAAACGCCGGCGGCACGCTCAGAGGCGTAGGACAGGTGTACGGTCCAGTGACCGTCCAATCGTCGGGCAATATATCCGCGGGGCTATTCACGACTCCCGGCGCGCTGTTGGTTGGCAGCCTGACGTTCGTCGATTCGGGCAACTATCAGTGGAAAATTACCGACGCAACTGGCGCGGCTGGCAGCGGGTACGACACGCTTAATTCCAGCGGCGCCTTAACTCTACCCAGTAAAGCGGTCAACGTGATCCTCGATAGCCTGGGAACTACCCCGGCCCATTTTACGGCGACGAATTCCTACACTTGGACGCTGGGAACCTTCAACGCGGGCATCACCGGATTCAATTCGAGCATTTTTAATGTGAACGCCTCGAATTTTACCGGTGGCAATCTACTTTCGACGTTCACCGTCAGCCAAAGTGGCAATGCCCTGCTGTTGAACTATGTCTCTGGTCCCGTGCTCACGAACCTCACCTGGAATGGATCTTCCGGTGACAATTTCAATGGAACTGGCAAGTTCCTCGATTCGAATTCGCTAGCGGCCACTTGGAGCTCGGGCAACACGGCCACCTTTGGGAACGCCGGCCAGACCGTCGTCGTCGACGCGCCCACGCAAGTTCAAGCCCTCGTGTTCAACAGCACGGGATATACGCTTTCGGGCACTTCAGCACTTAGTGTCTCTCCTCCGTCTGGCAATTTTACCTCGACATCGTTGACGGTGGATGTCGCGAACGCAGGAACGACCGCGACCATCAACGCACCCATTAACTCCCCGCTCAACGTCGTGGGGGGCGGTACGCTCGTGCTGGGATCGACTTCCAACAACTTCGGCTCGGGAATCACGGTCGGCGGCGGGATTCTCCAGGGCTCAACGGCAACGATCGGCAGCTCAACGCATATCACTAACAACGCCCTAGTTGTCTTCGCGGAGAGTTCGGGCGCCGCAAACTTTGCGGGAACGATCTCTGGTGGAGGTGTCGTCGTCAAGCGAGGAACGTCTGTTTTGACCCTTTCGGGGACAAATCTATACACTGGCGGAACAATTCTCCAAGCCGGCGGGGCCTTGAAAATCACCGCCGATGCGAATTTGGGAGATGTGGGCGGCAGCGTAACATTCGACGGTGGATCGCTCGATTTGACGGGTATCCCGACCGGTTTGATTACTGGTCGTAAAATAATCATTACCGGCAACGCTGGTAGTTTTACCGACGCTGGCGCAGGAGCCAACACAGTGTTCAACGGGGGCGCGTCGATCGCTTCCGGCGCCACGTTCACCAAGAATGGCGTGGGCGCGATGCAAATCAACACGTCACCGTTCAACGGCGCCGGCACGATTGCGATCACGGGTGGTTCGTTGTTTCTGGGCTCCGAATCGTTAGTGAATCCGGTCGACTCCACGGGTCTGCTCGGCAACAATTCTCTGGCCTTCAGCAGCGCGTCCGCGGTGACGCCGGCCTCGTTAACCGTCGCCGGCTCCAGCGACACGGGCGCATCGCTCAAGCCAAATATCACGATCGGATTGGCGTCGAGCGTCGATCAGATTTTTTCGCTGCATATCTTTAAATCGGGGGGCGGTTCGGGCGCCCTAAATCCTTCGCTCACCGGCGCCACGACGATCAACGCCAACTCCAAGAAGATCACGACCTTCTCGGTCGACGCCAGCGCGGATGCAAACAACGCGGTGGCTGGCACATCGAAGGTATCGCTCGGCGCCGTGACCGTTCCATTCGTCGGAACTGTAAACAGCCAAGTCCTCGACCCGGCCACGGTAGGCAACGTCGTATTCCAAACGTTTGCCAACGCCTCGTCGAAGAATGTGGGATTGCAATTCAATGGCGTTTATATCGACAATTTCAATAACACAACCTTTCTCGGAAATGGCAACTTTTCGTCGGGAGTGAGTCCCGGATATGGGGTGGCCTTCAATACGGCGGGCGCCCAACCGACTGGCCCTTGGACAATCGGAGACGTGGGTGGAACGAATGCTCAAATTGTCCAACTAAGTGCTGCAAACGCCGCGAGCCCCGGCAACGCCATCACCGCCAACGCGGTTTTGATCAATTCCGGAAGCCAGTTGATGTTCACGGTCAAGCAGGGCACATATACTCCCAAGTCGATCACGATCAATGGCTCCGGCCCTATCGATCCAACTGTCGGGGACCATACGGGAGCCCTTCAGCTCGCCGGTTCGGCGAAGGTTCTTTTGAACGGGCCGGTCACACTCAACACCGACTCGATCTTCAACGTGACGCAGGCGAGCGCGGATCAACCGACCATTCTCCAATTGCTGAGTCCGTTTACTCAGGGCGTAAACCAGTTGACGATCCAAGGCAATACGAATCTTAACAATCTCGGAGTCGCCACCGTTGAGTTCTCCGCTGTTAACCCCGTTAGCACGGGCGCTACGGTGATTAATGGCGGCACTTTGTCGGTCGACGCCATTTCTTCGATGGGCAAGGGTGACCTGACGCTCGCCCAACATCGCGATCACACGACGTTCTTGGTCCTTAACAACGCGGCTCAAGCGATCGGCAATTTGTGGAGTACCTATTCGGAGGTTAGCGGCGGTAATCCCGGCACGCAGACGATCACGCTCAATGGAACGATCTTATCGATTACCCAGACGAAAAATCTGGATTACGGCATCTTGACTGCGGATGGCAACGGCGGTTTGGGCGGGACGATCCTTCTCGGAAGTCACGCGACAATCGCCGGATCGGGTGGCATCACGCTGTCGGCCGCGAGCACCGCGACACTATCCTTAAGCGATGTAAATACCTATGCCGGAACCACCACGATTTCCGGTGGCCATCTGCTGTTAGCCAACTCCAATGCGGTCGAGAATAGCACCGTGTCAAACGGTATCACCAACGGACTGCAATTCGACTCGTCTGACGCGGGTTCGACCTCGTTCAATCTTGGCGGCTTGGCGGGGAGTGGGAACTTGTCGCTGATCAGCCAATCGGCTGGCAATGCGGCGGCTACTTTGACCGTTGGCTCAAACAACGCCAACACGACCTACGGCGGCATTTTGAGTGGAACCGGCGCCAGCTTATTGAAATCCGGGTTGGGCACGCTGATCCTAGCCAACGCCAATACTTACGACGGTGGCACGACTCTTAACGCTGGCGCCATCCAGTTGGGGAACGGAACAACCACCAACGGTTCGGTCGCTGGTGGCATCGTCAACAATTCGGCGTTGATTATCGCCAACCCCGCGATTCAGACTGTCGGCAACGCGATTAGCGGAACCGGCACGTTGACCAAGACGGGCGCCGGCGTGGCTGCGCTCACGGGTTCCAATTCGTACTCGGGCGCCACGACGATCAACGCTGGAACTTTGGCGATCGGTGGCGATTCAGAACTGGGCACGGTTTCGGCTCCGACGGTCGGACAACTGACGCTCAACGGCGGCACGCTCGAAGCGACTGCCTCGTTCCAGACCATCACGAATCGCGGGCTGACGATTGGCGCCAGTGGCGGCTCGATTCAGACCGACGCCGGTCAATTGACCGTCCAAGGACAGACGAGCTTCGCCCCGGGCGCCCATTTGGCCATCACCAGCGGCAGCAGCGTGAAGTTCGCCCCGACTCAAAATGGCATCCTGAGCGGAGTGGGAACTAGCGGGCCGACGGCGGTGACCGTGACTGTCGCGACAGGGGCAACGCTCGAATTGGCTGGCTCTAACTCTTCGATGGGTGATGGCGCTGCGACCGGCGCCTCTGGGAAGGCGAACGTCGTCACGAATTCGACCGCTCAACTCGTCGTTAGCGGAACCAACCAGCAGGTCGGTTTCATCAGTGGCGTGGGAAGCACGACGGTCGGCACGAACGGCACAAATGGCGATCTATCGGCCAATGGAATCATTCAGAGTTCGTTGACGATCGGTGCTGGCGCCGTCTTCACGCTTCGCCCGAGCGATCCTACGACCGGCAATCCGCTCGTCGATTCGGCCGCAAGCCAGGGAAGTTTCACAAGCCCTAATTTGCTGTTGGCGAATTTGCTTACTGCCCGTTGGACGTTTGCCAGCGGCGTGAGTGGCTCGTCATCGCTGAGCGCAGCAAGCTCGACCACGAGTTCGATCGGCGGGGGAGCCTCCCTAAGCGGCAGCCTTGGAGCCTCCGTCTCAGCGGTTCCCGAACCTTCGACTTTGGTGCTTGGGGCCTTTGCAATGCTCGGATTGTTGGGTGTTGGTTTGCGACAACGCGGTCGCATGGCGGCCCGGTAGTCGAGCGTCGAACAACGTCAATCCATTCGCCGCAAGCCCAGGGGCGATTGTCTATGGGCTTTCGGCGCTGATTTTAGATTCCCGTTTCGAGCAGTGGCGATTAACGCCGTGAAGGAGAAGTAGCATGGAAGTCCATAGGACATTGCGGTGCGATTTAATGCAGCTCGTGGATCGGATTTACGTCGCCGTCATTGGCGCGTCGGCGAGTCGCAGCCGGCGCTCGCGGAGTTGTCGAGAGTTCCGCGGCGGATCGACCAAGTTCGGCTTTACGTTGGTGGAGCTCCTTGTCGTGATCGCCATCATCGGAGTCCTCATCGCCCTGCTGCTACCCGCCATTCAGGCCGCTCGCGAATCGGCGCGACGGACTCAATGCGCCAATAACATCCGCCAAATCGGTTTAGGGATGCAGAATCATTTGTCTGCTGCGCGGACATTTCCTCCGGGGCAGAAGCGCGGTTGCCCAACGTGTTCCAAATATTCGTGGTGCATGTATTTTTTGGACTACATTGAAGAAAAGACGACGACGGTCCGCGTGAATTACAGGGCCGACGTCCACTCGAAGCTCAACGCGATCGCGGTAAATCAAGTCTTGAATACTTATCTGTGCCCAAGCTTGGGTCGCGTCCAAAGCACTCGAGGCGACGACAATCGCATTCGTATGTTTCCAAGCGACTCCAAGGGTTTTACGATCAACGACGGCGGCGGCATGGGATGCGGCGATTACGGAGGAGTCGATGGTCCGGACACGAAAACCATGAAGAACCCGAACACGGGTCTCTACTATGCGTCCGGGCGCGGCGTCTTGGTAAGAATTCCGGATTCCGACGGTATCACGCTCGAATCTCCGCGAATCAGCGTGCGAGACATCCCCGATGGCATGTCCAAGACTTTGATCGTGGTCGAAGCGTCAGGTCGAGGCGCCAGCTACGATCTATCGGGCAATGGTAAAGTTCACGATCGCGGCGCCTGGGCTGAGGGGGCGAATCTCGTCACTATTTCGAAGCCCATCAATTTTCTGAATTCCGGGGACAACGGCACGATGCCGGTAGACGGCCGCGAGGTATTCTCCGACCACGTCAACGGCGCTCAGGCACTGTTGTGCGACAATTCGGTTCATTTCTTCGCCGACGATTTAGATGTGAAGGTGCTCGCTGGGTTGTCCACGCGAGACGGCGGAGAGACGATTCCTCCCGACGCGATCAAGTAAATCGCGTGGAAAAGTCTTCGCCTCATCGCGGGTTTGCTTCTCGACAGCGCCGCGTTGCTTGGAATGTAAGTTCTCAAGGCGGCGCCCCCCGGCGTCCGAGAATGGGAAAGCATCGGCGGCGGCTGGTTCAACCCTGTGATAATCGGCGCCGGTTTGCGCGATTGCGCCGTCGGCACATTCGGCCGCGGCGGCAGAGTCAGCCCGAGTTGACGTATGCGCACCAAATGCCTTTGCTAAGGTTACCGCAGGCGACGAACATTTTGGCAAGGATGCCAGTGGCATGGAAACGAAAAATACCGGAGCGCGCCGGCCGCGACATATTCCCTGCTTCTCGACTTGCGCAGCGCCGATATTGCCGCTGTTTTTGATCTGCGCCCTGGCGGTTCCGGCGCTTGCGCAGTCTGTCAATCAAGACAATGGCTCAACCGCCGACTCTGCCTCCGAGACCAAATCCTCCACTGAGCCGGCCGAGGAAAATTTCAATATTTTCGGCCAAGCGACTGTCATATCTCAGATGCATGGCCGATTTCGTTCTCCGTATAGCGGCCCCAACAGCTTTCCGTCGATCAACGAAACTCGCACGTCGATGACCGGCACGCTGAACCTCGGAGTCCGGGTTTGGGACGGCGGCGAGCTGTATTTCGATCCCGAGATCAGCGGCGGCTTCGGCGTCGGGAATGTCTTCGGCCTGGGCGCTTATACCAACGGCGACGTCGATCGACTGGGTGTGCCGCAGCCCCTGCCCTATATCGCGCGGTTGTATTTTAGCCAAACGATCGGCTTTGGCGGTGACCAGGAAAAAGTGACGTCGGGCCCCAATGCGTTGGCCGGCTCGCGCGACGTATCGCGAGTGACATTTACGATCGGCCGAATGTCGGCGGAAGATTTCTTCGACGGTAACGCCTATAGCCACGATCCGCGCATTCAGTTCATGAACTGGGCGCTGATGTACGACGCGGCCTGGGATTTTCCGGCCGACGCCCGCGGCTACACATACGGTGGCGTATTGGATTTCAATCGAGAAGCTTGGGCGCTGCGATATGGAGTCTTTGCCGAGCCGGCCGTCGCCAATGGGTTGCCAATCGACGCACATTTTGGCGAGGCCCACGGGCAGGTCATCGAGCTCGAGGAGCGATTTCGAGTTTGCGATCAACCGGGCAAAGCGAGATTTCTGCTTTACTGGAATCGCGCTCACATGGGCAATTATGAAGAGGCGACCGACGATCCGGCGTTTGGGCTCGACATTACTCGGACCCGGCGATATTCGTCCAAAATTGGTTGCGGCCTAAATCTCGAACAACAGATCAACGCAGACTTGGGCGGCTTTCTACGACTTGGCTGGAGCGACGGCCGCAACGAAGCTTGGGCGTTCACCGAATGCGATAGCACGGTGTCCGGCGGATTCGTTCTCAAAGGGACGCCTTGGAACCGCAAGGACGACACATGCGGCACGGGCCTGGTGGTCGATGGGTTGTCGGGCCCTCACCGCGATTATTTAGCCGCGGGTGGGCTCGGCTTCGCACTGGGCGATGGCAGACTGAATTATGCGCCCGAGATCGTGTGGGAGACGTATTACTCGCTGAAATTCAAGAACCATCAGATTTGGCTGACGCCCGATCTGCAATTCATCGGCGATCCCGGTTACAACGCCGATCGTGGCCCGCTGCTGGTCGCGGGACTGCGCTTGCACGGCGAATTTTAATCGCGCGACGGGCTGAAGTCCCAGCCATGTAGCATGGCCATCCTGGCCATGCGCGAGTACGGCCAAGGCGCCGAAAGCGCCACATCGCTCAGTTCCGCCAGGCGCTAGCGCCGCGCACGACGCTAACAGCTTAGAACCGCTAACTTAACGACTCTTGGGTGGACGGGGCTCGCATCGAAATAAAACCTCGTGGCCTGCTCTCGAAGTCGAATTTACTCTCCGGGGCTTCGGCGAGGACGCCTCCAGCCTCGGCCACCCGGCGTATTGTTGGCGGCTCTCATTGTCGCTTCACAACCCGCCGGTGGCGTCGACGCCGTCACTTGCCGGCCATCGCCGCGGCGAGAATTTGCGACGTGCTTTCCCGCATGATTCGCGGGTCGACCGTTTTTCCCTCGAGCAGCGTCTTGCGGACGTCCTTGCCGGAGATGAATACGGGCTTTTCGTCCTTGTGCTTCTCCATCAGTTCCACGCGGCCGGCCGAATCGTAATAGGCGGCGAAGCCAACCTTCACCGGTTGAATCTTCAGGTCTCCCTTGAGATTGCCAAAAATTTCTTGAGCGTCGAAATCGCCCCAGATCGCCGTCCCGTCGTTGTACGGGGCGTCGGCGTGCTTGCGGCCAATGACGATATCGGTGAAGCCGAAATTCTGGCGATAGATGGAGTGCATGATGGCCTCTTTCGGGCCGCCATAGAACATCTTAATGTCCATGCCGAGAAGGATGACTCGATCGGGCACGGACTCGCCGCGCGGTCCCCACAACGATGCATCGCTGTCCCCTTCGCCCAGGCTGCGGTTCTTGATGAGCGCCTCGTATGTGTGCATCCGCACGTCGGCCGGCACGTCGTCTCCCTTGGTCTCGCCGATCAGCGGATTGAGCGCGGCGCCCGCGTTGTGACCGGCGCGAAGCAGCGTTTCTAGGCCGTAGACCAACGCATACTCGTGAGCTCGGTGCAGCGGATTGCGAGTTTGGAAGGCGACGACTCGATCCCAACCTTTGTCGGCGAGCAGGCGGCGCACTTCCTTCGGCGAAAGGACATACTTGCCGAAGACCGGATGCTTGGGCTGCGGCAGCAAGCGAATCGTGCCGCCAAGTAGATGCGACTTGTCTGCGTCTCCTTTGAGCACCATGTCCGCGCCCGGGTGATCGGTGCGATCGGTGAGGTAGACGCTCTTGATGTATTTTGGCTTGTCCCAGGCGAAGACGTCGTTGATGTCCAGCGTGGCGACGATGGCGCCGGCGGAACTGGTTAGCGCGACTCGCTGTCCGGGCTTAAGCTGTTTGGCAAGCGCCTCGGTCACGGGCAACGAGAGGGGAATCGTCCAGGCATAGAGCTTGCCGTTGTGCTCGATCACCGATTCGTCGAGCACGCGATTGTACGCCGCGCTATTCATCGGCCCGGTGAGCGGACTGAGTGCGCCGTCGCCGAAGCGATAGACGGTCGAAAGATCGGCATCCGAAACGGGGATTTTAACGAGGTTCCCGGCCTCGGCGTTAAACTTTGCAATTTGGTCGGCCGGCACGGTGCAAGAGAGCGGCTCCGACAAACCACCATGGGGAGGAATCAAATCCGCCATAATTTTTATAATCCTCGACGACGTAGAAAGAACGAAATACTGTGAAGCGGCTTAGTATAGGAAAACCTTGCCGGTTGCTCAACGGCGGATATCGCAAGTCTTTGCCAAAGCCAAGATTCCCAGGCGTCCGCCGGGCGCCTGGGGCTGGAGGTGTGGCTTCGAAGAATGAGACCAACTTCCGTCCCATAGCGGCCCCTCGTTGGCCCAAAAACGATTCTTGCTTTGACTGTACATCCGTGACCTAATCCCCTTCAGCGTCCCCACCATTTCCCTGGCGGATGTGCATGCCGCGTTGACCTACTACTACGACCATCGCGAATTGGTTGACGGCCAAATCCGCGAGGATGACGACTTCGCCAGTCATATGGAAGCAGCCGAGCAGCCAAGCTAGCTGCGTCAAACCTAGCGAAGCCACGGCACGGATGTCCGTTTCATGTGGCTCCCCTCGCCCCGGTCCTTCGGGGAGAGGCTGGGGGTGAGCGGCTTGAAGTGGAAACAGGTTCAATTATGAACTATCTGGAGCCGATCGAGTTTGCCAAGCATTTGCGACAAGCTGCCACGAGTCATGAGCAGTTGCTTTGGCAGCTGCTGCGCAATCGACAACGATGCGGCATGAAGTTTCGTCGCCAGCATCCGCTTGGTATCTATACCGCGGATTTTTACTGTGTCGACGCCAAGCTCGATCTAGAAATCGATGGGGCGCCGCACGAAACGATCGAAGGCAAACAAAAAGACGAAGTTCGCGACGCGTGGATGCGTTCGCAGGGGATTGAAGTGTTGAGATTCGGTGGATGGCAAGTTGAAAGAGAGACCCAGCAAGTTTTGCAACGAATCGATGAGATGTTGAAGCAGCGATGCGCGAAATGATCGAATCACGCTTAATCCCCCTCATCCCCAGCCCTTCTCCCCCGGAGGACCGGGGGAGAAGGGAGCCAGGATGCAAGGGGCCGCGTTCGCCGATGTGCTAACGTTCGCGCTACCTCTCGCCTTGGGAGCTCGGTCAGAGGTCGCGAAATCGCATGGGTTTGCCGATGACTCAACAATGCTCTGGCTCCCCTCGCCCCGGTCCTCCGGGGAGAGCGACTGTGTTAGCGGTCGTAGAGATCTTTGAGGGGCGGGTAATGTTTCACGGCGCTGAGCGTGGCCATGTATAAGACTGAACGGACGGCGGCTCGTCCGCCCCAGGTGGTGCGTTGTCCTCGAAAGGCGCCGCTGTCGCGATTGATCGGCGCCACGCCCACGAGGCTGGCGATCTCACGCCACTGACGTGGCTCAGGATCACGCGAGCGAATCTATGGGGACGGGAGTCATTTGGCTTGCTGCCGAGTTAAGCAAATGTGCGACATATTCTGTTCAAGCCAATATATCAGTAAGCACCTTGCACGGATCAACGCCCGAGAGGCGCGCGTCGAGGCCTTGAAATTTGTAGCTGAAGCGGAGGTGGTCGATGCCCAGGAGGTGCAGCATGGTGGCGTGGAGGTCGTGGACGGTGGCGATGTTTTCGGTGGCCGCGTAGCCGAGTTCGTCGGTGGCGCCGTAGCTCATGCCTCCTTTGACGCCGCCGCCGGCTAGCCAGACGGAAAAGCCCTTGTTGTGGTGGTCGCGGCCGTCTCCTTGCGACATGGGGGTGCGGCCGAATTCGCCGGCCCAGACGATCAAGGTGTCGTTGAGCATGCCTCGCTGCTTGAGGTCGGAGATCAGGGCGGCGCAGGCGCGGTCGACTTCCTTGGCCTTCTGCTCGACGCCGTTTTTCACGCCGCCGTGATGGTCCCAGTCTTTGTGGTAGAGCTGGATGAACCGGACGCCGCGCTCGGCCAGGCGCCGGGCGAGCAGGCAGTTGGAGGCGAAGGAGCCGTCCCGCGGCTTGCAGCCGTAGAGGTCAAATGTGCTGGAGGCTTCGTGGCTGGAGTCCATCAAGTCGGGGATGCTGGCCTGCATTTGGAACGCCATTTCGTACTGGGCGATCCGCGTGGCGATTTCCGGATCGCCGACGAGCGATTGATAGCGGCCGTTGATCGCGTTGACGGCGCCGATCACGTCTTGCTGGTCGTCGCGGGTGACGCCCGGCGGGTTGTTCAGGTAGAGGACGGGGTCGCCTTTGCCGCGAAGGTTCACGCCTTGGAATTTGCTCGACAGGAAACCGCTGGACCATTGGCGGGCGGCGATCGGCTGGTTTTGGCCCCCTTGGCCCAGCGAGGTGAGCACGACGAAGCCCGGCAGATTGGCCGACTCGCTTCCCAGGCCGTAGGTGACCCAGCTTCCCATTGACGGGCGGCCGGCGATCTGCGAGCCGGTGTTCATGAACATGTGGGCCGGGTCGTGATTGATCGCGTCGGTGGTCATCGAGCGGATGATGCAGAGGTCGTCGACGACGGAGCCGGTCTGCTCGAAGAGCGAACTGATTTCGGCGCCGCACGCGCCGTATTTTTTGAACTTGGATTGGGGGCCGAAGCAGATCAGCTTTTGGCCCTGAAGCTGGGCGATCTGTTGGCCCTTGGTGAAACTCTCGGGCATCGGCTTGCCGTTCATCTCGGCCAGCTTGGGCTTGTAGTCGAGCGTTTCGAGATGCGACGGGCCGCCGGCCATCGTGAGCCAGATGACTCGTTTTGCGCGGGGCGGGTGATGGAGCGGGTGGATGGTACCGTGGACGGCCGGTGGCGGGTCGGCTAGGAGTTGAGAGTCGAGGAGTGAGGCTAGGGCTACGGCGCCTACGCCGGCGCCGGCTCGGGCGAAGAAGGCTCGGCGGAGGAGTTGGGGGTTGGTTGGGGCAGTCGCGACCACTCCAAGGGGGACAGTCCCCTTTTTCTCCGAAGACTCCGAAAAAAGGGACAGTCCCCGGCGGGCGACGTCCGCTCCAAGGGGGACAGTCCCCTTTTCTTCCGAGGACTCCAGAAAAGGGGACAGTCCCCGGGCATTGCTTTGCATATCGTTATTCGCGAGTGATGGTTTCGTGGAGGTTGAGAATCACGCGTGCTACGCTGGTCCAAGCGGCTAGTTCCGCGGGGGCGAGTTCGGCGGGCGAGGGGGCTTGGCCATCGTGGAGCAGTTTCGCCGCGTCGGCGGGCGTCTGATTGAATCGCACGAGTTGCTTTTCTAGCAAGCCCTTCGCCACGGCGGCCTCGTCTTCGCGCGGAGGTCGCTGGAGCGCTTGGCGCCAAGCCCATTTCAATCGGGCGTCGGTGGTGTCGCCGCCGTCTTTCACGATCCGGGCGGCGAACACTCGCGCCGCTTCAACGTAGGTCGGATCGTTCAGCAGGACGAGTGCCTGCTGCGGGATGTTCGAGCGGCTGCGTTCGGCCGTGCATTCCTCGCGGCTGGGGGCGTCGAAGGCCAGCAGGCTGGGGTGCATGAATGTGCGTTGCCACCAGGTGTAAAACCCACGGCGGTATTGGTTCTCGCCTTTGTCGGCGTCATAAGTGCGCGGCGGGAAGTTGAGGTTCTCCCAATAGCCGTCCGGTTGATACGGCTTGACGCTGGGGCCGCCGAGCTTGTCGACGAGCAGGCCCGAGATGGCCAGCGCGTTGTCGCGGACCAGTTCGGCGTCCAACCGAAATCGGCTCTGCCGCGCGAGCAGCCGGTTGGCCGGATCGCGAGCCAAGAGTTCCTCCGGCGCGATCGCTGTTTGCCGATACGCGCGGCTCAAGACGATCGTGCGAATCAGCCGCTTGACATCCCAAGCGTGCTCCATGAAATCGCATGCGAGCCAGTCGAGTAGCTCCGGATTGACCGGCGATTCCCCTTGCGAGCCGAGATCGTCGAGCGTCTTGGATATCCCGATGCCGAACAGTTGCTTCCAGATTCGATTCACGAACACCCGGGCCGTGAGTGGATTCTCCGGCGAGACGACCCATTGAGCGAGATCGAGCCGCGAGAGCGGTCGCCCGACCGGGGTGACTTGCGGCTGGGGCAAGAAATGCGGCACGGCCGGTCGGATGGGGTCGCCCGTCTCGGTGAGGAAATTGCCGCGCGCGAGCAGCTTGACCATGCGCGGCTGGCCCATCGAGATCGACACGAGGCATTTTGGCGTTTTGGCTTCAACCTCCGATCGGTTCTTCTTGAGGGTCGCGAGCTTATCGCGCAGCGGCGCAAGTTCGGGGGCGACACTCTTGTAGTGCTCGGCGAGCTTGGTCTTCTGGGCGGCGTCGCGCTTCTCGACCGGGACCTTCAAAATGTTGACGATCTCCGGCGGCGGAAGTTGGCCTTTTTGTTTTTGAATCTGCAGCGGCTTGGGATCGCTGGTTGCCGAGAGCCGAAAATGCGCGATCGTGTGATTTTGGCCCCAGAGTTGGTGCATCTTGATCGTCAGCGTGGTTTCGCCGTCGGCGGCGAGCGGTTGCTTTAGCTCGAAATCGATATGCCGATCAGAGCCGGTTCCGCCCATCACGGCCCAGCCGCGCGGTTGGTCGAGCTTGCCGTCGATCGCGGCGGATGCCGGAAAATTCGTCTGCTCGAAATCGGCGATGGCGGTCGAGAGCGGCAGCGGATTGTCGTGAGCGTTGAATAGTTGAAATTCCGAGAGCACGAAATTGCCATTGCTCCCGCGGCCCGGCCCGCCGGCGGGCAGCGCCTTGTCGCTGAGCGCTTCCAATCGCAAAGCGGTAGTCCCTGGCAGTTTGACCTTCAGCTTGACCTGATAGGTGGCGACGCCATCCTTCGGGTTCTGGTCAGCGTGGATTTCATCGTGGCTGTCGACCGTTAGCGTCAGATCGCGATCGGCCGACGCACTCTCCGGATGCAGCACGATCCACTTTGCCGTGCTGCCGGTCGTCGCCACGATCGATTGCTCCCAGGCGGCTTCTTGTTCCGGCAGTCCGGGCAGCGCGTCGTCGAGCAGCTTTTGCGCGGCGGCATTTTCCGCGTCGAGACGAGCCAATTCGGCGGTCTGCTCGGCATTGGGCATGGCCATGCCATCCTCGCGGCGGCCGAGGATCGGCTCTTGGATATCGGCGAAGAAGGCGCCCATCGCGAAGAAATCTCGCTGCGTCATGGGATCGAATTTGTGGTCGTGACAGTTGCAGCAGCCCAGCGTTTGGCCGAGCCAGACCGTGCCCATCGCCCGGACGCGATCCGTCAACATTCGGGCTTCATAGTCCTTAGCCTGCGCGCCCCCTTCCTCGGTCGTGAGCAAAAGCCGATTGAAACACGACGCGACCTTTTGCTCCTTTGTGCTCCCGGGCAACAGATCTCCGGCCAACTGCTCGACCGTGAATTGATCGAACGGCTTGTTGTCATTGAACGCCTCGATCACATAGTCCCGATACGGCCAGACGTTTCGTGGATTGTCCGAGTGATAGCCAACCGTGTCGGCGTACCGCACGACATCGAGCCAACCGATCGCCATTCGCTCGCCGTAGTGCGGCGAAGCAAGGACCTTGTCGACCAAGCGCTCGTAAGCGTCCGGCGATTTGTCCGCGACAAACGCATCGGTGTCGGCGGGAGTCGGCGGTAGACCGAGCAGATCGAAATACAGCCGGCGAATGAGCGTCCGGCGGTCGGCTTCGGCGGCCGGCGCGAGGCCCTCGCGGGCGAGCCGCGATTGAATCAGGGCATCGATCGCGCCGCGCTGCTTCGGATCGCCGGGAATTTGCGGCTTGGCAGGTTTGAGATAAGCCCAATGCGGCTGATACTCCGCGCCGTCGGCGATCCATCGCTCGAGCAGTTTTTTTTGCGCGGCTGTCAGCTTCTTGTTCGACTCGGCCGGCGGCATCCGCTTTTTCGGATCACTGCTATTGATCCGAGCAACGATCTCGCTTTCCTCCGGTTTGCCCGGCGTGATGGCCGCGTGATCGACCGCATCGTCGCGCACGTCGAGCCGCATCTCGGCTTTGCGTTTGGCTTTGTCAGGGCCATGGCAGAAGAAACAATTTTCCGAAAGGATCGGTCGGATGTCGCGATTGAACAACACGCGATCTTCGCAACGGGCCGGGCGCGCGGTGAATGGAAGCAGGCCCGCGACGAGCGAGATGGTTAGACATCGACCCAAAGAATTTCGAAACAACGATCGCTGGCGTCGTAGGCAATCGGGCATGGCGAAAATCTTGCGTTAAATGGACTTCAGCTTGAAAATGGACAAATCGTTGGATTGCATTGTACCAAGGCATTTTGCGGAAAAACAACAAGCCGGAAATTGCCGAAATCGTTGTCCCGCTTTCGCATCCAAGGCGCCGCCACGACGGCCTATCCTTGTCATGCGGCGACATGGCCGGTAAGCTCAATCGCTCGACGATTTACCGGCGCAAACTGATTCCGAGTTCCTCGATTTTTCCGCAATGCAAACACACGTTCCGATTCGAAATGCCCTGATCAGCGTCAGCGACAAGCTGGGGCTGGCCGACTTCGCTCGGGGGCTGGTCGCGGCAGGCGTAAAGATCTATAGCACCGGCGGCACGCGCAAGTTTCTCGAGCAAGTCGGACTCGCGATCGAAGACGTCGGCAGCTACACCGGTTTTCCGGAGATGATGGACGGCCGGGTCAAAACGCTCCACCCCAAGATCTTCGGCGGTATTCTCCAGCGGCACGATCGAGCGGACGACCGGAAGTCGGCGGCCGAGCATGGAATCATTCCGTTCGAGCTGGTCGTCGTGAACCTCTACCCGTTCGAGGACACGGTGGCCCGGACCGGCGTGACCGACGAAGAAGCGATCGAGCAAATCGACATTGGCGGTCCGAGCCTGATCCGCGCGGCCGCGAAAAATCACCGGTTCACCGCGGTCGCGACCGCGCCGGAGCAGTACGCGACGATTCTGGATCAGGTGTCCTCGACCGGCGGCACGACGCTCCCGCTTCGCCGCGAACTGGCCGCGGCGGCATTCACGCGAACGGCCCGGTACGACGGCGCGATCTCGGAATACTTTGCCAGTTCGACGGCTCAGGATGATTTTCCCTTGGGCATTCAACTTTCGCTGCATCGCAAAAAAGTGCTGCGCTACGGCGAAAATCCGCATCAGCGTGGCGCGCTGTATTCGCTGACCGAGTCGGGCGGGGCTCATTTGGTCTCGGCCCATCAACGGCACGGCAAAGAACTGTCGTACAACAACCTGTTGGACCTCGATAGCGCACTGGCCATCGTGCGGACGATGCCCGACTACGCCGCCGTCGTCGTCAAGCACAACAATCCGTGCGGCGCGGCCACGACCACCAGCCAAGCCGTTGCGATTCGTCGGGCGCTCGACGGCGACCCGGTCAGTGCGTTCGGCTCGGTCATCGGCGTGAATCGCACGCTGGAAGCGGCCAGCGCCGAGGTGCTTTGCGAACCGGACCGCTTCGTCGAGGCAATCGTGGCGCCCGATTACGAACCCGCCGCGGTTGAGATACTCACCACGCGGCCCAAGTGGAAGGCCAACGTGCGGCTGATGGAAGTCGGCCCTATCGGCGAGCAGCCGGCCGCTTGGCAATTTCGCCATATCGCGGGCGGGATGCTCGTGCAGGACGCCGATCTGGCGCACAACGAAACGGACAAGTGGCAGGTCGTGACGGACTCCAAGCCCACCGACCACGAAATGGCGGACCTGCGGCTGGCCTGGATTGTCGCCCGGCATGTGAAGTCAAACGCGGTCGTGCTTGTGAAGGACGGCATGCTCGTGGGCGTCGGCGCCGGACAGATGAGCCGAGTGGACTCGGTCGAGATCGCCTTGCGCAAGGCGGGCCCGCGAGCGGTCGGCAGCGTGCTGGGCTCCGATGCTTTCTTCCCGTTCGCCGATTCGATACCGATGGCCGCCGAAGGAGGCGTGACCGCGATCGTTCAACCCGGCGGTTCGCGCCGCGACGAAGACGTAATCGCCGCGTGCAACCAAAATCGGATCGCGATGATCTTCACCGGCCACCGGCATTTCAAGCATTGAAATAAGGAGCCGCGCACGAAGGAAGCGGAGCGCGAGCAAGCCGCGCGCGAAATAAGCGGAGTGCGAATTCGAAACCGAGCCCACCGCTTACTCCGTGCGGGGCTCTAGGATGCAATGCTGCACATTTCTCGCGGACCGTGGTACACTGATCCGCGGTCGGCCCCCATCCGCATTTCGCCATTCCTTGGCATGCAACCATGTCCACAATTCTCGACAAGATCGTTGCCAGCAAATGGCGGGAAATCGAACTGGCGAAAGCCAGCAAGCCGGAGGCGGTCTTGCGGGATGAGGCCGCGATGGCGCCGCCGCCCCGCGATTTCTTTGCCGCTCTCGCTCAGCCGGGCCCGATTCGCCTGATCGCGGAAGTCAAAAAGGCCAGCCCATCGGCCGGCTTGATCCGCGGCGATTTCGATCCGGTCGACATCGGGCTGACGTACGAACGTCACGGAGCGAGCTGCCTCAGCGTGTTGACCGATGCGCCTTATTTCCAGGGCAGTCTCGGCGATCTGCACAACGTCTGCGATGTGGTCGATCTGCCCGTGCTGCGAAAGGATTTTATTCTCGACGAGTATCAATTGCTCGAAGCCCGGGCCGCCGGCGCCGACGCGGTGCTGTTGATCGCCGAATGCCTGGACGATTGCAATTTGCGAAAGCTGCACCAGCGGGCGATCGAATACGGGCTGACCCCGCTCGTCGAATTGTACGATCCCGAAAATCTTCAGCGGGTGTTCGACGCCGGCGCCACGCTGATCGGCGTCAATAATCGCGATTTGCGCACGTTCCGCACCGATCTCAACCACACACTCGCGCTGCGCGACCGGGTGCCGGATCAATGCGTGCTGGTCGCCGAAAGCGGGATCCGCACTCGGGCCGACGTGTTGCGGTTGGAAGCGGCCGGCGTCGACGCCATACTGGTAGGTGAGACCCTCATGTCCAGTCCCGACATCGGCGCAGCCGTCGATTCGCTGCTGGGCAGGAATTAGCCGGTCGGTTATCTTCCAGCGTGCGAGTGTGCCGTGATTCTCCGCCCCGTCTTTTTGAATAAACTGCTCGTCGTTGCTCTGGCTGTCGTCGGTATTGCAACGGCGGTTCCGATTGGTGTTCGCGCTTGCCCATTTTGCAACGCCGTGAAGCCCACACTGGCTCAATCGCGCGAAGCGGCGACCGTCGTCGTTCTTGGCGAAGCGACCGATGCCCCTGCGGGCAAAACCGCAGCGCCTCAAACTTTTCGAATCCACACGGCGCTTAAAGGACCCAAGCGAGTCTCCGGAGAAACGCTGCGAATTGCGGCCGACGCGCCGGTTAAATCGGGAACCCTCGCGCTGCTGCTCGGCAATCCAGCGGTCGCTCCCGCCCCATCGCTCAAAGACGCGCCCGCCGAATTGCAGTGGACGGCGATTCCGCTGGACGAGGTCGCTTATGCGTATGTGATGCAATCGCCCGATTTGCGACAGCCGAGCGTGAAGCGGCTCTCCTATTTCAGCCGCTTTCTCGAGCACGCCAATCCGCAGATCGCCGAAGACGCGCTGGCTGAATTCGCCCAGGCATCGTTCGATCAGACGGCCGAAGTCGCGGACCGGCTGCCGATGGCCGATCTGCGCAAGTGGCTCGGCGATCCGGCCATTTCGCCGGCGCGAAAAGGCTTTTACGGACTGGCTCTGGGGCTGGCGAAAAATGACGCCGATCGCGCGCTCAATCGCCAATTGCTTCGCGAAAAAATTACCGCCAAGGATGACGACTTTCGGGCCGGTTTCGATGGAATCTTGGCCGGCTATCTATTGCTGACCGGGCAGTCAGGGCTCGATCTGATCGAGGCGCGGTACTTCGCCAATCCCAAAGCGGCGGACGGCGACGTGCGTCATGCGCTCAAGGCCGTGCGATTCTACGACCAATACGGACACGAAATTCGCACGGAGCGTATTACGGCGGCGGTCGCCCATCTGCTCGATCGTCCTGAATTCGCAGGGGAGGCCATCACCGATCTGGCCCGCTGGCAGGACGGCTCGTCGCTCGATCGCATCGCTGGCCTGTATGGGAACAAGGCCTATTCCGACCCGGACACGCGCCGCGCGATCGTCGGCTATCTCAAAACTTGTGCGAAGCCCGAGGCTGCCGCCGCGCTAGCTAAGCTGCGCGAGAGCGATCCGAAGGGGATCGCCGCGGCGGAAGAGTATCTCTCGATCCTCTCCGGCGGGAAGTGAAAGAGGCCACGACTGGCGGCTATTCCTTCAGACCCAGCCGGCTGAGCCATCGCCCGCGCGAAGTTTTACTCGCGCCCGGCTCGACGTCGCCGGCTTCACCGGTCTGCTTGTCGCGGGCGGCGTCGAACGTCTGCTGTTTTCCGACGATCTCGGCCCGTTCGCGGGCGATTCGGGCGCGCTCTACCGAAATATCGATCTCGGCCTCGCGTAGCTTTTCATGCAATTCGACTTGCAGGGCCGCCAATTTTTCCCGTTCCTGGCGGATCAATTCATCTTGCTGAAGCGCCGCGTCAACGGCCGAGGCGCCCACGGCTACCGATCCTATACTGCTGCTTTGCTGCGCGAGCAGAAGATGCAGTTCGGCAATTTCCTGATCCTTTTGCGACACGATATCGTCGGTGATCGCGATCGTGCTCTCGATCGTGACTCGCTCGTCCGTTCGCTGGGGATCGTCGTCGGTCTCGGCGTCGAGACTGGCGAGCAGCCGCTTTTTGGTGGCCTCCCAGTCCATCGACTCTCCGCTGCCGCCACCGCGCGGCGAGTCGTACGCGGCGTTCGCCTTCAGGCTCAACACCTGCTCCTCGAGCTCGCTGTTGCGACGCTTGAGATTGCGAGCATCGTCGACCGCCATTTCGAATCGCCGCTGCATTTCATCGCCGCGCTGTTGTCCGGCGGCGGCCGAGCTCGTTTCGCTCGTTTCGGCGGCGGCCAATCGCTCGGTGAGCGATTGACGCTCGACTTGCGAGTCATCCAACCGCCGCGTCAACTCGGCTTGCTGGCGATCCACGTCGGCCCGTTGCCGTTCGAGATCGGAATGCTGTCGCTCGACTTCGTCGTACTGACGCTCGAGGCCCGAATATTGGCGCGCGAGCGATTGATGTTCGGATTCGAGTCGCTCGTGATTGCGCCTGAATTCACCCGCCTGGGCGTCGCTTTCTAGTGCCCAATGCTCGGCCTTCTCCAATTCGGCCCGGGCTTGGTCGAGTTGACGTTGCAACAGATTGACTTGCGTCGACGTATCGGTCGCCGAGCTTTCGCGGTCTTGCTGCACACCGCGCTTCTGAGCGGCGACCGCGGTGGCCTGAGACTCCAAATCGGCTTTACGCCGGTCAATATCTTGTTGCTCCCGCTCTAAATCGTGCTGCTGCTTGTTCAACTCGCGTTGTTGCGAACTGCGTTTGGCTCGCAACTCATCGGCGATTCGGCGGCGCTGGATTTTGGTTTGTTCGCGGGCCAGCTCGATCTGCTCCCGTTCGGTGGCGAGTCGCCGCTCCCAGTCGGCGCATTGAGCATCGCGGTCCGCGAGTCGCTGCGCGGCCGTTTCGTGCCGTGCTTGAGCGAGTTGCAATTCATGCTCGGCCTGACGAGCCCGGGCGGCGGCGGCCTCGGAGTCGGCGCGATGGCCGTCGAGATCGACCTGCTTCTCCCGAAGGCGTTCGGTGGCCTGCTGCTGCTCTTCGGCGAAATGGCGCTGGGCGTCGTCGATCTGGCGCTTCGCGTCGGCCAATTCGCGGCGGGACTTTTCTAAATTCTCGGTTTCGCGGCTAATCGCCTCGGCACGCTGCCGGTGATCGCTGCCGCTTTTCGCGGTGGGGGAGAGCGGAGCAACACCGCTGGCGGAAATCAGCCGGTCGAGCTCGGCGGAGATCTGCTCCTCGACCTGCTCGATTCGCTCGCGCTGGGCCGCGAGCAATTTTTCGGCGCGCTGCCGCTGTCGCCCCAAGGGACCGAGGTCCGGCTTGGCAGGCCGTTTTTTGCGGCTGCTTCCTTGATTTCGTGTGTCGTCCATGTGCGCCGAGATAATATGCCGCCCGACCCGTCGACTAGGTACTGTCGCGAACTCGTGCGCCGCTGGGCTCGCGTAGCCCAGTCCAACCGTTGTGAGCGGGTAACGCCTTTGTAAAGCTATAGGTCATGCCCGCTGAGGGTCAAAACGGAATCCAGTGGCGGCGACGATTATGCCGATTGAGCCGGTCGCGTGTCAGGGAAGAATCGCGTGCTACAGACCGTTAACCACATTCTCCGGCCGCTCGCCCCGCAAAACGGCGACAACCTGCCGGGCCGCTCGCGAGCGAAGATTGTCGAGCGACTCGACGGAGACAAACGCGGCGTGCGGCGTGACGACCACCCGCGGATCGTCGTAGGGCGGCTGGCTCAGATCGGGCGGCTCGGGATCTTGAACATCAAGCGCGGCGCCGGCCAATCGACCGGCGTTCAAAGCCTCCGCCAAAGCGGTCGTATCGATTAATCCGCCGCGGGCCGTGTTGATCAGATACGCCGAAGACTTCATCAGCGCCAGCCGCCGGGCGTCGATCAAATTCCGTGTGTCGGGCGTGAGGGGCGCATGCAGCGATACGTAGTCCGACTCAGCCAGCAGCGAGTCCAGATCGCGCCACTCGATTCCGGTTGGCGGAGGCGCGGTCATCGAACGATTCGTCGCCAGCACCTTGAGGCTCAGCGCAGCGGCCTTTTCGGCCAGCTTCCGGCCGATTCTTCCCAAGCCGACGATCCCCAAAGTCTGACCTTCGATTCGCCGTAGCGGCAGCCCCGACTGAAGCTCGTAGCGACCCTGCTTGGTTTCGCGATGATAAAAGGCCACTTTGCGAGCCTGGCCGAGCAGCAAGGCCAGCGCATGCTCGGCCACCTCGATTAAACAATAGTCGGGAACATTGGTCACCAACATGCCGCGTTGAGTCGCGAAGGCGATGTCGATATTGTCCAACCCGATTCCCAGCCGCGCGACCATTCGGCACTTTCGCGCGGCCGCGAGCACCGCGCCGGTCACCTTCGCCCAATTGGTCACGATCGCATCGACGTCGCCGGCGAGCGAACCCAGCGAACGCTCGTCGGTGGCGTCGGCCACGATCAACTGGGCATCGATTTCGGCGAGAGTTCGCCGCTCAATGTCCAAATCCGGCCAAGCATAGTCGGTGAGCAATACTTTGAAGCGCGGCATCGAACCTTACTCTGGAATTACGCGATCGTTTCCACGGCGCCAATTTCGACAAACAGTAATGTGGCGGAAATCTTGACTGACGCAAGACCCGTGATGCCCGCCAGCGCTTGGCGATAGGCCTGAATTTGGGGGCGGTAAAACTCGACTCGCAACGCCGTTGCCGCCGCGTCGGTCACTGCATCTGTCTTGAAGTCGATGATCTCGGCGCCGATTAAGGCGCCTCGGTCGCGATAGAGCACCAGCCGATCCATCGCGCCCTCGACGATAATATCCGCCTGACGGTGAGCGAACCGCCATTCGCGTCGCAATTCTAGTTCGACGTTTCCGGCAAGAGGGGAATAGCGCGATCGACTGAGCGCCGTCGAAACTGCCGGACGCTTAAGCATTTTATGAAACCGGCGAAGCTCTTCGTCGACTTTCAATTGCGCACCGACAATCGGTCCGGCCAGCTTTCGCAGCGCTGTGTCGTCCGGAAAGCCATCCTCCAACCAACCGATTTGCTCGAACCAAACGTGCATCAGCTTTCCGCGAACCAGACTCGCGCCCAGGTCGAGATGCAATCGCTGCCGGAGATTGACGGTCGATCCACCTTCGAGCCCGGACGGCGCTCGTGTGTCTAGGCCGCGTCTGCGAGCCGGGCTGCTTCTCAGCCCAATACGCAGTGGTTCCTTCAGCCCACCGACGATCGGAGATTCAATCGCTGCGCCATCGGAATCCAAGGCGCCAACCGGGGCCGAGGCTGCCCAATCCGGATCACCGTGTCGATAGAGAATCGCTTCCGGCGCCGCGACGCCGGTTGCCAATGCCGAACGCACGACCCCCGCAGCCGTCTTGGGCCAGGTTTTCTCACTTTCCTTGGACGGCGCAATAATCATGTCCAGCGCATAAATGGCCCGAGTCATTGCGACATACAGCACGCACAGCGCTTCGTTCACGAGCCCATCGGACCAAGAGGCGAACATTTCGGCCATGTCGTCGGGCAAAAATTGCTGCACCGTGCTGCCTGTGTACCGGCAGACTCGCACGATCGGATCGAGCGGATCGGGCCGATCGACCACCAACCGCGGCGGCTGTCCCTTGAGATTTCGGTCGAGTTGCGGCAGCACGACGATGTCGAACTGCAAGCCCTTCGCCTGATGAACGGTCATGACTCGCACGTTGGCCGACGTGGGATCTTCGACCCGCCGCAGTTCGACCTGGGCGACAAAATCATCCGGCCGACGCAGCTTGCCGTCGTCGAGCACATGGGCCATTTCGACCAGTTGCATCAGCCGATTGGCGTCGCGCGCGCCGCACTGTTCCGACAGCGACTTAGTCCAATCGTAAATCACCGGGCCGTAACCTTCTCGCAGCAGCCGCTCTCGAACTTCGAGCGCAAGCTGCTGCGCCGCGCGGCGATCTTCGTGATTGGTGAAACCCACCGAGGCTCCGAGCGCCGATTGGGCGACGTGGAACGCAGCGACCGAATCGCCCGGGTGATCGGACAGTCGCAATAGCGACAACACAAGCTGCACCGCCGGCGAATCGGTGAGCGGATTGCCCCCTTCTTCGCTGGCCAGGACGTCGTGCTCGGTTCGCAAAAAATAGATCAGCCGGCCAACCGCCGCGTTTTCCCGGACTAACACCCCAATGGTTCGCTGCGGATTGTCGCGCGCGAGGTAGGCGATATGCTCGGCCGCATAGTCCAGCGTTGTCGCTTGCTGGTCGGTCGCCTTCTCGGCTCGCGGCGCCGTCATCAGCCGGCAGAACCCCGGCAAATGCTTTTTCGCCGTCGAATGCGGGACGAACCGCGGCGCCCAATTGGCCACGACCTTGGGAAATTCGTCGAGCGCCCGATTGCAGGCCAGATTGGCGAACGCACGGTTGACCGTGTCGATAATCGGAGGCGCCGAGCGGTAGCTTTCGGAAAGCGACTTCTCGCAAATGCCGGTGATTTTTCGCGTGGCCGAGTCGAATATCTCCGCGACGCCGCCGCGCCAACCGTAAATCGCCTGCTTCGTATCGCCGACGCAAAAGAACGATCCGCCGCTCTTCGACTCCGTCGCGCGAACCGCGAACGGCAGCAGCACCGACCACTGATGCCGCGACGTGTCTTGAAATTCATCGAGCAGCAGATGGGCTACCCGGCCGTCGAGCCGGAACGCCAAGTCGTCGACGTGCCGATCGCCGAAAGCCGTCGCCAGTGCGTGCGTCACGTCGTCAAACCGCATTACGCTTCGGTCAATTTTCAGCCGCCGATAAGCGATATCAAATCGGGACAGCAACTTGTACGTCGCCGCCGTTTGATCGACCACCCGGGCCACGAGCGTGTCTTTGGCGTGCTTGACGAGCGGCAAATAGGCCTCGACCACATTGGCCGCGATCGGCTTGCCGCTGAATACGCCCCCGTTGCACGCGATCGCGCAGCCAATTCCCTTGTCGAGGAAACTGTCCCAGTCCTGGCGCTCGGCGGCCGCGACGGCGCTGACATGCGCCTTGGCGAGCATTTTTGATTCGAACTGCGGCAGTGCGGCCAATTGCGTCAATGCGTCGGCGATCGCGGATTGCTCCAATGTCGTCGGTCTTTTGATCGGCTTCCACATCTCGGGCGTCGTGTCGTGATAAACGGCGTACAGATCGTTGACGATTTCGAGGATCTGCTGGGTCACGGAGCGTGAGGCGTCTCCTTTGCTCAAAAGCCGCATCAGCGCGACGCTGTCCTCCGAGCCGTTTTCGGCCAACACCTCCTGAATCGCTTCTTGCCGCAGGTTGCGGTCTTCGAGATCGTCGACGATTCGCCACCCGAGCGGCAGCCCCAGATCCAGGCTAAAATGCCGAGCCAATTGCATGAAGAAACTGTCGAGCGTGCCAATTTGCAATCGATGCAATCGCCCGAGCAGCGTTCGTAGCATCCCGATACACTCGGCCCGATCGAGCCCATCGGTCGATAGGCTCGCGGCCAGTTCGGCCAATCGCACCGGGTCGTAGATCGCCGTGGCTAGCCGCGTCACGACGCGGTCGAGAATTTCGCCGGCCGCCTTGCGAGCGAATGTCGCCGCGAGAATCTGCTCCGGCGCGTGGCCAGCCATCGCCAACTGCAAATAGCGGTTGGCCAGTTGATACGTTTTGCCCGCGCCGGCGGAAGCACGGATCACGATATGAGGCAGATCGTGCTCAGTGGCAATGCGACTCATGACGCGGCCTCGTCGGTATCCAAGGCGCCGAGCGCAGTGGCCGAAAAGCCGCCGTCCTGACAGATGGCCGAAAACTCGCCGAAGAAATCCGGCGGCGGCGCCGTGGGCGGATGATACCGACCTTCGCGGATCGCTCGCACCACCGCCACGGCCGCGGCGTCGGCCTGCGCCAACTCTTCAGGCGTCCAACCGGCCATTTCGAATCGACAATGCCCCACGTCCTTGGGCAGCAGGATATATCCCAGATCGACCGGGCCCTCCAACTTCAGCGCCTTGGCCAAATATCTGTAGAGCGGAAGCTGTAAATCGATCCAGGTCCCCTTCCGCCGATGCACGACGTCCGGCGATTTTGGCGCCTCAGACGATTTGTAATCCAGCACGGCCCAATGACCCGTTCGTTCGTTGAAATCGATCCGATCGATTCGCCCTCGGAGCGAAATCGGCGACCCATCGACATCGAACGCCGCCTCGCCGTCGACGATGTTCTTTTCCACGGCGTGAATTTTCCACCCCTCTTGGCGCCATTTGGCTTGCCGCTCCGCGAACACGACCAGCCGCTCCCGCGCAAGCGCTACTTGCACCTGCACCGCCGGATGGGCGCGCGTGCCGTAGGTATTCGCGGCCAATTTGCCGAGCGCCTCGGACAACTCCACTTTAATTTCCGCCGGATTGTCGGAATCCACCGCCGGGCTTTCGTAAAAATCGTGGAGCGCCTCGTGCAGCAAACTACCGAACGCGCCGCCGTCCAGCTCGGCCGCCGAATCGACCATCGCCACCAGTCCCAACCGATGCCGGAGATAATAGCGATAAGGGCAGGCCAAATAATCTTTGAACTCCGTCACCCGCAGCGAGATGACGGGCGCCGGCAGCGGCTGCGGCAGCGGAACGGGGAGCACCGTAGCGGCCCGACCCGGCCGAACGCTCTGCCAGAGATCCATCGGTTTTGAGTCGGCCGGCGCGGCGAACAGCCGGTTCGTCCGCCGCGCAAGCTGAGGATCGTCGCAGGCGAACAGCAGCCGGCTCGGCGCCAACGGCTCTTTCTCGACCGAGCGTCGTCCGGCAATTAAATGCAGATGCTCCTTCGAGGCCGCCAGCAATCCCAGCGCATACAAATCCCGGGCAAAGTACTGGTTGTTGTCCGTCAATTGCAGTTCCCGCCGCACGGCGTTCGGCAGAAATAAGTCGCCCCCGAGCGCCGGCGACACTCGGCCCTCATTCATGCCCGTGACGATTGCAACCGGAGCGTCGTTCCAAGGCAAGTCCAACCAACCGACCAGCTCGATCGCGGCCTTTTCGCTCGCCGCCGGCACGGCTTCCGATTCAAGCTGCCGAAGCATCAGTCGCACGGCCGCGGGGCCGGCGACTTCCGGCGAAAGCTTCCCGTCGATCTCGGCGAATTCGACGGCCGCGTCGCGAAAGCTTTGGCAGGCCAGCAGAATTTTGCGATCGTGCTCCACACGCTCGTCGAGCGGCCGGTCGCCATAGACGGTCGCGAGCAGATCGATCGCCGACTGAGCCCAATGTTCTAGCGGCTGCGGCGGCTTGGCCAAGTCCGTGAGCAGCGCCGCGATGACGCCTTGAATGCGCCGCATTTCATCGAGCCTGCCCCCCGTTTCCGGCCACTGGTCAGTGACAAAAGCCGGCAGATGGGCCGCATGGAATCTGTCAAACAGCGACAGGCAATCGGTTTGAATGCCCAATCGCGAATTGGCGTTGATGAGCCAACGACTGACGGCCGGATGTCGCACCAGCGCCGCCAAATCGCGAAACCGGCGGAATTCGACATAGTCGGCCGCGAGCGACAACAACTGATAGGGGCTCGTCCGGGTCAGCGGCGCTCCGGCCGCATAGCGCGCCGCGGCGCCCGCCTCCGCCAGCCGCTGCTCGATAAACGGCGCCAGTCGTGCATCCGGCACGCCGACCACGATATCGTCGGCGTCGTACTTGCCATTGAGCTTCGCTAACTGCAGGACGACCGCGTCGGCCTGTTGCGTCGGTCCAGCGGCCACTTCGATTTGATCATCGGAAATCGGCAGCGTGAAATCCTGCCAAGCCTCGCATCGCAGACAGCCGTGCTCGTCGAAAAACTCTTCGATGTCGCGGCCACTTCTCGCCTCGCGTACAGGAGCAAACACGAGCGCCGTGACTCGATCGGCCACTTGATCGAGCATTTTCCGCTGCGTGCGATTCAGGTCAACCAGCCCCACCAGAATCAACGTCGCCGTCAATTGACACTCATGATGCTCGATGGCAAACAGCCGTGCGGTTTGCTTGTCCCACGTCATTAAGCTGTCGAGAAGCGTTAAATATCGCCGCTGCAGATCGCCGAGCAGGACCCACCGCTCGGGCTCGTTGAACGTCTGAAATCGCTTCATCTCCGTCAGCGCCGAGTCGAAATTGAAGCGATCGGCCGCCAGCTCGTGATGCAGATCGGCCAGCATTTTGCCCAGCGCTAACCAGCCCGGCAGATCGTCGTGCCGCGGCCAGTTGCGAACCAGCGGCGACAGTCGATCCGGCTTCGTTTCCTTCAGCACGCGGACCCACGCCAATTGCTGAGCGAGCACCGTCGCGAACGGGCGCTTCGGATGATAAAGCAGCTCCGGTAGCGGCCCGGGCGTGATGATTCGCGGCGGAGTTAGCAGCGACTTTTGCGCCGCCGCATATTCGACGAGCAATTCGATGAGGCGTCGCCGGGCCTGAGCCCCGGGCACGCAGACGACAAGCCCACTGAGGTCGGCCACGCGACTGGCGGCTTCGTTGCTGCTTTTCGGCCCCGCGTCAGTCGAAAACGTATCGATCAACCATTGCGCCGCCTGGGGCAGCGCTGGCTTGGACCAATCGAAAAACCGTCGTTCAATCGGCATTAATCGCCGCCGCGAAAGAACCCAGTTTCGGCAGCCCGCCAAAACCCAAATGTGTACATCCCTACACGTTATCGATTCCGCCGAAGATTCTCAAGCCGAACTGCCGCAAACCACCCACACCAACCCGCAACGTAAGCGAGGATTTGTGAGCTTTACCGCGAACGGCCCGCTGACGCCTCGGGTTAGTATCAGCATTTCCCAGGCGATGCGCCACTTGCCCGCGCCCACCAACCGGCGTAAATTCCGAGCGGGGCGGAGAAATTACACCGCTTTACGTTTCGTCGACCGTGAACCGAATCGATTTCTTGTTCCACTTATCCCATGCTCAGCTATCCCGACTTCTTCCGTGTCCGCCAAAACTGGCCCCGCCCTAAAATCTCCGATCTCCCCGAATCCCTCGAAGCCGAACTCGCCAAACTCCGCCTCGCGGACAAAAAGCTTGCCGGCGCGAGCATCGCCATCGCCGTTGGCAGCCGCGGCATCGCCCAACTCGGCATCCTGGTTCGCGGCATCGTCCAACACTTCACAAGCCTCGGCGCTAAGCCCTTCATCGTCCCGGCCATGGGTAGCCACGGCGGCGCCACCGCCGACGGCCAGCGACACATCCTCGAAGCTTACGGCGTCACCGAACAGTTTTGCGGCTGCCCGATCCGATCCAGCATGGAGACGGTCGTCGTCGATCGCGCCGCGGATGGCTTTCCGATTCACTTCGATCGGCTCGCGTCTGAGGCCGATCATGTGTTCGTGTGCGCCCGGGTCAAGCCGCACACTTGGTTCGTCGGCTCGATCGAAAGCGGCCTGATGAAGATGCTACTGGTCGGCCTGGGCAAGCACGACGGCGCCAAAATCTTTCACCGCGCGGTGCAAGAATACAGCTTCGAGCAGATCGTCCGGGGCGTGGCGGATCGCGTCCTCAACCGCTGCCGGATCATCGGCGGCTTGGCCGTCGTGGAAAATGCGTATAAAGAGCTCGCCCAGCTAACGGCCGTGCAACCGGCCGACTTTCCCGCCTGCGACCAACAACTGCTCGTGCTCGCGAAGCAAAACATGCCGCGGTTGCCGTTTCAACACGTGCATTTGCTAATCGTCGACGAAATCGGCAAGGACATCAGCGGCGCCGGGATGGACACCAACGTCGTCGGACGAAAGTTCAACGACCACGCCGCCCTGCCCGACGAGTATCCCAAAGTCCGGCGAATCATCGTCCGCCGCTTGACCCAGGCCTCGAACGGCAGCGCCCACGGCATCGGCATCGCCGAATTCTGCAAAGCCAGCCTGATCCGCTCCTCCGACCGCGCCGCGACCTGGATTAACGGCCTCACCAGCGGCCACATGTCGGGCTCCGTTTACCCGATCCACTTCGAAACCGATCGAGAACTCCTCGACGCCGCACTACCCACGATCGGCCTAACCGAGCCCCCCGACGCGAAATTGCTCTGGATCAAAAACACAATCGACCTCGCGGAAGTCGAATGCTCGGCCGCCTACCTTCCAGAAGCCAAAACCCGCCCCGATTTGGAAATCCTGACCGATCTGCGCCCCTTATCAATCGCACCCGACGGCAATTTGCCGGATTTTAAAGGATAGAATTTCTCCGAATTTCACTGCCAAGTCCCACGAAAGGCGATTGGGTTCCCCATTGCCTTCTCACTCGTTGTCACCGCCTTGCGACGCTGACCCATCATAAAGCCTCCTGCCATCAAGCCGCCGATCCACGCCAGCGACAAGCAACTCGGCTCGGTAATCACTGCAAAATCGCTGTTGTGATTTAGCACAGCCCATACATCGTGGTGCGAGGTATCCACGCCCCAGGCTCCAATGTAGTCCGATAGATTTGTGTCGTTAAACGCAGTTTGGAATGCTGCAAATGATCCTTGAAACTTTCGCTGTGTCGGCGTTGCAATGTTGCCTATATCGCCTAATACGGATTCTGCCAGAGCGGCCTTCCGCCAGGGCCGCCGGTTGGGTTTAGCCAAGCTAAATAGACTGCCTTCGGCTGTCTGGCTGAGTTCATTGCTCAACAGTACTTGGTCATAGGTCATTTGCAGCACGAATGGATCAGTATGAATTGGGCTACCGCTAGAACCCGTCCGTCCCAAATTCAGCACGTCACTGACCAGCGACGAATTAATCGTCGGCAATGGCGGACTGGTTGGACTTCCCCCCAGACCGAGACCCATTTTATTGGCAGTCGGTAATCTAATGCGCCAGTCGAATACGGGACTGCAAGATTTGTCGTGGAGAGCGCAATTGGACTTGAAAAGACGATCGGATTCACCGTTCAGGCCCTATTATAGCAGTGGAACTCTGAATGACGCTCGGCGCGCCGGCCGTGCCCCCGCGAGCCCACCCCGATCATCGACCTGCGGGAGTAAAATGGATACGTGAATTCCTATTCGAGCTGCGTCCCCTTTGTTTTCCCCCCTTTGTTTTCCCCGATCGTCAAAGCCGGCGAGGCCCTATCCTGTATGCCGATCGTCGTCATGACCGGTTCGGAGTCCGAAGAAGATCGGCTTCGCAGCCAGTTCCTGCAGGTCGACGGCTATGTGACCAAGCCCGTCGATGGCGATAAATTTCGTCGGATCATTCAAGAATTGAAGCGATTTTGGCACACGGATCTCATTCTGCCAGGCATCGCGCTTACCCCGTAGCCGTAGCTCAGGCTGCCGTGGCGCTTCCGTAGCTCAGGCTTCTAGCCTGAGTTGTGAAGACTCAGCCCTTTCTTCGCGTCCAATCATCCGGGGCTTCGGCGAAGCGCCTCCAGCCCCGGCCACCCTCCGCATCAACCGCCCTCATCCTCCCCTTGTCCCTGACCCCTGACCCCTTGCCCTCTAACCCCGCTCCCCCTCACGCCGCGTCGATCTTCTCGCAAATGTCATCGCAAACTCGCCGATTGTGCGGCATCAGCGTGTGCAGCGGCAGCCAGATTTTAAACTCGCTGGCCCTGGGCCAGCGACTGCTCGTGGCCGGCACGACCATCAGATCCAGCGGTGTCCAATAGGCATGCAGGGCGACGCCGCTGAGGCAATCGGCCGTGCTTTCGAGCTCGCGCAAAAGCGGGCTGCCCGGCCGCAAGTCGCGGGTTCCTTGGCCCGGATAGAGATACGCCGTGAGGGCGCCTTGATGGGGACTCGAAATCGTGAACAGGGCTTTCGTGCGGCGGTAACCGTCCATCCGCTGCACGTAGTGTCGCGCGACAATCCCGCCCATGCTGAAGCCCACGATCGCCAGCGGCGCGCCAGCCCCAAATTCTTGATCCGCGATTTCGCCAAGCTTGCGAGCCAAATCGGCGATCCCATGCCGCGCGTCGTTCGGCCTCAGCGACGGCGAAATGCAATTATGCCCCCGCGCGACCAACTGCCGCTGGAGCCGACGAAAAATCCAGCCCCGATTCATGAATCCGTGGACGAGAATGACATTCATCGAAGTACGCAAATAGGGATTGCCTGCGCGCGGACGCAAATCCGCGTGCTCGATCGATCGCGACCATTTGATTGGCGCAGCCTGCAACGTCGCTATCCTAGTCCAGACGCATTCCCATGGGAATTATAATACTACAGCGCTAACTTTTGCCCCATCCGCAACGAGGCAGACCGGTCAGGCGGATGCCCAGCGCGGCGAGTTTCTTGCGGGTCGTTCGGGTGTGGCTGCGGCGCGCTGCGGCATTGCGCCGCTGCGTGTACGCGAGTTCGGCCGCCGCGGCGTCGAGAATCAGTCGGGCGGCCCGCCGTCCCAAGCCCCACGAGCGCACCAAGGCGGCCGCCGCCGTGCGAATCTGGCAGACCGTCAACTCCGGATTTTCCCCCCCGCAGTTCTTGCTGCGTCTCCGATAGGAACAGATGGCTCACGGCCGTGATCGCTTGATGCCGCATGAGACCTAAGTACGACCGTCCCTCGAAGTGATCGAAGCCCAGTTCGGTCTTCTGATCTTCAAAGCAGCGTTCCACGCGCCAACGCGAGAAGGCGACGTGCAACAGTTCTTGCGCCGGAGTCTCCGCCGGGGCGTTGCTGACAAAGAACTTCACCTGCAACACCTCGCGCACGTTGCGAGCCACAAACAGGTGGATCGCCTGCGCGGCGGGCAAGCCCTGCTCGTCCTTGGGCGTCAGCAGCACATGCTTGGTCTCCCAGACCATCGGGCCCTTCTGCGTGTCTTTGATCCGCCACCGCGTCCAGGCTTGATCGCGCAAGGCGGGCGAATAGTTCAGATGATGTTCCACATCGCGCGCCGGAGCCTCGCCCGCGCCCAACCGCGGCGTGGCCCGGCCTCGTCCGCGACCATGCCGATGATAAGGCCGATCGGTCACATAAGGCGTCCGCAACCAGCCCGTGAACGTACGCGGAACTTCCGCCACATAGCGCTGCTCGCGCGCGTCCAATTGCCGCAAAAATTCGGGCTTTCCCCCATAACCCTCGTCGAACGTCAGATAGGCGAACGACACCCCGTTGGCTCGCGCGTGATCGTACAGTTCCAATGCGATCCGCCATTTCGGCCGATATACCATCTCGGCGGGAATGTGCGCCGCGCGGCAGCGCGAACGATCTTCCGACCAACTCTCGGGCAAGAACAACTCGCTGTCCAGCAGGCAATGGAAGTCGTCGACCGCGTAGCCCAGATGGACCGTCGTCACGCAATTGTCTTTCTTGCCGGTGGCCCCGCACCACTGACGTTGCACGCCCGGCGTCTTGTCTCCCTTCTTCGGACACCCGGTTTCGTCGATCAGGCCGACCGAGTGTTCGCTGGTGTGGTCCCGCGCGATGCGCCATTGCAACGTATCGATCAATTGGTCTTGGTCCCACGCCAAGGAATTGAGAAACTGTTGCAAGGTTCGCGGAGCCACGCCGGCCGCCAATGCGATCGGCTCGACGCTCTTGCGATCCAGCTTCGATAACTGGCCGGTGACGTACGTGTTCAAATGCGCGCGGGTGTCCGAGCGGCCGAAGCACTCGCCGAACGATTGAAGATATTTCCGTAACTTCGGTTTCAAACCACGAATCTCGACGGCGTCCATACCTGGTTCTCCGGGAAGGCGATCATGAGCCGGTCCTCCGACCCCAACCAAGTCTCGCCGATTCCGACAGATTCACCAAGAGGAACCTGGCGCTGTAGTAATAACGCCTGCGTCCGAATCGCTTAGCGCAGGGCTGCCGCTATCCGATTCTGGCGGACGAATTTGTACGACAAAGGACAGTAGCCCTATGAACGCCAAGTGATGTAACAGGCCGGTGATCACGAATAGGGACGTGTAGCTGCTGGTCAGTGTATTGATGCGGCCAACGAGCAGTTGGTAGAGCGCGGCGGCGGGGGAGTCTGGAACGAGTCGCGTCCCCTTTCTCCCGTCCGTGCGGGATGTACGACTATGCGGGGGAATGGGCGTTTCGCGTGGGCATTCCCTCCAAGAGCGGCGTCGGCGGCGGAATCGTCGGCGTCATCCCCGGGCAACTGGGCATCGGCATCTTTTCTTCGCCGCTAGACGCCAAGGGCAACAGCGTCCGCGGCATCAAGGCCAGCCTCGATCTATCCGAACGCTTCGGGCTGCACTGCTTTGAATCCGGGTACGCGGGCCCGCGCATCGGTGATTTGTTGGCGCCGAGTCGGACGCGGAAGTAAGCCGATGCCGTCAAGGCGACTCGCCAGCGAATCACGCAGTTCAAAGCTCCGATTCGCCGACTACTTCACTGACGCTTTCGTAGTCGACGAGCGTCGGCGTCCCCGCCGCGCTCAGGTAGAATGCCACGCCGCCACGAGTGATTTAACTTCGGTCGGGTCGTCTAAGTAGAATGTCCCCTTCTCCTCAGCCAATGACGGCTAATCGTTCAGCGCCTGACCCCAAATTGCGCGACACCTTCGCATGTCGTAGCCCCATGCGTAGGATTCTTGATACTTGTTTTCGGCCACAGCCCCGACGTTTACTCGAAAATAAGTGTTCACGATGCCCCTTCTGGGCATGATGAAGAAGCAGCAACGATCCAGAAAGCTGGGTTGGTGCGGAAGTGCGGTCAGATCGAGATCTCGCCCCTGCCGTTTTGCTTTGGCTTGGAGGTCGACGAGGTCCGTCCAGTAACGCGAATCCTCAAGTCCGAGAGTCTGGATTCCTACGCAAAACGCTAGATCGAATGACCTCGACGAGCCCTTCGGAGTTTTCAGTAGTCCCGCAAATGCCCAATTCTTTCTACCGTCACGATCCTTAATTGTTCGGTTTACGATATTGCAATTCGCGCACTTGATCTCAACAGATCGCCGCCTGCTGCCAACCACGACCATTGCATCGCCGGCACAAGTACTGTCACCGTGACGCCCCAAGGGGATGTAAATATCCGTAATCGGCAAGCCGATCCTGTGAATCAAGAAGCTTTTGAAGATGATCTTTCCCATTACGTCACCGTCGATGTAGCGAGCGTATTCGGCTTCTATCGAGGGTGATTTCACGTCGAGGAATCCTGGCATAGTTGTGTCCGTTAGGGCAGGTTGTGTCGAAAGAAAAAGAAGAAAAAGGGGACATTCTACTTTTGCAAATCGCATGGCTCCTCTGTTTCGGACCGGCAAAAGGGGACGCGACTCAAATCGAGAACGAGTCGCGTCCGTCGCGTCCCCTTTTTTTCCGCTTGAAATCACTCGGCTTTCTCGGGCTGGCCTAGCCCCGCCCCGGCTTGCGTCCGCGTTTTCCGTTTCCGCTTGGAGGGGCCTTGAATTCGAGATCGGTGACGACAAGTAGGTCGACGATATTGAACGAATCGTCGGGCTGATAGATTACGGCCGTTCTGCCGCTTGGCGAATTGGCCATGAATTCGCGATGAAGCACGGGGATGTTGCGACCGTCGGCAAGGTGCATGATAAACGGCTGAAAGGGCTCGGCGGAGCATGCGGCGCGCACTTGTTCGCTAATCATGATCTTGGATTCCTCACGGAAATAAAAAGGGCTTGCAAAAGACCGGCCGATGCGCATTGCGGCGCCGGATATCAATGGCGCTGCAATTCACCTACGCTTTCATACCGTCGCAAGATTTGTCACCCCAAAGAAAAAACTCAGGGAGACAGCTTGACCCGCTTCCAGTTGACAGCGTACCCGCTGCCGTCGTCGAAGCCGGTGGGCAGGATCTCGTAGGAGCCGCTGTACTGCAGGGTGTCGCCGTCGAGGCGGAAGATGGCCTTGCATGCCGTGCCCTTGTGTTCTCCTTCTTCGACGAACATATTTGCGATGGTTTGCTTTTCTCCGACGCTGACGATTTCGATTCGATTGTCGGTAAATTCTTCCAACGTGAATTTGCCCGTTTTACCCCATCGCCAACGGTCGCCTCGGATGATGAGCGTTTCATCGCCGCTGGTCCACTCCCCTTGCCATCTCGCGAGCTCTTTCTTGGCGGCGATTTGCTGGGGGGATAAGACCGCTCGCTTGAACGCGACCAGGCCGTTGCCAAGCGGGCCGACGAGGTCCCAACCTTCGGCCGCAAGGGCGTTGAGTTTGTTCGTAGCTTCCCGCTCGTCCGGGGACACGGACGTTGCTTTGAACTCCCAGGCTTGGCCAGGGGCGGGGTGGTCCTGTCCCAGAGCACGGGCGCCCAGAACGGAAACCATTAGCGGCAAAACTGCAACGACTGCGAACAAAGGCGTGCGACGCGACATATTCGTGTCCTCCCAAGATCAAAGAACGATGAACCTCAGCGGACCGCCCGCTGAGACAAGTCTGCGATTCGACGGATTCGCGCTTGCGGCCACGTGCGCCGCAGCGCTCGATTCGGCGTGACCAACCTTGATTGACTTGAAGACGCCGCTATTCTCGCACAAGGCGATTTGCGATACTAGCGGCGCAGTCGCCGCCATGCATTGAGGCCCCGCCGACAGACTCTGAGCAGTTGACCGCGAGGGGCTTAGGACAAGAAAAGGGGACGCGACTCGTTCTTGACGCGGATGGTCAAATGATTGGCTTCGCCTACGACCATCGCAATCAGCGAACGAGCGAAACCTGGTACGCCAGCACGAGCGCGACGACGGCCAACAACGCGACCAGCTATGCGTATCAAGAAGGAGGCGCCCTGTACACGGCGGCCGACGCATTCGACTCTTCCGGGTCGTTTACCGCCAATAACTCGGCCTTCACGTTTGGGATCGGCGTTTTGGGCCGCGTCACGAGCCTGGACAACCAAGGGGGCCTGACCAGCAGCACAACCCCGGGCGTCCCTCGTGTCGTTCTCACGTCGCAATACGATCTAAACGGCAATCGCACGGTGCTTTCCGCCGCGATGGGCTCGGGGAGCCGGACGGCCGACTTCCAGGACGCCATCGGTTACGGACAAGAAAATGACAAAAAAAGGGGACGCGACTCGTTTCATGGCGTTGCCTTGGTCGGCGGCGATTTCTTCGGGCGCCCTCGAGCGCGAAGCGTTGCTTCCAGACCCAAACGTTTGGCGATCGATCGCTGCCAATCGGGATCGCCAAGCGGGCTGTTCCTGCGAACCGCCCGCCGCACCGCCTCCAAATCCGCTTCCGTTTGCGGCTCGTTGACATGCTCGACCCAGGCCCGCGGCCGTGGCAACGGCCAACGCGCCAGCAATTGCCGGTCATCGGCTGAGCCGAACTCGCGGCGCCACAGGCTCGACCAGCGCCAAGCCTGGGCCTGCGCCACCAATCCCGCCCGCAACGCGTTCCGCTCGACGTAGCGGACAATCGTATAAAAATGGTCGTCATCCGCCACCGGAAACGCCTTGAAACGGCCTTGGTACAAATGGCCCGTGCCTGACG
>JBBQWR010000027.1:0-69812 GCA_038210495.1 Pirellulales bacterium
ATGATTGGGCATCACGCAATAGGCCAAGATGTCGAGAGGAAATTTGTCATGGGCCTCTTGCAGCACCCGCTCGAAGGCCTCGTAGTCCGCTTCCTTCTGAAACAGCGGCAATCGGGCGACGGCTCGATTAAGCGCGTGATATACAAGACCCTTCGGGGCGCGGCGAGCAGTTCTGGGCATGGCGCCAAGCCTAGCGAGTGCCCGCCCGATCGTCAAGAACGAATCGCGTCCCCTTTTTATTATCCGAAGGCCTCGTAGTCCGCTTCCTTCTGAAACAGCGGCAATCGGGCAACGGCTCGATTAAGCGCGTGATACACAAGACCCTTCGAGGCGTGGCGAGCAGTTCTGGGCATGGCGCCAAGCCTAGCGAGTGCCCACCCGATCGTCAAGAACGAATCGCGTCCCCTTTTTATTCGTCCCCTTTTAATTACGCCCAAGCGGCAGCCCCGGGGGCGTCAGGCGGCCGCCAAGTGGTGACTAAACGGGTTAAAGCGTGCTTAGAAGCGAGCGACGAACCACATCGGGCGGCGCAAGCCGCCAGCGTCCCTAAACCCTAGCCCCACCACCCCTAGCCGCTTGTCCCACCGCTCACGAGACTATCCAAAAACAACGTCCCAGCATCTGGCTGAGGAGTAGGCGGCCGTTTTGTGAGGCGGCTCTTAACCGTTGCTTGTAAAGCATCAGCGCGGCAAGTACCATGACAGGATGCGCGAGCGGAGACGCCGACGCAGCGGTTTAATTGCCATTAAAAATTTTCCACTTGCCACCAATTTCTCGAGGCTGGCCATGAGCGTTCGCAAAATTACCCTGTTCGCAGCCGCGGCGCTGTTGGGCGCCAACGGTTGGATTTTAGCGGCCCGAGGAGCCGATCAGTCGGTTCCCGAGCGGCTGTATGGCGACGGCGTTCATGCGTATTTCGCCGGCGATTCGATGCGGGCGTTCAACTCGCTGACGATGGCCGCCCAGGCCGGCAGCCGCGACCCGCGGGTGTATTATTTCCGCGGCTTGGCCGAGTTGCGATTGGGCCGCGAGCCGGACGCGACGGCCGACTTCGAAAAGGGAGGCGCCCTTGAGGCCACCGACGCCAGCGGCTATTCGATTAGCCAATCGCTCGAGCGGATCCAGGGTTCATCCCGAGCGATGCTGGAGCAGTATCGCGAAAATGCTCGCTCCATCGCCTTCCAGCAGCAAGCCAAGCAGCAGCGAGCCGTCGCCGCCGAGGCGCCCAATCGCGACTCTGGCGCCGTGCTGCTCCGGCAGGACAAGGCATTTTCTCAAAATGAATTGACTCCGCCGGCCGCAGTGCCCGCCGCTCCGATTGACTCCAAAGCCACCTCGGTCGCCAAGCCGGCCGCCGAGGGCGATCCGTTCGCGACAGGACCGGCCAAGACGGCCGACGCGACGGAAAAACCTGCCGACTCGGGCGACCCCTTCGGCGCCGATGCGGGCAAGAAACCGGCCGACGCTCCTGCTGGAAAACCTGCGATCGTCGAGAAGCCGGCTGCCGTTGACAAGCCGGCAGAAGATCCGCTCGGCGACACCAAACCCGCGGCGCCGGCCGAGACTCCGGCCACGGCTGACAAAACCATCCCCGCCAAACCGAAAACGGGCGACGCCGACCCCTTTGGCAGCGGCGACGCGATGCCCAACGACAAACCGGCAACGACGCCTCCTAAGACCGCGCCGGCCAAGCCGGTGGAGTCCAACGATCCGTTTGGATCCGACACGACCAAGCCTGCGGACAAGACGCCCCCGGTGAAAGGCGCAACGGATACGGCGCCGATTCAAAAGCCAGCCACGACCGACAAAACGGCTGACGCGCCGGCCAAGGCGGCCGACGCATCGGCGACTTCCATCAAGCCGACGCCAGGCGCTCTCAAAGGAATCTTCCACGCCTTTACCGGAGCCCTCCCGGGGAACGACAAAACGGCCGTTGGCGGTCCGGTCATCAGCGGCGTTGGCAAACCGACCGTTCCCGTTAACGGTCCGGGCCCGGCAAAAGGTCCTGACGCCGACCCGTTTGGCGCCGCTCCCACGACTGACCCAGTGAAGACCACCCCCGTCGCGCCTGTGACCAAAGAGGGCTCAGCGCAAAAACCGGCCCCGAGTAATCCGTTTATCGATGAACCTTCGCCGGACAAGCCGGCGCCGCCGACCGAAAAAGGCGCCACCGACGCTAAGGCCAACGATCCGTTTGGCGTATTGAAGCCGGAGGCCGCCAAACCGGATGCCAAGGGCGCGATGGACAAAGACGCGGCGCCCAAATAATGAATCGACAGACATCGCTCTTAGTCGCTTCCGCGCGGCCAAGTTCCGCTCAGCCGATGGCTGGCGGCTATTGAACGGCTCGGCTCCCGCCAAAATCCCGCCCGTACCATCCCGCTCGATCGGAGGCGCTCGCATGGTTAGCCCGCGCGTGCTTGCTGTTTGCTCAGCTTTGGCCTTGAAGTTTCCTTCTCGCGCCGGATTTCGGGGCGTGGTGGCGGCCGCTATCAGTTGGATCGCCATTTCATTTTCAGCGACCATTGCCGTTGCGGCGGCGCCGACGATTGGCGCGATTTCGCTGCGCGGTTTGCAAATCGGCGCGACGACGACGATCGCCATCGACGGCGCCGATTTGGCGCCCGATCTGCAAATTGTCCTGCCGATGGCGATCGCGAAACAGGTTGTTCGGCCCGGCGCCACGCCGCAACATGCCGAACTGGAAGTGACGCTGCCCGCCGATGTGTCGCCGGGAATGTACAACCTGCGTGTTAGCACGGCTGGCGGGCTTTCCGCGGCGATTCTCATCGGCGTCGATTCACTCGTGCAAACGACCGTGATCCCGCGGCTGTCTTCCTTGCCCGTCGCGCTGTCGGGCGCCATCAGCGGTGGCCAAGTCGGGCAGACGACTTTCACATTGAAGAAAGGGGAGGGGATCGCGATCGAAGTCGAGGCCCGGCGGATCGGCGGCGGCTTGGACCCGGTGTTGAACGTATTTAACGACCGACACGTGCCGCTGGCCTGGGCGGAAGCCTCGACAGCGCTTGGCGGCGATGCGCGGCTCCAGTTCACCGCCCCGGCCGACGGTCTCTACACGCTACAAATGCACGATTCGGTTTATCAGGCGGCCGGGGCGAATCAGTACCGTCTGAAGATCGGCGATTGGCAATTCGCCGATACGACCCTTCCCATGGCGATCCGCCGCGGCGCGAAGGCGACCGTTGAATTCGCCTCGACGAACCTGCCGGCCGGTTCGAAGACGGAACTAGCGATGCCCGAGGCGGCTGACGAGCTACCGGCCAGTTTTCCAACGGGGTATCGCGCTGCGGGATTGCGCCCTCGCGTCCTGGCCAGCGACGTCGACGAAGTCGTGAAAAAACCATCGGTGGATGGCAGCCCGCAGCAGGTTACCGCGCCGATCGGCATCAGTGGCCGGCTGGATAAACCTCAGTCGGAAGACGTCTATCGCGTGGAGGTCGCGCCGAACGTGAAACTGCGTATCGAGGTGATGGCCTCGCGCCTCGGATCGCCGCTCGACGGCGTGCTCACGATCCGCGATGACAAGGGAAACCAGTTGGCCACTGCCGACGATCAGCCGATGACCGTCGACCCTGGACTGGATTTCACCGTGCCGGGCGGCGCGACGGCCATCTTGGTCGCCGTGAAGGACGTGGCCGGCCGCGCGGGGGCCGATTTCGTTTATCACCTGGCGATCTCGAAAACCGATCTGCCGAGCTTTTCCCTATCGCTGGCCGACGAACGTGTTTTGATTCCCGCCGGCGGCGCCGCGGTCGTCCGCGTGACGGCCAATCGATCCAATTACGCGGGACCGATCAAAGTCAACTTTGAAGGGCTGCCACCGGGGGTCACATCGATCGGCGGTGAAATATCCGCCGGCAGTAACATGGGATTTTTACCGCTGTCCGCGGCCGGTGATGGGGCAGCGCATGGGATCGCCCGGGTGGTTGGAGTCGGCGTCGACACGGGCGCGACGATTCATCGCATCGCCGAGAGTTCGATCGCGACGGCCGACACGGCCCGTCAACCTTGGCTCCGCGGCGAGGTGGCGATTAGCCGAATCGCGGCGCCTGGGATCGGGTTGGCTTGGTCGGGCGTAAGCGGACAGCCCGAGCTTAAGGCAGGTGGCAAGACACCCTTGGCGATCAAGCTCACGCGGGGCCCAGGCGCCGCGGGCCCGGTTCGCATTTCCTCGATTACCACGCAAACGACGCCGAAAAAGAAAGTCAAAGTCAATAATCAAGATGTCGAGCAGGATGATCTCGATCGCACGCTGCGGCTTGAGGCTGCGCCGACAATCGCCGCCGATCAAAGTGACGCCACGCTACAGTTTTTGGTCCCCGGCGATTTGGCCCCCTCCTCGTACGACATTGTCGTCCGGGGTGAACTATTAAGCGCCGATGGCAAGAGCGTGCTGGCGACAACGGTGACTCCCATTCTGCGGGCACGAATTATTGCGCCGCCGCCGGAGCCAAAGCCGCCGGTCGTCGCGGGGGCCGCGCAGCCGCTCAAAATTTTCGAGGACGAGGCCGATTTTGTCGGCAAGCTCAATCAGGGCGCGGGCCAAATCACGCTCGTCAGCGACGATAAATTCTCGGGCGCCGCCGCCGTCAAAGTCACGCCCGACCAGCGATTCAATCCGGCGATTCCCGGTTTGAGCGCAAAAATCCGGCAGAATCCCGGGCCAGGCGAATTTCGATTTATGCAGTTTGCCTGGAAGAAAAAGGGGGGCGTGGCGATCTGCCTGCAACTCAGTCACGACGGCGCGTGGGGACCTGTCGGCGATCCCGCGCATAAGTTTCGTTACCACGCCGGTCCGGGGCCCGAATGCTACGGCGGCTCACTCGCGGTCGATCCCAAACTGCCCGACGGCTGGACGCTCGTCACCCGCGACCTGTTCGCCGATTTCGGCGAGTTCACGCTCACCGGCATTGCCCTATCGACTATCGACGGGGAGTACGGCCTTTTCGATCACATGTATCTTGGTCGAGCCGCGGCTGACTTCGACGCCATGAAGAAGTAGCGTTCATAGCCGCGGCATCCTGCCGCGCCGTACCGTTGCATGATGGCGGTACGACGCTTATTTGGTTAATGCCGGCGCGACCCAAAATCGCTTGTATTACACCCCGCAGCAGGATGCCGCGGCAATGTATTCAATATGATTAACGGCACGGCTTGATCACGGTCACGCCCAGCGGCGGGACGTCGATTTGCACGCTGAAGGGGCGACCGTGGCTGCCGATCGTTTGCGAGGGAATGGCCGCGTTGCCGACGTTGCTCCCGGCGTAGTACGTCGAATCGCTGTTGAAAATTTCTTGATACCAGCCCCCTTCGGGCACGCCGAACCGGTAGTTCATCCGCGGCGCGGGCGTGAAATTGCAACAGACTAGCAAAAAGTCGTTCGGATTTTTTGCCCGCCGAATATAGCTGAGCACGCTGTCGTCGTAGTTGCGACAATCGACCCATTCGAACCCGGCGGGGTCGAAGTCCACTTCGTGCAATGCAGGCTCGCGGCGGATAAGGCGATTCAAGTCGCCGACCATCTTCTGTATTCCCGAATGCGACTCCCACTGCAACAAATGCCACTGGAGGCTCGTCTCGTAGTTCCACTCGGTCCATTGACCGAACTCGCTGCCCATGAACAGCAGCTTTTTGCCCGGGTGCGTCCAGAGATACGAATACAGCAGCCGCAGATTGGCGAACTTCTGCCACAAATCGCCCGGCATTTGATCCAATAGCGAGCCCTTGCCGTGGACGACTTCGTCGTGCGATAGCGGCAACACGAAGTTTTCGTGGAACGCATAGATCAGGCTGAACGTCAACTCGTCGTGATGATACTTGCGGTGGATGGGATCGTGCTGCATGTAGCGGATCGTGTCGTTCATCCATCCCATGTTCCATTTCAGGCTGAACCCCAAGCCGCCGACATAGGTCGGCCGCGACACGCTCGGCCACGAGGTCGATTCCTCGGCGATCGTCAGCGTGCCCGGATACTCTTGGTGCGTGACGACATTGAATTCCTTGACGAACGAAATAGCGGCGAGGTTCTCGCGGCCGCCGTATTCGTTGGGAATCCACTCTCCCGGTTGCCGGCTGTAATCGAGATAGAGCATCGAAGCGACGGCGTCGACCCGCAGTCCGTCGATGTGATATTTGTCGAGCCAGAATAGGGCATTAGAGATCAAAAAATTACGGACTTCGTTTCGTCCGTAATTGAATATCTGCGTGCCCCAGTCGGGATGCTCGCCCTGCCGCGGGTCGGCATGCTCGTATAGGCAAGTGCCGTCGAAACGATATAGCCCATGAGCGTCGCGGGGAAAATGGGCCGGCACCCAATCGATGAGCACGCCGATGCCTGCTTGATGCAGCGTGTCGATCATGTGCATCAGATCCTGCGGCGAGCCGTATCGGCTCGTGGCCGCATAGTAGCCGACGGTTTGATACCCCCAACTGCCCGAAAACGGATGCTCGCTGACGGGCAGAAACTCCACATGCGTGAAGCCCATCTGCCGGCAATAATCGATCAGCATCGGGCCGATTTCAGCGTATGTCAGCCAGCGACTGGGATCATCCCAGGAGCGGCGCCAACTGCCGAGATGCACCTCGTAGACCGACATCGGCTTGTCGAGGCCATTGAACTGGGCGCGGTCGGCCATCCAGCCGTCGTCGTTCCATTCATAATCGTTGACGTCGACGACCTTCGAGGCGGTGCGGGGCGGCACTTCGGCGCCGAATCCATAGGGATCGCATTTGTCGACTTCGTGCCCGCCATTCTTGACGCGAAATTTGTACAGCGTGCCCGCCGACAGACCAGGGATGAAAAGTTCCCAAATGCCGCTGATGTGTTTGCGCAGCGGATGCCGCCGCCCGTCCCAATTGTTGAAATCGCCGACGAGGCTGACGGAATTGGCATTGGGCGCCCAAACGGCGAAATTCACGCCGGCAATGCCGTCGATGGTCCGCAACTGCGCGCCGAGCCGTTCGTAGCTCCGCCAATGCCGACCCTCGGAGAGCAGATGCAAGTCGTAGTCGGTCAGCAGCGGCGGGAAGGCATAGGGATCGTGCGTCGTGATGTGCTGCCCCTGTTGGTCGGCGGCTCGCAGCATGTAAGCTCCTGGGCTCGGTTTTTCAGGCATGGGACAAATGGCTTCGTACACTCCGGCCGGGTGGATTCGCCGCATCGGTCGGGAAACCGAATGCGCCGGATCGACGACCCAGGCCTGCGTGGCGCCGGGTAGCAAGGCTCGTACCGCGATCGCCCGGCGACCGCAATCTTCGACCTCGTGCGGTCCAAGAATCTCAAACGGATTCTCGTGGCGACCTTCGACCAGTGCCCCTAGTTTATCTAACGTAACGGAAGTCCGCACGGGCAAAGCTCCTTCTTTTTCTCGTCTAACACGACTCCAGGCGTCGTGATATTCCATCGGGATTTGTGATTCGGCTAGGACTGACTTGACTGTGCCGAGAGCGATTGGAGTATTGCGATCCCGTAGAGACTCGTGAGGCGCTCAACGCGCTGATCGCGGCGCTCAATCGAGCCAAGGGGCTCGCACGAGCGGCGCCGCCAGTTGTCGGAATTTTATCCATGCTGCCGAAAGCCAATCGCTTATTTTTCGTCGCAATCGAAGAGAGTTAAGACGGCCGCCGCGAGGTTGGAAACGCCAGACGATCGCGGGGTGGGAACTTATTCGTCGGGCGCCATTGCTGGATCGTTCAGCAGGGCCGCCCATGTGTTGGCTAAAAGAAACATTGCTGGGCGAGCCAGCCGTGGCGCCCGGAACGGTTGTGACAGTCGAGTGTGTTGGCGCTGGATCGGCCGGTTGAGGCTGCGCCGCGTCAGGCCGATGGCCTGACCGACGCGGGGCGACCAGTGGCGTCGCGACCATTCGCGTCCGTTCGGGAGAAGACGATGAGTGCTCGTCGTCAATCCGCCACTGACGGCACTCGACATTGTGGATTTCGAGCGCCCGATCGATGCGCTGCCAGAGGTCCCGATTTTTGACGGGGGCCATCGCTCCGTGGTGCTCCCACTGCCAGTCGTTTTCTCGCCAATCGTTGAGGCCGTTGGCGATTCCGCGAGCGACATAACGGCTCGGCGTGAGCAGCGTGACGCGCGACGGCTGTTCCAGGGCTTCGAGGCCGCGGACGACGGCCAACAGTTCGAGCCGCTCGCCGCGTATTTGCGGCTCGCTATCGGCGACCTCGATTTTCGAGGCGCCGCCGATCGCTTCGAGCACGAAACGCCACTCGCCGGACTGGCCCGCCGTAGCGGCCGGCTCGGAGGCCGAGAAGAGCAGAAAATGCGGCGCGGGCACGCTCATCGCAAGGACCGAGAATTGGGCGGGGAGGAAAACGAACGTCAAACGCGCTCCGCCATTCGGGGCGGGCGGCGTCCTTGCCCATGCGCTCGTGTGGGTGGTCAATTCGTGCGGTTCAGGCGCCGCCGAGTGACCCACCGTTTTCACTCATCGACAAGGCCGCCGTAGCTTCACTACCTTAACCGCGACGTTCGGCGCTGTTCGTCGATCCCGGCGCGCGGTAAATTCGGCGAGTGACGAATATGCGATGCGCTCGAACGGCGATCCTACGGAATCCGGACATTGGATAATTTCAAGCTCGCCGAATTGCGACGCCGGTATCACGTCGTGACGACGCAATTCGAGTTCGCGGGCCACTCGATCGAGCTCTATCGGCCGCGCAGCGCCGACGAACTGATTTGCGACGACGATTTCAATCGCGATGAACGGCTGCCTTATTGGGCGGAGATTTGGCCTAGCGCCGTCGCGCTTGCCCGCCGTTTGGAAAACGAGGACGCCGGTGGAAAGCAACTGCTCGAACTGGGCTGCGGTTCGGGACTGGTGACGACCGTTGCCGCCAAACTCGGATTTTCCGTCACCGCGACGGACTACTATCCTGAGGCACTGGAGTTCGCCGAGTTTAACGCCTGTCACAACGGTTGCTCATTGGCGGCGACCCGCGTGATCGATTGGCGCGAGTTGCCGGCCGATCTGGGCGCGTTCGATTGGGTCGTCGCGGCCGATGTGCTTTATGAACGAGCGTATGCGGAATTGATCGCGGCCGCGTTTGCGGCGACGCTCAAGCCCAATGGGCGCGGCGTCGTGACCGATCCACAGCGACCGAAAGCCGCTGTATTTCCCGACTTTTGTCGGCAGCGCCAACTCGCGGTTGCCAAGGGAGGTGGAGAATCATTCGAATGCGGCCAGCAGCGACAAGCGGTCGACATTTACGAAATTCATCGAATACCCGGATGAAAACTAGTCATGCCGTCACAATCGACGGCGACCGACGCAATGTACGGCAGACGTAAATTCAAAGGCAACGGCGCCGCCCCCCATACTGGCGCCATTTTGACGAATATCTAATCTCCCTGCTCGCGTTTGGTTGCGTAGCCCAATCCGTCCGGCTTATGATGAATGCCTTGCCGCGCCGGGCGACCACCAGTGCCTCGCGCCTAACTCGCCATCACGCCCGATTGACGACCTCGCCTGGACCGTTCGGGCACGAAAAAGGATGCTCCGTGTCGGACGACCACGTGCTCATCGAAGCGGCTCAGCACGGCAATCGGGCCGCGTTCGAGGCGATCATTCAGCGCCATCAGGCGGCCATCTATGGCTACCTGCGTTCGCGACTGCTGGTGCCGGCGGACGCCGAGGACCTGTGCCAAGAGGTGTTTCTCCGCTCCTATACGGCCCATGCGCACTTCGACAGCCCGGTGATGGTTCGTCCGTGGCTGATCGGCATCGCGCGAAATCTGCTCCGAGAGCGAATCCGCAAGCTGAGGCGCCGCCGCGAGGTTGTGTGGACGGAGCTATGCCTGGAGCTCGAAACCCTGCTGCCGGCCGGCGAGGATCAATTCGACTCGGCCGTGGAGTTGTTGCCGGACTGCCTCGACTCGCTGGGCCCCACGGCCCGCGAGGCGCTGGATATGCATTACCGCGGCTGCCTGCGGTTGTCGGACATCGGCAGCCGCTTGCACCGTAGCCAAGGCGCCGTGAAGCTGCTGATGTTCCGAGCCCGACAGGCTCTACGTCTTTGTCTCACCGGAAAACTGCAAAGCGGATCTCATGACTGACAAAGAACTCATCGCCTTGGTCGAATCGAAACTGCCGCAAGAGTTGACGCTCGATGAGATCGAGCTCATCCGGCAGCGGATGCGCACGTCGGCCACGGTCCGCGAGGCGCTCTCGGCGCAGCTCAAGCTCGATCAGTATCTGGCCGGCGTCATCGGCAAGGTCGAGCTATCGGCCGAGCGGGTGTTCGCGGGGGGCGCAAGCGGACGGCGTCGGACGAGCGTGTTCGCGTGGATGGGCTGGACGGTCTGCCTGCTGCTGGTGGGTTTTGTCGTCGCAATGCTGGCGTGGCCCATGCTCGCGCCTCCTTTCGGTCGAGATCGCGATCGGGATACGGCCGCCGCTGGTGGCGCCTTTCCCAAAGCGGGAATCGAAGGCGCCGTGGCTGGGTCCGTGACCGATCAACCGGCGGACGGAAGCAATGGCGATCCCAATCAGAAACCTGGACCTGGCGAAGTCGCCGTGCAAGGCGCGCCACGAAGGACCGATCCGGCGGTGGGTCCAGTCGGCTTCAATCCCAATGGCCAAGCCGCGGGCGCCATCAAAGTGACGGGCAATCGTATCGAGCTCGCGGCGTCCGCGTCGACGCACTCGAAAAATTGCCTCGTGGATCGCGATTCATGGGGAGCCAAAATCGAGGGTAACAGCGGCGTGCTGCATTCGACCGGCAAGAAGGCGTCGGTGAGTTACGAATTTCCCGCCACGCTCGGCGGGATGTACCGGCTCGATCTGAAGTACGCGGCCGCCGAAAGTTGCCCCGTGCGATTGACCATCAATGGCGTGAATGTCAAAGAAATCGCCGCCGCCGAGGTAACGGGCAGTTGGTTCGCCGACGGTCAGCGCGAGTTTCGCGAAGGATCGTTTCCGCTCAAGGCCGGTCTCAACAAACTGCGGATCGAAGCCAAAGGGCAATTGCCGCACCTCAGCCGGCTCACGCTGACGCTCGATCAGCCGGCAGTCGCCGTGGCGCCGAAAAATCCGATTCTCCCGTGGCGAACGGAAAGCCAACTCGGTGGTCCGCCCCGGCCGATGGATGAGATCGCCTACGACGGATTCGACAGCATCGTATCTCCGCCGTCGCAGGACGACGCCAAGCGTTGGTTTACGCCCGTGCAAGGCAACGTGTCGCAGCGAGATTACAACGGCATGCGACTTCCGGTCTTGGACGGAGTGAATCGATTCAATCCGCTGATGGCTGAGGACTCGGTCCTGCGGCTCTCGTTTTTCGAGAACCAATGGCTAACGCTGCATTTCTGGCGCGGCAAGACCGGACTGACCCTGCGGATGCAACCGGATAAAGGCACGCTCGTGGCCTATCAGGTCAACCGACAGGCCAACCCCAATCAGCCCCTGCGGGTTTTGGCGGGCACGGACCAGGACCGGAACCACCGGACGAATCCCTCGCAGATGCCGGCCCGGTTTGATATCCGCTTTCACAAGGGACTGCTGCTAATTAGCCGGGGCGAGGTCGAATTGATGCGAGTGCCCTATGAGGGAATGCCTGACGAAGTGATTTTCGACGGGCATTGTTTGATTCGCGGTCTGGGCCTGGTGCGGACGTCGAGCGAGCCGTTGGCGGAAGCGGCAGCGAAGCCGATCGCCCGGGATTTTGCTCGCCCGGCCGAACTCGTTTGGAATTCCGAACTGCCGAAAGAAATTGAGATGGCGAAATTGCCCGACGGCGCGATCGAGCTGAAATCTCAGCAGTCGGCTCGGCCGGGCTGGATCTCCTTTTCGCTGCCGGACGGCGGCCTCGGGCTGCGAGAATTGATTGTCGAGGTCGATGATGTTTCGCCCGGGTCGCACATCGGCCTGGGCAAAGGCCGTGGCGAGCCCAAATACACGGTCGGGTTCTTCAAAGACAACAACACGGGCAGTTTGTCGTTCCGGCCGAGCAACTACGGCGATGCCTCGATGGATTGCGGCGTCGATTACAACGGCGCCCGGACTTCGGGCTACGCCGCCAAACATCAATGGCTGAAATTCATCGGCGGCGCCGGGCTAAAATGTTCGACCAGCATCGACGGCGTTCACTGGACTCCCTGGCTGACGCCCATCGACAATGTCGAAGCCCCGCTGACTCATGTGTCGATGTGGCTGGCGCAAGGCGGACAGCCGCGCGGTATGAAGCTTCGCCGCATCACGCTGCGGAAGTTGGAGACGATCGATTCACTGGCAGGGCCTGAGTTGTTGGCAAAGGCGCCGACGATTAGTCCCGGCGACTTCAATGTTTGGAACAACGAAGTCACCCGCCTGCAGCCACCCGGCACGGCGAAGAGCGCCTGGCGCCGCGCGTGTGCGATCAAGACGATCGCGGCCGGAGGCAACACCGATCAAGTCCGCCGCATCATCGACCAACTGCTCGATGAAGTCATGGCTGCCGCCAGGCCGGTAGACGAGCAACTAGCCAGGCTCGACGAGTTTGCCCTGCTGACGAACTTCGCGCACGACCCCAACGGAGCGACAAATTTCCTCGAGCGTTATGCCGAATTGGCCGAGCAATCCTGGGGCGAAGGGAATCAGCGCCCGTGGTCGACGATTGTCCCCACGATCGCCAAGAGTCCAGTTTGGTGCGAGCCCGCTTATGGCGTCAAGCTAGACCGGCTTCAGCGAGCCGAACTTCTTGCCTCGATCTACGCCGGCAAGGTGCGCGATACGCAACGAACGCTCGCGGCCCTGCGACTGAGCAATGTTCAAGACCCGATTTTGAATTTCGCGGGCGATTGGCTCACGCGCCAGGGCGAAACGGACATCGCCGTCGAGCGGCCAAGGTCTCGCGGCGCCCGTCCGCACCCGCTGGTCGAAGAGCTCAACAAAGAGGGTTTCAATCTGCTTGGCGATTTTTTCGCGGCGCTGGAGAGCAAAGCCTATCGCGACGCCTGCCAGTTGGTCACATCGACCGACACGACGGATACGCTCGGGCTCTGGCCCGACCCGCGCGATCCACAGCTTCTGGTTTCGGTCAACGGCGCGATCGATCTAGCGATGAAGAATGACGTAGATCTGCGTAAAACGATGCTCCAAGAATTCGGCCCGCTGGGCATGTTGCAAGTAAAGCAGGCGATCGGCGAGGCCGACAGCCCGGGGGTCGCGGCCGTTGTCGCGCGATTCCGCGGCACGGAAGCGGCCGCGATGGCCTGCGTTTGGCTCGGCGATCGGGCGATGTCGACCGGCGATTTCGCCAAAGCGCGCGGCTACTATCGCCAAGCCCGCGGCATCGGTGGCTCAAATAGCGGCGCCTCGGTCGCTGCCCGCGATCGATTGGCCGCCGCCATGATGGGGCAAGACTCCGGTTCCCCCGCGCAGGCCAACGTCAACATGGGGGATGTGCAGATCGGGGCAAAGGAATTTGAAGCTCTCGTGGCCGAAATGGTTCGCGTGCATGGAGGGCCCGGCGCCGCGATCGGTGCGGCAGTCCCCCTCAGTCCGATCCTGGCGCCGGCGCCGACCGGTTTTGAATTGCGTGAAATCGGTCGATTGGACGGTGAACTGGGAGATAACCCCGGCGACTGGAATCCGACCATTCCACAACACGATCAGCGGACGACGTTCATCACGCCCGAGCGCGATAACACCCGATTTGTCGTTCCGGACTTTCGCGGCGAACCGATGTTTCGCCAGCTCGATTGGGCGGCCCGGCAGATCGCCACGGCTGGCGACGGGGATTGGCTGTTCGTGAGCAATCGCTTCCAGGTTGCAGCCTACAGCCTAAAGGACGGCGCTCGCAAATGGCAGACTGGCGTGGGCGGCGAGCACGCCCACACGCACGATTGGTCGCTGACGGCCATGCGGCCAGTCGTCGTCGGCAAACGGCTCTATGTGCGGCGCTTGATCCGCCGTGACAACGACTCGGCGCCCGAACTGGCGGCGCTCGACAAGGAGAATGGCCAAGTCGCGTGGCGCACTCGGCCGGGGCTGAAGGTCGTGTCCGATCCGCTTTGGACTCCGCAAGGCCTTGTCGCCCTCACCATGTCGCGCGCCGATCAGCAGAGCAATCTCTATCTGTCGACGTTCAATCCGTCGGATGGCGTGGTCGTCGCGCAGGAGCGACTGGCGACGCTGCGCGAAACGTGGTGGCAACAGCGGACGTGCCAGCTATCGACGGCCGGCGGCAATCTGATCGCCGTGTTCGGCGGCGCCGTGTTGTGCTGCGACCCGAGCGGCAAGACGCGATGGGTCCGCCGGCAAGAGTGGATCGCGCCGCAAGAAGATCCGGATTGGGCGCGGCAGTATCAGCAGCCCGTCATTGCCTGGAAGGATCGCTTGCTCGTCGCGCAACCGGGCGTGGCTTGCGTCGAGTGCATCGACGCGGACAGCGGCGCCCTCGTCTGGCGGAAACTCATACCCGGTCTGCGCCGCATGAGCGGCATGGTGGACGATCGGTTGATCGTCGAGTCGCAGACGGGCCTCATGGCTCTTTCGGCCGACAAGGGCCAGTCGCTCTGGCGCCACTTGGCCGGCGATCTGCTGGATGCTCAGCTTTGCGGTGGGCCCGGTGGTATTCTATATGCTCGCCGGGAAAAGGCGCCGGATAGTGCCCTCCGGCCAGTGCTCGTATGGCTCGATCCGCAAACCGGCCGGCCCCGGGCCACCTTCGCGCTCGAACCGCTCAAGCATGCGTTTCCGGTGTTTGGTCCTTTCGCGTCAGGGCAAAATCGGCTCTTCGCAATAGCCGGCGGCGGCGAAAACGAAGCCGCGCGGTCGGTCTACGAGCTCGTTCCCAAGGGCGCCGCCAATATGGTTCGGCTGCCGGGCAATCAAGCCACTCGTTCCAATGCCGCTGCTTCGCCCAACGCCGTGAAATTAGCGGTAAGCAGCGGGAATTAAAGCAAGTGCCGTCAGAGCTTCGCACGAAGTAAGCGAATCTAATCGACGACCCCTCGCGCTTACTTCGTGCGCGGCTCTAGCGGCCCCTGGCCGAAGCAATTTGAACTTTTTTTCCAGGATTTTGCGTAACTTTCCCCTCCCGTTAATCATATTAAGAATGCCACTCCCTGGCGCGGCTGTTCGGCCGACTCGACGAAAATCGGGCAGTGACGAAAATCGCATAGTGACGAAAATCGCACAGAGATGCCCTGCATGAAACTTAGCAGTACGGCGGTATTGACCGCAGTCGCGATTTTGATCGGCTCACTGACGCCCGGCGCCGCTCGAGCCGAAGGGGATTGGGAAATCACGCCGCAGAGCGAAGCCGCAGTGGAACGCGGTCTCAGTTGGCTCGCCCAAAACCAAGACTCCGAGGGGAATTGGCATTCAAACGACCTGGGCCTGGTGAGCATGGGCGCTTTGGCGTTTCTTGCCAACGGCCATCTGCCGGGCCGCGGCAAGTATGGCCCCAACGTCGAAAAGGCGCTGAACTACGTCGTGACCCACGCCAAGCCTTCCGGCCTGTTGAACATGGCCGATGGTCACCGCGACATGTACAACCACGGCCTGTCGACGTTCGTGCTGGGCCAAGCCTACGGCATGACCAACGACTCGCGAATCGGCGGAGTGCTTGAACGGGCGCTAAAACTAACGGCCAACACCCAGTGCAAAGACGGTGGCTGGGACTACACGGCCAGTGTCCAAGACGCCGGCCACGATCTGAGTCTCGCCGTGATGCAGGCCAAGGCCCTGCGAAGCGCCGTGGATAGCGGCTTCGAAGTCCCTCCTGACGTCATCAAATTGGCCATCCGCGACGTCCGCGAGCACTACAGTTCGCGCGCCGGCAACCAGGGAAGCGAAGCCGAGCAGCAGCGCGAGGCCGGTCAATTCACTTATACAAAGGGGGGCGGCGGGCCGTCGGTGGCGATGGCTGCGGCCGGCGTCGTCTGCTTGCAAGAGTTCGGCCAATACGACGATTGGCGAATCGCCAAGAACATGGAAGTCATCACCGCCACGGTCAAGCAGCTAAAACCGAACACCAATCACGATGGCCGCCCGGGAATCCAGGGCGGCGCCTATGCCGTGTACTATGTCGCGCAGGCCATGTATCAGGTCGGCGGTCCGGCTTGGAAAGAGGGCTATCCGCTGCTTCGCGATCACTTGATCTCATGCCAAGTTCACATGCCCGGCGACGCGAAACAAGACGGCATGTGGCACGACACGCAATACCTGGGCGGGCCGCCGGGCGATTTATATTCGACCAGCGTCGCTTGTTTCGCCCTCGCGATTCCCAACCGTTACCTTCCGATTTTGCAAGAAGGCAAGATCAAGCAGTACCAAGCCAAAACCGGCGAATAGATCGAAGGCTAACCCGATGCGTCAGCGAGGAGTGTGGTCGAAATGCCTCGCTAACGCTTCGGGTTAGTAACGTAGGTCAGGCATCCTGCCTGACATGCATACCGCTGAAGATAGTCAACCGCGAAGTTAAGTTCACTCCCGTCAGGCAGGTTGCCTGACCTACTTGCCCGCCCCGATTTTTCACACGCGATGCCCACATTTTTTCCTGGTCTGGAGATGTTCGCCCTCGCCGGCGCCGTGGCGGCCGCTGGGCCGGTGATCATCCACCTGCTCAATCGTCGCCGGTTCCGCACGGTTCCCTGGGCGGCGATGGATTTCTTGCGCGAGGCGATGAAACGCAATCGCCGCATCTTGCAGATTCGCGATATCTTGCTGTTGATCCTGCGCACGGCCGCGGTCCTACTGTTCGGCTTGGCCCTCGCCCGGCCTTATTTCGCCAGCTCGGGGTCGACTCAGATCAACCCGGGACAGCCGCTGCATGCGATTCTGTTGGTCGATAACAGCATGAGCATGGGCTATCGCCAAGGCAGTGAATCGCTGCTCGACGAGGCCAAAACCCGGGGTCACGAGCTCATCAAAATTTTGCCCGAGGGGAGCCGGATCACGGTGCTCCCCTTGTGCGGCGGTTCATTCAGCCGCGACCCCTATCGGACACCGCGCGACGCCGACGAAGCACTCGACAAAATCGAGCTCACCGATCGTTCGACGACCGCCGCCCGGGCGATCGATCTAGCCAAAGAAGGGATGTTGCAAGCCAGCGATGTCGACCCCAGCGCCCGCCGAATTGTGTTATTGAGCGACGAGCAGGGAGAAAATTGGAAGGGCGCCTCGCTCAGTTCGCGCCTGGACGGACTGCCCGAGATTCAGGTCGTGGACGTCGCAGCGCGAAACACCGAAAACGCCTGGGTCTCCGATTTCCGTTTGCTCGATGGCTTGGCCGACACGTCCGTGCCGGCTAGGTTCATTTCGCACGTTAGCTTTCAGGGCAAGGCGCCTCGATCGCACGTGCAGGTGACGCTGTCCGTCGACGGGGTCGAAGCTCAATCGAAGACGATCGATTTGAGTCCGGATCAGACGGCTGAGGTGAATTTCGAATATCAATTCACCGATCCGCCCGAAGCCGGCCAAGTCCGTTGGCACGCCGCGAAAGTTTCGTTGCCCACGGACAACCTAAGCGCCGACGATTCGCGATCGCTTGTCGTGCCGGTCGTCGCCGCGCTACCGGTGATTTTTGTGGATCAATACGGCGAGGCCGAGGATCCGAAGCAGAACAAACGTGGCGAGACCAGTCGACTGCGGGCACTCTTGGCCCCCCAGAACGTGCGCGGCCAGCCGCAGGAGCACTTGATCCGCATCATTCGCCGCCGCATCGACCAACTCGATACAAAAGAACTTCGCGAGGCCCGGATGGTGGTTATCGCCGGCGTGCCTCGCCCGGACTCGCTAGACGCTGTCCGCCTGCTCCGCGACTACGTGCGTCAAGGGGGTCAGTTGATTCTTGCCGCTGGCGGAGATTTCGATCCGGCCGCGTGGACTCAACAAGCATGGCTCGACGGCGCCGGCATCTTGCCGTTGCCGCTTCAATCGCAGCCGCTCGGTCATACGCCCGAAGAATCGACCACCGATTTCAGGATCTTTTCGCTGAAAGTCAGCCCGAGCGATGTCGCGTCCAACGCCTCGCTCCAACTGCCCGAGACCGAACCGCAAGATGTAGCCGATTCGCTCCGCGAGCCGACGTTCTTCAAAGCCGTCGTGCCGCTGGAGGACAAAGAGGTCGTCGACAAAATGTTGGTCGCCGAGACGAAGCGGATTCAAGACGAACGGACGAAGTTGGTTGATGTCAACGCGGAGATCCAAAAACTTTCGGAGAAGGAGCTTCGCGGCCAACTGGACGCCGCGGATCGGCAATCGCTCGAACGAGCGCAGAAGCAGCGCGACGAGATCGTGCCCAACTGGCTGTTGTTCGATTCGCGTCGCGATCGGGTCGCGGATGACACTTCGGCGGACGAACTGGCCGCTCGCTCTCGTCCTAAAGTCGAACTCCGGTTCGACAATCAAGTTCCCTTCCTCGTCCAACGACAGATCGGCCGAGGCCAAGTGCTGATGTTCACCAGCGGCTTTCAATCGAGTTGGAACGATTTTCCGCGCAAGAACGCCATTTGGTTGGTCGAGCGTATCCTCCGCGATCGAATCGAATCGACGCTGCCCGAGCGAAATGTCGACACGTCCGCTAAACCCGTCCTGGTGCCGATCAATGCGTCGCTGCGGAACGAGCCGTTCTATCTGGTCCGGCCCAACGGCAAGGATCAACTTTTGGAAGTCGAGCGGATTGGCCGGGATCAATTCGGCGTCTCGGTCGGCGACTTCGCCCAACGTGGCGTCTATCGCGTGTCGCTTCGGCGACCCGAAAGCGCCGCCGATTCAGCCGGCAATAAACCGGCCGGTGGCGATGCGGTCGCCACGGTCACGACCAAAAGCGATCGCAGCGAAAATCCCGTCGAAAAGAATTGGCGCGATGAGCTGATCGCCGCCAATGGGCCCGCCGACGAATCGAAGCTCGCCTCGATCGACGAGGCCGCCTTGGCGCAGCGGATGAAAGTCGACGCCGGGCAGACGCAGCCGCATTTTCGCTGGGTGCCCCGGGGCGAATCGATCAGCCTCAGCGGCGCGGCGGTGTGGGGTCAAGACATGTGGTGGTGGCTGATTTTGGCTGTGCTGGTGGCCCTGCTCGCGGAACTATTGTTTTTGGCCTGGCCCACGCTGGCCCCAGCACGGGAAACGACTTGATGTTTTCGCAATTCATAGGCTGGCTGATGGGGGTCGAAAACCTCCAGTCGATCGACTCGACTCGGGTCTCGCTCGCGGCGCCCTGGGCCCAAAATGGGACAGCCTGGGTCCTGTTCGGCTGCGTTGCGCTCGTGTTCTTGGCGATTGTCTTTTACTCGCGATATCAAAGTAGCGTTCGGCGGAAGACGACGATCGTGCTGTCGGTCGGCCGGGCGGTTCTGCTCTCGCTGCTGTTCTTGATTCTCGCCGAGCCGGTTCTAAAACTCGATTTCACAAGCCGGCCGCGACCCCTGTTGTGGGTGCTGTTCGACGGCACCGAGAGCATGGAGATCCAAGACGAAATGCCCGACGCGGATCGAGCCCGTCTGGCCGTCGCAGTCGGAATGAATCCGGCGACGGCCGATAAGGCGCCGGATAAAGCCCCAGTCAAGACCTCGGACAAACCGAACGACAAATCCACGACGAAGCCCGACCCCAAAGACACGGTGACTGCCTTCGCGCCGCCGGTTCGCCCGACGCGAATCGACTACGTCAAATCGCTGGTCACCAAAACGGACCAAAACCTGATCGCCGAGTTGGAAAAGAAATTCCGCGTCGAGGCGTTCATTCTCGACCGCCCGGATGGCGTGCGAAAGCTCGACAAAGCCGAAGGCTTTGACAAGAAGATTAATCCTAAGGCGCTGGCCGATCTGCTGACCACCAAGGGCCAGCTCACGGCGATCGGCACGGCGTTCGACGAGCTAGCCGAACGCTATGCCACCAGCAACCTGTCTGGGCTGGTCATGTTCAGCGACTTCGGCAACAACAGCGGCCCCGCGCCGGCCGGCACGGCCACCTCGCCCGTCAAAAAGCTGCACGTGCCCGTGTTCACCGTCGGCGTCGGTCCCCAGGTCGCTATCGACTTGGCGACCGAATTGGAAATGCCGCGGCAACTCAAAAAGGCCGAGCGGCAAGAGATCAAAGTCGTTCTTCGGCAAAGCGGCCTCGATTCTCGCCGCACGAAAATCACGGTCACGGCCAAGAAGAAATCCGCCACAGGCGAGCCCGATGAAGGCGAGACACTCCAAATCGGTCAGCGCGAAGTCACGCTCGGCGGTCCCACGATCGAGGAGCGATTCGACTTCGTCCCGCAGCAGACCGGTCAATTCGAGTTCGCGGCCGACGTCGAGCATCTCGAGGGCCAGGTCGTGGATCAAGGCAACCACGCCCGCCGCGAGGCGACGGTCATCGACGATTTCTTGCGGCTGATGTACGTCGAGTTCGAGCCGACTTGGGAATGGCGATTCATCAAGGAAGTCTTTCACCGCGATCCGCTCGTGGGCATGCGCGGGTTTCGCACGTTCTTGTATTCGTCCGACGCCAACGTGCGAAAGTCGAATCAGTTGTTCCTGCCATCGCTGACGCCTAAGCGCAGCGACTTTTTGGCCAACGACGTGATCTTTCTGGGCGACATGCCCTCGGGCAAACTAGGGGATCGGTTCTGCGATTTGGCGACCGAATTCGTCACCCAGTTCGGCGGCGGCTTGGTCGTCATCGCAGGTCCTCGATTCGGTCCCGGCCAGCTCGAAAGCACGAAGCTCGCTGACATATTGCCCGTCGTGGTCGATCCCAAAGCTCGGCTTCGCGACGATCGGCCGTATCATATGCAACTCACGATCGACGCGCTCAATTACAAGTTTATGCAACTGGGCGACAACGATTCGGGCGGAGAGTCCAGTCGCCACGCCTGGGACAACATGGGCGCGCTCCCCTGGTATCAGCCGGTGAAATGGAAGCATCCGTTGGCGACCGTGCTGGCCGAGCATCCGACCGACATGACGGCCGACGGCAAAGCCCATCAGCCGCTGATCGCGATTCGCGAGTTTCCGAGCGGCGGCAAGGTCGTGTACATCGGCTTCGACGAAACGTGGCGGCTGCGGAAGAAATACGGTGAGCTTTATTATCGGCAGTTTTGGGGCCAAATGATTCAACACATCGGGCTCAGTAACCACATCGGTCTGGAAAAGCGATTCGTCGTCAAGACCGACAAATTGCAATACAAACCGGACGATCGCGTGCGACTGACCGTGCAGGCTTGCGACGCCAACTTCGAGCCGCTCACGACCGACAAGCTGAGCGACAAGAATTTGACGGCCGAGATCACCGCTCCGGCCCGGGCCGATGGCGCGGCCGGCGAATCGCAGACGCTCAACATCTCGCAGCTTAGCAAGGGCGTATTCGAAATAGAGTTTCCCGTGCTGACGGCCGGTGGTTACCGAGTGCGGGTCAAAGACCCCATCACCGGCTCGCCAAGGGAAGTGACATTTCGTGTCGTGAATCTGTCTCCCGAGCGGCAAACGGCCGTGCGAAATGTTTCACTGCAAGAGCAGATCGCGGCGGAGAGCAACGGCCGGAGTTACGATCTGGAAACGGTGTCGCAGTTGCCGGACCAGATCGACTTCAAAGTGCATGGCGAGCCGGAGACCCGCGTAATTACGCTGTGGAGCACTTGGCTGTGCTTTGGGCTGGTCGTCGCTTTGATGCTCGGCGAGTGGCTGGTGAGAAAACTGATTCACCTGGCCTAGTCGCGGTGCGCAATATTTGTAGTCGTTGAATCCAGCAGTAAGTTAGCAATCGAAACAGTCAATCGTCACGAAAACTTAATTGGCCCTCATGGCACGTCTTAACGTCTTACGTTCGCAGTTGTCTTCGCTCCGCCGCAGTCGCGCGAGCGTCCGCTGGTCCACGGCCTTGGCCGCGGTCGGCGTTGCAATTCTCTGGGCGCTGATCGGCATTTTTCTGATCGATTGGGCCCTGTCGATGTCGGTCGTGCAGCGCGTCGTCGCGATGGCGATCGGCGTAGCGATTGTCGTCTGGGCCTATCGTCGGTACGCGAGGCCGCTCTTGGCTCAGCGCGAATCCGACATGGACATGGCTCTGATGGTCGAGCGGCAACAAGGGATCGACAGCGATTTGGTGGCCGCCCTGCAGTTCGAGCAGCCCGAGGCGGCGCGTTGGGGTTCGGTAAATTTGGAAAAGGCCGTGGTCGAATATGTAGCCGATTTCAGCCGGGGGCTGAATGTCTGGGAGGGTTTTTCGCGCGAACAATTGATTCGCCGCGGCGCCGTGTTCAGCGTGACGGCCCTGTTGGTCGTCGCCGGCGCGCTGCTGTTTTCCCGTCACTTCATGGTGTTTCTCTCTCGGCTGGCCTTGTCCAACCGTCATTATCCAACGCGCACGATCATCGACGAGGTGCGGGTCAACGACACGATCGTGGCCTACGGCGACAAGACGGTTCGCGCGGCCTACGGGCAGCCGATTGATTTTGTCGTCCGCGTCTCCGGAGAACCGCCTGCGGACATCAAAAAAGTCGAGCTTCGATCCTCGTCCGGCGCCGCCCATCCGATCGAATTGAAAGCGGACAAGAAGGCGCCCGAAGGGCAGATGGTGTTCGTCGGCGATCTTTCGCAGTTGGTCGACAACACCATGTATCAGGTCTTCATCGGCGACGATTGGACCGAGCCGGCCGAGCTGCAGGTGATCCCGCTTCCGGTCGTCGAAATGAAACTGACGCCGACGCCGCCGGCCTACGCCCGGGACGCCGCAGCGCAGGCCGACCCGCAATCGGGCTCGCATCGTCTGGCCGTGCTGCAAGGCTCGCGCGTCGATGTCGAAATCAACTGCGTCAACAAGACGCTTAACGCGGCGACGCTCCTTCTCGACAAGAAAGAGTACCCGCTCGAAAAGCAAGACGCCGATGGCAAAACTTGGAAGCTGCCGGCCAAGGACAGCCCTTTGGCCCGCATCGAACCGCTCAAGAAATACGACTTGCAGATTCAGGTGACCGACTCGGACGGCATGCATTTGCCGCATCCGCTCGAAGGGCACTTGAACATTCGCGCCGATCGTCCACCGACCATTTTGGCCACCGTCGAGAGCCAGTTTTTCCTGCCCGACACGGGCATTCCCGAAATCACCTACACGGCCAACGACGACTACGGCATCGCGCAGATTCAGCTCGACGTCGAAGTGATCCATCAGGCGGGCGCCGCCACCGACGAGAAAACCACGATCCCGCCGATCCGCCTGACCAAAGACAAGCCAGCCACGCCAATTCTTCGCTCGAAGCTGCCGCTGACGGGCGTGTATCGTTTGCCGCTGGAGCCCTATAAACTGGCTAAGGGAGACCAACTCCGCGTGACGCTCGAAGCGACCGATTACCGTGGCGACCTGCCCGGCGAAACGACCAAGAGCGAACCCCTGGTGCTACAAATTACCGACCTCAGCGGCATCATGGCCGCCTTAAGCGATACCGACCGCCATGCTTACGAGCAAATGAATTTGCTGATCCAACGCCAATCTCAAACTGGAGGGCTGAAATGAGAAGGATTTTGATTACCCGCCTATCGAGCGCAAGCACGCGCCGCATCGTTGGAATGAGCTTGGTCGTGGGATTGGCGATCGGCCTGAAAGGCGCCGGCCCGGCTCGCGCGGAAAGCCCGCTCAGCAGCGACACGCTGCGCGCGAAGCAGGACACGCAGCAGCGGGCCCGCGACATGGCCCGCGAGTTGGTCTCCGGCATGTTGAATGTTCAACTCAAGCAGCTCGAGCAGAACGGTCTGCAAAAGCTCGATTTGTATCAAGACATCAAGACGATGCGGGCCCACATCGACGTGCTCGTGGAAAGCGAGATGCGCGACGTCGTGGATTTGCTCGTACAGGCCCAGAAGGGCGATGAAAAGGGCCGGACCGAAAAATTTTCGAAGGCCCGAGTCAAAATTCGCGAAGTCGTGACGCGGCTGGCGATCGAGCGGCAGAATCTCGCCCGCCGCCTGCGGATCGCCGAATTGACTGCCCAGGTTCGCGCCCTCATCGAAAAGCAGACGGGCGTTCGCAAGACAACCGAGACGCTCACCGATCAACCCAAACAGAAGCAGGCCGAGCTGACGCTCGCCACGATTCACGACCAGCAAGACGTTCGCGCTCTGTTCGTGCAGCTCGTGAATTCACTGGCCGATGTCTCGACATGGGGCGGACAAGTGGGGGCCGGCGCCGCCGACGGCGTTCGCATTTTGAAGGCCGGTCAAGCGGGTCAGGAAGTCGACAATGCGTGCGCGGCGCTCGAGTCCTCGAAATTCGGACCCGCCGCCAAGAGCCAATTGGCCGTCATCAAGACGCTCAACGCGCTACTCGAAAAACTTGAGGGCATCCAAGGCTTGATCAATTCGACGAACGAAGAGGCCCTGGCCCTGGTTCGCGATTTGATGAAGCGGCAGGAAGAAATTCGCCGCGAGACGAAGCAATCGGATCTCAGCGATCCGGAACGGCTGGTCGACAAGGAAAACGAAATTCGCAAGGACCTCGCCAAGCTGACCGCCGCGCTCGAGAAACTTCCCCAAGCCACCTCGGCGCTCGAACAAGCCAAAGCGGCCACGTTCGCGGCCACGGGCGATCTCTTCGAAGCCAAAAAGCCCGAGGCCGTCGAGCAGGAAACAAAAGCGATCGGCAACCTCGCCGAAATCGAGCATAAGCTGGAGCAGGCCGCAGAGACCGACTCCGGTGATAAGAGCGCCGCGGAGCTCGCGCAGCAAGTGAAGAACCTCGAAGCGGCTCAGAAACAAGTCGCCGAAGCTCAACAAGCGGAAAAGCAAGCCGCCGAACAAGCCAAGGCCCAACCGCAGACCGCGCAGCAGAACGATCAAAAAGCGGCCGATGCGTTGGCCAAGGCCGCCGAACCGACTCCGCTGCCCGCCGCCGTGAAGTCTCGGCTGGAAGAAGCCAAGGAAGCGGCTCAGGATGCCGCGAAGGCTGAGACGAGCGAAGCGACGCCCCAGGCCAAGCAGGCCGCCCAAGAAGCCGCGAAGGAAGCCACCGATCGGGCTGCCGCCGAGATCGCCGCGGCGTTGAACGATACGAAGCTGAACGAAAAGGCCGTTTCGGCCGCCGAACTCGCCCGAGCCGCCGAGGCGCTGGAGCGCGCCGCCGCCGGCGAACGCGAAATCGCCAAAGTCGCCGCCGCGGCCGCTCAGACGAAAGGTCTCACCGAGCCGGAAGCGAAAAAATTGGTCGATCAACAGTCCGAAGTGAAGAAGGTCGCCGACAAAATCGCCGAAGGGGTCAAGGACCGCGCCCCCGACGCCGCCAAGGCGCTGGAAGACGCCGCCAAGCCAATCAACGACGCTGGCCACGATCTGGTCGCCGCCGAAAAGGCGCCGGGCGAAGCCACCAAGCCCCAGGATCAAGACGCCGCTCAAAAGAGCAACGCCGCAGCCGACAAACTCGCCGAAGCGGCCGCCGATCTGCGGAAGGAAGTCGCGAAGGAATCGCACGAATTGGCCAAGCTGGCGGACGAGCAACTCAAGCCCGTTACGGCCGCCCGGGACAACGTCGAAAAGGAGCAAGGCAAGCAACCCGAGTCGATCGCCGCCGCGCTCGAAAAGCTGAACCAAGCCGAGGCCAAAACGGCCGAAGCCGCGGCGCAGCAGCAGCGCGCCGAAGGTCATCCTGAAGCGGCCGCCGCCAAGGAGCTCGCGCAGCAGATTGCCAAGGCCGCCGAGCAACAGCACGCCGCCGATCAGGCCGCGAAGCAACTTGCCGCCGGCAAGACGGACTCCGCGTTCGAGGCCGCGACCTCCGAGGAGAAGGTCGCCGAAATGGCCGGCGATATCGCGAAGCAAGCCGGCGACGAAGGAGTGAAGCAGGCCCTCGAAAAGGCGAAGGCCGCCGCCGCCGAGGCTGCGAAAGATACCGTAAATGGCAGCCCTCAGAAGGCCGACGAAGCTCGACAGCAAGCCGCAGCCGCGCTCGCGGACGCGGCCAAGCAAGCCGAGGCCGCCGCCGATAAGGCCGCTCAAGCGCCGGCCGGCACTCCCGACGCGGCCGCGCAGCAAGCGGCCGGGGAAGCCGCCGCGGAAGCTCAAAAGCTCGCGGCCGACGCCGCTCCCGAAGCGGCCAAATCGCTCGGCGACGCAGCCAAGGAAGCCGCCAACGCCGAACATGCACTGGCGGGTGGCGACAAGCAAGCCGCCGCCGGCGATCAAAAGGCGGCCGACAAGGACTTACAAAAGGCCGCCGAGCAAATCGCTCAGGCGAAAGAAGCACTCGGCAAGCAAGAGGGCAAAGCGCTGGGCGAGCAGAGCGGTGAACTGGGACAACTTGCTCAGAACACGGCCCCCATCGATCCGGACGCCGGCGCCGCCCTCAAAGAGGCTCAGAAAGCCGCCGCCGAAGCCGGCCAAGGCGACAAGGGGCAGGGTGATAAAGGTCAAGGCGATAAAGGTGAGGGAGACAAAGGCCAGGGAGACAAAGGCCAGGGAGACAAAGGCCAAGGCGACAAGGGCCAAGGCGACAAAGGGCAAGGCGACAAAGGGCAAGGCGACAAGGGACAAGGCGACAAGGGGCAAGGCGACAAAGGGCAAGGCGACAAGGGGCAAGGCGACAAGGGACAAGGCGACGCCAGTAAAGCAGCCGACGCCGCCGCGGATGCCCAAGCCGCCGTGGCTCAAGCTCTTGACCGGGCCGACGCCAGTCTCGCCGCTCGCCAGCAGCGACTAGAAAACGCGAAGCAGCTTGCTCAAGAAATTGCCGGGCTCGCTCAAGAGCAGCAAGCCGCCCGCAACGATATCGTCGCCGACGCCGGCAAGCTGGCCGAAGCGACCCAGCAAAATCAAGCCGCTCAGCCCGATCCGGCTGCCGGCCAACAACCTTCAGGCCAGGGGCAAACTGGCCAGCCGTCGCCCGCCCAGCAGGCGGCGGCTCAGGCATTGCAAAACGCCGAAAACCGCTTCGCGCAGGCTCAGCGAAAAATCGGCGAAAACGCGCAGCAGGTCTCCGGTCAAACCGAAGTCGCTAACAAACCGATTCGCGAAGGCCTCGAAGCGGCCTCCCAACTTGGCGGCGACCCACATCCGATGGGCCAAGAACCGGGCCAAGGCCAGCCGGAAGCCGGACACGAGGCTGGTGAAAAGGGCCAAGAAGCCGGTCAAGGTCACGAGCCTGGGCAAGGTCATGAGCCCGGCCAGGGACACGAGCCGGGCCAGGGGCACGAACCCGGCCAAGGCCAGGGTCCGCCCGAGGCGCTGGGCACGGGTGTTGTCCCCAGCGCTCCCGAAGCCACGGCTCAGCAAATCGCCGGTTCGGAAGCCAGCGCCCAAGCCGCGCAGGCTCTCGGTCAAGGTCAAGAACCCGGTCAAGGAAGTGAACCCGGCCAAGGTCACGAACCCGGCCAGGGACATGAGCCAGGCCAAGGACATGAGCCGGGGCAAGAGGTCGGTCAAGGGGACGAGCCAGGCACGCATCCCGGCGAAGCATCGGTCGCCAAGAGCGGTCAAGCGGGCTCGAAGTCGGGCGCCAAGACGAACAACACGACCAATCCGCCCGGCCCGCTGCAGATCCAGCCGCAGACGGCGACTAATCCCGGCGACAACACGACCGCCGACGACAAGTCGCACGATACGGACGCCGCCAAGCGTGCCCAGGGCAAAGAAGACCCCTGGTTCGCCAAGTTGCCGCCCGATGTGCGCAGCGCCATGCGAGCGAAATCGCATCGCCCGGCGCCCCGGGCGTATGAAGAGCGTTTGAAACGTTATTTCGAGAACATCGACAATTGATTCCACGTTGATCGACCCCCTAGCCGCATTGCTTTACAACGTGTTTTCGAACGACGCGCGTTGCGAGCAAAGCGGCTAAAGAACAACAATTTTACGCATTCGCCACACTTTAGTTTTCGGAGATTTTCGCCATGTCCACTGCTGCTGCCGCCGCCCCATCCGCCGACGACGTTTCCGCCGTGCAACGTTGTGAACAAGCCTACAACCGCATCCGCGATGAACTCGGCAAGGTGATCGTCGGACAGGATCAGGTCATCGAACAAGTGCTGGTCGCGGTATTCGCCCGCGGCCATGCTCTGCTCGAAGGCGTTCCGGGTCTGGCGAAAACATTGCTCGTCAGTTCGCTGGCCCAGTCGCTGCACTTGACGTTCAAGCGAATCCAGTTCACGCCCGACCTCATGCCGAGCGACGTAACCGGAACGGAAGTCATTCAGGAGGATCTCCAGACCGGCGCCCGCGCTTACAAGTTCCTCGCGGGTCCCATGTTCACCAATTTGCTCTTGGCCGACGAAATCAACCGCACGCCGCCCAAGACTCAGGCCGCCATGCTCGAGGCCATGCAGGAGCGGCAGGTTTCCGCCGGCGGCCAGGTTCACAAATTGCCGGCGCCGTTCTTCGTGCTCGCCACTCAGAATCCGCTGGAGCAAGAGGGGACCTATCCGCTGCCCGAGGCCCAACTCGACCGATTCCTGTTGTATATCAAGGTCGATTACCCGAGCGGCGCCGAGGAATGGGAAGTCGCCCGACGCGTGACGACCGGCCAGATGGGCGAGATCAGCGCCGTCATGTCAGGCGATGACATCATCGGATACCAAAAGCTCGTGACCCGCGTGCCGGTGAGCGATCAAGTGCTGGGTTACGCCTGGGCCCTGGTCCGTGCCTCGCGTCCCAACACGCCCGAGGCGCCGGACTTCGTCAACCGCTGGGTCAACTGGGGCGCCGGGCCCCGCGGCGTGCTTACGCTAGTTACCTGCGCCAAAGCGCGGGCGATTCTTTATGGCCGATATCACGCCACGGTTGGCGATGTGCAAGCCATCGCGAAGCCGGCGCTTCGTCACCGAATCGCGAGCAACTATTCCGCGCAGGCGGCGAATGTCGGTAGCGAGCAGCTGATTGAAATGCTCATGGAAGCGGTGCCTGCCGATCGTAAATACGAAAAGCCCGCCGCGTAGGCAGAGGCCGAGTGGCCGCTTGTGCGACCAGCCCCAACGGGGCGCAATATATCAGCCCAGGGCAACGCCCTGTTTCAGGTGTAGAATAAGGTTCCTAGCCCTGTAGGGGCGATACAACTCACACTTTGTTTCGCCCTTGCAGAGCTTTTGATTGGTACGGTTCGGATCACCCAGGGCGTTGCCCTGGGCCGGTATGTTTTGCCCCATCGGGGCGTTTCCCGCTAGCCCCTGCTTTCCCATGTCCAAAGGCGTCCTCTCTCGCTATCTCGACCCCGACGTTCTCAGCCGCATGGCCGATCGCCATATCGAGCCGCGCGGTTTGGTCATGGGCAATTTGGCGGGCGCGCACAAGTCGCCTCTCGCCGGCTTTGCCGTCGAGTTCGCCTCGCATCGCGAATATGTGCCCGGCGACGATCCGAAGCATATCGACTGGCGGGTGTATTTCACTCGCGACAAGTATTTCATCAAGCAATACGAGATGGAGACCAATTTCGTCTGCCATCTCGTGCTCGATTGCAGCGCGTCGATGCGGTACGGCGAAGACCGGCAACAGAAATTGCTCTACGCGGCCCAGATGGCGACGACGCTCGGCTACTCGATCATTCGCCAAAGCGACAAGGTTTCGCTGGCCACGTTCGACGACAAAATCCGCGGAATTGTGCAGCCCAGCAACTCGATGGGCCAGATCGTCCGGATGACGAACCATCTCGACGAACTCAAGCCGGTAGAAAAGACGCGAATGACCGAATGCCTCACCGAACTGATCGGCCGGATGAAGCGCCGCGAGATCGTGATGGTCTTCAGCGACTTCTTCACCGATCTGGATGCCTTGGAATCGGTCCTCCAGCGAATGCGTTACCATCGGCACGAGGTGGTGCTCTTTCAGGTCATGCACCACGACGAACTGGCGTTCGAGTTCGAGGGAATGATTAAGTTTCTGGGCCTGGAAATTCCCGACGAGCTACTGGCCCAGCCCGAGGACCTCCGCAAGGGCTATCTCCGCGCCGTCGAAAAGTTCAACACCCACTTCGAGGACATCTGCCACCGCAACGGCATCGAGCGAGTCCTCGTCGACACCAGCCGCGGCATGGCCGACGTGTTCTGCGATTATCTCAACAAGCGCAGTATGCTGAATCGCGGACGGTAGCAATCAGCCTCTGGCGAGCGCTGCGGAATCGCATCGCCGTCCACCCGGATACCTCGCTTTTCTCCAGCAATTTCTTGCGATGAATTCTTGTCGTCGAACGTTCCACGGATTAGGCTGACTTGGAGAGTCGAGCTTGAATGCGTCGTGTCCGACGGAATTGGAGAGTCACGATCGACCGTCAATCCGGCCTAAACTTTTCTAGAAATGTGAGACAAACTCATGGGAATATTCGCGGATCTAACCGGCGCGGTTCTGTCGAAGACTAGCGGCCCGCAGGACCAGCACAATCTGTTGAGTAGCGTTTTGGGGCTGATCAACCATCCCGACGTCGGCGGACTGCAAGGGCTCGTCGGAAAGTTCAAGGCGGCCGGCTTGGGAAATCTCGCTGACAGTTGGGTTGCCCAAGGTCCCAATTCGACGGTTTCACCCGCCCAGCTTCAGCAGGTATTTTCCGCCGATCAACTTCGAGCTTTCGCGCAAAAACTGGGCATCGATCCCGATCAGGCGACCCAACATCTCGCCGCGTACTTACCGGGCGTCGTCGATCATTTGACGCCCAACGGCGCCGTGCCCGCAGGCGGAATCGATGCCACCACGGTATTGGCGTCACTAAAGGCAAAATTGTTCAGCGGCCAGTGAATACGGGCGCCAGAGTCATTCGCCAGCCGGTGTCGGTGGCGCGAACCCGCGGCGTAGCGTGTTTTCGGTGATCGTGCGCTCGATGACGAATTGCAACAGGTAGTTGGGGCCGCCGGCTTTGTCGCCGATGCCGGAGAGTTTGAAGCCGCCGAAGGGTTGACGATGCACCAGGGCTCCGGTGATCGCGCGATTGAGATACAGATTGCCGACGAGGAATTCTCGGCTGGTCTGTTCGAGGTGGGCCGGGCTGCGCGAGAAAATGCCGCCCGTCAGGGCGTAGTCGACGTCGTTGGCGATCCGCACGGCCTCGTCCAGGTTCGCCGCCCGAAGCACCGCCAGCACCGGACCAAAAATTTCTTCCTGCGCTATCCGAGCTGTCGGTTTCACATCGACGAATATATGTGGGCCGATGAAGTAGCCACGATCGGCCAGCGGGCCGATCTCCGTCGCCAGCGCCAGCCGCGCTTCTTGTTTGCCGATCTGGATGAAGTTCAAGATTCGATCTCGCGCTTCGGCGTCGATCACTGGTCCGACGCGGGCCGAAGGGTCCTCCGCCGGGCCGACTTGCAGGCTGCGCGTCGCTTCGATCAGCCGGGCTAGGAAGGCATCGTAGACGGCGTCGAGAACGATGACTCGCGAGCAGGCGGAACATTTTTGGCCCTGATAGCCGAACGCGCTCTTCACGACGCCGACGACCGCCTCGTCGAGATCGGCGTCGTCGTCGATGATGATGGCGTTCTTGCCTCCCATTTCGACGATCACGCGCTTGACTTGCTTAGTCGAGGTCGCGGAGACTTCCGCCGCACGGCGATTGATAGCGAGACCCACGCTGCGCGACCCGGTAAACGCTATGATCGCGACGTCGGGATGCTCGACGAGCGCGGCGCCGACGACTTCGCCCCGACCGGGCAGATAGTTGACGACTCCGGGCGGTAGCTGGGCGGCGTCGAATACGTCCATCAACTTGGCGGCGATGATGGATGATTGTTCGGCCGGCTTCATCACGACCGTATTACCCGTGGCGAGCGCAGCCGCCGACATGCCGGTCATAATGGCCAGAGGGAAATTCCAAGGCGCGATGACGGCCGCCACGCCCCGCGGCAGAAACTGCGTGCGATTTTCCTCGCCGGGCACATACACATCGTGCCGGGCGTCGAGTCCGACTGCTCCCTCGGCGTAATATTCCAGGTAGTCGATCGCCTCGCAAACGTCGGCGTCTGCCTCGCGCCACTGCTTACCGCACTCGAAGACTTGCCAAGCCGCAAGTTCGAACCGCCGATCTCGCATTGTCTCGGCCGCGCGCCGCAGATACTCGGCCCGGGCTCGTGCCCCCAATCGCCACCAATCCGGCTGCGCCCGCTTGGCCGCCGCGACCGCTCGGTCGGCATGGGACCGGTCAGCGGCGGCGCACGCCCCAACGATTTGCGCGTGGTCCGAAGGATTGCGCGACGCCAATCGCTGGCTCGTTTCCACGGGCTGGCCGTCGATCCACAGCGGATGATAACGACCCAGTCGCGAGCGGACCGCGCCCAACGCATCGCGCATCGCGCGGCGGTTTTCCTCGATCGCAAAGTCCGCCAGCGGTTCGTTATGAAAGGCTGTCGATGCGACCGGTGGCGCCGTGCGTGTTACGGACTGATCATTGACCTGGGACATGGGCTCTTTCGATGGATGGGACGGTGCGTGGTTCAGCGGGCTACCCAGCAAGCTGTCGGCCGACACATGATCCGTGAAACTGGCCCGCAGAAAAGACTCGTTCGACGTGTTTTCCAAAAGCCGTCTCACCAAATACGCCATGCCCGGAATTAGTTCGCCATAGGGCATGTAAATCCGCATTCGCTGCCCTAGGTCGACCAGTGCCTGCTTTTCGGGGTCAGCCATGCCATACAGCATCTGAATTTCATAATCGGTCGGTGGCAGATCTAGATATTTCGCCGTTGCGATGGCGTGAGCCAGCGACCGCAAGTTGTGGCTGCCAATGGCGGGGCGGAGAAATTGATGGTTCTGCAAAACGAATCGCGTCTGCCGCTCGAAATTGGCGTCGGTTTCCCATTTGTGCTCGTAAACGGGGACAGGCCAGCCATTGGATACGGCCCGCACGGTTTCGTAATCCCAGTAGGCACCCTTGACCAGCCGCACCCACACGGCCGTGCCGCGTCGCTCCACCCATTCCGCCAGGGCGATCAAATCCGCGCCCGAATCGTGCAAGTAGCACTGAATCACGATCCCAACGTCGGGCCAATCGCGGAACTCCGGCTCCGCCATAACGGTTTTGAAGATATGCAGCGTCAGAGCCTTCGCATCGTACGACTCCATATCGACGTGAACGTGCGCTTGGTGAGATCGCGCCAATCGCAATAGATCTCTTAGTCGCCGAGCGACGCGCTCGCTCGTGCCGGTTTCATCAGCCGGATCGAACTGGCTGTCGAGCGCGGAGAGTTTGACCGAGACATTCACCCGCGGCAGCGGACCGCGTTCGTCTCGATCAATGCGAGTCACTTCCGGCCATGCGTTGACGGTCGGAGCGACGGCTGCGATCAGATCTAGATACGCATGCAAATAGCGATCGGCCTCGACTTCGCTGGTTACTGCCTCGCCGAGCGCGTCAAGCGTGAAAGCGCGTTTTTTTTGCCGCTCGGCAAACGCGGCCGCCAATACGTCTTGAGCATTGGCGCCGGCGATGAACCGTGTTGCATTCGAGGCGGCTCCGCTCCGCGCCGCGGCCGCCATCGCCCAACCGGCCGGCGACATGCGATGGGCCAGGTCCAATCCGATTCGGGCCGCGGCGGGTAATCGATTTCGCACCGAACCCAGGTATTCGTGGAGATGCTGCACGATGCTTGCGGTCGAATGCAACATCGGCAAGACGTCGATGAAGCGGAACATCTGGGCCTTGACCGCCTCGTCGCGCATCGCCCAATCCAAGATCCGATCGTTCCACCACTCGCGATTGAGCATCGTGTGGCGACGGGTGTCGAGATGGTCGAACAGCCAATGGCCGACGGCCTGCGTTTCTTGCTCGATCGCGGCCAGATTGGCGGTCGAAAAATCGGAAGTGATGAGCGCGGAGGCCACTACTTACAGTTCTGTTGAGAAAGGGACGAAAGAGGCCATTGGCATTCTATGCGCGGTATATAGCCGTGGCATCCTGCCGCGCCGAATTGGCTTCGCCGACGCAGGAGACCACTCTGACCACATTACGGCGCAGCAGGATGCCGCGGCTATGTACGGTTACAATCGCGTGAAATCTACAATCCCTGCACGAGCTCGAGTTGGGCTTGATGCAATCGAGCGTACGCGCCGGGGACCTGCAACAGTTGCTCGTGGTTGCCGACCTCGGCGATTTTGCCGCGCTCCAAGACCACCAGTCGATCGGCCCGCCGAAGCGTGCTGAGCCGATGGGCGATGGCGATCGTCGTGCGGCCTTGAATCAGATTTTCCAGCGCCGCTTGAATCTCGCGCTCCGTCTCGGTATCGACCGATGACGTCGCTTCGTCGAGGATCAGAATCCGCGGGTCGATCAAGAGCGCTCGGGCGATCGAGATCCGTTGGCGCTCTCCGCCCGAGAGGGATTGGCCCCGTTCGCCGACGAGCGAATCGTATCCATCGGGCAAGTTCAGAATGAACTCGTGCGCGCGAGCCGCGCGGGCCGCGGCGACGATTTCGTCGGGCGTGGCGCCCGGGCGACCATAGGCGATATTTTCGGCGATCGTGCCATAGAACAAAAAAGGCTCTTGCAGCACGATTCCGATATTGCGGCGATATTCGGAGACCGGAAACGACCGCGTGTCCACGCCATCCACCAAGATGGCGCCTTCGGCCACGTCGTAGAACCGGCAGACCAAATTGATGAGCGTGCTCTTGCCGGCGCCGCTTGCCCCGACAAGGCCGATCATCTCACCAGGGCGAATCGAGAGATTGATGCCGTGCAGCACTTCGCGGGTGCCATATTTAAACCTCACGTCGCGAAGCTCGACCGCGCCTTCGAGGCGTCCCGGCTGAACCGGCTTGACTGGTTCGGGGACACTCGGGACTCGATCGAGGATTTCGAAGATTCGCTGCGCGGCGGCGGCCGCGCGTTGCGTCGCCGAAACCATGTAGATCAACGACTCGATTCGCAAGAAAAATCGACCAATATAGGCAACGAACGCCGTCAGCACGCCCACGGTCACATGGTGCGCCAACACTTGCCAGCAACCGAAGGCCCAGACGACCAGCAGACCCAGTTCGGTCATCAGCCGCACGGTCGGTCCGAAGAACGACCAGACAATATTCACCCGATCGTTGATCTCAACAACCCGGCGATTGCTTTGATTAAAGCGATCCACTTCGCGTTGTTCTTGGGCGAACGCTTTGACCACGCGGATACCGGGAATCGTATCGGCCAGGACGCTCGTCATTTCACCCCAGGCCACGCCCGACAGGCGAAAATTTCGTCGCAGCCCGGTGCGGACCCAATTCACGAGCCAGACGATGACCGGAAATGGTCCTAGGGAAACCAGCGCGAGCCAAGGGTCGATCGAGAGCAGCACGACGGCCGTCATGCCGATCATGAGCAGATCGGCCCCGAACGCGATCAAGTTCACCGAAAGAAAGTTGCAAATCTTGTCGGTGTCACCGCCCACCCGCGACATAAGGTCGCCGGTCCGCTTGCCGCCGAAGAACTCCATCGACAGGCATTGCAAATGGGCGTAAGTATTGTTGCGTAGGTCGGCGGCGATCCGCTCGCTGGCCCAGGACAGCACATACGTTCGGCCCCATTCGAGAATCCAGGTGACAATCGCGGCGATGGCTAAGCCGCCCAGTAGCCATTTCGCCAAGCTCCAATCGACAGCCTGGCCGGTTTGATACGGGATGAGAATTTTGTCCAATAGCGGCATCGTCAAATAAGGCGGGATCAATCCGACGGTCGTGCCGGCAAGCGTCAACAAGAATCCCAGCACGATCGACTTCGACCGCGGCCGCGCGAACGAAAGCAATCGCAGCAGCGATGACATCGGTTGCGGCGCGGTCTCGGCCGTGCAAGAAGTGCAGATGCCGTCCTCGGCCGTGATCACCGCGCCGCAACTGGGACAAATCGTCGGGGTTTTGCTTTCGTCCGTTTGCTTTTGAGCATCGTTCATCCGGGCCGCGAAACGGTGGGCCGCCGGGCCGCTGCCAAGCGTGTAATTCCAATGGGCGAGTCGCCGGTCGTCGCCGATGAGCTCGAGCGTGCCGACTCCGACATGCTCCCGGCAGCGGAGGCGAATATCGGCGGTGACCGGCCACGATTGCCACTGTGGACCCGGCAATTCGCCCGTGGATTGACCGTTGGGAACGAGTTTCGCCGAACCGTTGGTCGTCTGGCCGCCGGCAAGCACGGGTTTAGCCGCGGCCGTCGCCAGGTCAGCCGGCTGCTCCGGCTCGCTGAAGGCGATCAATCGTTGGTTGGTCAATACAACCAGCCGCTTGGCGAACGAAACCCGTTGATCCAGGTCGGTTTCCAACCAAGCGACGATCGTTTCACCGGCGCTAAGCTGAGACTGGGTTTCGCTGAGCCACCTCTCTGGCAAATTGCGGCTGGCGCCGGGCGAACCTTCCAATGGGGGCCTCAAAATCAAAACGGAACGTGGTGGGGTCTAAACGGTCCGCAAGCGGAGAACGCCGAATTTTTGCATCTCGGTCTACCGTTTGCACTTCGGCTGCGATCAATCTTACGCCTTCCGGCCCAAGCGAGGCCAGAGAGATTGTAAGGGTTACGAGGCGGTTTCGTTGTCACCGGCTGATCCTGATGCGATGCGTCCGGGGCTTCGGCAAAGCGCCTCAAGCCCCGCCCACCCAGAAATTTCGGCCGGCAAAACTTGAGGGAAAATTCCCCATTTTCTTGACTCTATGTTCCAGTCGATTACTATATTATCCAGCGACGCGAACCCGGTTTGAGTGATCGCCCGCGCGTCGTCCCACCACCCTTACCCCCCCTAACGTGCCGAACTTGGCAACCCAGCCTTGGGCGCGGTCCGAATTCGACTCCGGTCGAATCGGCCTTCCCGTTGCGCTCCGATCGCGATGTCGCACGATTTGTGTGACGCGCTCTGCCGGAGCCGATACTCACTTAACGCGAAATCCCGCGGCCAGAGTGGCCGCGCTGTGGAGCTGACCGGCTGCACGACGCAGCTGTGACTGGCGCTAAGGATGCGCCATACTTCGCAGATTATGGCAAGTTTCGCGTTGTGACTCGGAACGCAACATCGCGTTGCGAAAAATTAACACGCCCCGCCAGACAAGCCGACTGAATCAAGAATCAAAGGAATCCACCGCTTCTAGGCCCGGTCTAACTTTCGGGCAAAACTAATCGAGGACCGGCGTTTCAGGGAATCGCCGCAATCCCTTCGCAGTTTGGGCGAATTGTCGCCTTCGCCTCGGCGGGTCGCCGAGAGAACATTAACAAACTGCCACATTCCCTGGCCAGGCAACTGTGAGCTAGCAGACAATGGAAATGGACATCAGGAAAGTGTTGGTGCTGCGTGGGCCGAATTACTGGGCGAACTTTCCAGTCATCGAGGCTTGGGTCGATCTCGGATCGCTCGAAGATTTTCCTTCGGACCAACTTCCCGGCTTTAACGAGCGTTTGACGGCTTGGCTGCCCACGATGATCGAGCATCGTTGCAGCGAAGGGGTGCGCGGCGGCTTCTTCGAGCGGCTGCGTCGGGGTACGTGGATGGGGCATATCCTCGAACATGTCACTTTGGAACTTCAGTCGCTGGTCGGAATCGACGTTGGCTTCGGTCGGACTCGCAGCACCACCGAGCCGGGAGTCTATAAGGTTGCCATCGAGTACGTCGATGAAACGATCGCCAAAGCCTGCCTGGAAGCCGGCCGAGAGATATGCCACGCCGCGATCCACGATCGGCCTTGCGACGTCGCCGCCGAAATCGCGCGACTTCGCAAATTGACCGAACGCACTCGCCTCGGACCCAGCACGAATTCGATCGTGCAAGCAGCCATCAAGCGAGGAATTCCCGCTCGTCGGCTCAATACGGGCAGTCTAGTGCAGCTGGGCTACGGATCGCAGCAAAAGCGAATCTGCGCCGCCGAGACCGATCGCACCAGCGCTATCGCCGAAATGATCGCTCAAGACAAGGAACTCACGCGCACGCTGCTGCATGCCACGGGAGTGCCGGTGCCCGAGGGCCGCTCTGTGACGAGCGCCGAGGATGCCTGGGACGCGGCTGAAGAAATTGGCCTGCCGGTCGTCGTTAAACCGCAGTACGGCAATCAAGGCCGGGGCGTCGCGACGAATCTGTCGACCAAAGAACAAGTCGTCGCGGCCTACGAAGCGGCCCGCGAGCAAGAATCGACCATCCTCGTCGAGCAATTCGCGCCGGGCGCGGATTATCGACTCCTGGTCGTTGGCGACCGTGTCGTGGCGGCCGCTCGCCGCGAGTCGGCGCAGGTCGTCGGCGATGGCGAACATACGATCGACGAGTTAATCGAGATCGTTAATCTCGATCCTCGGCGCGGCGAGGATCACGCTACGTCGCTCAGCAAGATTTATCTGGACGCCGTGGCGCTGCAAGTCTTGGCCGACCAAGGGATGGCGCCCGGTTCCGTGCCCCCCAGCGGCGCCGTGGTGCTCATCAGGCGCAATGCCAATCTCAGCACGGGGGGCACCGCGACGGATGTTACCGACTTTGTCCATCCGGAGCTTGCCGCGCGTGCCGTCGAAGCCGCCCGAGTCATCGGGCTGGACATCGCCGGCGTCGACGTCGTGGCGGTCGATATTGGCAAGCCGCTTGAATCGCAACGGGGCGTGATCGTCGAGGTGAATGCGGCTCCCGGCCTGCGAATGCACCTGGAGCCGTCGTCCGGCAAACCCCGGGCCGTCGGCGAAGCGATCATCGATAGCATGTTCGCGCCTGGCGAGACCGGCCGAATTCCAGTCGTGGCCGTCACCGGCGTGAACGGCAAGACGACGACGACGAGGTTCATCGCCCATATTCTCCGCAGTGTCGGACGCAGAGTGGGGATGACCTGCACCGAGGGGATTTACATCGACGGTCGTCGGATTCAGTTGGGCGATTGCAGCGGTCCTCAAAGCGCTCAAAATATCCTCCTCAATCCCAACGTCGACGCGGCCGTGCTGGAAACGGCCCGGGGCGGAATCTTGCGAGCTGGTTTGGGCTTCGACCGCTGCGACGTGGCCGTTGTCACGAACATCGGCGAAGGGGACCATCTTGGCTTGGCCGATATCGACACGCTGGAGAAGTTGGCCCGAGTGAAACGGACCGTGGTCGAGGCGCTATCTCCGACGGGCCATGCCGTGCTCAACGCCTGCGATCCGCTGACCGCCGAAATGGCCAGCAAGTCGCCGGCGCCGGTGGTGTTCTTTTCGCGATCGCCGGACAGTCCGGTGCTGGCGGCCCATCGCGCCCAGGGAGGCCGGGGCGTGACCGTTCGCGAGGGGATCATCATGCTCTGCGAGCACGATTTGGAAATTCCCTTGGCGCCGCTGAGTCGAGTGCCGTTGACGCATCATGGTCGCGTGGCCTTCCAAGTGGAAAACACGCTGGCCGCGGTCGGCGCCGCCTGGAGCCTGGGGCTGACGCGGGAAGCGATTCGGAGTGCCCTGGAGACCTTCAGCGCCGATATGGAGCACGTCCCCGGTCGGTTCAATCTGCTCGATATCGACGGCGTCACGGTGATCGTCGACTATGGGCATAACCCTTCGTCGCTGAAGGCGCTCATCGAGACGATCGACCAATTTCCGCACGAGCGCCGCACGGCCGTGTATAGCTGTGCCGGCGATCGGCGCGATTGCGATATGATTCGCCAAGGCGAATTGCTCGCCGATAGCTTCGATCGGGTCGTGCTGTATGAAGATCATTACACCCGCGGCCGTAAGCCGGGCGAAATAACCGGGCTTATCAAGCAAGGTCTGGGCGTCGCCAAGCGGGCACTCGAGGTGCAACAGGTGCCGGGCTCCGTGGCGGCGATTGAAGCGGCCCTCAACTCGGTTCGCAGCGGCGACTTGCTCTTGATCCAGGCCGACACGATCGACGAGACGGTCGAATTCGTTCGCAACTATTTGGCGACGCATCGCAATAGCCGAGAAATCGGCTTGACCGAGGTACTCGAAATCCCTGCCGCGGAAGTGCTTCGCATCGATGCGGCGGGCGCTACGGTGCTCGCGACGCCCGTGATCGAGTAGCGGCGTCGAGATAATTGAATTAATAAACATTGCGGGCGAGGCATGAAACTGGTTCATGCCTCGCCCGTTTGCTTTACGCAGCTGCGGCATTCTGCCGCAGAGTGCTCCGAAAACTGCAAACAATACCCCCGCCACCCGCCATCATCCCCTTTGCGGGAGACGGCTAATACTCCGCAGCAGGATGCCGCGGCTAGGTAGCCGGCTTTGCCGGACGACCGTGGAAGAAATTACACGTCATTTTTACAATGCGGCCCATGGTGGGGCGGTTATTTAAACCAACTCGCGGAGCGGTTGAACGTGATCCACTAGGTATTGCGGCCGGCCGCTCAGATCGCGGATCGACGTCGTGTTCACGTTGATGCCCATGTTGTGGTACAGCGTGGCGAGTACCTCACCGAACGCGACCGGCCGCTCGGTGGCATATTCGCCCAGACGGTTTGTGGCGCCGATGACCTGTCCGGTTCGCATTCCGCCGCCGGCCAGCATCGCGCAGCTAACTTGTGGCCAGTGGTCGCGGCCGGCATTCTTGTTGATTTTCGGCGTGCGACCGAATTCGCCCCAGACGACAACCGAGACGTCCCGGTCGAGTCCCCGATTGTACAGATCCTCGATCAGGGCGCTCACTCCTTGATCCAACAACGGCATGTCCTGCCGAGCGGCGGCGAAATTCTGTCCGTGCCAATCCCAGCGGCTGAACGCCAGCGTCACGCATCGGGCGCCGGCTTCAATGAGCCGCCGAGCCATGAGGAACTGCGACATCAATTTCGGCCCGCCGTCGTCGCGATTTTTCGGATCCCCTTTGCCATATCGCTCGACAATTTTTGGATCCTCTTTCGACAAATCCATCGCGTCGGCCAGCTTGCTGGATGTCAACACGCCGAGCGCCTGGTTGTTGAACGCATCGACCCCTTGCATCATGCCGGTGGCGTCGGCGTCGCGGCGGAAGCGGTCGAAAGCCGTGAGCAGCATCCGCCGATCCTGCAGACGCTCGAGCGTCACGCCGTTGAGCACCATGTCCGATTTGCCGTCGCCCTCGGGCTTGAAAGCGGCGTGCGCGATTCCCAAAAATCCCGGTTGGCCTGAGTCGGCCCAGGGCATGTGTCCCATTTTTGGCGAAAGACCAATGAACGGCGGCACCGACGGATCGCCGGAGCCCATCAGCTTCGACAGCGACGAGCCGATCGACGGCCAGCCGCCAGCGGGCTGCTGCCGATGCGTGCGGCCGGTCATGCACTGAAACGCATAGTGGTCTCCCGTCGCCCCGACCATCGAGCGAATGATCGCCAGCTTGTCGCCCATTGTCGCCAGATTCGGCAGCAGTTCGCAGATCTCCATGCCGGGGACATTGGTCTTGATCGGCGAAAACTCGCCGCGAATTTCCGACGGAGCGTCGGGCTTGAGATCGAGAAAATCCTGATGGGGCGGCCCGCCCGGCAGGAAGATCATGATCACGCCCTTCTTGGAGTTCTTGATTCCTGCCGCCGCCTCGGCCCGCAACATCTGCGGCAGCGAGAGACCACCCATCACCAAACCGCCGACTTTGAGAAAGCTGCGGCGAGTGACCCCATCACAAAACGAATGCCGCTGCGGTCGCCCAAGAATCGTGAGCATGGTAGGCCAGTGGGTTGAAAGGAGGGGGGATGAACCTGGCGGGTGAACCGAAGTCTAAGTGGCGCCCCCAGTTCAACGGCGATCATATCAGAATCGGTTGATCGGTTCAAATAAAATCATCGCATCGTTGCGAGCAGGTGGCGTCAGCCCCCTGTCCCCCGGTTTGCGCTACGAACGAACTAAAGCCACCCCGGAAAAACCGCCGGGGACTGTCCCCATTTTTCGGAGTCCTCGGAGAAAAACTGGGGACTGTCCCCTTCTCGAGGCGCTGTTGTGAGAGCCCCTTAATCAAGCAGAGTAAGTGGCTCCGCAATTCGTCGACGTCAGGCCGGTGACGGGGAGCTTACGCTCCCCGCCCGCCACGCGGTGGGCGGCGCGTTGAACGTGGCTGGCATGTTGGACAAAAGAACGTGGCTCGCTGGGCCTGCACGATTCGCTGAATTTCGCCGGCGCCGCAGTTGAGGCACGGTTTGCCTTCGCGATCATAGACGCGATGGTGGTTCTGGTAACCGCCAGCCACGTTCAAGGCGTTGCGATAGGTTCCGTCGGAGAGCGTCGAACCTTCGTGATGGATTGCCGATTCTAGCACTTCGATCATCGCGGCGTGAATTCGATCCCATTCCGGGCGGCGAATCCGGTTGCAGCGCCGCTCGGGATGAATGGCGGCGAGATGCAAAATTTCGGCGGCGTAAAGATTGCCCACGCCCGCGACGGCCCGCTGATCGAGCAGCGCCACCTTGATCGACCGCCGGCTGCCGCCGAGCCGCTCGGCGAGCTGATCGGCCGTGATGACGAGGGCGTCCGGGCCGAGCGTGGCGTCGTCGTAGCGGTTGGCTAACGCTTCAAGTGACAACAATCGCACGCAGCCCAGGCCGCGACGATCCCAGTACAGCAATTCGTTGTGCGGTCCGCCTTCCAGGTGAACGCGGAGCCGCAGATGCTCCCGCGTCGGTGGCTCGGTTAGCAGAACCAGTCCGGTCATCCGCGGCTCGAAGATCATCGCGGCCCGTGCGTCAAGATAGACGATGACCCGTTTTCCGAGGCGACCGATTTCCGTGATTGTGGCGCCCGTAGTTTGTCGGCGAAATCGAGCCATCGTCGGCTCGATAAGGATCGGTCGCTTGCGGCACGCGGCCCGCTGGACGTCGGCAATCCGGCTGCCGACGATGCCAAGAATTCCGCGGCGCATCGTCTCGACTTCGGGCAGTTCCGGCATGCCGGTTATTTGACCGAATTACGCCCCCGGCGGAAAGTCGTACATAGCCGCGGCATCCTGCCGCGCCGTCTTGGGCGATCGAAGTAGGTCAGGCACTCTGTGCCTGACGATGCGGACCGATTGGCGGCGCCGAAACGTCAACGAGTCGTTGAGCCTCACGCCCTGTCAGGCACGGAGTGCCTGACCTACGCCTGTAGCGAAGTACCGACAAGACGGCGCAGCATGATGCCGCGGCTATGTTCTCGCTCTGGGATGCGCCTTTTCGTACGCTGCCCGCAGATTCGCCGTGCTGACGTGCGTGTAGATCTGCGTCGTGACCAAACTCTTGTGGCCGAGCAATTCTTGCACGCTACGAATATCGGCGCCGCGATCCAACAGGTGCGTGGCAAAGCTGTGCCGCAGCGTGTGCGGTGTCGTCCGGCTATCGAGGCCCGTCTGACGCAGATATTTCTCCAGCATCCGCGCCACGCTGCGCGTCGTCAGACGCTTGCCGAATCGATTGATGAACAGCGGCCGTTTCGGCGCCGGCTTGTCGGGCGTGACTGATTTGCGTTCCGCGAGCCAGGTTCGGATGGCTTTGATCGCGAAGGATCCGATCGGGGCGAGTCGTTCCTTCTTGCCTTTGCCCCGGACCCGCAGCACGCTTCCGGCGAAGTCGATGTCTTCATCGTCGAGGCCCACGACTTCGCTCACGCGCAAGCCGGCGGAATACAGCGTTTCCAAAATGGCCCGATCGCGGCGGCCCTGAACGCCGAAGGCCGGCGGCGACTCGAGCAGTCGGCCGATATCGTCGGTCGAAAGAAAATGCGGCAGCGAGCGTGGCTTGCGCGGATTTCGCAGCGGTTTGGCCGGATTGGAATTTGTCCAACCCTCGCGCTGGCCAAATCGAAAAAAGCTCCGCAGCGACGCCAGCCGCCGGGCGATCGTCGTCTTGGCGTAGCCTGCCTCGTGCATCGCCGCGACATAACCGCGTAACTCGACGGTCGTGATCGCCGATGGTTCTGGGCAAACGCCGCGGGCCTGCGTGAGATATTGCACGAGCAGACCCAAATCTTCGCGATAGCTCTTGATCGTCAAATCCGAGACGTTGCGTTCAACGGCCAGATACTGAAGAAATCGAGCGATCGAGGTCTGCATGGCGGTGAGAGGCTTGAGGCGCGACGCTTGAGGACTGTAGGTCAGGCACTCCGTGCCTGACGAGGCGGATCGATTGATAGAACAGGACGGAGGGTATGGAATCGGGCTGCACGGCTGTCAGGCGCGGAGTGCCTGACCTACGTTTCCTTCGTCCTCTGGTCCCTAGTCTCCCAGCCCCTGACCCCTTCTCCCTCTACACTTCATCCGTATCCTTTGGCAGCGCGACATTGAACCGACGTTTGCCCCCCTTGGGCGCTGGAACCGCTGACGGGATGCCTTGCCGGATTTTTTGGCTCAGAACGGCCGCATCATACCAGGTGAAGCTGAGATCGGGATTCGAGGCGAATCGACCTAGCACGCGCAGCGTTTCGGCCCGGCTGGCGTCGTCGTACAAAAAGACGTACCGCTCGGCGCCCTTCACAAGAGCCAACACATTGATATCGTCTGACACGGCCGGGCAACTCCTTCTGGGCGAGTGCGTCCTGGTGACCTCTGCTGTCGGAAAATTCATCCCTGGCGCCGCGAGTACGCTCGTGGGCGAGTCCGCGATGGGCGCCGCGGGGATCGAATAGTTTTCCTCGGCGAAATCGTGGCGGGATTTTTTGGCGGCTCGTCGCGTTTGGCGAACCGAGCTGTCGGCCTGGCGGAAAGTCCGTCTTCACGCTCAGGCGGGCGGGGGCCATCCTCAAAAACTTATCGGCTTTGAGGCCAGCGCCACACGACCTTCGTTTCGCCGGCGCCGCCGCGAGCCGTCAACATTTCGGCGATGTGCTTGTGACAGCAGAAACGGATGAAGTCGTCGCTGCGTTGCATGTACGCCGCCCAGCCGCCGAACCGCGCGTCGTCCCGAAAATTCACGTAGTGCTCCAGAGCCGCCGTGAATTCTGGATCGGTGCCGTGATAAGATCCGGTGTGACGCAGCACGGGCCCATCGGTTGGAAAAGACAGGGGGTGGCCCGGCGATGGACCCGCGGGAATGAGCCCGCGCGGGTCAGGCCAATTGGAAGACATGCTTGCGACGATGTTGATATCCGGCCCGCCAACCAAAACGCTGTGCGCGGCGATGGACTTGGCGGATGTTGTCGCTTGTCCGGGCGCGCCCCTGTCGCTGGCGGCGACATTACCGTTCGCGTCCCTGGCGCCGGCTGTATTGGATGCGCCGGCGGTCAGGCGTTTCTGCGATTGGTTCGTTTCGCCGCTCGCCATGCGGACACCGTCGCCACGAGTCGGATCACCGCGCCTCGCTGGCATCGGTATGCCCGGCTCGGTTTTATAATCTGGCGTTTGTGTGCGCAGTTGCTCGCGAGCTAGCGCCATTTGCGATTCCAACACAAGGGACGGCGGAATATCCTCCTGCGCAGGTGTTCCCCAGGGCAGACCATAGCCGGCTGGAATCTCATGAAAGCACGGATTGGCCGAGAACCAATCGACTTGCAAAGTGCATCGCGGCGGATAATACGGGTCGAAATCGGTGACGACGCCGTAAATCACGGCGTCGACTTCGAGAAATTGAGCGAGCCGGCGAAGATCTGCCGGCGTGTCGAGAGCAAAGTGGTTGTTGCGGATCGCGGCTTCCACGACGCCGATCGGCACGACTTCGTACCCTGGAACCGCTTGCAGTTCAGCAAAGTACGCCAACCCAAATTGCCGTGGATCGACCTTGGGATCGGTGCTGAGATTGATGAACGGCGCCACCGCAACTTTGGTAAGTTGGGGAAACGGATTGTGCAACGTCGGCTGGTGACTGATCTCGGGTAGCAGACCGCAACCCGTGACCAGAATCACGACGCCGCAGGCGATCGCCAGGCGCATCATGTGTTGGCACAACCGTTTGGAAAAGGTTTCCCCCCTTTTCCCCTGCCGACAGGCGCAAGGCCAGCAGTCGGCAACGTCCGCTTTATCGGTAAGGTTTGACACCTAACTGAAGGGGAAATGCGGGAAGCATGGAGCGTGGTGCGTGGAGCGTTTGGGCAAGCAGGCAGAATGGCCGGATGGCTTTGTGACGATACTAAGATCGGCGGCGACAAATTGGGACTATGTGCGGTTTGAGCGGATAGGGAATCGCGACGGCGCGGCACGATGCCGCGGCTATGTACCTCCGGCTCCCGACTCCCATCTCGCGACTTACTTCCGTGCTTGCACGAATTCGTTTGTTAACAGACAATGGCCCGGGCGGTCGGCCATTCGTGACGTTCAGCGTGAGGCCCGCGGGGAGAGGCGGCGATGTGGGTGCGGAAACGACTTGATTTGAGCTGGCTGGATTTGGCCCATGGCATGGCCAATTGTATCCTGCCGCGCAGCCGCGTAGCTCAGGCCAGGGCGCTCGAGCGAATGTGGACCTGCGACGACGACGCGATCGCTTGCCTATCCGTCCGCAGCGGTTTCGATCTCTGGTTGTCGGCGCTCAATCTGCCGCGCGGTAGCGAAGTCATTGTGTCGGCGATCACGATTCCCGACATGATTCGGATCATTCGCGATCACGGTCTGTTGCCCGTGCCGGTGGATGTCGATCACGAGCGATTGGCGATCGACATCGGCGCATTGAAACGAGCCGTTACGCCGCGGACTCGAATCATTTTATTGGCCCATTTGTTCGGCACGCGGCAACCGCTCGACGCGGTCACCGAGTTCGCTCGCGATCGAGAACTGCTGCTCGTCGAAGATTGCGCTCAGGCCTTCGTCGGCCGGGAGTTCACAGGGCATTCGGATGCCGATGTGTCGATGTTCAGCTTCGGGCCGATTAAGACGGCCACGGCGCTGGGAGGCGGATTGCTGCGAGTGCGCGACCGCGGCGTGCTCTCGACGATGCGCACGTTGTTGGCCGAGCAGCCGCGGCAAAGTCGCTGGGCTTATTTTAGCCGCGCGGCGAAATACGCGGGCATGAAACTTTTGTCGAGTCGGCCGCTCTACACGACAATCTTTAGCTTCTACGGTCTGATCGGGCGCGATCCGGATGGGCTGGTGAGTGGCGCGGTGCGTGGATTCGCCGGTCCCGATTTCTTCCGCCGCATCCGTCGTCAGCCCTCGGCGCCGCTACTGTCGCTGATCTATCGGCGGATCGCAAAGTTTGACCGGCAAAGGATCGTCCGGCGCACGCGGTTGGGGGCTCGGCAACTCGATTTGCTCGACGGCAGCTTTCCGTGCCCAGGAGCCGGCGACGAGGCCTGTAGCTACTGGGTCTTCGCCGTACTGGCCCACGAACCGGCCGAGTTGATCGCGGCCTTGCGGGCGGCCGGTTTCGATGGCTCGTCGGCGCACAGCATGTGTGTCGTCGAACCGCCGGACGATCGACGATCGGAGCGGGCCGAAATGGCCGAGACGATGTTGCCCCGGATCGTGTATCTGCCTCACTACACGCAACTGCCGGATCGAGAACTGCAGCGCATGGCGAGCGTGCTGAAAGTCGTCGCAGGCTCGTCGGCTGCCGACCGGCGTGGCGTCGTCGGCTTGTCGTCCACCGCGGAAGCGCATGGCGTGCTCGTTCCGGGCAGCGGGCGGTAAACGCTCGCTCAGTAATCGGCTCTCGTCACACGAATAGAGCCGCGCACGAAGTAAGCTTCGTTCGCTAGAATTCGCTACTTCTTTTCAAATGCGATCCAAGCGCTTACTTCGCGCGAGGCTCGATTTGACTTCCGGCTTGCTTATATAAACTCCGTCAGCCCCTTAACGCCAATCGGTTCGCGGCATGCAAACGGCTCGCCGTAGGAAACGCCGATCGACCAGCCCCAAAAGGCTGCCTGATCGCGCTGCCGATCGAGGAAGGTCGGGGCCGATTGCTCTCGGCCGGCGACGAACTGGCTTTGATAGCAGGCGATCGACGCCAGCTTCTTGTCCCAGTAAGAACTGATATCGAGCACGAACGCCGGTTGTGGCGGCTGACGCAGATGCACGCAGTAGTAATAAAAAATTCGCTCGGGAAAATGCGGAGCGCCAGGGATATCGCTCTTGGTCAGCTTCGACCAAAATCGGGCTGCTTCGATGAGCTGTGTCGCCGCCACGTGGTCGGGATGCGAGTCGACCCAAAACGGCGCAAATATCCAGCGCGGTTTTTCGCGGCGAAATACGCCGGCCAATTTGTGCCGCGCTTCGAGCGTCGCTTCCAAGCTGCGATTGGGCAGACCTAAATTTTCCCGCCAATCGAGCCCCAATACGGCGCTGGCGGCCGCTGTTTCGCGAGCCCGAATTTCGAGCGTCCCATGCGGCGTCGGCTCGCCGCTCGTGAGATCGAGCACGCCCACGCGCCAGCCATCGGCTTTGAATTTGAGAATCGCGCCGGCGGCGCCGAGCTCCGCGTCATCCGGATGCGGCGCCACGAACAAGACATCGAGCACGGCGAATCTCCGCGGTTGCTAGCCGATACAAACTTCAGTGAATGGTCCTAGCCAAATTGTGCATCTATCCTGGTCGAAATTGACGAGGCACGCAATTGGCCTGGACACGACTCCCGCGGTTTGCGACAGTTCTCGCCTCTTCTCAATTACATTGATCGTCGACGGGCAATCGCCTTTTCGCCCCCAGTTGGGTTTCGCTATGCCGCGAGTATTCTCGAACGTTCCCACTTCCGAACATTCTCATTCCTCATCAAGCGGACGGTTTACGGCCCGTTGGCTGATAGCCGCTTGCTGCGCCGGCGGACTTGTCTCGGTCGGTTGTACGCAGGCGCAATGGGCCACCATGATGGGCGAGGGATTTCACGACGAATTCGCCGGCTCCGGCAAAACGATGCGGGGCAAGAACGCCAATGGCGGCGACCTCGACGGCCTCAGCACTAAGTCGCAAGACATCGAACGCGACCTCGGCGTCAAGTAGCGACGCCGATAGTTGAGTCAACCACGCACCGGGGCTTCGGCGCGGCGTCGCCAGCCCCCGAATGGTCCCGACTCCCGACTCCTCGCCCCCGCTTGCCAATCGGCCAAATGGCGACTACGCTCGCGGTATGATCCAATCGAACACGGAAACATACGAAAATGTCGTCTCGCACGTCCGTCAAACGGCGCTGCTAAATTCTGTCGAGTCGTTGTTGGGCTGGGACGAACGGACGTACATGCCCGACGCCGCCGGCGCCTATCGGGCAGAGCAAATGACAATGCTCGCTGGGATGCTGCACGAGCGGCGAACCGATTCGAGACTCGGTGAGTGGCTGGCGGAGTTGATCGAGGGGGGCGCGGCGGCCGACCCGCGGAGCGAGCTGACCGCCACGATTCGCGAGCTAAAGCGGCAATACGACAAACTCGTTAAATTGCCCCAGTCGCTGGTCGAAGAACTGACTCGCGTCTCGGTGCTGGGACAGCAGGCCTGGGTCACCGCGCGAGCGAACAACGACTTCAAATCTTTTCAGCCGCTGCTGGAAAAGACATTCGATCTGAAGCGGCAGCAGGCCGACGCAATTGGCTACGCCGAATGTCGCTACGACGCATTGTTGGATGATTTCGAGCCCGGCGGCCGGACATCGCAAATTGCCGAGGTGCTGGCGGGCCTGCGGGAGCGGTTAGTGCCGCTAGTCTCCGCGATCGCGGCGAGCGGCCGAGTTGCAAACGTGGAGATCGTCTCGCGACATTTTCCGCGCGCGGCACAGCAGAAATTCGGCGAAGCGGCGGCCAAGCGGATCGGCTTCGATTTTCAGCGCGGCCGCTTGGATATCACGGCTCATCCGTTCTGCTCCGGCATGGGACCCAACGATTGCCGAATCACAACCCGCTACGACGAGCATCATTTCAACGGCGCGTTTTTCGGCATTCTGCACGAGGCCGGTCACGGGATTTACGATCAAGGGTTGCCGCCCGAGAAATTCGGCCTGCCATCGGGCGACGCCACGTCGCTGGGCATCCACGAGTCGCAGTCCCGGATGTGGGAAAATCTGGTCGGGCGCAGCCGTGAGTTCTGGGAATTTTCCTACGCCGACGCACAAGCGGCGTTTCCCGAGGCGCTTGTCAGCGTGCCACTCGATGAATTTTATTTCGCGATCAACGACGTCCGACCGTCGCTGATTCGAGTTGAAGCCGACGAGGCGACATATAACCTGCACATCCTGATTCGCTTCGAGCTCGAGCAGGCACTGTTGAACGATGACTTGCGGGTTGCCGATCTGCCGGGGGCTTGGAACGAGAAGTACCGCCATTATCTGGGCATCACGCCGCCCAGCGATGCGGAGGGGGTGCTGCAGGATATTCACTGGAGCGCCGGGCTGATCGGGTATTTTCCGACCTATTCGCTCGGCAACCTCTACGCCTCGCAATTCTTCGCCAAGGCGGACAGCGATCTGGGAGGGGTCGGGCGCCAATTCGCTCGCGGCGAGTTCGAGCCGCTCCGCGAGTGGTTGCGACGAGAAATCCACCAGCACGGGAGTCGCTATCGTGCGCCGGAGTTGGTCGAATTGGTGACCGGCCAGCCGTTATCCCACGAACCGCTTATGCAGCATCTGCACTGTAAATTCGGCCGGCTGTACGGCATTTCTTAGGGACCTGGAAACGGGCTCTCGCCGGGTGCGCGGACGGCCGAGTCTGGAAGCGTCATCGCCGGAGCCCAGGCGAACTGCGAATGGGCCATTTTAACCCAAGTTGATGCGATTTGGTGAGATCTTGGTGCGTCAAAATGGACCTTTATATCGAAAACTAATTTGACAACTGCAGAAAATCTGCATATCGTGAACTGAACGCTGATACGGCGTGCTGGCTGCAAGTTCGACCGGATTCTTTGGTCGATTGCGGCGCATCCCGTGGGCCAGTGAAATGATTTGCGAGTCGGCTGTTCAGCCGTCGGATTGTTTTCACCCGAGGCGTCGTGGCTGGAATCCCGAGCATCGGTGATTAGTAGTCGGCCATTTTGGCACAATGTATGCGGGCGACAACGGGATAATGTTGTCGAGTCGATTCTCGATGCGTTCGGGTATGATGAACTGCCCGCGACGTCCGGACGCACGGCGACGCTATTCATTTAATGCTACCTCGAGTTCCCTGAATCGGTCACAATTCTTGTCCTGTTTAAAAAACGCACCGGCTCGGCGGACGAGTCGGTAATCAACCGCTGGTTTGCCCTGATTTCCGGGCAGTATTAGGCCCTAAACCAGCGACACCCGCTCACCACGATCTGGGATTGCACCCTCGGAAAGGCCAATGGAAAAATCGTTCAACGTCAAAGCCGGCCTGCGAATTCTTTTCCCGACTTTGCTGCTGATCGCGGGCCTCGAATTTCTAATTTGGGCGCACTGGAGTTCGTTGGCCGAGGTGGCCAGCGAGTGGCGGAATCCCAAATATTCTCATGGCTATTTGGTGCCGATTTTTGCCGCCGTTCTGCTTTGGTTGCGGCGCGACGAAAAAACGGTAGTCGACAGCCGAATCGCCAATATCGGCGTCGGACTGGCTGGCGTCGGATTAGGGCTTTGCGTCTTGCAATTCCTGCTGCCCGATCTCGTCATGACGATCGGCAACGCGATTGGCCGCACGACGATCGAAGCCATCGGGCTCTGTCTCTGCGTCGCTGGATCGCTGCTGTATATCCAGCAGCGTATCCAGTTCGAATCCGTTCCCGTCAAGGACCGCTGGATCGGACTGGCAATCCTGATTTTCGGCGAGGCGGTCTGGATGGTGGGCACCTATCGTTCATCCAACGTCGTTGAATATTACGGATTCCTCCCCGCCGTGCTGGGCCTATTTGTGATGGTTGGCGGACTGTCCATCGTCCGGTGGGCCGGCTGGTCAATTTTCTTTTTGGCATTCATGCTTCCCTTGCCAGGGTTTCTGGACAAGCATTTGTCGGGTGGGCTGCAGAACTATGCCACCCGGGGAAGCACATTTCTGCTTCAGACTCTGGGAATCGCCGCCACCCGAGATGGCACACATATCTTGGTCGGCGAGCGCGGCTCCGACTTATTCGTCGCGGAGGCGTGCAGCGGGCTGCGAATGTTGACCATCTTCGGCGCCATGTCGGTAGCCGTCGCCCTCTTGATCCAACGCCCCATGTGGCAACGGATCACGATCGTTCTTAGCGCGATTCCGATCGCGCTGATCGTCAACGTCGTGCGGATCGTGCTGACTGGCGTGCTGTTTACGATGTTGCCGGAAAACGATAAGCAGATTCATGAATTCGTCCACGGAATGTGGGGTTTTGTGATGATGCCCATGGCGCTGGGCTTGATGTTCCTCGAGTTCCAAATCCTGAACAATTTAGTTATCGAAGACGATGACGACATGCCCGTTCCGCTTTCGTTGGGAATGCCCGCGAAGGCGAAGTCGCCGGCGATGTCGATCGGCGCCTTTACGCCCGGAAAGCCTACCGGCTCGTCGAATACGTCGGCGATCAAATCCGTTTCGCCAACGGCAGGACCCGTCAGCGATCAAGAGGCGTCCGGCACATCGCGACAACCGGCGTCCAAGCCATAGCGAAAGACGTGACGCGATTCCGCGACTCGCATTCCGACCTGATGTTGCAAAAAAACCGCAATCGGTTCCGTGACTGGACTTTGCGAACCGACGTAAGTCGTGAAACTCCAATAAGATAAATTATTAATAACGGACTAGAAGTCCGCTCGGTCTAGTAGTTGCGTTTGCGAGTGTTCGGGACAACATCCGCGGCCAACGCATTAACTCTCGGGAGAATTCGACAGTGTTTCCCCCATCGGACAACGATTCCATCGACAATGGCGAAAATTTTAACAGTCAGCCGGATTCGCGCGCCATGGCGACCGGCCGCTCGTCAGGCGCTCTGATCCCCATGCATGGCGGCGACCTGACCAACATGCCCTGGGCCTACGGGCTGCCCTCACGGCCCGAGATCCTCTCGGCCACGCCCAATGCCTCCAATCTTCTGCACGCTCTGAGGCGCCGAGTCTGGCTGGCGCTTTTTATGGGTCTCGCGCTGGGCGGAGCTCTTGGCGCTCTGGCTTGGTTTCTGTTGCCGACAAGGTATGAAGCCGCCGCAACGCTTGTCGCGCATGTGGCCAATCCCTCGGTTTGGCACGACCAGGGCGGCGTCGATTTTCCCACGTTCAAGCTGAACGCGGCCGCGATGGTGAAAAAGAACGTCTTGGTTCTCAACAAAGCCTTGTCCGACAAGACCGTTCAAGAATTCCCGGTCGTCAAGAAAAACAGCCTGGACGCCGCGAACTGGCTCGGCGAATCGTTGACTGTCGAATACCCCGGTAACGGCGAGCTCATGGTCGTTAGCATGCGCGCCGACGAACCGGACGGCGTGCCTGAAATCGTCAACGCGGTGGTCGACGCATTTATCAAGGAAGTCGTCGATAAAGAGCGCACCAATAAGCTCGTCCGCCGGGACACCCTGGATCGGAAATCCCGCAGCTACAAAACACAGGTCTTGGAAAAACAGCGACAATTGTTCGACCTCAATCAGCAAATCGGCACCACCGACGCTCGCGCCGCCCATGCCCGCTGGCAGATGGAGCTCGACAATCTGAACATGTTCATGCAACGCCGGACGAAGTTGCAAAACGATATCGCCGAAATCACTTTCAAAATCGAAAAGGCGAAATTGCTCCGGGACAACGCCGACAAGATGAGCGTGCCGGAAGAGCAGCTCGAGCAGATTATCTCGCAAAGCCCTCAAATCCAAGACTCGATGAAGGATCTGTCGGCCCTCCGCCGCGAGCAACGCGAAGTGGAACGGACCGTTCGCCGCAAAGACGATCCGGCCGTGCAGCGAATTCGCGAGGCAATAAACAGCGTCGAGCAGAACGTCCAAGACTTGCGCAACGCGGCCCGAGTGCAATTGATTGAGCAGATCAAGAACAATGCGGACAGCGGTGGCTCGACCATGAAAGCCATGGAACTCGAGCGGACTCTCTTGGCCGGCGAGTTGCAAACGACGATCGGCAACGCCGAAGCCCAGGCCGACAACGTGCAAAAATTGGAACGATTCAACGGCGACGCCGACCAGTTGCGGACCGAGATCGACCAATTGAATACCGTCAACAAGGACCTGAACGCGACGCTCACGAACTGGAACATCGAGCTGGAGGCCGGACCTCGCATCGAGGTTCAGGAAAAGGCCGGTCACGCGATTGCAATTACTCCTTGGCGACAAATCGTGGTCGCCGGCTTTGCCGGCTTCGTCGGGTTTTGCCTGGCATTGGTGGGGGTGACGTTCTTCGAGTTCTTGTCGCGCCGGCTCAACTCCGCGTCCGACGTGGCCGAAGGCCTCGGCATTCGCGTCATGGGCGATTTGCCCTGCTTGCGGCAACGCGGCTTGATGCGGGGCCGATCGCGGCGAGCGATGCACGGACTCGTGGCCGAATCGATCAACAGTATCCGGGCCACGCTGATCCAAAATGCCGAAATGGGACAATCGAAAGTCTTCCTCGTCACCAGCGCCAATGAGCAAGAAGGCAAGACCACCGTGGCCAGTCAGTTGGCGGCCAGCTTGGCTCGCGCCGGGCGACGCACGCTATTGGTCGACGGCGACATGCGACATCCGGGCGCCCATCACGTGTTTGGCCTCGAAAACGATCAGGGACTTTCCGAATTGCTCCGCGGCGAAGTGGACGTCGACGACGTGCTTCGGCCGACGCCCGCCGATGGGCTGTGGATGATCACGGCCGGCCGCTGTTGCGGGGTCTCGGTGATGGCGTTGGGCAAGCACGTCATGGCCCAGGTCATGGACCAACTCCGCAGCCGATTCGAGTTCATCGTCGTCGATACCGGACCCGTGCTCGGCGTCGCCGACCCGCTGCTGCTCGGATCGCATGTCGATGGCGCGATCCTGTCGGTCCTCCGCGACGTGAGCAAGATCCAAAAGGTTTATGACGCCTACGAACGCCTTAAGCTGGCGGGCGTCAACGTCGTCGGCGCGGTCATCAACGGAACGCACGACCACGGCTCCTTCGATCGCTACCACATGCAGGTTCCCGCCGCTTAAGTTTTGGGCCGGATGTCCGGGGCTCGCGCCGATGGGAAGCCCCAGTTGCCTGCTCTCGGAACCCGAAACCGCCCTCCGGGGCTTAGCCAATACGCCTCCCGGCCCCGGGCATGCAAAGTTTTGTAAGGCTCTTTGAGGACGTCGTTCCATGAAACAAGTCTTGTCGCTGGCGCCATTCGTGCTCGCCCTGCCCCTGGTCATTGCCGCGGCCATTTGGCAAGGCAACCAATCGGAGCGCTGGGGCACGTTTCCCGAAATGCGCCCGTTTGCTGCCCGGCTCCAAAATATGCCGCTCGTCGTCGGCGCCTGGAAAGGCAAAAAAATGGGCGATCTCGCCGAAGATGTCCGGCAATACGCCGGCGCCGAGGGAGATATTCACGTCGAGTATACCAACACCCGCACGGGCGATACCGTCAGCGTTTTCGTCGTCTGTGGGCGTTTCTTGGACATGTGGAACCACAGGCCCGACCGCTGCTACCCGGCCGGCGGTTACGAGCTCGAGGGAGAGATGGCTCGCGAAACGGTTCGATTCGAGAGCGGCAAGGAAAAGGCGGAGTTTGAAACCGCGACATTCGTCAAGAAAGACGACAAATCCAAGGGCACTCAGATTTATTGGACTTGGTCGAGCGACGGTTCCTGGCACGCGACCGACGGACTGGAAGATTTTCGCAAGCACTTTTCCAGGACGCGGCCAGTGTTCAAAGCTTATTTCCAGACGTCCCTAATCGCGAAAAACGCATCCACCGAGAAAGGACCCTGCATCGAGCTGATCAAGGAAATGCTCCCGGTCATGAATCAATTCATGTTCACCGACGAGCCCACCAAATCCGACAACCCCGCCACCGTAACCGCAACCGCAAAACCAGCCGACGTCGTAAAGCCCGTCGCGGCTGAAAAGAAAAAAGTCGAAAGCAAATAGCGGCATTAACGGGTCGAATCTTGTGCATTGCCCCGTCAGGCCGCTGGCCTGACCTGCGATTTCTCCGCTGGCTGTTCTCGCTGCTTAAGTTGCCTCGCGCGCAAGCGGTTGCCGAAGCGCTGTGGCGATTGGTCGGCTTCATAGAGCTTGAGCGCCTCATCTCGTTTGCCGTTGGCTTCGTAGGTGCGACCGAGGTTGTAGGTTGCGCCGCCGGTCCAGGGGCCGCCGGGCCAGACGTCGAGCGTTAGCTTGCGGAAATAGTCCTCGGCGGTTGCGAATTCGCCTTCGTCAAAACTCACCAGGCCAAGCCAATAGGTCGCGTCTTGCTTGCGGCGCATGACGGCGAAGCTGTAGCTTTGCATCAGGGATTGAGACGGCGGTTGGTTGTTCGCCCGCTGGAAATTCATCGCCAGTTCGCCGACGACCAGCGGCAATTCGTCGTCGCCCGGTCGCGAGGCGATGTAGTAATGCTTGGCCCCACGTTCGCCGCCGTAGACGTTGCGGAAGTGCAGCAGCCGGCCAGCCCAGAGGGGAAACGTGACGCGCGTCGGGCGCTTGATCTCATTGTCGCGGGCCAGTAGCTCGGTCGGCTTCAGGCCCAAGGCGTCGGCGAATTGGCGGACCGTAACGTTGCTCGGCGCCTGTCCGCTATTTTCGATCGCCGAAATATCCTCGGCCTTCATACCGAGCTTGGCGGCCAATTCTCCTTCGCTCATGCTCTGCTCGGACAGCCGCCGACGGACGTTTTCGCCGAACGACGATTGGCCCGACCTGGTTTCACCCACGCCCACGAGGTCATCGAGCGCCCGTTGTCGGGCGCCGAATTCCTGATCGACGAATTTGGGGCCGAAATAGGCTGGGATTTTGAAGGGCGCCTGCTCAATCGCCACGGCCTGTTTGAATCGTTGATCGCCGTGCTCTTGCTCCGATAGTCGTAGCGCAAGCGTGTCGAAAGGAATCGGCCAAAGCTTGGGCTCGCCGGTGAGATGGGTGACTTTCTTGAGGCGCGCCGCGATTTCGCTCGGTTCGGCGGAGAGCACGACTCGCTCGACGCCGGCCAGTTGTGATTCGAGCACCTTCATCCGCCGCGACAAATAGCCGGGGGAGCCCTCGACAAACGCATACACGCTTTTCAAATCACCCGACAGAATGGGATAGTGATTCTGCTCGTCCAAATGCAGTTGCGCGAGGACCGACTCGTCTTCGATCGCCTCGGCGAGCGTAGCGATCCCATTGCCGCCTGGCCCGGGGAGCGGCAGACCCAGCCGAGTGTCGAATAGATAAAGCTGATCCTTGTGCAAGAGGGCCGGCAACCAAGCGCGGGGCCGATCGGGATACTCGGGATCGGCCGTGGCGAGCATCACCACATCCAGCCGCTGCTGCCGAGCGAGAAGCATGAAGACCCAGGCCCGTTGGAGCGGCGTGCCCTCGCCCAGCAGCAAGATATCGGCCGGAAACCGCCGCATTAGAAATTTGACTTGAGTCGCGGTGGCCTTGGTCGGCTCGTCTATCAGTTGAATGTTACGGATCGTCCAGTCGAACAGTCGCTCGGCGATCTCAAGCTCCTCGAGCTTGTCGCCGCGAGCGGAATTCGAGATATCGCGGAGCCATGTGGCTTCTTTCAAGAAATTGCCATCGGCGTCGTGGTCGTACGACTTGTCTCCTAGTTTTTCGAACCAGTCGCCGCTCCGCAGATTTTTGGGGAGCGTGTCGATCAGCGGATCGGGTTTCCAAGCGATCGGGACGTCCTGAGAACGAGCCCATTGGTTCAGCCGCTCGGTCACCTGATCCAACGCCGGCTCTACGTCGAATTGCTCGAGGTTGTTGAGGACATAGATCGCGTTGCGGAGCAGGGGGGCGCGGAACTGGGCGTCGCTGGCCGGGACTGCCGTGGCGGCGTCATCCGCGGATCGTCCGCCGCAACCGATTGCAAACGACATCGCGAGGCCGATCAAACCAAATGAAAATCGTCGAGCGCCATTCACGAAAAATTCTCCACAGCCGCGCGGACGGCGAGCACTCGATCGAGAAATTTCTCGAACTTGTCGAGCGGCACCATGTTCGGGCCGTCGCTAGGGGATTTGTCCGGATCGGGATGAGTCTCGCAAAACAGGCCATCGATGCCGATCGCCGCCGCGGCCCGGGCAAGCGGCTCGACCATTTCGCGATTACCGCCGGTGGCCGAGCCCAGGCCGCCCGGTTCTTGCACGCTATGAGTGGCGTCAAAAATCACGGGGACGCCGAGCGCCCGCATTTGCGGGATCGCCCGCATGTCGTTCACCAATCGCCCGTAGCCAAAAAACGTGCCCCGTTCGCAAAGCAGGATATTTTCGCAACCACCGGCCGACAGTTTGGTCACGACGTGCCGCATGTCGGCGGGCGCCAGAAACTGAGCTTTCTTGACGTTCACCGCCCGGCCCGTCGCAGCCGCCGCCAGGAGCAAATCGGTCTGCCGGCAAAGAAACGCCGGGATTTGCAAAAGCTCGCAGACCTCGGCGACCGGCGCCGCCTGCTGCGATTCGTGGATGTCGGTCGTCACCGGCAGGCCCGTCGCTTGCTTCACTCGCTCCAGCACGTCCAAGCCTTGCTCGAGGCCATGCCCGCGAAACGCCTCAGCGCTGGTGCGGTTGGCCTTGTCGAACGAGGCTTTGAACACCAATTGCACCGGCCGGCGGTCGGTAATCTCGCTAAGCCGGTGGGCGATCGACAACGTCAACTCGAGCGACTCGATGACGCATGGACCGGCGATGAGCAAGAGTTTCTCGCCACGGCCGCAACGGTAAGGACCGATTTTTGCCGGGTTGTTGGGCACGGAATTACTGGCTCGACAGCGCTCGGATCCGGCGCTTTAATCACGGTTTGATTTAACGCTGTTTTAGTTCACGCCCGGCGGGCCGCCGAGCGAATGGTCTCTCGATCGATCCATCCCGGCGGGGCAAGCAGCGTCAATCGGTCGGGAACGATCTCGATATCAGCGGGCAAATAGCCGCCGTGGTCGCCATCCAAGTTGTAAGCCACGGGCACGTCGGCCTCAATCCGAACTCGCTTCGCCCTCAGCATGGTGCAATCGGCGATGTGTCGATGCCGCTGCAAAATCACGTTGCTCAAATACCACAAGTCGTGGCCCAGCGATCCATGCCGAAACGTGCAAATATCCAGCAGCCCGTCGTCCCCCACGGCATCCGGCGCAAACTGAAAGCCGAGCGCATATCGCGGCAGATTGAATACGAACGCATGCCGGGCTCGAACCGGCTCAGCTACTTTTCCGTCGACGGCGGAATCCGGATCGCAGTATATCCGCAGCTCCGGATATCCATAACTACGAATCACATCGACAATAGGTTTGAGATAATTCCAATGCGTAATGTGGCCGCGGCGGGTGGCGTGCATTCGGCGGACGATTTCAGCGTCTAGCCCGCAACTGATCATGAGGGCGAACAGCCGGCCTGAGGCGCAGCCGGCGTCTTGGGTGATGATTCGACCGGCTGCAATGACTTCGGCGACTTCATCGGGCGCGTGCGGCATGTCGAGATATTTGGAAAGCAGATTCTCGGTGCCCATGGCCAGCATCGTGACTGGGGCGCCGGGCGGCGTGCGATTGATGACCTCGGCCACGGTGCCATCGCCGCCAGCGGCGACCACGGCCCTGAGGCGGCCCGCGCTTTGGGCATCGTCCAAGCGACCGGCAAACTCCGACAGGTCGTGGACAAGCACGGGCGTCAGGTGGCGTTGCCTCAACTGATCCATGAGCCGCGCTATCCGAGTCTGCCGCGACGACGCGCCGGCTTTCGGATTGGCGACGATGATTACGCGATCGTGCTCGGCCGAGAGTCGCGAGGTTCGATTCGAACCGCCAAGCATGAAGGGCTCCGCCACGAAGTGAGTCAGGTATGTTTTAGCAGAAAACGGAGCCGCAGTTCTCGAATCGAGACGCCGAGGATCCAATTCTTCGGGCAATCTCGCGTTATTTCCGAACTGTCTTATAACGATACACTAATTTCACGCACATGTTTCAAATCGACCGGGTGAATACATGATACCGGCACTCGACAGTTAGCGATCAATATTTATTTAAACCCAAGAAATGACGGACATTGTGGCCGATAGTTCGTTCCAATTGAACGCGATCTCCGGTTGCGGCACGGCGGTTGCTTCTCCGTCGCAATCAACTTGTCATGGTGATTGCATTCAGCAATCGCGGCTCGCGATCTGCCGATTTCGTCGATTTCAAAAGTGTGTGAACGCATTGCGCATCGCGTGGCAGTTGCGATCGCGAGAGCGAGATCGGCGACAAACGTAGACACAATAAGCATTACCGACGGCAGAAGATCGCTCAACGAGCTTTCTGTCAGATATAGATGTGTTGGCCCGCGGGGTCTCTGACGGCAATTTTGGCGGGATGGTAGCCTTGCCCCTGGCCATCCAGCAAAGCCAATGTGGAATTGGCACGTCAGGGACCCCGACTTTTTTTACCCCCGCCGCTGTTCTCGGCGGCCGGTTGCGCATTTACTCGCGCTGATCGAGTCCAGGCAGTTGCTCTGCCTGAAATCCCGCGTCACGGCCGTCGCCGGCGGAATTGTGCGCCGGATTGGCCCCGCGCATCAGCCCGTAGTCGGCCGCCGTATGCAGATGCGGCGCGCGATCGGAAGCAGGAAACTTTTTCCAGGCCACTTGATCGACCGACGGTTGAATCTCGCGCGGGCCCCAGAACGTCTGCCAGTCGCTGAGCGTCATTTCAATTGACGCATCGGTCCCCATCGGCCCAACGATCCGCCAAAGGGAGCCAAAACCCTCATAAAAATTCCGCTCACCATTCCAGGTAACCTTCTTCCGCAGGTCCTCGGGATCGTCCATGCCGGATTGATCGATTAGCGGCAGGCCCGACTTGCAAATCAGAATACTGTCACTGACATTGAACTCGAGCGGCAGTTGAGCGGGCGCGTCCTGGCTGGCCGCCACTTGGCAAAACCCGCCGGGCACGAGCGCCGTAACGTGCTTAAGCGTAAGCTGACCCAGGCCCTGTGGCTTTGGCTGGCTCGGTCCGCCGCTGGCTGTGACGAATCGCTCGGTCGTGGCCAATAGCCCGTTTTCCCATGTGAGCTGCCAAGGCTGAGCGTCGCTGACGCGGACGACAGTCGCCTCGCCGCGGAGGATGCAATTCTTGAGTTGCAATTGGGCGGCGGGGCGAGCCGGTGGCGGATCTTTCATCGGTATCAGGCCGGCGCCGGGAGTTCCTCGGACGTTGAATATCGCCACGTCCGGATGATAAGCGCCGCCGTTGTCCGAGGCGTTGCGAACTGTTACCGTGCAATTGTCCATCCGCAGCGATTCACCCGTCCGAACTTCGGCCAGCGACCAGCTATCCATTACGATTTTTCGCGGCACGTCGAACTGCAACTCGAGTCCGATGAGCGTCAGTTGATTTCCGGCAAGGGCGATCATGCTGCGCGATTGGGCCAAATCGCCCTCCGTCGGCTGAAAACTCACGTTCGGCGAGTAGCCTTCGCCGGCGCGAATCGTCAATCGCGCGACGGTTGGATTGAGTGGCCGCTCTTCAAGTAGACCCGTGCGGCGGATTTCGATGACATCGCCGCTTTTCGCCGCTCGGCAGGCATCCGCGATTGACGCATATTCATTCGGCGACTGATGCTCGCGACTTACGATGAGCAAGCCCCTGCGCTCGATCGATGGCCCGGCGAGGGAACTATCGCCATTTGTATTGCCCGCAGGCGCGACATTCGCTGAAGTCGCTTCGTTTGGACCTCTACCCGCCGCGGCCCAGGGAATGCGAAGCATCGTTTCGGCGCCAGAATCGCCACCCTTGCCAGTCAACAGAACTGATAGGCGATTTTGTAGTAGCGGCAACAGATTAGATGAGTGCCGCATGGCCAATTCTCCAATCCCGGCGGCCGGAAGCGGCATAAACGATTTCCCCGAAGACTTTTCGGCGGAGGCCGAATCCAAATTTCGTTCGCCAGCGAGCGACTTTTCGCTGGACGCCGGCGATTTATCGTTTGTGCCACCCGCGGAGCTTTCCGTATCGCTCGACGCGGAGCCGCCGCGATTGGCAGGTATTGGCGGCGACGGCGCCTTTTTGCCGACGCCGTCGCTCGCGATCGGGGGAGCGGGCAAACTGCTTGAACCTTCCCTGACGGATGTCGTTTTCTTGGAATCCGCATTTACAGCCGCGCCTCGGTCGCGCGGATCGCGCGATTTCCGGTCGCGCGCGGGATCGGACGCTGGCGTCTTGCTCGTGGACGCCGTCGTGGCCAAATGATGAATGGGCGGCGGCGCCGAATCATCTCGCTGAAACCGACCGGCGATCGCCAACCCGCACACGGCGAATAACAGAGCCGCCAGGGGCACAAGCCAGGCCAATTGCTTCGTCAGAATTTGCGGTTGCGCAACGATCGCCTTGCGAACTAAAGCCACGTTGATCGGCGGCGGCGACAAATTATATTTGTTTGCGACGGCCATGAGTTCGGCCATCAAATCCTCGGGATGTTGATACCGCTGCTGCGGCGCCTTCGCGAGCATTCGCCGCTGGATTCGCGAAATCTCCTCGGGCAACTCCGGGCGCAGGCTTCGAACGTCGGGCGGTTCGTCCGATTGATGTTGCAGCAGCTTCTGCAGAACGGTCCCTTCCGGAAACGGCGGCCGCCCGGTCAGCATGAAATACACCGTGCAGCCAAGCGAATAAATGTCGCTCCGCACGTCGGCGTTGCGCGGATCCCGGGCTTGCTCCGGCGAGATATAGTCGAATGTTCCTAGCGTCACGCCGCTGGCCGTGAGATCGTTCGCCGAGTGCTCGACCTGATGCAGCCGAGCCAGCCCCATGTCGACCAGCTTCGCCCGGCTGTCGGGCGTGATCAACACGTTCGAGGGCTTGATATCGCGGTGAACCACGTCTCGATTGGCGGCGTGAGCTAGCGCGTCCGAAATCTGCAGCGTGAAGCTGACCATCTTCTCCAGCGACAGCGGCCCTTGTTGCTCGACGAGATCGCGAAGATTGATGCCCTCGATGAACTCGAAAACGATGTAGTGCCAACCCTGGTCTTCACCGACGTAATGCACTCGGCCGATGTTGTCGTGATCCAACCGCGCGGACGATTGGGCTTCGTTCTTGAAGCGGCGGAGCGTCTCTTCGTCGTTCGATTGAACTTTGGACAGGACCTTGACGGCCACGGTGCGGTCGAGCATCGTGTCGAGCGCGCGAAAGACGGCGCCCATCCCGCCGCCACCGACAAATTCCTGCAAGTGGTAATGCCCGAGTTGCGTGCCCAGCAGTACTTTGCCCATTTCGGCGGGCGGCAGATGAGCTTGCGAGCGCGGCGCCGCTATCGGCAGGTCCTTGGAAATGATCGTCTGTTGTGTATCCAGATTTGGCGATGCATCGACTACGCTGATCGACGCGGCCATTCGGAATGAAGACGAACTGGTCGTTTGGCCCGCGTTGACAGCCGGATGCTGGGCTCGTTCGACGGTCGCATCGGCCCTGATCGGGGTTGTCGGGTCGGCGCCCTGCGTTACTACTCTCTCCACCTCCGCCGGTCTGGCGCCGGCAACGGCGGGCGTTCGCGTCTTGCTAGTGTTGCCGGTCGCCATGAGGTTCTCGCAAATTCGCTTTCGGGCGCAGGATCGCTTGGAACTGCGATCGCTCTTATTTCCGCACCGGACCGACAGGTTACTACCCGAGCCACTCTGACAGTCGGCGTATCGTTGCTTGTGAGCGCCGCAGGATTGTTGCGTCAGCCAGGGCAAACTCTATACCGCTGACCAAGATCGCCGGACGAACGTCCAAATTGAAAAGGTCGCGAGTGCCGCTCGCGACGAACTGCGCCTCTCACTCAATTCTAGTTGGAGATTCAAAATCGTGTCAATAAAATAAACCGTATCCTCACAATGAGTTAGGGTCTGGAATTTCGCTTACTGACGAAATTTTTTTGCGCCATGCGGCGGCCGCGTGCCGTTGGATCGCCACGTCCGTTTGCCGGTGAGCTTTTAGCATTTCCAACTGCTCGGGAGTGGCTGCTGCTAGCAATTCCTGTTCGCTCAGCGGAGCCTCATCGGAGGCCTCGGCCGCGGCCGCTAGCACATCGGCCCAATAATAGACGCGATCGCCCGTGTCGAAAGTTCCCACGACCCGGCAGTCCATCCAAGCTAAGCATTCCTGCAGGATTGGCGATCCACCGAGCTCCGAGCGGTGCGGTAACGCTGCTAGCTTGTCGCGATCGCGGCCAGATCCCAGCCCGAACTGCCAAGCGACTGCAAGTTGATTGCTGCGCAAAAGATGCAGTCCGAAGCCCCCGCCGGCATCGATCAGCTCTGCGGTAAAGTGGTTGCGGCCGATCCCCGCTAATACGACGGGCCTGCTCTCGTCAATCGATGCTTGCATCACGAAGGTCGCCAGCAAGCCGCCGCGCCGTCCGTTGCTGGCAGCCGTCACGATCCAAACCGGTCGGTTGATGAACCGAAAAATATCTGTTGCTACTGCCATCAGCTATCGCCCCCTGCCCGTTGTAACGCTAGCGGCGCCGGTGCCTCACCGAACATCCCAGAGTCGCCAAATTCAAGTATTATCGGTCGCCTCGAACTAGACACTTTGGTAAATGTGAAAAATCGCACCTGCCTAGTAAATAGGCAACCGGGCCGTTGCATCGAATGAAGCACCCTTGCCTGGATTTTAGGCAGGTAATTTGCAATCGTCGTAAGTGATAGCAGTGCAATGACATCGGACTCGCGCTTGACCGACTCCAGAAAGTTCGGCAAGTCCGGAAAGTTTTTCGGACAACCCACAATGGAGTGAACCATGCATTCGTTTCAAGGAGCCGAGACAATGGAAAAGTTGCAAGCGATTCGTGACCGGGCCAATCAACTGTTCGACGAGCAGTCCGATTGGGCCGTATTCTTTCGCGAGGTCCTGGGCGTTGCCGGTATCGTCCACCAACTGTATCCCGACGCCGATTCGCTAGCACAATTCGAGCAGACGCCCGAATACATGGAACTGCAGCAAATGCTCGCCAAGCTGCGAGACCGCAACGGCCCTCGCGCCCCCCTCCAGGAGGTCACCCGGGTCATCACCGTTCGGCTCCCCAAGAGTCTTCACGAGTCGCTTAAAGTCGAAGCCCATTCCCGCCATACCAGCATGAACCAGCTTTGTATTTCCAAGCTGTTGCAGGCGGTCGACGAAGAGTCGGAATTGACGGTCGAGGAAGAACAAGCGACCGCGTAAAGTTATCTGAAGTCGGGGAACGGGCTAGGGGTCGGGGAAGGGGCTAGGGGTGGTGGGACTAGGGTGTGTTGGCGGCTTCGCCGCCGCTGTCTTCCCTGGCCATCAGCCCCACCACCTCCACCACCCCTAGTCCCTCTTCCCGGCGCCAGCACTAAGAAAAAATCGACAGCGGGCCTATAAGCCGGGTTTTGTCCGCGGTAGGCATGAATGCCTGCCGGGGATGGCCATTTCTCTAGGGCGCCGATTGCTCGGCGTCTCGAGCAGCCTACCCGAAAGTCGTACCGGACCGGATCGATCCGCCCGCCGATGGCTCGCGCCGCCGGCGGATGCTCTCTGTTTGGCCTTGCTCCAGGTGGGGTTTACATAGCCAGTCCGGTCACCCGGCCTGCTGGTGAGCTCTTACCTCACCGTTTCACCCTTACCCAACGACCGGGAGAATCCGATCGGGGCGGTTTGCTTTCTGTTGCACTTTCCCTAGCCTCGCGGCCGGTGGGCGTTACCCACCACCTTATCCTGCGGAGCCCGGACTTTCCTCCCGCCGCTTGCCCGAAAGCTCGCGACCGGCGGCCACCCGGCCCGCTGTCGATACCGGTCAACGTACGCCGGGAAGCGGCGGCTTGCAAGCGTCGGAATATACTTGCCGCAAAGCGTTGGGGCCCCCGGCGCGCCGGGCGCCCGGGGCTAGAGGCGCTTCGCCGATGCCCCGGAGCGCGCCGATCGATACAGATTCTGCGCCTTGCTGGCCACTTGCCGTGATTGTCAAATAGGCGATTTCCTAAACCGACTTCCTCGCAACAAGGTGACTCATTATGAAGCTAACAGGAAAAACGGCGATCATTACCGGCGGAGGCACGGGTATCGGCAAAGCCATCGCCCACGCTTTAGCGGCCGAAGGCGCCAAGGTCGCCATCGCTGGCCGGCGCGCGGACAAGCTCCGCATCGCCGCCGAGGCCAACAATTTAATCCAGTTGCTTCACCACGAAGTCGACGTCACCGACCGCTCCAGCGTGGCCCGCCTATTTCAATGGGCCGCCGAGTCACTTGGGCCCATTGATATCCTGGTCAACGGCGCCGGCGCCAACATTGTCGATCGCACGCTAGCCGATACGACCCCCGAGGCTTGGGACCAGTTGATGGCGATCAACGCCACCGGCGCGTTCAATTGCCTCTCCGCCGTCCTCCCGCAAATGCGCGAGCGGAAAGACGGACTGATCGTCAACATCTCGTCGGTCGCCGGTAAGCGAACCCTCAAACTCGCCGGCCTGGCCTATTGCGCCTCGAAATTCGCAATGACGGCCCTCGGCACGTTCGCGTCGCTCGAACTGGGACCGCTCGGCATTCGCGTCACGAACATTTACCCCGGCGAAGTCGACACGCCGATCTTAGAAAACCGCCCCACGCCCATCACGCCCGAGCACCGCGCGCGGATCCTTCAACCCGAAGACGTCGCCGCCGCAGTCGTGATGATCGCCTGCTTACCGTCGCGGGCGAACGTGTCGGAGTTCGTCATCAAACCGACGACGCAGGATTTTGCGTAGTGCATTTTCACGGATCAGGAATTGGTTGTGCAGAACTTCTGCTCGTCGACGAACTTAATCCCATCCTGGCCCCCTTCTCCCCGGAGGACCGGGGGCGAGGGGAGCCAAAAAATCGGCATATCGACGGACCCAACGCGATTTTCGCGACTACCGCAGTCGAAGCCATCGCTAATAGATCGTTATCGGCGGTCTTCGGCCAAATGGCCTCGACCACTGGCGCTGCCTTCGGGCGCGGCTTTTCGAGCGGTGTATCCCAATCCTGGAGTGATGTTCAATTCCGCTATCCTCGATCCTGATTTGGCGTTCAGCCCGAATCGGAATAGTCCAAAAAATGCGGAGTTTATGGCGGAAATAAATGCTTCCAGAAAAGCCCAGCGATCCAAATCAGCCCTTTAGTCGCTGGATATAAGCACTGGCAATGTCGAATCGGCGGATCATTCCCAGCAAATGCCGCTCAGCCAGATCGTCGACGACTGGCAGAACGAGTAGATCGTTCTCGACAAACAGTTCTTGAGCTTTGTCCAGCGAGTCATCGGGCGTTAACGGCTGGATGTCCGTCCGCATGAGATCCTCGGCCAGGATGGCCGAAGCAACGTCCCTAAGTTGCGAGGCGAAATAAAGCTCTTCCAAATTGATGACACCGAGCAAGCGATTGTCGGCGTCCACTACGGGCGCAACCGAATACGCGGTCCCGTCGAGTTTCCGGAGCATCAAGGCGAGCGAATCACCCAATTTCAAGACCAGCGGTTTACCGAGCTTCTCGGTCAACTGTCCGACTAATACGCCGGACAGCAGGTCGCGCACGTAGCTTCCTTGATGAGCCGGCGATCGCGACCGCGATTCGACTTGTGCGGTGTAAATGGATTGCTCATCCGAGAGGATAAACGCGAGCATGCAGACCCATAACGCCGGCAGAAGAAGCAGATAGCCGCCAGTCATTTCGCTGACGATAATGATCGTCGAAAACGGTGTCTTGGCCGCGGCGGCGAAGAAGCCCGCCATCCCAACGACGACGAAACTCGCGGGATCGATCTGCAAGCCTGGCCACCAATGACTCATCACGATTCCCAACGCGCCCCCTCCGCAGCCGCCAATCACCATCGATGGCCCGAAGACGCCGCCGGAGCCTCCGCTGCCGATCGTGAGGCTGGTGGTCAGGATCTTGCCCAGCGAAATCGCCAGCAGGACGCCGGCGGTGAGAAGGCTGGAACCATTGAAGGCCTCTTGCAGGCTGCCGTAGCCGAATGACAGTACCGCCAAAACCCGCTGGTTCTCGCCGAACGCATAGTACAAAGCCAGCCCGACCGCTCCCGTCAGCAGAGCGCCGACCGCCGGTTTGATATGCGGCGGCACGCGCCAGCGATGAAACAAATGCGTGATGCCGTAAAACGACCGCGTGTAAATCATCGCTAGCACGACCATCCACAGGGCCAATAATGCGTACGGCCCCAACTGCCACGGATTTTGGAAGGTCAGCGTCGGTATCTCGAAAAGAGATTTCCAGCCGGCGTATGCGCTGTAGATGCAATAAGAGACCACGCAGGCCATGCCGGCGGGAATGATCACTTCCGGCTCGAATTCCGGCGACCAATAAAGTACCTCGGAGGCAAATAGGGCTCCGGCCAGCGGCGCTCGAAAAATCGCCGAAATCCCGGCGCCCATCCCCGCCGCCATGAGCACGCGACGTTCAGCCGGTCGGAAGCGGAGAATGTTTGACATCAACGAGCCAAACCCAGCCCCGATCTGAGCGATCGGACCTTCACGGCCGCCGGAGCCGCCGCTGCCGATGGTCAGGGCGCTGGAGATAATCTTGACGATCGGTACCCGCGGTCGGATCAGACCCTGCTGCCGATGATAGGCGTTGATCACGGCATCGGTGCCATGGCCTTCGGCCTCGGGGGCGAACGTGTAAACGATAAATCCGCTCAGCAGGCCGCCGATCGTTGGTATCACTAGAAGCAACCACGGCCGAAAAACAGGCGAGGCCGGAGGGAGCCATTTCAGATCGGCTTCGCCCGTCGGATGAATCGCCGGATCGTAGCCGACGACCACGGCCATCGCGCAATGCTCCATGGCCCGGGTCGCGATATAGAATCCGATCGCGCCGATGCCTGCAACCACGCCAACCACAATGGCCGAGCCCATCAATCGAACCTGCGACGGCCATCGACGTCGACCCAATCGCAGAAATTCCGGAAACCAAGAGAGCGGGTTGTGAGTCGGTCGCGCGTTGCCGTTTGGACCATCCATCGAGTCGTCTGCCTTTGGAGGAGGGGGAAGCTCTATTGTCGGAAAAATCTCTCCAACGTACTCCTTCGCTCTAGCTTAAAAAGTCGTGCGGCTTGATGTCGATGCCACTTTCCGAGCCGGCCAAAAGGACCAAGTCGCGATTCTGAAACGCGATTTTCGCTTGCGGCGATTAATCGTGCCGACAGGCTTTACCCAATCGACGTGAGATCGTGATCGGCAGCTGCCCTCGCCGTAGCGATTGTGAGGCACGCCAAGACTGCCGTCCGATTCTCCCAATCCGCGTTGTAGCATTCAGGTATGATGAAGGCGTCGATCACTTCAGCGAATTTGGAAGCGCCGATCGACAAGGATGGTAAAAAACCGGACGCAGCGTCACAGTTTTCACCTCGTCTCGAATTGGTCATCAAACCGACGACGCCAGATTTTGCATAGTTTCCCGAAGCGATTTCGCCAAAGGCACGCGGGCTCGGCCTCCGACGCCTTTTCCGACGGCGACCGGCTATATTTGAACAGGTCAAACAGAGACCAACCGATGAATACAGTCCTCTTACCGCAAGGGAGAAATAAAATGGCGAAGCACGCCAAGAACACGATTTGCCTTTGGTACAACGGTGATGCCGAAGACGGGGCGCGGTTTTACGCCAAAACCTTTCCCGATTCATCCGTTGTCGCTTCGCATCGGGCGCCGGGAGATTTCCCATCCGGCAAGAAAGGGGACGTGTTGACGGTCGAGTTCATCGTGATGGGCATTCCTTGCCTCGGCCTTAATGGTGGACCCGCGTTCAAGCACAACGAAGCATTCTCGTTTCAGGTCTCAACCGCTGACCAGGCGGAAACGGACCGCTACTGGAACGCCATCGTCGAGAGCGGCGGAGAAGAGAGCGCGTGCGGCTGGTGCAAGGACAAATGGGGCATCTCATGGCAGATAACGCCGCGGGTCCTGATGGAAGCAATTATGGATCCCGATCCCGCAGCCGCCAAGCGCGCATTCGGTGCGATGATGCAAATGAAAAGGATCGATATCGCTGCAATCGAGGCGGCACGCCGCGGTTGAGTTAGTCCACCTAATACTACAGCGCCAGGTTCCTCTTGGTGAATCTGTCGGAATCGGCGAGACTTGGTTGGGGTCGGAGGACCGGCTCATGATCGCCTTCCCGGAGAACCAGGTATGGACGCCGTCGAGATTCGTGGTTTGAAACCGAAG
>JBBQWR010000028.1:0-69606 GCA_038210495.1 Pirellulales bacterium
GACAATTGGCCGCAATCGAGCGGGCGAAAATCCAGCTCCGCGAATCGGCGACCGACGAAGCAAAGTCGGCGTGTGCGGCAGAATTCAAAGGGCTAGTGGGGGCGAATCTTCGGCGCCAATTTCTTGTCGAACAATTATCGCGAACTAGCGGCGTCGCGCGAACACTCGACCGTGGCGGCAATACCGTGTTCGCCGCGAATATCAACCGGCGGCGGCTTGAACTGAAGGGCAACATTCGCCGCTTGGAAATGCCGAATATTGGTTCGCTCGAAAAGGCTCAATTGCCCGAACTTCGCCGCGTGCTGGCCGGGCTGGACGTGGAAGAAAAAAGCTACCGCGAAGAACTGGCGAAAATCGAAAAGCAAATCGCCAAGCTGACTCGCGAAAATCCGGCCGACGTGCTTTTACTGTCCTAGCCTTTTCCGGCCCGGCTGGCGTGTGAGCGGTTTTCGCATCTTGGCCGCGAACCGCTGGCCGGGTTTTTCAAGCTCACCGAGTACGACCATGAGCGAATTTGAGCGAATCAAAACACTGTTTGCCGTCGGCGACCCGGCGGAGACGATGCTCGACACGTTGGCCGCTGGCGACCACCACCGGCCGTTGTATCGGCTGGCAAACGACGAACTGGCCGAACTGCGGCGGGCCGGCGATTTGACTTGCCCCCTTTGTGCGGCCAGCGGCGCGGCGTTGATGAATTAACCACGACGGAGCGACGATGCACGGCGACGCATTGACCTACGAACGATTAGCCGCGTTGGGCCTGCCCGACGAAGATTTGTGCGAGCGATTTATTCGAGCCGTTGACCCCGGCAGCTTTCCACTACGGCCGATTTATATTTGTTTCATGGATGAACTCGGCGACCGGTTCACATCCCCGGAATGCGGCGGCTACACAAGCTCGATTCTCGATTTGGTAATGAGGCCGTTTCTCGAATGGCAAGGGCGCGGCCCGGCGATAGTGTTGCAACGGCACACGACGGGGCTCAACGTCAGGGTCGCGCTTCACGAATATGCCCACCGGCTCGAATGCATTTATGACGATGCGTTTTGGGAATTCGACCCAGCGGCGCCGAAGCCGACCGAGCCGGCGAAACCGCCCGGTTGGGAAAAGGATTGGCGACTGAGCAAAACCGAAAAGGGCCGCGTGCCGTGGCATCAGCACGAGCCGATTCGATTCGGACGCCTCGCGGCGCACTTGGCCGTGCGAGCGAGCAAGCTAGGCGCCCCGTGCGACTTGGTGTGGTTCGCAGGCGAGCCTTACGGTGTTAGTCCGTTTAGCGATTATGTGAACGCGGTTGGCGACGAAGCGCAATCTTGGATTGAAACCGGGCGACCGCTAATTGAGTTATGCACGACACCGCCCCCGCCCGGGCTGGTCGAGTTGATTGACGCGGACAAGCGGCGTTGGCTCGACCGGATGCTAGACGGTGGCCCCGAGGATAGGGCGAAGTTGCACGCGGCAATTGCGTCGGAAGATTCACTGGCGGCGTGCGTTGCCCCCGAGGCGGCGGCGACCGTTCACCGCTGGGGGTGCTGCAAAGGGGCTGCCCCAGAAAACGTTTAGGTACTCCTACGGGGGGTGGCGGGGCCGGCGGGTCATCGCGGGCGCTTATCGTGCGAACGCAAGCGTTTCAATCTGCGAACAGTAAAGAGATTTAACCTATGGCGAACCCAAACAAAGTGGCCGACGTGAAGAAAACCAAACTGGTCGAGGCAATCGCCGCAAAGCTCGGCGTGAGAGTGCGGGCCGTGTGGGGCTGGCATTCTCGCGGCTGCCCCCTCGCGACTGCCGAGGCCGTCAGCAAGTGGCGAGCCGACAACGTAAGCACGGCGAAGCGGCGAACCAAAAAGCCGGCACGGCCAATCGACCCGCGAGAAGCGACCGGGCCGACCCTGTTGCCGGTTGGCGCCGTGGCGGTTCAACAGCCTACCGAGCTACCGGGCCGCGAGCTACTTGAACGGCAAAAGCTGGTCGAGGATGTGCGCAGCCGGCGACTGCGAAACGACAAGATTGAAGATCTGTTGACCGATCGTGCGGCCCGCGAGCAAGCGGAGCAAGAGAGATTTTTGCGGCTCAAGGGGCGGCTAGAAGCTATCCCCGATGAAATCGAAATGATGATCCCCCCGGAGATTCGCCCGGACCTAAAGCGTGAAATTGCCGACGCCATTCACAATATGCTAAAGGAAATCGCGAGTTGGATGCCCTGAAAGCGGCGACCGGCGGAAACCGGCCGCGAGAATTCGCCGCTGTGGCGTTGCAAGCGGGCCGGTCGAGTCAGAACACCAAACGCGGCGGCAACGCGTGGGGGGCTATCCTGGCGAAGTTAAAACGATTCGCCGTATTGAGTTGAAAAAAGCTGGACGGTGGGCCGATACTCGCCATAATGAAAGCGAGCCGGTCAAGCGTGTCACCGCCGGACCGGCTCTATCCAATTCGTAAACCTAGTAAGGAGGTTCACGTCATGGCTGCCGACCATTCTACCGAAATTGTTGTGCGGGTTGTCGAGTTTGGCGACCGCCCGCATTTTCAAATGCAATTCACCGACCCGATGACGGGCCGGAAGAAAACCCGCTCGACCAAAGTTGTGCGATCCGGCAGCAAAGCCGACCGGACCGAGGCCGAACGGGTGGCGGCCAAGTGGGAAAGCGAACTTCGCGACGGCCGTTATCGCAATGCGTCGAAAACCACGTGGGCCGAATTCCGCGAGAAGTACGAGTCGGAGGTTTTGCCGAGCCTCGCGGCGGCGACCGACACAAAAATCTCTGGCGTGCTGAACGCGGTCGAGAAGTATCTCAACCCCGGCTTACTGCGAAGCGTCACCGCCGAGCGATTGAGCTACTTGCAATCCAAGCTCCGCGAGGCCGGTCGAGCGGAGAACACAATCAAGAGTTGCATGGCTCACCTAGTCGCGTCCCTGCGCTGGGCCGTCGGCGTGGGGCTGTTGCACGCGGCGCCAAAGGTTCAAATGCCGAAGCGGGCCAAGGGCGCCAAGATGATGAAGGGGCGACCGATAACCGGCGAAGAATTCGACCGCATGCTCGCCAAGTGCGAAGCCGTGGTCGGCGCCGAACGGGCGCCGTCGTGGCGGCACTACCTACGCGGGCTATATTGTTCCGGCTTGCGGCTTGCGGAGTCTCTCGAACTCTGTTGGGACGTGGAAAACAAGTTGTGCATCGACCTGAGCGGCAAACGGCCGATGCTCCGAATCCCGGCGGCTCTTGAAAAGGGGAACACCGACCGGCTCTTGCCGATGGCCCCCGAGTTTGCCGAATTCCTGGCGGCGACCCCCGAGGCGGACCGCAAGGGCTACGTGTTCAACCCCGAAGCGGCCCGCGTGCATGCCACGATTAAGCGGCTTCGCCGATACCGCGTGAGTGAGTTGATTGGCGACATTGGCGAAAAGGCCGGCGTCAAAGTGGCGACCGACGCCAAGGGGAAAGTGAAGTACGCATCGGCTCACGACCTGCGCCGTTCATTCGGCGAACGGTGGGCTAGCCGAGTCATGCCGCAAGTGTTGATGGAGCTAATGCGGCACGAGGCGATTGATACGACCCTGAAATTCTACGTTGGCCGAAACGCTCAAACCACGGCCGACGTTTTATGGGCGGCTCACGAAAAGGCCGCTGAAAGCAAGGCGACTCCAAAAAAGGCCCCGACCCGGAAAAAGGCCGCTGGTAACATTTCCGGTAACAGTAGCCCAAAAGAGCCCGTTACCCCTTCCGATGGTTCGCACGCAAACCCTTGTGACGATTCGACTAAGGAAATGAGGCTGCTGGGGCTCGAACCCAGGACCTACGGATTAAAAGTCCGTTGCTCTACCGATTGAGCTACAGCCTCAAATACCCGGTTTTTACCGGGTTTTATTGCATTTCTGCCAGCCCACCGAGTCTCGTCAGATTCCTGCTGTACTACCGTTATACTTATTATGAGGGGGTAATAATTGGCCTTACCCGAACGATAGCCGAATGGAACCACAGCGGCAATGCCTGACTCAAGCGAGGTGGTTGGATGCAACAGATTACCAGACCAATTGAACCTAGCAAAGCCGCCAGCCGACAAAAGGCGCACCGCGACTTTCCGCTCGGCCGTCACGCAAGAGTTTATTGGTGCAAAAAGGTCCGCGGCAAGATCCATTACTTTGGAGGCGTCTTCACCGAAGCCACGGAGAGGCGAAGCGCCCGAATGTCTAATGACGAATGTCTAATCAATGACGAAGGACGAAGGCCTGTAATTGGCTTTTCGCCGCGGTTTTATGTCGTCTTTTTTCCAGACATCTGATCTCTTTTCGCAGCGCCACGTAGAAACCTTAGTCATTCGTCATTTGAGCATTAGTCATTGATTAGACATTGGGTGTTTTGTCATTCGTCATTTCCGCCTACTCGGAGCTTCCCTTCGGCGCGATCCCCGGCGCCTCTCCCCCGGCGACTCGCCGGGGGCTAAGATTTGAGTTCGCGCCATCGGCGCCGATTCGATTCCCGGCCCCCATTCACACGCCGCTCTCTAGCGCGTCAAACAAATCGATGAACGATTATCGCCTCGAACACGACTCAATGGGGGACGTGCGCGTGCCGGCCCAGGCCTATTACGGCGCTCAAACCCAACGAGCGGTCGACAACTTTCCCATCTCCGGCTGGCCGCTGCTGCCCGAGTTGATCCATGCCCTGGGCCTGGTGAAGCTGGCCGCCGCCGTCGCCAATCGCGATCTGGGGAAGCTGAAGGACACCGGCAAAAATCCGCTCTCCTCTGCCCAAGTCGACGCCCTGCTCGCCGCCGCCCGCGAAGTGGCCGACGGCCAGCTCGACGGTCAATTTCCCATCGACGTCTTCCAGACCGGCTCGGGCACCTCCAGCAACATGAACGCCAACGAGGTGATCGCCAATCGGGCCATCGAGCTCGTCGGCGGGAACCGCTTCGCCACCACAAAACCGATCCATCCGAACGACCACGTCAACATGGGCCAGTCGACCAACGACATGTTCCCCACGGCGATTCACGTGGCCGTCGGCGTCGCGATCAAGCAGCAATTGCTTCCCGCGCTGGGTCGGTTGTTGGCCGAGCTTTCGGCAAAAGCCAAGGTTTGGGACCGCGTCATCAAAATCGGCCGGACGCATCTGGCCGACGCCACGCCGCTGCGGCTGGGGCAGGAGTTTGGCGGGTTTGCCCGGCAGATCGAGTTGTCCATCGAGCGGGCCGAGCGAGCGATCGCCGCGATTCTGGAACTGCCGGCGGGGGGCACGGCCGTCGGCACCGGGATCAACACGCATCCGGAGTTCGGCCGCCGCGTCGCCGCCGAGTTGGCCAAGCTGACCGGCATTCCGCTGGTCGAGTCCAAGAATCACTTTGAAGCCAACGCCCAGCGCGATGGGCTCGTCGAGTGCCACGGCCAGCTTCGGGCGATTGCCACCACGCTGTTCAACGTCGCCAACAACATTCGCTGGCTCGGGTCCGGCCCGCGGTGCGGCTTTTATGAAGTCATGCTTCCCGATCGCCAGCCGGGCAGTTCGATCATGCCAGGCAAGGTTAACCCCGTGATGTGCGAGAGCATGATGCAGGTCTGTGCCCGAGTGCTCGGCAACGATCAGACGGTGGCGTTCTCCGGCGCCACCGGGGGCCAATTTCAATTGAACATCATGATGCCCGTGATGGGTCACGCCGCGCTCGAAAGCATCCGGCTGCTCGCCTCGGCGACGCAGGCCTTCGTCGATTTCTGCGCGGTCGAAATGCAGGCCAATGCCGAAGCCTGCGAGGCGTCGGTCGAAAAGAGTTTGTCGATGGTCACGAGCCTGAACCCGTTAATCGGCTATGAGAAGGCGGCCGCGCTGGCCAAGGAAGCCTTCAAGACCGGCAAAACGATCCGCGAGCTCTGTCTCGAGCAAAAAATCTTGCCGGAGGATGAGCTGAAAAAGGCCCTCGATCCGTGGTCGATGACCGAGCCTCGGTGAACAGCGTAGGATGGGCATTGCCCACCAACATGTTAAGCGAGAAAATTCCCACGGCGAGAAAGTTGCGGATGGTTAAAACCGGATCGAAAGGGCTGTTGGCGATCTTGATGGTTGTCGCCGGCACAATGCACTTCCTCAATTCCGACTTCCTCATGAAGATTATGCCGCCGGACTTGCCGCGGCATCGCGAACTCGTGTATTTCAGCGGGCTCTGCGAGATTGGTCTCGGCTTGCTACTGTTCGTGCCGAGATTTTCGAGATTGGCCGCTTGGGGAATCATCGCCCTGCTGATCGCGGTCTTCCCGGCGAATATCTACGCCTTCCAGCATCAGGATGTCATTCCCGCGCCGCCGATTCTCCATCTGCTGCGATTGCCGTTGCAGGCGGTCTTAATACTGTGGGCGTATTGGCACACTAGGCGGGCAACGTCCGAGACTAAGACAACGGGGCGTGAGTCGAACCGGAGTCGGTCGGCGCCAGCCGTTCAGCCAAAACTCTAGTGCGATTTCTGTTCGGGCGCGACCGTATCCGGAGCGCCCGCCGCCAATGTCGATTTTGGGCGGTGCAATCGCAATGGATTTAGCCGAAATCCCGCGACTCACCGTGGCGCATCGACTCTGACCGTCAGCCGCTGGGCCCGGGATCGCGGTCGATATCTTGACTTCCCATATCGTTTCAGTCATCGTGCGATCTTCTGGTAATTCCCGCCTTACTGCCCGTCTCTTGGGTGAAGCGATATAGCCATGCCGCAGCCTCGTTTTGTTCGCAGTTTCGTTCGTTGCCTGCTGTTAACTCTTGCCGCCGCGCCATGGGCCACATTGAATCGTGCGGCATTGGCTCAAGAGTACCCGAATGTCGTCACCGCCGATCCGCTTTCGGCGGCCGAGCAGCTCAAGAAATTTCATCTGCCGCCCGGCTTCGAGATTCAACTCGTCGCCGCCGAACCGGAAGTCATCAAGCCGATTAATCTCAATTTCGACGACCGGGGCCGATTGTTCTTTAGCCAGTCGGTCGAGTACCCGTTTCCCGCCAAGCCAGGCACGACCGGCCGCGACACGGTTCGCGTTATCGAGGGCTTTGACGATAGCGGCAGGGCCACCAAGATCAGCACGTTTGTCGATGGGCTCAACATTCCGATCGGCGTCACCCCGATCGCTGGTGGAGCGATCGTCTACAGCATTCCGAACATATATCGTTGCCTCGATCCACAAAACGTCGGCCACGCAACCGAGCGAAGCGTACTCTACGGCCCGTTCGAATTTCGCGACACCCATGGCATGAATAGTTCATTCACTCGCGGGCTCGACGGCTGGATTTACGCAAACCACGGCTTCACGAACGACGACACGATCACCGGCAAAGACGGCAAGCAGATCAAGATGCAGTCGGGCAACACGTACCGGATGCGGCCCGACGGTTCGCGGATCGAGTATTTCGCTCACGGTCGCGTGAATCCGTTTGGGATTGCGATGGACCCGCTCGATAACATGTATTCGTCGGACTGCGAAACGCTGCCGGCGTACACGATTCTTCGCGGCGGTTACTATCCGAGTTTCGGCAAGCCGGACGACGGCCTGGGCTTCGCGCCGCCGATGCTCTCGCACCACCACGGTCCCACCGCGATCGGGGGGATCGTATACTATGCGGCCGAGCAGTTCCCGGCCGAATATCACGACGCGCTATTTATCGGCAATCCCGTCTCCCACCGGGTCTGCTGGGACAAGCTGGAATCGCGCGGTTCGTTTTTTTGGGCGGTCGAACAACCCGATTTCATCAAATGCGACGATCCCTGGTTTCGTCCGGTCGATCTGAAGCTTGGACCCGACGGGGCCATCTACATGGCCGACTTCTATAACCGGATCATTGGCCACTACGAAGTGCCGCTGACGCACCCTGGTCGCGATCACGATCACGGACGGATTTGGCGGATCGTCTATGTCGGGACAAAAGACAAACCGGCCGCGAAGGCCGTCGCGGCGAATCTAGCGACCGCCGATCTCGAACATCTGATCGCCAGTTTGGCCGACCCTAATCTGACGGTCCGAACGCTCGCCACCCATGAACTGGTCGACCGCATCGGCAAAGACGCGGTTATCCCACTGAAAAAACTCCTCGCCAGCGACTCATCGCGCAATTGGCAGCGGGCTCACGGCCTCTGGGTGCTGGAGCGTCTTGATTCGCTCGACAATGACCTAGTGACGCGATTGGCAAGCGACCAAGACCGGCTCGTGCGCGTGCATTTGGTCAAAGCGCTGGCCGAGCGATCCGACTGGCAAGCGAACGCAGCGCTCGACACGACGAAGCTCGTTCGCTCGAAGCTGACCGATCCGGATGCGTTCGTCCGCCGCGCGGCCACCGAGGCGCTGGGCCGGCATCCGGCCCTGGAAAACGTCAAACTGTTGGCCGACGTTTGGGCCAAAGCGCCCGCGGACGACACGCACTTGATTCACGTGGCGCGCATGGCGCTGCGCGATCAACTTGCCGCGCCCGGCATGTATACGGCGATGGAAAAGGCCGGCATCCCTGGTGGCGACCGCAACCTGCGAGCGCGCTTGGCCGAAGTGAGCTTGGCGATCGCGAATACCGACTCGGCCACGTTTCTGACAGGCCATTTTAGCGACCAACCGGATGGCCGGCTCGTGCACCATCTGACAAGGTACTTGCCGACGGACAAATTACCCGAGTTGTTCAAGAGCTTTGCGGCCTCGCGCCAAGCCGCCGACGATCCGAATCGAGAATTCGAGCTTTTGCGGTCCGCTCAGCAAGGATTGCAGGAGCGCGGCGGGCAAACGCTGCCGGCGGAGATGCAGTCCTGGGCGGGTGAACTCGCGATCAAACTGCTGGCCCGAGACAATTCCGATCAGGTGACGCACGGTATCGAACTGGCCCGCGATTTTCACGTGGCCGGCGCCCTCCAGCCCATGTTCGCTCTGGTATCCACCTCGAAATTCGAAGCACTGCGCCCCGCGGCAATCGACGCCTGCGTGGCTATCGATCGGCAAGCCAGCGTCCCGATGCTCAGCGACCTGATCGGGCGAGGAGGCGAGTCGCTTAGCCTGCGGCAGAAGGCGGCCCAGGCGTTAGCCGCCGTCAATAGCGACCCATCGCGTGCCGAATTGCTCAAGCAATTGACCGCCGCCCCCGAGCGTTTGGCCGTGGATATCGCGGCGGGATTGGCGGGTAGCAAGCCGGGCGCCGAGTCGCTGCTCGCCACGATCGCCACCGGCAAAGCTTCGCCTCGTATGCTCCGCGAGCCGACGGTCGTCGATCGACTGCGGGCACACAAGCTACCGAATTTCGACGTTCGGCTCAAGGAACTCACGGCAGGACTTCCCGCCGGCGACCAGCGGCTCAATCAATTGATCGCGCAGCGCCGCGAGGGATTTGTCAAATTCAAATCGAATCCAGACGAAGGACACAAAGGTTTCAACAAGATTTGCGCCGCGTGTCACAAGATCGGTGACGAAGGGCACAAGATCGGCCCCCAGTTGGATGGCATCGGCGTCCGCGGCGTTGATCGTCTGCTGGAGGACGTGCTGGATCCCAACCGCAACGTCGATCAAGCGTTCCGCGCCACTCGAATCGTTACCGCCGACGGCCGACTGACCACGGGACTGGTGCTCCGCGAAGAAGGAGAGGTGCTAATCCTGGCCGACGCCAATGGCAAGGAAATCCGTGTCGCCAAGACGGACATCGGCGAGCGGCAAGTCTCGCTGCTTTCCCCTATGCCGGCCAATGTGGCCGATTTGCTCAACGAGCAAGAGTTTTATAATCTGTTGGCTTATTTGCTTTCGCAGAAGCCGAAGTGAGGAGTTGGGGAGATGGGAGTTGGATTGCGGGGGTGGGGATGAGGCAAGTGGTGCAGCGCGTAGGGTCGGCGCCGCCCACCAAGAACAGACGTCGCGTTCCCGCTTGATGAGCAATGCCCCACGCTACGATTACGACTGACCTTCCCAGCTCTAGAGCCAACTGACTTCCAGGTGGTTGTCGACTTGCGCAACGCCGTCCAATCCTTTGAGCGACTCTTGGGCCATCTGCTTTTGGTAAAACGAGCGGACGGTGCCGTGCAGGGCCACGCGGCCTTCGCTCGTTTCGAATCGCAGGTTGCGGCCGGAGAAGTACGGGTTCTGTTCGAGGGCCGACTTGATCTGGGAATTCAGAGGGGACATGCGCGGGGCGACTTTCTTGTCTGGCGCCTTGGGAAGGAGGGAACGTGCAGCTATTCCCATCGGCCCGACCCTCTGGATGCGCTGAGAATAACTGCTACAAAGAATGGGCAATTGAAGGAAAGTTAGCCGAACGAACCGGTCGTGCCGGTCGCGCCCGCGCCGGACCCGCGCGACGTGCTAAACGACCGGCGTTCATACCCTCGTATCTAACTTCTCTCACTACTCGCCACCCGCCACTCGCCACGCTCCTTCCCCCTTCATGCAATCGACCGGACGCTTTCTTCAGCTTGTCGGCCTCGTCGTGCTACCGCTGGCCATGCTGCTCCAACTTGGCGGCGCCATTTCGCCAGGCGTGATGCTCCGCTTTATGATCGCTGGAGTGTTGGTCTTCGGCATGGGTTGGATTTTGATGACGTATCGATGAGCCGCGCATAGCTGCGGGATCCTGCCGCGGAGTCTCGTCATTCGGTCCGGTAGACCGCTTTCGCTCGCCGCGACCACAATACGCAGAAGGATGCCGCGGCTATGTATCGTCGGTCGCTCCGCGGCCCAAACGCCCGACTCCCGTCTCCCGTCTACCGCCTTGCCCTTCCGACCAGTTCATAGAACAATGCCGTTGCTGACTTTCGGCGCTCACACAACAAAACGCACTACCTTTACCCGCGCGGATCGCATGAACTTTATCGAGCAGGACGATCGACCGGTTTGGACGGCCATTGAGGAAGAAATCGATCGCCAACAGGATGGGCTGGAGATGATCGCCAGCGAGAATTACACTAGCCCGGCCATCATGCAGGCGGCCGGCAGCGTGCTCACCAATAAATATGCCGAAGGCTATCCGGGCCGCCGATATTATGGCGGCTGCGAGCACGTCGATACGATCGAGAATCTCGCCCGCGATCGCGCGAAGCAACTCTTCGGCGCCGAGCACGTGAACGTCCAGCCGCACTCGGGCAGCCAAGCGAACATGGCCGTCTACATGACCGCTATCCAACCGCACGACGTCGTGCTCGGCCTCGATCTGGCGATGGGCGGTCATCTGACGCACGGCATGAAGCTCAACATCTCCGGTATTCTCTATAATTTCATCAGCTACGGCGTGACCCGCGACACGCATCGCATCGACTTCGATCAAGTGGCCCGGCTAGCCCGCGAGCATAAGCCGAAGCTGATCGTCGCCGGCGCCAGCGCGTATCCGCGAGAAATTCAGCACGCGAAATTCGCCGAGATCGCTCGGGATGTCGGCGCGAAGCTGTTCGTCGACATGGCCCATTACGCCGGCCTCGTCGCGGCCGGGTTGCACGACAATCCCGTGCCCGTGGCCGATTTCGTAACCAGCACGACGCACAAGACGCTGCGCGGTCCTCGCGCCGGCCTGGCCATGTGCAAGGCCGAGTTCGCCAAGGATCTCGACCGGAGCGTGTTCCCGGGCATCCAAGGCGGTCCACTCATGCACATCGTCGCCGCTAAGGCGATCTGCTTCGGCGAAGCGCTGCGGCCCGACTTCCGCGACTACGCCCAGTTGGTCATCGACAACGCCCACACCTTGGCCGACTTGCTCTCTAGCGGCGGAATGCGACTCATCAGCGGCGGGACGGACAATCATCTCATGCTGGTCGACGTGACGACGCTCGGCATCACCGGTAAGATCGCCGAGCAAGCTCTGGGCGCCTGCGGGATCACCGTCAACAAGAACATGATTCCGTACGACGAGCGAAAGCCGCTCGATCCCTCGGGCATTCGGATCGGCACGCCGGCGCTCTCGACGCGCGGCATGGGCCCCGACGAAATGCGCACAATCGGCGGCTGGATCGTGAAAGCCTTGAAGGCGCCGACTGACGACGCGCTGCACCAGAAAATCCGCAGCGATGTCTTCGATCTCTGCGAGCAATTTCCCGTGCCTGCGGCACGTTTGCCGGAAACCTCGAGGGAAGCGGCCGATTAAGGGCCGCGCCTTTTTGCTAAGAACGCCTAACACTATGCCGGGTGGCCGGGGCTGGAGGCGTACTCGCCGAAGCCCCGGAGAGGCGAAGCGCCCGAATGTCTAAGGACGAAACACCCAATGTCTAATCAATGACGAATGACGAAGCACGAATGACGAAGGCCCGAAATTGGCTTTTAGCCGCGGTTATATGCCGGCTCATTTTCGCGACACCGGAGCGCAGCTCGCAGCGCCACATAGAAACCTTAGTCATTCGTCATTTGAGCATTAGTCATTGATTAGACATTGGGTATTTCGTCATTCGTCATTTCCGCCTGCTCGGGGCTACCCTTCGGCACGAGCCCGGCCACCCATGAGTCGTTCGGTCAGAGTTTCTAGGTTTCTCCTCGGCGGCCGACTGCGTGCAGCGGTTTCCACTCGCAAGTATAGTAGACGACTGACTCGTTTGCCCTCGCCTCGGCCAGCTTGAGAACACGTTCGATGAAGCGCGCGCTCGTCTCGGGAATCACTGGCCAGGATGGCTCTTATCTGGCCGAGTTGCTGCTCGAAGAGGGCTATGAGGTGCATGGCCTGGTGCGGCGCGTGGCCCTCGAAGACCCGTCGCACCGGTTATCGCGAATCACCGGGATACTCGACCGCGTCACTCTGCACGCGGCCAGCCTGGAGAGTTTTCCCAGCCTATTTACGGCCGTGTCGCAGATCCAGCCCGACGAGTTGTATCACATGGCCGCCCAGAGTTTCGTCTCGTACTCGTTCGAGGATGCGTTCTCGACATTTCGGGCGAACATCGACGGCACGCATTACATTCTCGAATCGGTACGCCAGTGTGCCCCCCATTGCCGCGTGTACTATGCGGGATCGAGCGAGATGTTCGGCAATCCGCTCGAGACGCCGCAAGTCGAATCGACGCCGCTGATGCCCCGCTCGCCGTATGGCGTGTCGAAGGTCACCGGCTTTCACATGGCCCGCAACTATCGCGAGGCCTACGGCCTGTTCGTCACCTCCGGCATCTTGTTCAACCACGAGTCGCCGCGGCGGGGTTATGAATTCGTGACTCGCAAAATCACGTCTTACGCCGCGCGAATCAAGCGCGGACTGGCCCGCGAATTGCCGCTGGGCAATCTCGAAGCCCGCCGCGATTGGGGTTTTGCTCGCGACTATGTGCAGGCCGTGTACCGGATGATGCAGCAGCCGGTGGCCGACGACTATGTGATCGCCACGGGCAAGACCCACTCGGTGCGCGATTTCTGCCAATTGGCGTTCGAACTCGTCGGTTTGAATTATCTCGACCACGTCGTCTCGCGCAAGGATTTTTTCCGTCCCGCCGAAGTGCATCTGTTGCAAGGGGACGCGAGCAAAGCCCGGACGGCTTTCGGCTGGAAACCGACGTGCCATTTCGAGGAGCTCGTCGAAATGATGGTCGAGCACGACGTCGAGATGACGAAGTGAGCTTCGTCTGCCCATCGCACTTTTACAAATACGGCGTCAACAGCCGCGCCACGCCATCGCGTAGTTTCACAGGCAAGCTTCGCCCGTCGACTTCGGCCAGCGTGACCTCTCGCGAGACGGAGCGCTTTTTGTCGAACAGGTCCTGCAATTGAGTTGCCAGCGGGCGGCTGTAGCATTCGACGTTGAATTCGAAATTCAAGCGCAGGCTTCGCGGGTCCCAGTTGCCCGATCCCAAGAGCGTCCAAAGCCCGTCGACGAGCATTAGCTTCGTGTGATCGAACGGCGGCGGGGCGAGGAACACTCGGCAGCAGTCGTGTTCCAGCACTTCCCAGAGCATCGCCGTCGACGCCCATTGGACCGTGATCAGGTTGTTCTTTTCGGGCAAGATGATGTCGACCTCGACGCCCCGCATGGCCGCCACGTTCAGAGCCGCGATGATCGCGTTGTCTGGCAGAAAATACGGCGTCATGATCGAAACCCGCGTATGAGCGCACGACAGCGCGCCGACGAGGCCCAAATGCATCTCGCCGAGATCCTCGTCGGGACCATAATGGATCCCCCGGGCGAGCATCTCGCCGACCGGTTCGAGCGACGGAAACCAGAGGTCGCCCGATGTCGATTCCCCCGTCGCGAAGGCCCAATCGTCGGCGAACACTTCTTGCAAATGTCGCACGACTGGTCCGGCCACTCGGAAGTGGGTGTCTTGCACGGGATGTCGCGGTTGCAAATTGAGCATGCAGCCCTCGCGAATGTTCATGCCGCCCGTGAATCCGATCCGGCCATCGACCACCATGATCTTGCGGTGGTTCCGCAAATTCGAATACGCGAAATAGCCCGGCACGAGCGACTTCAGAAACGTCTCGGCTGGCACGCCTAACTTTCGCAGCGTGGAGATAATCGTCGGAAATGTGTAGTGAGAGCCAATATCGTCGACCAGTACCCGCGTTTGCACGCCGCGTTTCGCCGCCCGGCCGAGCGCTTCGGCGAACGCGCGCCCTGCCCGATCGTTGTCGAAGATATAGGACATGAGCGAGACGCTGGTCTGGGCGCCATCGATGGCCGCGATCATGGCCGGATAGGCCGCGTCGCCGCCGACCAGCGGGTCGACTCGATTGCCCTCCAGGAGTGGCCGGCTGGTCAAACGTCCCATGAGTTCCACGAGCGTCGCCATATGCCGCTCGACCCCCAGCGTTTGCTTCAAGCACGCCTCCGAGCAGGTGTGATCGGATGAGGGGAGCTCGGGCTTGGTCTGTCCGCTGCGGAGCTTAGTGCCGCGGCGTTTGATCCGATTGATTCCCAGCAGATAATACAGCGTGGCGCCGAGCAGGGGCGTGAGCAGGATGAGTCCGACCCAGCCGATCGTCGCCCGTACATCGCGCTTATGCAGCACGGCGTGGGCCGACGCGGTGATCATGGCCACGATCGCCATGAAGCCAACCAAATGCGGCCAGAAATCGCGAAGCGCGGAGTACATGTTTTGAAGGAATTGATCCATCGCAGATTATGCGAGCGAGTTCGCAGGCTTAAAACTTAATCGCGAAAACCCGAAAAGAAATCCGACGATGTAACTTCCTCGTTTCGGGCTTTCGCCGATTCGGATTTTCGTGATTCTTGCGTTGCAATGGAAAGATCGACATCGAGATGCGTTCACGTTCGGACCGCTTTCCTAACACGAACGGCGCCGGGCCGCAACGCGCGGGCGATGGCGATTGACGCGTTTTCTCGAGCCGGCTTATAATTCGGCGGTTATCGAGCCCAACAGCGCTTTTCGAGAGGAACTCATCACATGCCCCAAGCCGTCACGCCCGCCGGTATTCACGACGACATCACTCAATGCATCGGCAATACGCCGCTCGTACGGCTCAGGCGAATCACCGAGGGCTGCGTGGCGACGGTCGTCGGCAAGCTCGAGAATCTCAACCCGCTCTGGAGCGTCAAGGACCGCATCGCCGGCGCCATGATCGACGCCGCCGAGCGCGACGGCCTCATCAAGTCCGATACGGTGATCATCGAACCCACCAGCGGCAACACGGGCATCGGCTTGGCCTTCGTCTGCGCGTCGCGCGGATACAAGTTGGCGGTGACGATGCCCGAGAGCATGAGCCTCGAGCGGCGCCGCATGCTCAAGGCGCTGGGCGCGGAGTTGATTCTCACGCCGGCCGCCGAAGGAATGCCCGGCGCGGTGCGCAAGGCGGAAGAATTGGTGGCCGCGAACAAAAATTATTTCATGCCGCAGCAGTTCAACAACCCGGCCAATCCGGAAGCTCATCGCAAGACGACGGCCGAGGAAATCTGGCGCGACACCGAGGGGCAGGTCGATATCGTGGTGAGCGGCGTCGGCACGGGAGGCACGATCACGGGCGTCGGCGAAGTGCTGAAATCCCGCAAGTCGTCGGTCAAGATGATCGCCGTCGAGCCGGTCAACAGCCCGGTGATTTCGCAGCGCCGCCGTGGCGAGCCGCTCAAGCCGGGGCGGCACACGATTCAGGGGCTCGGCGCCGGGTTCATTCCGAACAACTTGAACATGGACATCATCGACGACGTCGTGCTGGTTCAGGACGAAGACGCCATGGAAACGACCCGCCGTTTGGCCAAGCTCGAAGGTCTGATGTGCGGCATCAGTTGCGGCGCCGCCGCCTGGGCCGCCGTGGAAGTCGCCAAGCGCCACGAAAACCGCGGCAAACTAATCGTCACCATCCTGCCCGATCTGGGTGAGCGATATCTGTCGACGAAGCTGTTTCCGGAGTAGGCGTCGCCAATCGGCTGCTTATCCGCGTTAGCGGCGTCAACGCGCAGCGTAAGTAGCTTTCCCCGAATCAAAGCAAGCTGGACCCCGGCCAACTTGCCGGTTCTGACTTTCTGCGCGAATACTGATTGAAACTCGACGACAGCAAGCGAAGAGATAATCGCCCGATTGTCGCGAATAAGCGATGTCACCCTCTCGGAGCCGATCTCCGAGTGGTAAGCCTTTGCCAACGCACTCGTATCAAAAAAGTACGCAAGCATTAGAACCGCTCGTCGCGCTCCAGATCGAAATCTGCCTCAAGTGAGCCGGGAAGATTTGCCAGGGCGGATTGAATTTGCTCCCATGTCATGTCGGGACCGCCCTCCTCGGCAATTAACGGAAGGTAATAGTTCGACTCGGACACGCCCGTCTTGTCGGGCTCGACGATTCCGATCACGACCGAAACACGCTCGTGCTCGGCAAGATTCACCGGCGTCAGCAATCTGAGCATTCCGCCTTCGTATATGGCTTCGACGCGTTGTTGAATCATGTAGCCACTCCATTGCGCGGTAATCGGCGGCGCAAAACCAAGTTCGATTGGTCGTCGTTTTCGGGATTAATTTAATTCTTGCTTGCCAATGCCGCCGCGACAACTACTCCTCATCACTCCGCAGCTTCGCCAGCACGGAATAATCCTCCAGCGTCGTCGTGTCGCCGATCGTTTCTTTGCCGCTTGCGATGTCGCGTAACAGGCGACGCATGATTTTGCCGCTGCGGGTTTTGGGCAGCGAATTGGTGAAACGGATGTCGTCCGGCACGGCTAGCGCCCCGATTTCCTTGCGGACGTGACGCTTCAGTTCCTCGCGGAGATTGTCGCTCGCTTCGCCCGTTTTCAGCGTGACGAAGGCCGCGACGGCTTCGCCTTTTACTTCGTGCGGCCGACCGACCGCCGCCGCCTCGGCCACGGCCGGGTGGCTGACCAGCGCGCTCTCGATCTCGATCGTGCTCAGCCGATGGCCGGCGACGTTCAGCACATCGTCGATCCGGCCCATGATCCAGTAGTAACCGTCGGCGTCTTGCCGGCAGTTGTCTCCCGCGAGATAGGCATGCGGAACCTTGCTCCAATACGTCTCTTTATAGCGGGCCTCGTCGCCCCAGATTCCACGGAGCATGCCGGGCCAGGGCTTGGTGATCACGAGCCAGCCTCCTTGACCGGCCGGCGCCGGTTGGCCGCTCGAATCAACGATCGCCGGCACGATGCCCGGCAGCGGCTTGGTGCAACTGCCCGGCTTGGTCGCGATCGCGCCCGGCAGCGGGCTCATCATGATTCCGCCCGTCTCGGTCTGCCACCAGGTGTCGACGATCGGGCAGCGTTCCGCGCCGATCTTGCGGTGATACCACATCCAGGCCTCGGGATTGATCCCTTCGCCCACGGTGCCCAGCAGTCGCAAGCTCGACAGATCGTGCCGATCGATCCAGTGGTCGCCCCACTTGATGAACGAGCGGATCGCGGTCGGGGCGGTGTAAAACGTCGTGACGCGATAATTTTCGATCAGCTTCCAGAACCGACCTTCGTCCGGCCAATTCGGCGCCCCTTCGTACATCAGCACTGTCGCGCCGGCCGAGAGCGGACCGTAGACGACATAACTGTGCCCGGTGATCCAGCCGCAGTCGGCCGTGCACCAGAACAGATCGTCCTCGCGATAATCGAAGACCCACTCGAATGTCTTTTTGACGAACAGATTGAAGCCCGCCGTCGTGTGGATGATTCCCTTCGGCTTGCCGGTCGAGCCGCTCGTGTACAGGATGAACAGCGGCGCCTCGCTATCCAGCGGCGTGGCCGGGCAATCGGCGCTGGCGCCTTCCATCAAATCGTGCCACCACAGGTCGCGATCCTGCTGCATGTGGACCTGCATCCCGCTCCGCTGCACGACGACGCACTTTCGCACGGTCGGCGATTTCTTCAGCGCCTCGTCGACGTTGGCCTTGAGCGGCAATTGCTGCCCACGGCGCCAACCCGAGTCGGCCGTGACGATCACCTTCGCCTGCGCGTCGTTATTGCGATCGGCGATCGCTTCGCTCGAAAAGCCGCCGAAGATTACCGAATGCACGGCCCCAATTCGCGCACAGGCCAGCATGGCGATCACGAGTTCGGGCACGAGCGGCATGTAGATCGACACGACATCGCCGCGGTGCACGCCCAGATGAATGAGCACGTTGGCGAATTTGCAGACCTCGCGATGTAGCTGTTGATAGGTGAGCGTCCGCTCGTCGCCCGGTTCGCCTTCCCAAATGAGCGCCGCCTTGTTGCGCGTCGGTCCGGTCAGGTGGCGATCGAGACAATTGTAGGCGGCGTTGGTTTGCCCACCGACGAACCACTTAGCGTGCGGCTCGTTCCATTCGAGCCCTTTGCAGAATGGTTTGAACCAGTGCAGCTCGCTGGCCAGCTTGCCCCAAAAGGCCTCGACATCGCCGGCGGCTTCGTTCCACATTTTTTCGTAGGCGGCCAATGAACCAATCCGCGCTTTGGCGGCGAACTCCTGGGGCGGAGAAAACAGCCGTGTCTCCTGCATGACCGAATCAATCTGTCCGCATGTCTGATCAGCCATTTAAAAAATCTCCGCCGTGAATTCGAGTGCTTGAGGAAATCCATGACAAACTGGCGATTTTAGGTCGCCTGGCCGAGGCGCGTCAAACTGGCGAACGATACGCTAGTCGTATCAAAGGCACACTACTCACCTTGCATGGTAACCCAATGTTTCAAGGTAGCTGATCAAAAAATGGTAGCAACACACGCCCGTTGCGCTCGTCGCGATCAAAATCAACCATTCGTACCACTTGATTTCAGAAATGCGCTTGTTCATGGACTCGATGATGCTGATTGCCCTCGGTCCGAAAATAACGCCAAGTAGTCCCAGACACGCGGCGCCAACTCCACTCCCGATAATCCCCTTTGGGACTCTGATCTCGGCCGCCCCCGTCTTGGCCTCATAAATTACCCATCCTGTAGCGGCCGCGGAAATCAACAAACCGATGGCAAGCATGCCAACCCCCGCCAATCGTGCGGAACTCGAAGCATCGCCTGACGCCGATGCGTCAGAAGATCTTTGAACGAATTCGTCGGCCATGGTCTTCTCCTCAATTCTGTGGTGCAGTTTGCGTCAATCGATCAAGCTTACAGCGTGACGTTCGCTCCCGACATCCGCAAGCGAACGAGGACAATTTCCATTTTTCCAATATGAAACCTCCCATTCCGCTCCCGATTTGCTAGAATCCCGGCTTCTCGAATTTTTTCCGAAATCTTCGTCACACTCTCTCTTGCTTGGAGCGACGGGCGCCGATATACTGTTCAAGAGTTCAGTATATATGTCGCGTCCCTTTTATCGCCCTCCCTGCAAAGGACTGTGTCATGGTCGCATCCGCCACGAAACCGAATAATCGCATGGCCAAGAAAGAAAGCATCCCCAAGACCAGCAAGCAAGAAGCCGCCAACAGATCGATGCTGGACAGCAATCCGACGCTTAAAAACACGGTCGCCCAGATCGAAAAGGCCTACGGCGAAGGCTCGATCATGCCGCTGGGCGCCGAAGGGCATGGCAAAATCGAAGGCATCCCAACCGGCAGTTTGTCGGTCGATCTGGCGCTGGGCGGATTTGGCGTGCCGAAAGGGCGGATCATCGAGGTGTTTGGCCCTGAATCGAGCGGCAAGACGACCCTCGCCCTGCACGTGATCGCCGAGGCCCAAAAGGCCGGTGGAATCGCCGCGTTCATTGACGCCGAACACGCCCTGGACCCCAGTTGGGCGAAAAAGTTGGGCGTCGAACTGGAGACGCTGCTCGTAAGCCAGCCCGGCAGCGGCGAAGAGGCCATGAATATCACCGAGATGCTCATTAAGTCGAACGCCGTCGATGTGATCGTGATCGACTCGGTCGCCGCCCTTGTGCCGCAGAAGGAACTCGATGGCGACATGGGCGATTCGCACGTTGGACTTCAGGCTCGGCTGATGAGTCAGGCGATGCGAAAGCTCACCGGCGCCATTGCCAAGAGCAAGACCTGCGTAATCTTCATCAACCAGATCCGCGAAAAAATCGGCGTCATGTTCGGCAGTCCCGAAACCACTCCTGGCGGTCGGGCTCTCAAGTTCTACAGCTCGTGCCGCATTGACGTCCGCCGGATCGGTCAACTCAAAGAGGGCGAAGACGTCGTTGGCCAACGAGTCCGCGTGAAGATCGTCAAAAACAAGGTCGCGCCGCCGTTTCGCATCGCCGAATTTGATATGATGCATGCCGACGGCATTAGCTATGAGGGGGACGTGCTGGACCTGGCGATACTGCAAAAGTTGGTCGTCCGCTCCGGCACATGGTTCCGGTACGGCGACATGCAATTGGGCCAAGGCCGCGAAAAGGTCCGGCTGTATTTTCGCGAGCATCCCGACCTCGTTGCCGAGCTACGGGCAAAGATCATGGAAGCCGGCGGCGCCGCGGTGGCCGTTGTGCCCGCCGAGGCCGCTGACAATGACGACGACAGTCCTGAGTAATATCCGCAGGTAGATCGATGGCGAGCGGACGAAGACTCCCACTCCCTTTGGGAGAGGGCCGGGGAGAGGGAGAATCGGCTCCGGAACGCTTTCATCACAGTCACGGTCCTCACCGCGCCCTCTCCCCAGGGGAGAGGGTTCTTAGGACCGCCCTCTCAAAGCGGGAGAAAGTTTTGCAGTTGGCTTTTCTCCTGCTGACGCCACTACTCGCGATAGGCGTTTATCCTAAAATCGCCTCGGGCCAAGAGCCCTCCGGTTTGCAAGCCGCGACGGCGATCGAAAACGTGTTAGTCGATGCGATCGCGCGGTCCGAAAAATCGGTCGTCGCCATCGCGCGGGTCGACGCCGAAGACGCCAGCGAATTGCGATCGGTTGACCTGGCGCCGGGGCCATTCGGTCGACTGCCCCGCGCCCGAGCGCCGGCCGCGCCCGGGGACGCCGATTTTTTGCCCGATTCCTTTGGCACGGGCGTGGTCGTCGAGCGCCGAGGGTTGATCCTGACCTATTACCACGTCCTGAATCTCAAAGGTCAGCACTACGTTACGACTAACGAGCGGAAGACGTATCAAGCCCGGATCAAAGCGGCCGATCCGCGCAGCGATCTGGCCGTGCTCGAAATCGACGCGACGAATCTGACGCCGATCAAACTCGGCGATGCGGCCGGCTTGAAAAAGGGGCAGATCGTCATTGCCTTGGGCAACCCGTATGCGATCGCCCGGGATGGTCAGGCCAGCGCGAGCTGGGGAATCGTCGCCAATCTGGGCCGGAAGGCGGGACCCCAGCCGAGCGAAATCAGTCCCAGCGGCAAGGACAAGCTCTACCACAACGGTACCCTCATTCAGACCGACGCCAAGTTGAATTTGGGCACCAGCGGGGGGGCGCTCTTGAATCTCAAAGGCGAAATGATCGGGTTGACGACAGCCTTGGCCGCGACGTCCGGCTATGAGCAAGCGGCCGGTTACGCCGTGCCCGTCGACGACACATTTCGCCGCGTGGTCGACACGCTGAAAGAGGGCCGCGAAGTCGAATACGGTTTTCTTGGCGTCGAACCGGCCAATCTGAAAGACTTCGAGCTATTGCGCGGCGAGCACGGCGCGCGAATCGTGCAGGTGCGTCCCGGTTCGCCGGCGGAGCGATTCGGCTTGCGATCGATGGACGTCGTGACGCGCGTGAACGACACGCCGATTTTCGACGCCGATGGGCTCGTGCTTCAGGTTGGAAAGCTGCCGGTCGAGTCGGCCGTGCAGTTCACGATTCGCCGCGACGACGGCGAAAAGAAATTGCGGGTCGAACTGGCCAAGTATCCGGTTCCCGGACCGAAGGTCGTCACGACTCCGTCACCGGCTTGGCGTGGCTTGCGCGTCGACTACGCGACGGCCCTAATCCCCGATCAGTCTCGTTCGCCGCTCAGTCGCATCGATCCGGACGGCTGCGTCGTGGTGACTGAGGTGGAAAAAGACAGCCCAGCCGCCGCCGCTCAAATGCAAGTCGGGATGTACATCAGCCGAGTCGGCAGCACCCCGGTCCATACGCCGCGCGAGTTCCACGCCGCCGTGGCGGGAAAATCGGGGGACGTGCCACTAAAAATCTCGACCACCGGCGACACACCCGATACGCGAACGATCAAGGCGAAATCGGGCTGAATCAAGACAGGCCGACGGATCAATCAATTTTCCGTTCGAGCCAGGATGGTATCGGCGGCGACTGATCCGTGAGTTGCCCCGACTTGTAAGCAGCGACAAAACGAAAAGGCCGACAAAGATCGCTGTTATCGAAAACGAATACGTTCGGCAATCTTGAGATCGCCATTTGAAGATTGCTCAAGGTGCGAGGAAACCGCGATCTCAACTTCTCTGACGGTACGTTGTGTCCGCCTCGCAAGACTCGCATGACTACCCGCGCCGCTGATTGATCCGGTGACGCCAATCCGATGAAACAAAGAACCACTTCATACCCGCGGCCGGCGACCTGCTCAAAAAAGCCAATTTTGTCTCCGACCGGATCAGAGAAGACTGTTTCGAAGACAAAGTTTTCCTGACCCTCGACTAACGATTGTCTTAACGCTTTTGTCAAAATCGCTGCGCTATTCGCATCCGAGGTAATTCGTGCCGCCACCACATCAGCGTTGATGAAAGGCAATCCAAGGTGCGCAAGATGCGAGCAGGGGAAGCCCCGGGGGACTGATCTCGAAGTCGGATCCACGAATCGTTCAGTCGCGGGACATCGCCCCGATGGCCGTCTGTTTGGCATCGCCTGTCGCCCGTTGGATCACCGGCGAAACGTTCGCCATCTCCGGCGGCAACGGCGTTTAAGTAGCGCGACGAGGCCCGCGATCGACGAACGTTCTCCCGTTACGTATTCGGCCCGTTGACGATTTGCGGTCGGTGATTGACACTAGGCGGTTTGACTACGGCCGTAAGATTGCCGCAAACCGATCGCAAAGGAACTTATGGAAACGCAACTGGCGGTGCTTGGCGGCGGGCCCGGAGGATATGCCGCAGCGTTCTTGGCGGCCGATCTGGGGATGAAGGTCACGATCGTCGAGGCCGATCCGCGGCTCGGCGGCGCCTGCCTGCTGCGCGGCTGCATTCCTTCGAAGGCCCTGCTGCACGTGGCCCGCGTGCTGAGCGAAACCAAAGAAATGAGCCACTGGGGAATTGGTTTCCCATCGCCGACGATCGACGTGGCCAAGCTTCGGGCGCGGAAAGAGAAGGTCATCGATACGCTCACCGGCGGCCTCAAGCAACTGGCGAAACGGCGCGGTGTCGAGGTCATTCACGCCCGAGGAACATTCGAGAATTCGACGACGCTCAAGCTCCAGCGGCTCGACAAGCCGGGCGAGACCGATAAACTCACGTTCGAGCACTGCGTGCTGGCGACCGGCTCGCGGCCGACCAAGATTCCCGCGTTCGATCTACCCACGCCGCGGGTCATGGATTCGACCGGCGGCTTGGACCTGCCCGACGTGCCCGCGACATTGCTCGTCGTCGGCGGTGGCTATATCGGTCTTGAAATGGGCACGGTTTACGCCGAGCTCGGGAGCAAAGTGACCGTCGTCGAGCTTACCGATGGTTTGCTTCCGGGCGCCGATCGCGATTTGGTCAAACCGCTCCATGTGAGAATCGAAAAGACGTTTGCCGCGATCCATCTGACGACGAAGGTCGTGTCGATGGTTGACAAGAAGGACGCGATCGAGGTCAAGTTTCAATCGGCCGACGGCGCCCACGAGCGAACCGAGCGGTTCAGCCGCGTGCTGGTAAGCGTCGGCCGGCGTCCCAACAGCAACGACCTGGGCTTGGAAAACACGAAGGTTCGAATCGACGCCAAAGGTTTCGTCGTCACGGACGAGCGGCAACGCACGGCCGACCCGCACATCCTGGCGATCGGCGACGTGGCTGGCGAGCCGATGCTGGCCCACAAGGCTTCTCATCAGGGCAAAGTCGCCATCGAAGCCCTGCATGGTGAACCGGCCGTTTTTCAACCCCAGGCGATTCCGGCCGTGGTCTTTACCGATCCGGAGATCGCCTGGGCTGGCTTAACCGAAGAACAAGCGAAGCGCGAGGGGCGCTCGATCGAGGTCGCCCGATATCCCTGGGCGGCCAGCGGCCGGGCTCAATCGTTGGCCAGAACCGAGGGGATGACCAAACTGCTGTTCGATCCGGAGACCGAGCGAGTATTGGGCGTCGGTATCGTCGGCGTCAACGCCGGGGAATTGATCGCCGAGGGAGTCCTGGCGATCGAGATGGGCTGTTCGGCCCGCGATATCGGCGAATCGATCCACCCACACCCGACCCTCAGCGAGACGGTCGCCTTTGCGGCGGAAGCTTTCCTCGGCACGGCGACAGAGATCTATAAACCGCGTCCGGCCGGGCAGTAGGCCATGCACCCCGTGCATGACAGGCTCAACCGGCACACTTCTAGCGCCACCGATTGTCAGACACGGAGTGCCTGACCTACGAAATCCGATTTGCTCGTGGCCGATTCTCGACCTAGAGTTTCTGTTGCCCGGATAAAGAATCTCATCTCATCACTGGTCCGGCTCAAGATTCGTTTTACGGCTGTGTGTCGATCGCGATTGGCGCCTGTTGAACGGCTATTCTGCCGCTCGCGTGGCGATGCCATCGCAGTCGGTGGGCGGTTGCCCAGCGTATGTGGTTTTAGCACTTCTTGAATTTCGTATGCCCATGCCCCAGCGCAAGCAAATAGAGCGATCGCTGGCTGCCGTGCGGCTGGGGCACGATGGACTCGAACAGTTTTTAGGGCTGCTGTTCGATGAACTCGAATCTTGCTGCGAGCGACTGGACGAAGAGCGGCGGACGATCGCGGGCGATCGACGGGAGTTGGCCGACGAGCAAGCCCATCTGTCGATCGAGCGAGCCCGCTGGGAAACTGATCAACAACACGAGCACCGAACTTGGCAAAAGCGCATCGAAGAGCTCGAGCACGAGCGAAGTCGACGGATCGCGGAGCTTGAAGCGGAGCGCCACCGTAGCGCCGAGTTGACCCAAACCGTGGCGGAGCAACAGCGGCAGATTACCGACGAACGAGAAGAATGGACGGCGGAGATTCATCAGCTTCGCAGCTTGTTGGGCAAGCAGTCCCCCTTCGAATCGATCGAGCCCCGATCGGAAAGCCGCGCCGAATAACGACGGGGACCTAGGTTCCATCGAATCAATCAATTGGGACATTTTTACAATTAGGACTCTAACTTAATGATTCGGGTGGCCGGGGCTCGCGCCGAAGGAAAGCCCCGGGGAAGGCGGAAATGACGAATGACGAAATACCCAATGTCTAATCAATGACGAATGCTTGAATGACGAATGACTAAGGTGTCTATGTGGCGCTGCGAGCGGCGTTATCATTTCGCGAAAATGAGACGGCATAAAACCGCGGCGAAATGCCAATTTCAGGCCATCGTCATTCGTGCTTCGTCATCCGTTATTGATTAGACATTCGTCATTAGACATTCGGCCTCTTCGCCTCTCCGGGGCTTCGGCGAGGACGCCTCCAGCCCCGGCCGCCCATAGTTTGGATAGGACCTTTAAGAGCATCTGGGAAACTTTTTCGAACGGAACCAACGGTGATCGAACAGGCTATTTTCACGGCGCTCAGCGGCGCGCCGGAGCGCGGCTATCATGTGGTCGCGACCAGTCCAGACATTGTCGACCAAGACTTACGAGAACTGACCAATTGGGGGCCGTTGCAGGGCGCTCTGTCGGGCAGCAGCTGCGACGGCGCGAGCGTGAATTTTCATCCCCTGCCCAGCGGCGCTTCGTGCGTCTCTCGCAGCGTCGTGTTTGGAACGCCCGACTCGGCGATTTTCGGTCCGCGACTGTATACGCAATCGCTCGTCGTGGCGATGGACGACATGGCCCGGTTCGCCAACAACCCCTTTGCGCTGCTCCGCGCCGTGCGGGCGAAAGGCTTTTTGAAAGTCTTGGAGCCGGCCCATTCGCCGCTGGTTCCGTTTCAATTGGCCGGCCGCACGCCGCTGGTGGACGAGGGACTCCTGGCCCAATTCGTCGATCAGTGGGGTGAAGAGCGCATTGCGTGGCTGATTCATTCGGCCCTGACGGCCGATGCGCTGGTGCTGGTCAATGTGGCCCGTCCGGAACTTTTGGTCGCGGGACTACTGAACTGTTTGCCCGCCGAATGCCGCACGGAGATGTCGTTTACCACGGGGCTAAAATTGTCGCCGCGACGGCCGTTTCGCGTGCATGTGACCACCGCCGAAAGCGCGCAGATCAATCGCTTGCAGCTTCAGCCGGGTATTTCCATTTGGGACGCCGAACAAGAACCGCCGGCGGACTTCCATCCCGCGGGCTGGGCCGCCTATCTCCTCGAGGCCATGGCGCTCGATCGCCTATCGACAGTCTGCACGGAACTTGAGCGGCCTCGTCCGGGCTTGCGATCGGCCGACCTGACTTGGCTCGGCCAGCAGTTATCGGACCGGCTGCATGGCGCCCCGCTGGCGACACCGCGCAATCCCGAGCTGCCGCTGGATTTCTGCGAGCCCAGCGACTATTCGGCCTCCCGTCGCATCCGGCACGCCGATCTGGCCCACCGCCTGGTGGGGCCACCCAGCGTCGGCGCGGCGACGATTGCCCCCCCGCGGCTCGCCGGTCCGTCCGCGGGGCTCGGGCCCCAGTCGGCGGAAGTGCTGGAACAACTCGGTCAACTCGACGATCTCGTGTTCGACACGATCGCCGGCAAAGCGCCCGCGCTCGACGAGTTGACCCGTCTCTGGCCCCGATTGACGGCCCAACTTCCCGGCGATCTCGTATCGGAATCGCGCGAGCAATATTTGCGATATGCCCTGAAGCTTTGGGAGCAATGTCACGCGGACGGCGAGCGCGATCCCATTTGGGCTGTCTCGACGCTCGAAATTCTTTGCCTGCTGTTTGGCGATCGCTGACTAGCTCGCTCCTCAAACCGTGAATTGTCGTGTCGGCCAAGGGGTTTGCGCGTTTTCGATCCGATTTAGCCGGTCGCGTCCACCTTGACCTTCGGGGGTCATCGCGTGTAGTCTTGAGGTTGCCGCTATCTCGTCGCAAGTTTCTTGCAGCCCTCATTTTGTGTCGCGTGGGAGAACCGCTTCCATGGGTCGTCTTTCGTTTAAGATCGGTTCGTGGCTTGGGGCCGCGATCGTCGCTCTGTCTGTCATGGCTCCCAGTTTGGCTCGCGCCGCCGACTATACGGAAAAGCGGGTCGGCGATTACGTCGAAATGGCCGTCGACGCGGACACGCCCCGAAGCTGGAAGAAGCTTTCTCAAACGACGCAGTTGTCCGACATCAAGAGCATGTTGCGTGGCGATTCGGCTCTGGATGCGCCGACGTTCGACGCATTTTTCAGGAAGATGTTTTTCCCTCAATACACATTCATTGCCGAAAACGTCTTTATCGACGCGCCGGATTCCAAGGAAAATCGTACCAGCCGACTGCCGAAGATGCGGACTGATTTGATCAAGCTGATCGATCAGGCAGCCAGGAATCAAGTCGCGTTCGACTTTCTCAATAAGCTGACCGGCGACGCGATGACCACGATCGCGCTGGGGAATTATCATCCACTGGCTCGGCACAGCGCGGCCCTGGCGCTGGGGAATCTGAAGGATTTTAGTGGCGGCCCCTCGCCCGATGCCGTGCCGCTGTTGATTCGCTGCCTGGGGTCGAGCGATTTGGTCAAGGTCGCGGCCCTTAGCGGGTTGACCGCCCATGTGAAGGCGGGCGTCGCCGACAAGGACAAGCCGGCGCTGTTGGCGGCACTGGAGAAGCTAGTGGACGACAAAGCCAGTCATGCGGCCGAATCGCCGGAGGGTCGAATGTGGATTCGGCGGCACGCGATTGAACTATTCGCGGCGATGAAAGATCCGGGCCCCAAATCGATCGTTGTCTCGACGCTGATCGGCGTGCTGAAGGACAGCCAATCGTCCATTCCGGTTTCGTGCGCCGCGGCCAGAGCGCTGGGCGGTTTTGATATCAGGCGGGTCGATTCGCAGGAGTTCGCGGCGCTGGCCGCTAGTATTGGACAGACGGGAGTCGACGCATGTAGAGCCGAGTTGGCCCGTGCGGCGGAACAGGCCGCCGCAGCGCCATTGCCGATTGCTCGCGGCGGCAGCAACGCGGGGAGCGGGCCGGTAAGTCGCGGGCCCAACGGCGATATTAGGGTGGCGGCTCGTGCCGTGTCGGCGGGTCCCCAATACATTGTGACCGCGGAACTCAAGAGCCAGCTTCAATCGCTGGAACTGGGGCTGAAGGGCAATGGCGGTGGTTTGATCGCGGCGACCAAAGGGGGCCCATTGGAGCCCACCGTCGCGGCGATCGACAAGGGGCTGCTCGGCTTGATCGCCGCTTGCGACGCGGCCGACGCCCCCTATGAATCGCTCAAGCAGCAGATCACCCGCGGCGCCGATGCGCTGGAGGCCGCGGTCGGTCGTTCTGGCGAGAAGGGACGCGCCCCGGCAGCCGGCAAGGGAGGCGACGCCGACGGTTTTGGAGACGCGACGGAAACGCCGGCCAAACCGCCGGTCAACAAAATCGTGCCTAAACCGGCGCCTGCGAAAATCGATGCGGCGAAGCCAGCGGCTGGTTAATTCAGCGTCTGATATTCACGGGACGGATGTCGCTTCAGGACGAAGCGACCGGTCAGCAAAAGGAATTGCGACGTGGCGCGACGGTCAAATTGTCTCTCCGCAGTCAGCCGAACTGAACGTCTTCGTTTGGCGATTGCGCTGACCTGGCTCTGCCTACTGCCGGTCGGCTGTCATCCGTGGTCGTCCAGCGGGCCGCAGTCGATCGAAACGAGCATGGCTGACTCCGCCGCGGCAAAGCCCGCGGCTCACACCATCTCGCCAAGTCCGACCACGACAAAGGCGGACGTTTCAAAATCATCCGCGGCCACGCCGGCTCTCGCCGCGCTTGCCGATCCGTCGTGGATTCCGGTGAACCGCAAAACGAGCGATGTGTTGGCCGACTTTCCCTTGCCAGCAGTTCGACCGCGGACAATGGCTCGCGTGCGAGATTTTGCGGTCGGCGTCGGCATCGACTCCTCGGCTGAGCCACTTCCCGCCGACGTTCGATCGATTGACCGGTGGCGACATCCGGGCATCGAGAAACTGTTGGCTCAGTCGGCCGAATCGCGCCCGGACTTATGGCGCGCGATCAATTCGAGCGATCCGGTCGTGGCCACGAACGCCGCGATCCTCTTGGCCCATGATGGACAGTCGGCGGCCACCGTGCCGCTACTTCGGGCGATCCGCTCGGATCGGACAAATCCTTGGCAGCGACGAGCGGCCGTCGACGCCTTGGCGGATATTCACCAGCCAAGCACGGTTGAGCACCTGCGCGCGTTGCTCGACGAGTTCGGCGATTTTTCCGGTCCGGGCAAAGCTCATTATGTTGCCGAAGTTCATGCCGAGCTGGTCAGGGCGCTGATCCGCGCGGAGTCGCTCGATCCGCCAGGCGAGACCAGCGGCGAGCCGCGCCTCGCGCTCGCGCTGGGAGGTCCATCGCCGCTGCCCAGACGTCAAGCGCTCATCGGCCTGATAGACTCGCGGCTGGGCGCCCTGCCGGAGCGGGCCGATCGGTTTGCCACGGACAACGACCCGCAAGTTCGGCAGGCGGCGCTCGTCCTGCTCGCCGCGCGGCAATCGCCCGAGGCGCTGGAGACAATTCATCGAGCGGTGGGAGACCCGGATGACGATGTCCGCCGCGTGGCTGTCACCGCGCTGGGTTTAATCGGCAGCGCCGAGGCGATCGCGGAACTTAAGCGACTGGCGGCTGGACAAAATGAAGCACTGCGTACCGAAGCCGTCGCCGCTTTGGCCGACCTGGGGCAGGACGGGATATTGGCTTCGGCGGCGAAGGACAAATCTTGGCGCGTGCGGCGAGTCGCCGCGGCGGCGCTGGCCTCGCCTGAGCGACAGCTCGATGAGGGGCTGGCCGAGCCATTGGCCTTGGACAGCAGCATTGAAGTCGGCTGCCAAACGATCGACTCCCTGAACGCTTGGCCCGTCGATCGAGCGATTCCGACGCTATTGAGCTCGCTGTCCGGTTCGACCTATGGTCCGCGAAAACTGGCCGCCGCGCAGCTTGCGGCGCGGTGGCCGGACGGGGGACCATTTGCGTTCGATGCGCCAGCCGAGAAGCGGGCCAAAGCAGTGGCTGAACTTCGCCGTCGATGGCGATCGCTCGAGAGTCGGGCTACGCATGCCGCTCCAATCGCGCCGCAGTCTAGACTCACGGACGATCCGATCGACGCCGAGTTAGCCTCGAAGGTCGCCGCGGACATCGCCGCCTTGGCGGAGCCGGGTATTTCGAACGACAATCGGCAGCAGTGCGTCGATCGGTTGATTGCGGTCGGCGCATCGTTGCCGGCGGCCCTCGATCGATTGCTGAGCGACGGCGCGGCGCCTTTCCCGGAATGTGTTTATCGTCAAGTCTTGCCGACGGCGGCGGCGGAATTTGGCTTGATCGAGCAGCTTTCGTCCCTCAATGTGGCCCAACGTCGCCGGGCCGCGGACGCGATCGCTCGGCAGTTTGCGACTCGTCGTTTGTCGTTGGTCGCTCTCCAGCGCTTAGCGGCGTTAGTCACCGGCGAATCCGATTCGGTCGTTTGGATCGGCGTTTTCAGCACGATCGCCGGCGACGCCCGCCAGCCGGCCGTCGAGCTTGCCTACGTCGTGCTCAGTCATCCCGCGCCCGAGGTGCGTCGGCGGGCGTGCGTGTATTTGGGCGAGCATCCAGACGCGCGGCACGGGCCACTACTGGTGAAGTCGCTCGTGGACGAGAATCCGACGGTGCTTCGAGCGGCAGTGCAGGCGATCGGCCGATGCGGACGCCTCGACGACACTCGGCCGCTCGAGCGTTTGCTGGCGGCGGCCGATCATTTGCTTCGCGTCGACGTGGCCCAGTCGCTGGCGGAGGTTGGCGCGGCGGCGGGACCACCGGCTCTGGTTCGGTTGACTTACGATCTGGATCCTCACGTTCGACAGTCGGCCGCGGTCGCAATGGGCGCTGTACCGGACGCGTCGTATGTCGCGGAGTTGACTCGTTTGCTGGATGACCGTCCGGAAGTGCGGCAAGCGGCGAAAGTCAGTTTGGCGAAGTAAGCGCCGCCCTCGTTGCGCCGATTCATCGGCTCGCGCCGATTGTAGCGACCGGTAAGCCGACCGCCCAACGCGAGTCCGTGACGTAAACTTGTCCATGCACGGTAGGCGCCCATCTCTTGCGGCGCAACGAGGACAAGTCTGCGCACACTGGAGGCGGTATCAGCGATGGCAACGACGGATGGATCGCAGAAGCTCGAACAGGTCGCTAGCAAGGCCGGCTCTCTGTATTCGTTGCCCGCGGTGGCTGTCGAAGTGCTCCGGCTGACCAGCCAGCCGCAAGTCGACGTTCACCAGATACAGCTTTGCATCGAGAAGGACCCGGCGCTTACGGGTCGAATTTTGCGGGTGGTCAACAGCTCGCTATTCGGCTTGGGCCGGCATGTCTCGAGCCTCAATCAAGCGCTCGCGCTGCTGGGGATCAAGCCGCTCAAACTGCTGGTGCTGGGGTTCAGCCTGCCGAGCGAATTATTCGTCGGAGTGGCGGGAGACATGCTCGGCCGGTTCTGGCGCCGGACATTGACCAAGGCCGTCGCCGCGCGGGAACTGAGCGAGACGATTTGGAAGATTCCAGGGGACGAAGCGTTTCTCGCCGGCCTGCTGCAAAACATCGGCATGCTCGCGCTGATTCAAGAATTGGGCCCGCCGTATTTGGAAGTGCTGGAAACGGCGCTCAGCAAATCGAACGACGTCGGAATAACCGAGTTCAAGGCGCTCGGTTTCACTCACTATGAATTAAGCGCCCGAATGCTCGAGCGGTGGGGCCTGCCGGCGAACCTCGTCTCGCTGATCGGCATCGGCTCCAACTCGGAGCGAATTGAAGCTTTGCAGCCGATCGATCGCAGCCTGCCGCAGATCCTGCATTTGGCCGAAATTTTATCGAGCCTGTTGGCCGAAAATCGGGGCGACCTGCTGCCGCCTTTCATGAGAACGGCGATCCGATACTGCAACCTGACGCACCCGCAACTGCTGACGCTGGTCAACGATCTGCAGGACAAAGTGCGGCAGTTCGCCGACGTGTTGAACCTCGAAATCTTCGGCGGTCACGACTTTACTTCCGTGCTGCTTGCGGCGCATTCGCAGATGTCGGCCGTGGCCGCCGACGCCGCCAACGACTTGATTCGGGCGTATCGATTCATCGAATCGTCGGCCGAAACCGAGCAGGCCCTGGCGAGCCGCGGATCGCAAGCGGACGCCCGATTTCACGCCGCCGGTGGCGCCGGAGTTCTGGCTGAGTCGCCGGAGGCCGGTTTGCCTACTTTGAGAGAACAGTTTTGGACAGATGGCTCTACCGCCGCGGCAGTGCGCCACAAGGTCTCGATGGGCGAAAGGCCGTCGGTGACGGTCAATTTCGCGGAAACGCGGACGGCGGCTAAAGCGGGGGCGTCGATCGCCGAAACGGTCGAGGCTGAATTTTTGGCCCTGTTGACCTGCGTGGCCACGTCGTGCCGGCAAGCGCGAGAGCCGGTCAATTTACTACTGATCTCGATCGAGCCGCGTCGCGACGGTCGAAGTTCGCAACCCGAAGAGCTCGATCTGCCGTTTGTTGAAATGGTCCGGGAGTCGTGCCGCGGCGCCGGTCTGACGCGCGGCATTTGTTGGCCAGTTGACCCCCGCCGGTTGGCGCTGATTTTGCCTGGCAGCCAGCGCCAAGAGGCTGTGAACTTCGGCAACCAGCTGATCCAAGAACTCAACGAACAGTCACTCATGCTCAACATTGCGCGGGGCCACGACTCGCAAACGACCCGCGGCGCGGCGGCTACGCAGCAAGACTCGACGCTGTCGGTCTGCATCGGCTTGGCGGCAATCGACGTACCGCCCAAAAATCTCGTGCTCCGCGAATGGATCGCTCGCGCCGAACGCTGCCTGAAGGCCGTCGAACGGACAGGGGCCAGTGGTTTGAAGAGCATCGAGATATATTGACGATACTATTGATTGGGTGGCGCGGGTTCTACCCGTGTCTTGGTACGATCGCACGGCAAATCGCCCGCCAATGGTGGAGCCCGCAGGTCCCGATTCAATCGACCACAATCACCATTTTCCCTTGCGTGCAATACGCTTGGGCCAAGTGTATAATGGCCGGGTCATATCTTTCCCCCTTCCGCTCGCACGCATTGGTTGCCGGGCAGAACGCGCAGATTGAGGAGAATTATCGTGAAGGCCTCGACGCCCTTTTGGTTATGTTGCCTGATCGGATCGCTCTGTTGCGGTCGTCTCGCGGTGGCTGAGAATCCGGTCAAAATCGAGCTCAAAGCGACCGCCGCCGGACCGATCGAAGTCAAAGCCGAGGCGCCCAAAAAAGACGAGGCCGCGACGGCTCCGGACAATGCCAAGCCGGAAAAAGTCAAACCGGCCGAGCCGAAGAGAAACTCCGAATCGAGTTCGAGCGCCGCCCCGGCGAACCCGGCGGATTCTGACGCGCTGCGTTTGCACATGATGGACGGCTCGGTGATCACCGGCCAACTCGCGATCAAGGATCTGACGGTCGACACGAAATTCGGCCCGCTGAACGTGCCGGTCGAAAATATCCGCAGCTTCACGCCGGGGCTTATGAGTCATCCCGCGCTGGGAAAGCAGATCGCCAAGCTGATCGAGGACCTGGGATCAGGCGCCTTTAACGACCGCGAGACAGCGCAGCACACCCTGGCGAAGATGGGCAGCAGCATTCGCCGCGAGCTCGAACATCGCAAAGACGACGCCGACGCCGAACGGCGCACGCGGGTTCGCGCGATTCTCGCCGACTTCGATCAAGCTCAAGACGACAGCGAAGACGCTCCGGCGGAGAAATCCGACAGCGACAATTCTCCCTATACCCAGGGAGACACGGTTGTCACCAGCGAGTTCACGATCGTGGGCCATATCGTTCCCGAATCGTTCGCGGTCACGAGCATTTATGGCCCGCTGAACATCAAGATGACCGACATCCGCCGGGTGCAACGCGGGATCGTGAAGAAGGACGACGCGCCGACGAACTTTACAGTGACCAGCGCCCATATGACGCATACCGGCAGCCTGAACACGGGTATTCGCCTGGAGCGCGGCGACTCGGTCACGGTCTCGGCCAGCGGTTCGATGATCATGACCCCCTGGGGCAACGGCGCGATGACGACTCCGGACGGCTCGACCAACTACGGCTGGTATCAACAGAATCGAATCCCGGTCGGCGCCTTGGTCGGGAAGATCGGGACCGGTGAAGACTATTTCAAGCTCGGCTCGAAGATCACGTTCGCGGCCGACAAGGCGGGACCGCTGCAACTGTCGATCGCGATGCGGCCGGAACAGGCCGGCAATGATTTTCCGGGCCATTACACGGTGAAGATTCGCGTTGTCCGCAAGTAAGGCTCGCGCCGAAGAGAGGGTCCGGGACTTCGGCGAGGGCCTCAAGCCCCAGCCACCCGGCGATCAATCGGCCCCATTATAGAGTAGCCACCGCAAGCAAATCCCCACCGGCCTGTTCCGGTCGCAGGTGAGGATCGCGGCGGCGTTGCCCCTGAATCAGTAATTTGTTTTTCGAACCTCAACTTCACCGGCCGGCGCCGCGGCTGATCCACGCGATCGCTTGAGGGATGGGCATGAGCGACTCCCGGCCCTCGGCAACCGGCACTCGGCAATAAATGTTGTCGTAACCGCGCTGCGACATCGCCACCTGGATCTCTCGCAAGACGAACACCGTCTGCTCGAGCGTTTGCATTTGCGGGATGTCCACAATCGCCGCCGACACGATCGGAATCTCGATCTGACGCGGTTGCTCGCGGCCGCTGCTGCTGGTCGACACGGCGTTGGTCGGAATCGAAAGCGGGGCGCTGGCGATTTGGTCCGAGCCCGGCCCGCCATGAAAAACGTGCCACAATTGCTGGATATACATGCCCAGCGAAAACGTGATCAAAAAGCTGCTCGCCAAGGCCAGCCACCACGTCCAGCGTTTGTCGCGGGCGTTTCTCCCGCGCGGGGATACCGCCGGCGCTATCTCTGTCAGGCTATTCGGAGTCGCGTTGACGCTAAGTTCCGAGCGTGGGCTTTGACTCGCATCGGCGATCGCCGTGGGATGGCGGACGAAATGCGTCAGCGCCTGTCCCCACGATTGGGCTTCCAAGAACGCCAGGGCACATTGCCGCCAGCCGCCGGGTTGCCGATCCAACTTCGAGAGCAGTTGCCGGCGCTCTGCCTCGGGCAGTTCGCCATCGACTAGCCGATCGAGCGCTATTGGATCGCAGTTGTGTTCGGGTTGTGATTGTGTGAGCTCGTTCATCGTCGTGTCTCGACCACGTCGAGCGCGGCCAGTTCCTTTCGCAAATTTTCGCGAGCCCGGAACAATCGGGACTCGACCGCGCTGTGACTGATGCCTAGGTGATTTTTGATTTCGTGGTAACTCCAGCCCTCCGTGTACTTAAGTAGCAAGACCTCCGATTCTCGCTTCGGCAGCCGATCGAGGGCCACCCGCACCATCCGCCGCCGTTCGTCGGCCAGTAGCCAGTCGAGCGGGTCGGGCGTGTGCCGATCTTGCTCGGTCGGTTGGAACCGCTCGGCGAATCGATTCACCAGTTTTCGCCGTCGGCCTTGCTTCCGGCGGTAGAGCAGCGTTTGCCGCACGGCCAGCCGGTAGAGCCAGGGAGCGACTTTCGAGGGATCTTGCAGCGGCGACAGCGACCGCACGGCCGCCAACGAAACGTCCTGCATGACCTCGTCCACTGCTTGGGGCTCACCCAACCGGGCCAAAATAACGGTCCGCAGCCAGCGCCCATGCTCGGCCAGCGCCGCCGGCCAATCGATGGCCGCCGCCCCTGCCGGCTGATCTTGGCCAGCGCTTACTTCTCGTGTCACCATGACCTCGGGAACAGTTGCCGCGGGGGAAACAATCTTTCGAGCAATATCAACGGAATCGAACCGTTAGAACGTCCAAAATGCACAACTCATGTTGACGACGGCCTTTACGCTGAAAGCTAGCAAACGGCTAACCCGGGTTCCAAAGCCGCCGCCAGCCTCTGCTAACAACTATTCTACCGTTTTGGAACCTCCGCCGCTTGGCAGCCGCCTGTAGTCCAGTCATATTGAGGATGTGCCAGTTTTTCATCGCGAACCAGGCCGATGCGGGACAAAAATCATGATTGACGACCGACGTTTTTGGCTTGTTAAAACGGAACCCGAATGCTTCTCGATCGGCGATCTCGCGAGCAGTCCGCGGCAGATGACCTATTGGGACGGCGTGCGGAACTATCAGGCCCGTAACTACATGCACGACATGCGGGCGGGCGATCGGGTGCTGTTTTACCATTCCAGTATCGAGCCGCCCTCGGTCGTGGGAATCGTGACCGTGGTTCACGAGGCCTATCCGGATTCGACGGCTTGGGATCCGAACGAACAGCACTACGATCCGAAGGCCACGCCGCAGAATCCGATTTGGTCGATGGTCGATTTGCAATTGGTCGAAAGTTTTCCGCAGCCGATTCCGCTCGACACGCTTCGTGGAATCCCGGCCCTAGCGAAAATGGAATTGCTGCGAAAGGGGTCGCGGCTGTCGATTCAAACGGTCACCGAGCAGGAATATGAAACGGTCGTCCGCTTGGCTCGCGCGAAGAAGCCGAGCGCGGCCAAGGCCAGCTCTGCGAAATCGAATTTGACGAGGTCGGTGGCGGAAAAGCCACGATCGACGAAGAAGCCGGGATCGACGAAGAAGCCCGTGTTGACAAAAGGCTCGATGTCGATGGCCAAAACGAAGCAGAAAGTTGCCGTTCATGCGGCGAGCGCGGCATCGAAGGGAGGCGCGGTCGCGACGAAACGCCGGCCTGTCAAGACCGTCAAGAAGCCGCTCCGAAAGCCCGCGCCACGGTAGATTATGTCTTCTCCGCCGCATCGTTCGCTCGCTTGGATCGATGGCGAGCTTGAAGACCTCGAGCGGACTGGGCTGCGGCGGCGATCGATCACGCGGCTCAGCGGCCAAGGTCCGGCGATCATCGTCGACGACGGCTCGCACGACCACGTCGAGCTTATCAACTTCGGCAGCAACGACTATCTATCGTTGGCCGACGACTCGCGACTTCTGGATGCAGCCCGTGCCGCCGCGGACTGCGACGGCTGGGGCGCCGGCGCTAGTCCGCTGGTCACCGGGCGCTCGGGTGCCCACGCGCGGCTCGAACACGTTCTCCACGAATTTATGGGTGTCGAGGCGGCGCTCGTGTTTCCCACCGGTTTCGCCGCCAATTCCGGCACGGTCGCCGCGCTCGTCGGTCGCGGCGATGTGGTGCTGGCCGATCGAAAAAATCACGCCAGTCTGATCGATGGCTGCCGGCTTTCTCGGGCCGACGTGCAAATCTATCCGCACTCGGATATGACCCAATTGATCGCCATGCTAGGCGCCGCGGCGGGCTATCGGCGGCGGCTGATCGTGACCGATTCGCTGTTCAGCATGGATGGCGATTTTGCGCCGCTTGCCGAACTTGTGGAAATCGCCGACCGGCACGACGCCATGCTCATGATCGACGAGGCCCATGCCGTCGGCGTGTTTGGCGAGAACGGGCGAGGCGTCGCCGAGCAGCTGGGCATTGAAGACCGCGTGCCGATCCGCGTCGGCACGTTGAGCAAGGCGCTGGGTAGCGCCGGGGGGTTCGTCGCCGGCAGTCAGTCGCTCATCGATTGGCTGCTGAATCGCGCCCGGTCGTATGTTTTTTCCACCGCTGACCCGCCGGCCGTCGCCGGCGCGGCGACCGCCGCCCTCGAGATTGTCGGCGAGGAGCCTTGGCGGCGGACGGAACTTCTCTCGCGGGCGGCCCTGCTGCGCGAGGAGATTCGCCGTCAGGGATGGAATATCGGCGCCGCCGCGAGTCAAATCATCCCGATTTATCTCGGAGAGCCCCACCTGACGATGCGCCTGGCAGCCGAGTTGCGCCGCCGTGAGCTATTCGTCCCCGGGATCCGTCCGCCGTCGGTGCCGGACGGCGAATCGCTGCTGCGAATCAGTCTAACTTACGGCCACACGCCCCGAATGTTGGAGCATCTGATCAAAACGCTGGGCGAATTGCGATAAGGCAATTCCAATCTTGCGACAACCGAGAGTCAATTCATCTTTTGCTATATAAAAGGCGAAATATGCTCTAATCGTTGTCGACAACGATGCTCGACCCTCGACCGCGTATCTAACAATACTCCGCAGCGCCACGTAGAAACCTTAGTCATTCGTCATTTAAGCATTCGTCAATGATTAGACATAGGGTGTTTCGTCATTCGTCATTCCCGCCTTCTCGTGGCTTCCCTTCGGCGCGAGCCCGGCCACCCAAAAGCCGTTAGGGTAGCGTTCCTTAGCACGGCTTGTCGGCAGGCGACCTCGTATGGTTGAATGCTTTCTCCAGGTTCGATTCAGGTGAGAAGGTCCTTAACCCCCTCGATTTCATGTCTGTTGAACTGAAAGTGCCGGAAGTCGGCGAGTCGATCAAGGAAGTCACGATTGGCCAGTGGCGCAAGGCGCTCGGCGAAAGCGTCCAAAAGGACGAAAACGTCGTCGAAATCGAGAGCGACAAGGCCACCGTTGATCTGCCGGCGCCAGTTGCCGGCAAGATCGAGAAGATGCTCAAGCTGTCCGGTCAAACGGCCGCGGTTGGCGAAGTGATTGGCTACCTCACGGCCGCAACCGACGCATCCAACGGGTCGGCCGCCGATGCAACGACTGCCGCCGGCGTCACTTCCGGACCAACGGCTCCCGTGCCCGAGGTTCCGGCCGGGTCCGACCAAGCGAACACTGTGGCGGTTGAGAAGCGCCGCGGTCAAACGGCGATTGGCTCGGTGCAACCAGCATCGAGCGCCAGTGCGCCGCAAAGCGATGGAGCCTCTCCTGGCGCGTCGCCCGCGCCAATCGTCATGCCCGCGGCGGCTCGCGTGCTTGGCGAAAAAGGGCTCTCGTCCGAGTCCGTCCAGCCGACAGGCCCCGGCAATCGCATCTTGAAAGAGGACGCCGAAGCGGCCGCTGCCGCGACTCAGGCCGGCGCGACAACTCACCACACGGCCACGCCGGTCCAGCCGCCACCCTTGCCGAAGCGGAACGAGATCGCGAGGCCGGTAGCGCAGCCGCCAGCGAAATCCAGCGCTCCGGCGCCCACGAAATTGCCACCGGCGCCGGCTCGAGGCGGCCGCGAAGAAGAATTTGTCGTCATGAGCCCGATTCGCCGCCGCATCGCCGAGCGATTGGTCGAGGCCCAGCAGACGGCCGCGCTGCTGACGACCATCAACGAAATCGACATGAGCGACGTGATGGCCTTGCGGCAGAAGCACAAAGACGCCTATCAGCAACGATATGGCATCAAGCTCGGCTTCATGTCGTTTTTCGTCAAGGCGGCGGTCGACGCACTGAAGATGATTCCGCAGGTCAACGCGGAAGTCCGCTACCCGCACATAGTCTATCGTCATTTTTACGACATTGGCATCGCCGTCGGCGGCGGCAAAGGGCTGGTCGTGCCGGTGCTGCGCAACGCCGAGAACATGAGCTTCGGCGAGATCGAACTGGCGATCGCCGATTTCGCCCGTCGGGCCGGCGACAACAAGCTCAAGCTGGATGAGTTGCAAGGAGGCACGTTCACGATTTCCAACGGCGGCGTGTATGGATCGCTGCTCTCGACGCCGATCGTCAACCCGCCGCAGAGCGGCATCCTCGGGCTGCACGCGATTCAAGATCGCCCTGTCGCCAGAAGCGGTCAGGTCGTGATTCGCCCGATGATGTACATCGCCCTGAGCTACGATCACCGGATCGTCGACGGCCGCGAGGCGGTCACGTTCCTCAAGCGGATCAAAGACACGATGGAAGACCCGTCGCGGCTGTTTTTGGAAGTCTAGTTTCCTGCCGCGCTACCGCATATGGCGGTCGTACCCAAGTCGAGATCGCCGCGGTTGAGGAATGGAACCGATTGACGAGGGTTTCGCGTGACTAACTACGATTGCGAGCCGGCTAATTTCTTCGCGGTGAATCGCCATGCGTTCGAGGGCGCCATGCGACGCGGCATTGAAGTCGCACTTCTCGCTCACAAACGAGCTGGCGTGCCAATTGCGGTTTGGCGAAATAACCAGATTGTCCTCGTCCCACCGGAAGAAATCGCAGTGAACGATCCCGTCCGTCAGCGCGACCTAAAGTCGCCTGAAGATTGCTAGTGCCGTCCTTCTGACCGGTATGCGGCGCATGCGGTCGTTTACTCCCGACTCCCGACTTCCCCCGCGCCGCCGCGATATGAACAAGTCTGACTCGACTTCGGAATCGCGTGGCGCGCTGGCCTCCACGTTTCGCTCGCTGCGGCATCGAAATTACCGGCTGTTCTTCGGCGGTCAGGGGATTTCGCTCATCGGCACCTGGATGACCCGGGTGGCCACGAGTTGGCTGGTTTATGAGACGACCGGAAAGGATTGGCTGTTGGGGATCGTCTCGTTCGCCGGTCAGGCCCCGATCCTGTTGCTGGCGCCCGTCGTCGGCGTGCTAGTGGAGCGGATCGATCGCCTTCGCGTGCTGGTCTATACGCAAGTGTTCGCCATGTTTCAATCGCTGGCGCTCGCCGCGCTGGCGCTGGGACACTGGATCGAGATTTGGCAGATCATCGTGCTGGCGGTGTTCCAAGGGGTGATCAACGCGATCGACACGCCGGCGCGGCAAGCATTCCTCGTCGAGATCGTGGATGACCGCCGCGACTTGAGCAACGCGATTGCGCTCAATTCATCGATGTTCAACGGCGCCCGGCTCGTCGGGCCGGCGATCGCCGGGGTTCTCTATGCCCAAGTCGGCGCGGGAATCTGCTTCTTGATCGATGGGCTAAGCTACTTGGCCGTGATCGCCGCGCTGTTGGCGATGCGGGTCAAGCCGCGGCATGTCGAGTTCCGGGAAGTGCAAATCTGGCACGATCTGAAAGAAGGGATCGCTTACGTCTATCGGCTGACGGCGCTCCGGGCGCTGTTCTTGCTGTTGGGTCTAGTGAGTATCGTCGGCGTGCCCTATATGACGCTGATGCCCGTGTTCGCCAAGCATTTTTCGGAAGGCCGGGGACTGTCCCCTTTTTTGGAGTCCGCTGCACAAATTGAGAACGCGAAAAAGGGAACTGTCCCCCTCGCTGAAGACGTAACCTCGACCGGAGCCGACACAACCTCAATTACGAAGCCATCCAAACCCGAGACGCCCCAACTCTCCAGCGCCGGCGCCAGAATCTACGGCTTCCTGCTCGCAGCCTCGGGCTCCGGCGCCCTCTGCGGCGCCCTGTTTCTCGCCACGCGAAATTCTGTGATCGGCCTGGGCCGCGTTATCGCGTTCAACTCGACGACGTTTGGCCTGTCGGTCATCGGCTTCGCATTTTCCCCCTGGCTGTGGCTTTCGATGCTGCTGTCGTTCACCGCCGGCTTCGGTCTGATGGCTCACTTGGCGGCCAGCAACACGATCGTGCAGACCGTGGTCGACGACGACAAGCGAGCCCGCGTGATGGGCTTCTACACGACGACCGTGCTGGGCATGACGCCGCTGGGCAGCCTGCTTGCCTCGGGCCTGGTCGTGCTGTTCGGCGCCGCGTACACGGTGGCGATCGGCGGCGTATTGTCGCTCGCGGGCGCCCTGTATTTCATCTGGTGGCTACCGGTCCTGCGAGCCGCCGCCCGGCCGATGCTCGAAAAAGCCGGCGTTCTCCCGCCGCTTGTCACCGGCATTCAATCCGCGACGCAAGCGACCGAAGTCACGCCCCTCACGTAGGTCGGGCAGGATGCCTGACAGCGGTCGAGGTCGCCCCCTGTGCCCAACGCATTTGCTGCGGTAAAAAGACGTCTTCGCTGCTTGCAAACGTTGCACATCGTCAGGCAGGATGCCTGACCTACAAACTCCCGTCTCCCGACTCCCGACTTCCCCCGCAATGAATCACGATCTCATCGTCATCGGCAGCGGCCCGGGCGGATACACCGCCGCGATCCGCGCTCGGCAGCTTGGCCTCAACGTCGCTTGCATCGAGCGCGAATCGGCTCTTGGCGGCACCTGCCTGCGCATCGGCTGTATCCCGAGCAAGGCGCTGCTCGAATCGAGCGAGCGGTACTACGAAACGCAGCACGCTCTGGCCGTGCATGGCGTGAAGGTCGGCCAGGTCGAACTCGACTTGTCGACTCTGCTTAAGCGCAAAGATCAAATCGTCGGCATGCTGACCAAGGGCATCGACGGCCTGTTCAAGAAAAACGGCGTCATGCGATACCTGGGTACCGGCAGCATCACCGGCCGCGGCCGCGTCACGGTCGACACCCGCCAAGAAGGCAGCCGAGAGCTGTCCGCCAAATACATTCTGATCGCCACCGGCAGCAAGCCGGCCACGCTGCCGGGCATTGAGTTCGACGGCGACCGAGTCGGGACGAGCACCGAGGCTCTCTCCTTCTCATCCGCGCCAAAGCATCTGGTCGTCGTCGGGGGCGGTTATATCGGCATGGAGCTTGGCTCCGTCTGGTCGCGGCTCGGTTCGAAGGTCACCGTCCTCGAATTTCTCGATCGGATTCTGCCCGGCACGGATAGCGAACTGGCCCGCGAGGCGCTCGAGCTTTTCAAGAAGCAGGGGATCGAGTTTCGCTTGGGCAGTCGCGTGATCTCGGCCCGCGCGGATGGCGACACGGCGATCGTCGAGTGCGCCGGCGCTGAACCGATCCACTGCGACCGCGTTCTGGTGGCCGTCGGCCGCACGCCTTACTCCGAAGGGCTGGGCCTCGAGACCGTCGGCATTCGCCCCGATCCGAAGGGCCGAATTCCGGTCAACGACCATTTCGAAACGCAAGTCGCGGGCATCTTCGCGATCGGCGACTGCATCGCCGGCCCGATGCTCGCCCACAAGGCCGAGGAAGAAGGGGTTGCCTGCGTGGAGCGGATCGTCACCGGCTACGGCCACGTCGATTACAACGCGATCCCCTCGGTGATTTTTACGCAGCCGGAGATCGCCGCGGTCGGCAAGACGGAAGATCAATTGATCGAGGAAAAAATTCCGTATCGCAAAGGCGCCTTCCCATTCCGCGCGAACGGTCGGGCCCGCAGTCTGGCTCAAACCGACGGCAAAGTCAAAATCCTAGCACATCAGCAAACCGACCGCGTGCTGGGCATCCACATCCTCGGCCCGCGCGCCGGCGACCTGATAGCCGAAGCCACCGCCGCGATGACCTTCGGCGCCAGTTCCGAAGACATCGCAAGAACCTGCCACGCCCATCCGACACTTTCCGAGGCCGTGAAAGAAGCGGCGCTGGCGGTGGATGGGCGGACGATTAATCTGTAAAAAATGTCGAATGCCTAATGACGAATTTCTAATCGTCTTAAGGGACATTTTTCTTGGTCGCTGAGGAGGTCATTTCTAATGGCGCAAGACAAAGACTTTTAAGAGTTTCTTGCAGCGTCCGGCGATCGAGAGCTACAACGTGGTATCCCGATCGCCATTCGCATTAAAGCTCGCGAGAGCCAAGTATCATGCCCGAGGGCCGCATCTCGTTTTTCGCCGATTGTTGGTTTTTGACCGGCGCCACCGCGTCGGGCAAATCGGCGGTCGGCCTCGAACTTGCGCGGCGGATCGATGCGGAAATCGTCTCGCTCGATTCGATGGCCGTGTATCGCGGCATGGACATCGGCGTGGCGAAACCGACGGCCGAGGATCGCGCGAGGGCGCCGCATCACCTGATCGATCTGCTGGATCCGTCGGAAGATTTCAATGTCGCCCAGTACCTCGATCGGGCCGAGCAGGCCGTGCGCGAGATATTTTCGCGCGGCCGGCAGGCGCTGTTCGTCGGCGGCAGTCCGTTGTACCTCAAGGCGCTGCTGCGTGGGCTGTTCGCCGGTCCGGCCGCCGATTGGGGATTGCGAGAAGAACTCGAGCAACTGGCGGCTCGCGAAGGGCCAGCCTACTTGCACCGCGAACTCTCCGCGGCCGACCCGGCCGCCGCCGCGAAGTTGCACCCCAACGACACTCGGCGCTTGATCCGCGCGCTTGAGGTCTTCCGTCGCACGGGCCAGCCGATCAGTTCCCAGCAGCGGCAATTTCATAGTGAGCAAGCCGCCGCGAACGGCCGAGTGTTCGTGCTCAACTGGCCGCGCGAACAGTTGCACGAGCGAATCGATCGCCGAGTCGAAGAGATGTTCACCGCCGGACTCGTCGACGAAGTCCGCAAACTACTGGCCGACGGCCGGCCATTGAGTCGCACGGCCAGCCAAGCCGTTGGCTATCGCGAGGTCATCGAATGCTTGAACTCCCGCGGCGATTTCGCAGCGACGATCGAACTGGTGAAACTTCGAACGCGGCAACTCGCCAAGCGACAGCTCACTTGGTTCCGTAGTTTGTCCGAATGCCGCTGGATCAACGTGGATGTGAAGCTGGACCTCTTGGAGTTCGCTCGACAATCGCTTGACTGGGATTCAGTTCAGAAACGACCCTTAACGCCGGAAATTTAAGAAGTTGCTTGGCGGACATTCTGGCGATAACCTATCGAATTGTTTGCCGGACAGTACCAATGTCCCGACTCACCACAGCGCTAAAGCAAGAATGCAACCCGACCGGGGTTTAAAACTCGTGATCGGCTTCTAATTGCGGTGGTGGTGGCTTTTTAGCCTCAACTCCAGCTACGCACCGCGATGCTGCAACGATCGTGCTATTCCAAAATCTTGCTCGTGTCGGCGACGATTTTCTCGATCTCGCCCGAGGTTAGTTCGCCAGCGGCCAGCGCGTGGTTGGCGGCGATTTTGCCTTGGCGATAGATCAGCACAGTGAACTCGGCTTTTGGATCGATGTTGTATTCGCCCGGGCCGTTTTTGCTATCTTCCGGGACGACCAGCGCGACGTGCTCGACTTTATTGTCGGCCGCGAACTTCTTGGCATCGGCTCTCAGGTCGTCCGGCTTGTCCCCGAGCAGGTTAACGAAGGATCCCATCTTTTTGTCTTGATTCTTGGCGACAATCTCGTCGAGCTGTTTGACTAGGGCGCCCAAATGGCTGTCGGCCTTGCGGGCGAAGACCATCACGACCGGGCGGTTGCCCAGCTTGCAGCGATAGCAAAGTTGATCGCCCTCTTTCACTCCATCGTCGGTGGCGCCAGCCGCCTTGACGACCTGAAAGGCGCCAAGCTCGTCGCCGATCTGCGGACCGCTTTTCACTTGAGCCCCCCTTGCCAATGAAAAACAACCCAACAGCATCGTCAGTCCGATCGACGCGGAAAGCACAAATCGCATTGGAGATCTCCTTGGCATGAACGAACGGGAGGCGGTGGGCCGAGCGCGCAGGCCCGACCGGAAGGTAGGAGCCTTTAATGTAGAGCGCCGAGCGGCGGAATCAACCCCGCCGGGAAGGGAATGACGAATGCTTCAATGGCGAAGGGCTTCAAATAGACGCTTTCCAACAGTGCCGGAACTTCGACCGACAGGCCTTCGTCATTGTGCTTCGTCATTCGGATTTGATTAGACTTTCGTCATTCGACATTAGTCATTGCCCCCATCACGGCTCGAGCTCGCGAAAAGCCTCTAACCCAATCCGCAACGGCCAGATCGTGGCGGTGGCGCCGACCAAGATCGTCAGGCCGATGCCCGCGGCCACGGCCCAGGGGCTGGCGAGCCAGATCGACATTCGGCCGAACCACGACTCGCCGATCGAATGACTCATCACCAGACGGAAGTGATAGGGCACGGCCGTCAACATGACGACGACCACGATGTAGATCGCGCTGATCACGAGATTCAGCGTGCCGCCGAACCCGGCCGCGATTTTCGAGGGGGAGTGCTCGTTGAGCTCGGGCATCTTGGCGCCCAGTCCCACCGCGGTCGCCGAAAGTCCCAGGCAGAGGACGGCACACGACACCTGATGCACCAATAAAATATCCGTGCTAATGTCCAGCATCAAATCGCTGAGGGCCATCAGACCGCAGCAAGGAATCAATGAGCTGAGCGCGGCGAAGGCAAACTTGGTGTACAGAATCTGATCGCGGCTGATCGGCAAGAGCCCCAGAATCCAAAACCGCCGCCCCTCCAAGCTAACCATGGGGAAAATAAACCGGGTGGTGAAGGTCGAAAGAATCAGCCCAACGACGGCCAAATTGAGAAACCCGATCATCGCCGAATAGGCGCTGTTGTAATTGAACCGGCGGATGTTGAGAAAATAAAGCGCGAGCAAGCCGAAGAAAATCAGAAACTGCGACCATTGCACCGGATCGCGACGAAACAGCCGCAACTCCTTGACCATCAGCACGCGGATCGCCGATGGGGGCTTGGCGCTTCGCCCCAAAATCAATCGATCCAGCCAGCGGACTTTCGACCTGCGATGAACGGCCCGTTCGCTGTGCAAGCGGCTGTAGCTCGAGCGATACACGCGACCGGCCAGCCACCGGGCAGCCAATTGCCAAAATAGGGCATTCGATATCAATAGCCCCAAAAACATCATGCTCTGCGCCCAGGGCCGATAATCGATCGTTTGAAAATCCGGGCGCCGGGCCGCCTCGAGCAGTCCCAGGCTAAGCCACCAGCTTGGCAACCAGCGATTCTCGACGACCCGCAGCCGCTCGCTCAACTCTTGAAACCAGCGGGGCGTCATCAAGTCGCTCTTGGCGCCGCTGATCACCGACCAGCCAAACCAAATCACGAGCACGAGCAGGACCGCGACTGCGATGCGCACAGCCCCGCGACGAATTCTGCCTAGGCGGTCGACGGCCAATAAACATACGATTCCACCGATCGCCGCCGGGATGAATACGAACGACAACATGAACGGCAGCAACAGGGCGTAATAATGCCAAGGCGCCCGCGCCACGACGCCCGACGCCACGAGCATCGGACTTCCCAGCAGCAAAAATCCCCAACTGCTGAACCAGATCGCTTCCTGAAAGAAATAAGCGAAGATCCGATCCGCTCGGGCGGGCATCGTGAGCAGCAGCGCTGCCTCCGGCGATCGGTACAAGCTGCTGTACATGATGATCGCCGAAGAGCACAGCAGCATGATCATCAGCGAAGCGAAGAATGCATTGTAGAGCGACTCGACGATATTCTCGTGCATCCCGGCCAGGAGATCGAATCCGCTATAAAAGAGAAAGAACAGCGCCCACCAAAACATGATGCTTAGCGCCACCACCAACGACGCCCGAAGTTGGGCGATCTGCGCCATCCGTCGAGCGGACGCGGCGATCAAACGAATTCGCAGCGACCAAAACACGGCCGACTCGCGCTCGACCGACAAGAGTTGACCGACGCCGATCGCGCGCGGATTGGCCTCGCGCGGCGGCGCGGTCGAGGGGAGAGCGGTGATGGCCGGAAAGTCGGGCATGCGTTACGGCGCCGTCGCTTGAGATGCCGATCGCTCCGCCGGCAGTCCATCGGTCATGTGCAAATACAGGTGTTCGAGCGATGTATGCTCGGCCACCGACAACTTGCGCAGCTCGGCGAGCGTGCCCAAAAATTTCATCTGCCCGTGGTCCAGAATTCCAATGCGGTCGGCGATCTCCTCGACCGCGGAGAGGGAGTGCGTGGACATGAAAATCGTCATGCCCGAGCGTGCCTTGGCTTTGAGCAGGTCCTTGACCAAACGAATGCTGCGCGGGTCGAGGCCCACCATCGGCTCATCGACCACGAGCACGGCCGGTTCGTGCAATAGCGCGGCCGCGAACGCCAACCGTTGCTTCATGCCATGCGAATACGTCTCGGTCCGATCGTCGACGAACGGTCTTAACTCGAATTGATCGATTTCGCGATCGATTCGGGCTGCCGCGTCATTGCGATCGAGCCCGTGGATATCGGCGACGAAACTGAGAAACTCCCGCCCCGATAGCTTGTCGTAGAGATACGGTTCGTCGGGCACGAGGCCCAAGTGGCGATTGGCTTGGCGAGTCTCGGTGACGACATCGTGGCCGCAGATCCGCACTTGGCCGGAGGTCGGTTGCAACAGACCGACCATCATGCGGATCGTGGTCGTCTTCCCGGCGCCGTTGGGGCCGAGCAGAGCGAACAATTCACCGGAGGGAATTTTCAGATCCAGTTGGGCCACGGCCAGCTTGTCGCCGTAGTTTCGAGATACCGACACGAATTCGATCATGCGACGACAAGCATAACGGTGTGCTACGGCTCATAAGCGAAGCAAAGAAAAGGGAAATAGTCCATCTTCGCGTCGTTGTGCCTTTGTGGCCATGGGGCCATCGTGGCCATTATTGGGCGTCTGCTCTGGACTCGATATTATACGAACCGCCGCTCGAATAGGCCGGACGACGTGGCGGATCGGAAAAGGGCTCGGCGATTTCCGAGGCTTCGGCCGCGGTCATGCGCAAGAAAGTCAATCGCGCGCCCGAGAACGCAAGCTCTTGCCGCAGAACGACGCCGTCGCGATCGACCCACATCTTGCCGCGCGGCGTCCGAGCGGCGCCGAACGCCGCGCCTGGATCTCCTCGGTAAACAATTAACAACGTATCGACCGCCAGACCATTCCAACTGATCGTCTCGTGGCCTTCGACCGTAGCCTGCAAAATCTCCAAAGGGCTGTCGGTCAATTGGCGAAATGGATTGTATACCGGAGATGTCCAGGTTTGGCCCACGTGCAAACCCGGCATCCGAGCCTGCGGCGACATCTCGTCTCCCAACAAGGCGCTCCGCGGCAAATACACGGGAGGCGACCAACCGGCCTTGCCAGGATTCACCTGCAATTTGAGCCGATCTCCTTCGACAATCCCTTGCAGCACGACGGCATTTGGAACTTCGTCGTTGCCGATCCGCGAATAGATGCCCGAGATGCGATTAAGCGGGTCGAATTCTATGCGGCTCGTGGCGTCGACGGTCTGAACCCGATTGCGAAGCAGGGGCCGAAGCACCGGGGGAGCGATTTCGTCGAGCGGAATTTTCCAGAACCGCACGCGACTGTAAAGCTCCGTCACGCCGGACGCCGATCGACTGACGCGCGTGGTCGCCATGCCGATCGCTTCGTTGTTCCACAGCACATTCCAGCCGATGGGTGGGCTATCCGGCTGAATGCCCTCAAGCTGCGACGCCACGCTCGGCGGATCGCCCCGGTCGAACGGCGGCAAGACCTTCTCCACGACCAGCCACGTCATTGAAGCGATCCAGAACAGAACGATCACGACATTCGACCAGCGCTGTTCCATGTGCTGACTTCTCCGGAAAAACCCCCCGTGACCGCAACGTTATTTTAGCCTGTCGGCGGTCGGTCGGCAAAATGGAACGTAGGTGGTGGTTAAGATTTCGCGGCGCGCGGTTGAGGCAGTAGTCAGTAGGTCAGGCACTCCGTGCCGGACACCCCGGGGGGACTTAACTTCAATTAGACGTTCCGCGCCGCCGGCCGAATCCCATTGTCAGGCACAGAGTGCCTGACCTACCTCCGGTGATCCCCATTTTCCATTTCCCAACTCCACTTTCCCTCTTTTAAAACCGAGGTTGCACGATTTGGCCAGACCGGGGATGATAGGCAGCCTAATCTTGTCAGCGCCTCGGGCGCAAGTAACGCAGGCAGGGAGGCTTGTTGATAATGAAGACGATAGCAGAGACCGCGCTCGCGGTTGTCGCGTTGACCGTGGGGCTCATGAGCTCCGGTTGCGGATCGCATGAGAGCAAGCCGCTTCCGACCACAAGCATGGCCGGCAGCAAAGACGCGACCGAGGGTGACAACGCAAAGCCGAAGGGCGATCCGGCCCATCCGCTCGTCCAGATTCACACGTCCCTGGGCGAAATCACCGTCAAGCTCGATGCTGAGCACGCGCCGATCACCGTTACCAACTTTTTGAGCTATGTGTCGTCTGGCCAATACGACAATACGCTGTTTCATCAGATTTTGACCAAGCCGGCCGTCGTCATCGGCGGTGGATTCGATGGATTTTTCAAAGAGAAGCCGTCCGAGTTGCCTATTCGCAACGAAGCCCACAATGGGCTGAAGAACGCTCGCGGCACGATCGCCATGGCGCGGCAGCCCGATGCGATCGATAGCTCGACGTGTCAATTTTTCATCAACTGCGGCGACAATCCGCAACTGAATTATCGCAGCGATACGGCGGAGGCTTACGGTTACTGCGTATTCGGCGAAGTGACGAGCGGCATGGAGGTCGTCGAGACGATGGCCAAGTCGGCGGTCCACGATCAAGGTTCCTTGACGAGCACGCCGGTCGAGCCAATTGCGATTCGCTGGATTCACGTTGTGCAGTGAGCGGCGGCGGAGGCAGAAGTCGGGAGACGGGAGTCGGCAGTGAAGGCAGAGACGCTTGAGTAACGCACTCATAATTCAGGGGCGTTGCTTTTCGTGCGAACCGGCGAAGGGCCGAGACTGTCCTTCCGGCTGCTAGAGTCGGAGCTCGGGTAACTGTGCTAGTCGTTGCTAAGATATATACCGGCAAAGACTTGCGACTTGAAAATTGGAATTCGGTCACGATTTGCTAGCTGAACCAAACGCTAGCGCGACCTAAATCTTTTGCATTTTCCACATTAGATTTGGAGTTCGGAGCGGCTGCTGATAGGATATTTGATCGGGTCGAAACGATGGGATATCGGTAGTAGGAGGTACCGTTATGGCGAACCCCTTGTATTACGTGCAAGAATGCCCGACCTGCGGTCGGAGCCTTCACATCCGCGTGGCCTATTTGGGCCGGCGGGTCATGTGTCAACACTGCAACGGCGAATTCGAGGCCTGCGATCCAGCAAGCGCCGCGTATCCACCGTTCGATTCCGGTTTGGCGCTGCTTCAGCGCGCCGACGATCTTCTCGAGACGGCGCGGCAGCGCCAAGACGAATTCTAAAACTGTCAATCCGCGTAGGGTGGGCATCGCCCACAGGCGCCTAGAGCGCCGACGCATGGGCAACGCTCACCCTACGCATCTCAATCGCGGCGCGATGTCAGCGACTCTAGATCGCTAAAAAACCTCGGATACGTCTTCTCAGTGCAGCGCGGGTTCTGGATCACAACGCCAGACGTCCGCAACCCGGCCAGCGCGAAGCTCATGGCCATGCGGTGGTCGTTGTAAGTGGCGATTTCGGCCGGGCGTAAAGAGCCAGGATGAATCGTCAGCCCGTCGGCCGATTCTTGGACGACCGCGCCCAGCTTTCTAAGTTCGACGGCCAAGGCGTCGATCCGATCGGTTTCCTTATGCCGGATGTGTCCGACGTTCCGAATCGTCGTCGGCCCCTGTGCGAAAAGCGCGACGACGGCCAGCGTTTGCACCGTGTCGCTGATCGCATTCATATCGGCGTCGATCCCGCGCAATGCGCCGCCGGTGACGGTTATTTCGCTTGCGCCATACTCCACGCGGCAACCCATTCGCGCGAGGCAATCGCAAAATGCGATATCTCCCTGTAAACTATCGCGGCCCAGTCCGAGCACGGTGATGCGACCACCCGTGACAGCGGCGGCGCCGAAAAAATAGCTTGCCGCCGAGGCGTCCGGTTCGATCGCGTACTCGGCGCCCTGATACCGCGACGCCGGAATGACGAACCGCGACAGGTCCCCTTTGTCGATCGCGACACCAAACGCACGCATCACCGCGAGCGTCATCCGCACATACGGCTGCGAAACGAGCGTACCGTCAACGATCAGTTCCACCGGTTGGTTTGCGTAGGGAGCGGCGAGCAGCAGCCCGCTAAGAAATTGGCTCGAGACATTTCCACGAACGGTCGCTCGACCGCCGGGCAGACCGGCCGCGCGAATGACGACGGGCGGACAACCGTTGCCGCGTTCGCTTTGGGCGTCGACGTGGAGTTGGTTGAGCCCGGCCAGCAGATCGTCGATCGGCCGCTCGCGCATCCTCGGCGTGCCATCGAGACGAAACAAGCCATGCCCGAGCGCCACCAGCGCCGTGAGAAAACGAATCGTCGTGCCACTGTTTTCGATGAATAAGTCAGCCGCATGAGTGGGAATAACGCCACCGCAGCCCGTTAGGCGAATCGTTTCGCCGCAATCCGATATTTCCAGTTTGATGCCCAAGCGCCGCAGCGCCTCGATCATCACACGCGTATCTTCGCTATCGAGCGCGCCAATCAGTTTCGAGTCTCCCTCGGCTAGCGCGGCCGCGACAAGCGCGCGGTTGGTGAGACTTTTCGAGCCTGGTGGACGAATCTTGCCGCTGAGCGGCCCAGCGACGGGTTGTATTTCAAGGGTTTCCATCGCTCGGCTTTCGCTCATTCGACTCTCGATCCTTGGCGTCGGCCGCGATCTTCCACAGATGATGACTCGATCGAACGTACATCGCACCTCCGGCGACCGCCGGCGAGGCGAGCACCTCTTCGTCAAACTTCCCTTCGCCGATGATCTCCGGCTTGTCACCCAGCTTGACGACTTGGCCCAGCCCATCGCGGTTGACCAAAACCATCAGCCCGTCGGCAATAACGGGCGAGCCCCAAAAGGCGCCTTTGAGCCGCAATTGGGCGAGCACCTGACCCGAGCTTGCGTCGCCGCACACGAGCACGCCGGCCCGGTTCACGGTATATATTCGACCGCCATGGACAATCGGGCTCGCCGCTCCGAACGTAAGTTTGGGCGAGTTCCACAACGGTTCGACGCGACTTAAATCCGAGTTGACTCGCAACGCTTGAACGCCGGACGCGGGCACATAAACCACCCCTTCGGCCGCAGTGGCTGATGTAATGTCGTTGCATTTAGCGGCGAACGACCAAAGCTCTTTCCCAGTCAGCGGATCATGAGCCGAAATCTTACCGCTGGATTGCAGCAACACGGAAGAAGTACCCGGCGCGGCGCCTTGCAGCACGATGGGAGAAGTCCAATTGGCCAGTCGCGGCCGATCGATTTGCCATCGCGATTGCCCCGTCGCAACTTCAAACCCGGCGGCAAATCCGTCTCCCTGACTTTCTAGTTGCACGATGATGGTTTCGCCCGCGACGACGGGGGACGATGACATGCCGACATCGTTTCCGGCCGCCGGATGTTCGAGACCGAGCGCCCGGAGCCAAAGCAAATTGCCGTCCAAGTCTAGGCCCACGAGGTCGCCCGACGAAAAGAGAGCGAAAACTCGCTTGCCGTCGCTGGCGGGCGTCGGCGCCGCGACGGCCGTCATGGGATGGCACATCGTGCGGCCGGTCCCCCAGAATTGCCGCTCCCATTGCAGTTTTCCCGACTCCGCCGAATACGACAGCACGTGCAGCCGATCCTGCTTGAACCCGCTCGATTCGGTGATGACGACATGGTCGCCAATGACAATGGGGCTGGAGAGTCCTTTGCCCGCTACCTCGACCTTCCAGGCGACATGGTCTTTCTCGCCCCATTGGGTTGGCAATTGGGCTATCGCGGCGACACCACCAGAATCCGTGCCGCGAAAGCGCAGCCAATCGTCGGCGGCGGCCATGCTCGCCAGCAGCAATATCAGCGTTGTGGCCAAACAGATGCGGAGCATGGGAAACAGTTTTGAACCACCGGGAACGGAGTCAGTGCTATTTTTGTTTCGGTTCGATGCCCGCTGCGGGCTCGTTCGACAGAATCGCCGTGCCCGTGCGATCGCAGACGCGCAGCTGAAACTGCCAGCCTTGGGCCCAATCGTCTTTCTGATCGTTTTGACAGACCTTCATCAGGATCGCGTTCCGACCTTTGTTCCAATGGACGTCGACGACGAACTGATCCATGCCGCTGAACGAATGATAAACCTCGCTGGTCTGGAGCAGCTTGGCGTTCACCCACAGCCGGAAGGCATTCTCCGTCCCGATTCGCACTTGAACGTCGCGATCTTGGTCTGACGAAAATTCGGCGGCAGCATACCCGGCGGCATTCATATGTTTGCCGATTGCTTTGTTCAAATCGATGTGACCGAAGTCGTCCGTCGAGGTGTATGGCCGCCACTCCAGTTTTTCGGCGCTCGCGGCCCCGTCGATCTTGGCGCCGGCAGCGTCGAACAATGCTGGGTAGTGGGCGGAAAAATCGAGTTTCTCCTCAGGTGGATAAACCGCGAGCAGGCCCTTCTTGTCGCGATTGTCGAAGGGGCCGATGACTCGCCACGACATCACGAAACCATAATGCCGCGGCACATCGACCGTCTCGCCGAATTGCCGGAGCCGCTCGACGCAGCGATCGATTTGATCCTGATCGCGGGCCGACTTAAACGCCCGCTCGTAGAAGTGGACGGTCGCCGCCGTATCGATTGGTTTGATCGCCGCCAATTCGTCGGCGGTTTTGAGCAGCACGCCCACGGCGTCGCGACGCATTTCGACGCTCGGATCGTCGAGCATGTTAATGAGAATCCGCTCCGGCGCGGTCTTGTCGGCGGCGGCGATGATTTCATAAGCCAAGCGACGCGCACGCGGGGCGTGTTTCGTATCGAACAGGAATCGCTCGAGTTCCTTGGTGGGCAGCGATTGGCCCGCGCCGCGCTGAACGATCGCATCGACCGCGCTACGAATGGAATTGGCCGCCGCGGGACCGGCGTCGTCAAGCGACGCGAGAATTTTCGGCAACATCGCGACATCCGCTTGGGAGATTCTTCGCCAGGCCTGTTGCGTTTCGCTCGTCGTCGCAGCAGCCGGCGACAAAGACTTCAACGCCGCCAAGTCTTGGGCGATTTCCGGGTCAGCCGCACGGACCGTCGAGACGGCCAGCGTCAGCACGATCGATAGGAACACGGTGTTGCAATTTTCAAAATTCATCGGGTAGCAGAAATTCAAGGACAGGCAACGATTGAATCGGTTTTCGCCCATTGTAACTCTGACGCATTGCGCTCACCACCGCCCCATCGCCGCAGCATCCTCCTGCGCCGTCCGTTCCCATTTGCGTCCGAACGATTCAATCGCTTTACACGTTCGCTGTTCGATTCGCATAATGCGCGGGCATCCATCCGAGATCGCGTATGACAGCCACTGAATTGAACTACGACTTCTTCGCGCCGCCGGAAATCCATTTCGGCTGGGGCCGCCGCGCCGAGATTGGCGCCATCGCGCGTAAATTCGGCCGCCGCGCCTTCGTCATAAGTGGCTCCAGACAACTAAAAGCAAGCGGCCGGCTGGATGAGATCTCCGCCGTTTTGCAATCGGCGGGCGTCGATTCGATTTCGCTCGCCGAGATTCATCGCGAGCCGCTGGTGGCCGACGTCGACCAAACCACCTTGCAATTGCTCAGCCATTCGCCATCCAGCGGTGACATGCTCGTCGCGATCGGCGGGGGATCGGCGATCGATTTGGCGAAGGCCGTCGCAGCGCTGGCGACAAACGCACAGACCGCCAACGGCTCGGCCACCAGCGTGCGGGATTATCTCGAAGGGGTCGGCCGAGGCCTAAAAATCAACCGGCCGCCCCTGCCCGTGCTCGCCATGCCAACCACCGCGGGCACTGGCAGCGAGGCGACGAAAAATGCAGTCATCTCGTCCTTCGATCCGCCGTTCAAAAAGAGCCTCAGATCCGACTTGATGCTACCCCGGGCAGTGCTTGTCGATCCGGAACTCACCATCTCCATGCCGCCGGCAGTGACGGCTCAAACGGGCATGGACGCAATCACGCAGCTTATCGAAAGCTACATCTCCTGCCGGGCGAAGCCGATCCCGCGAGCCCTAGCTCTGCAAGGACTCAACCTGGCCCTCCCGGCAATCGCCGTGGCATTCCACCATCCGACAGATCGGGCGGCCAGGGAAGCGATGGCTCATGCTGCGCTGCTATCGGGCATGTGTCTGGCCAATGCCGGATTGGGAATGGCGCACGGAGTCGCTGCGGCGCTGGGCGTCATTTCTGGTTTGCCGCACGGCTTGGCTTGCGCGGTCATGCTGCCGCATACGCTTCGCGCGAACCGAAATATCGCTCTGGCGGATTTGGCCGAGCTCGAAAGGGCCGTGACGAACACGCCCGATAGCGACGACAATCTCGCCGCCGACAGATTCATCGCTCGGGTCGACTGGTTGTGCGGGGAACTGAATATTCCCGATCGACTTTCGCCGTTGGGCGTCATGCGCGAGCAAATATCCGAGCTCGTCGCCGCGTCTCACGGCAACAGTATGAACGGCAACCCGCGCGTGATCGCCGATGACGAACTGACGGCACTGTTGGAGGCGATGCTTTGATTTTGATAGTCGGACTAACGCCCGCATGGCAGCGCGTCTACGACTTCGACCAGCTCGAGATGGGAGCAGTCAATCGAGCCCGCGCGGTCGTGGAATGTTCGTCGGGCAAGGCGCTCAATCTGGCCGTCGCTCTGCGGCTGCTCGACGCTGAATTTCGGGTTCTGTCCTGCGTCGGCGGTCCCGTGCGATCGATGATCGACCGGGAATTCGACTCGCTCGGCATCGACCGGCGGTGGATCGAGACGGCGGCGCCGACGCGGACCTGCACGACGATCGTCGATCGCGCCAACCACACGGTCACGGAGTTGGTCGAGAACGCCGGCGACATGAGCGCCGGTGAATTGGCCGAATTTCGCGAGGCCTTTGCCGACGAAATTTCCAAGGCCGATTTCTTGGTGCTCACCGGCTCGCTGCCGACCGGCGTTCCGCCGACCTTTTATTCGGATCTGCTCAGCCTCGCGGATTGCTCGGCGATTTTGGACATCCGCGGCAAGGAGTTGGAAACTGCTCTTCCTCGTCGCCCCCTGTTGATAAAGCCAAATCGAGAAGAATTGTCGGCGACAGTCGGTCGGCCACTACCGACAGACTTAGACGTCGTCGGCGCTATCGATGAACTTTCAGGCCGCGGCGCGAGTTGGATCGTCGTCACCGACGGCGGCCGCTCGGGTTGGATTCACGGCCAAGGGCGAACGCATCCCTTTCAGCCGCCAAGACTCGCCGAAATCATCAATCCCATCGGTTGCGGCGACGCCCTGACGGCCGGCATCGCCGCCGCGATGCATAAGCGTCAATCGCCACTCGAAGCCCTGCGGCTCGGCCTGGCCGTCGCGGCCGAGAGCGCGACGAATCTGCTGCCAAGTCGATTCGATCCCAAGAATATCACGGTTCGCTTGAATTCGATTGCGCCGCGACTCTTCTAGAATTTGTCTCACGGTCCGGCCGTCTGCTAAACTATAAAAGCGAAAGATAGGGAGACCATTTGACTGTCTAGCTGTTCGATCACGATTGCCACTTTGTGCTGCCCCGAAGACATGAGCAAGCCTGCGCTACCCGCGCCAACGCCGATCGCACTGGTCATCTGCGAGAGTATCTACGAGGACAAGGGTGGAAAACGGGCCTTGATCGGTCTATTCAATCAGATTATCGCTCAGCGGTTTCCCATCTCGCATGGCGGAATGTTCGTGTTTGTTTCAATCACGTCGCTTCGCCCGAAAACGATCTGCAAACTCGACATCGTCAACGCGGAGACTGACGCGCTCGTTGCCATGATGGAGGGACCTTTACAGGACGACAATCCGGTTGTGGTCTGCGACTTGGTCTTTGAAATGCGCAACCTTGTGTTCCCCGAACCCGGAAAGTATTTCGTCCGTTTTTGGGGAAACGACCAAATTCTGATGCAACGGCCGATCGATGTCCTCGCCGTGGACGCACCCCGTGGCGGTTAATAGGGAAGAAGGCCCATGGGCGAACGATTGGCGAAGCGATATGAAAAATCAGTGCCCAAATTTCTCGATCAGAACTCACCCACCAGGAGCTTCAACCATGACTCACTCCCAGACACCGATCAGTCGCCGCGCGCTGCTCGCCGGCGCCGCTAGTTTGACGGCGGCCTCCAGTGGTGTGATCGCGGCGGGATCGGCGCTCGCGGCGCCCGAACCGGTATCGGACGATTACAAAATCGCCAACGGCAAGATCAACCAGTCCATTGCATTCTGGTGCTTCAATCCCATGCCGATGGAAACCCTGGCCGCCGGCGCGGCGCGGATGGGGTTCAAATCGATCGAGCTCGTGCCTCCCACAGAATGGCCGACGCTGAAAAAGCATGGCCTGATCTGCGCGATGACGCCCGGCCACGGTTTCACGAAGGGTTTCGCCCACGTCGAAGAGCATGAAGAATGTCTGGCCGCTCTCCATAAAAGCATCGACGCCACCAGCGACGCCGGCTATCCGAACGTAATTACCTTTTCCGGCATGCGTCGCGGCCTGCCGGATGACGAAGGGCTTGTGAATGCCGTGACGGGATTAAAGAAGATCGTCGGCTACGCGGAACAAAAGAAGGTCACGATTTGCTTCGAGATGCTGAACTCCCGGGTGAATTTCCCGATGAAGGGGCATCCCGACTACATGTGCGACCATATCGAATGGGCAGTCGACCTGTGCCGGCTGGTCGGCAGCCCCCGGCTGAAAATCCTGTTCGATATCTATCACGTGCAAATCATGCAGGGAGATGTCATCGCGCGGATCAGGCAATTCAGCGAGTACATCGGCCACTATCACACAGCGGGCGTCCCGGGCCGCAACGAAATCGGCGACACGCAGGAGATTTCCTACCCCGCCATCATGCGGGCGATCCTCGAGACAGGCTATCAGGGCTACGTCGGCCAAGAATTCATCCCAACGCAGAAAGACATGCTGGCAGCGCTGGGCCAAGCGGCGAAGCTGTGCGATGTTTAGGGCGATTCCGAAACACAAATTTCCGTCAACCGCCATTGACGCCAGTCTTTTCGGCGTCTAGCCTTCACGCCCCTTATCGGGTTTCCCGGGTTCTCCGGGATGTTGAAGTCCTAGCCGGCGGACGATTTCATGGCCAACGTAGGGTGGGCATTGCCCACCGTGCCCCATCGTATTGCGCGGACATGGTGGGCATGGTCCACCCTACTTCTGTTGCCGCTTGCGCTCACGGGCTGCGAGTGGCTGCGTCTGTCTCCGCACGGCACATCGCCGCTCCAGCCGCTCACGTTGGCCACCGACGGCGCCGAACTGGAAATCACGTTCATCCGCATTCCGCTCGGTGACGCGGACGTCAACGGCCCGATGTGGAACGAAATCGACGAGCAGATCATACCGGCCGAGCTCCGGGCTGAGCTCGCAGCCAACGGTCTCCGCGCGGGCATCATCGGCAGCGACAAGCCACCGGCGCTCGAGAAGAAACTGGCTCAGGCCGACACGCCCGCGACGCCAGCCGCCGCCGCCGCCAAGATAAACACCGAGCCGGCGGTCCGCCACTGGAGCATGCAAATCCGCCGCGGCCAGCCCGGCAATATCATCGCCTCAAGCGTTTACGATCAGCTCTCGCTGCTGACCAACGACGACGGCCAAGTCCGCGGCCAGACATATCCCAAGGCGCAGGGCGAGTTCGTTGTGGGCGTCGATCCACAGCCCGACAGTTGCGTGAAGCTGAATCTCCAGCCGCAGTTTCTCTATGGCGAGCCGCGGCAGCAATGGGTCGGTGAAGACGGCATGTTCCATTTGCAATCCGGCAAGCCCAAGAAGACTTACAGCAAGCTGAAACTCGAAGTCACGCTGCGGCCGGATCAAACGCTGATCATCGCCAGCCTGCCGCAGCGCCCCGGTAGCGTCGGCCACTATCTGCTGACAGAACCGAAGGCCGAGGGGATCGATCAAAAGCTGATGCTGATTCGACTGGGCGATACGAAGTTCAACGATCTGCTCGTGAACGTCAGCGATTCCGACACCAAGGACGCCGGTCAGACGGTCGCTCCGATAGAGCCGCGCACGAAGTAAGCGCCGTGCGACGTGCAATTCGCGACCACCTCCGCTTACCGCGTGCGCGGCTCTAGTTTCCATCGCGGCGACCCACTTTAGCCCGGGCCCCGTTTCTCGTAGAATATCGGCCTAACTTGCGGCCGTGTCGCCGCCTGACCAACCGAACGTCCGGGCGGGGCGCCTCGGCGCCTGCGATCCCATTTTGCCCTTAGAGGAGAAATCCGCCATGCCACTGGTTCCGATGCGTCTACTGCTGGATCACGCCGCCGAGCACGACTACGGGTTGGCCGCGTTCAACGTCAACAACATGGAGCAGATTCAGTCGATCCTCGAGGCGGCCGCGGCGACCGATTCGCCGGTGATCGTGCAGGCCTCTCGCGGCGCCCGTAGTTATTCGCAAGACAACTACCTTCGGCATCTGATGCTCGCCGCCGCCGAGCTCTACCCGAGAATCCCGATCGCCATGCACCAGGACCACGGCAATAGCGTCGCCACCTGCAAGAGCGCGATCGAGAACGGCTTCACGAGCGTCATGATGGACGGCTCGCTCAAGGAAGACGGTAAGACACCCGCCGACTACGACTACAACGTCCGCGTCACCCGTGACGTCGTCGAGTTGGCCCACCGGCAAGGCGTGTCGGTCGAAGGCGAACTCGGCTGCCTGGGCTCGCTCGAATCGGGCATGGGCGAAAAGGAAGACGGCCACGGCGCCGAGGGAACGCTCTCGCACGATCAACTGTTGACCGATCCAGAGGAAGCCGAGCGGTTTGTCGGCGAGACCGGAGTCGATGCGCTGGCCGTGGCGATCGGTACCAGCCATGGCGCCTACAAATTCACCCGCAAGCCCGATGGCGAGGTGCTCGCGATGGACCGGATCATCGAGATCCATCGCCGGCTGCCAAACTGCCACTTGGTGATGCACGGGTCGTCGTCCGTGCCGCAAGAGTTGCAAGACGTGATCAACAAATTCGGCGGCAAGATGCCGCAAACTTGGGGCGTGCCGGTCGAAGAGATTCAGCGCGGCATCAAGCACGGAGTGCGAAAGGTGAACGTCGACACCGATTGCCGAATGGCGATCACCGGCGCGATCCGCCAGGTATTCGCCGAGCACCCGGAAAAATTCGACCCCCGCGACTTCCTGAAGCCGGCCCGCGAGGCGATGAAGAAGGTCTGCATGGCCCGGATGCAATCCTTCGGCCAAGCCGGCAACGCGAGCAAGATCAAGTGCATCACGCTGGAGGAAATGGCCGACCGCTACGCCGTGCCAGCGTAGGAGATGGTGTACGGTGGGAACATCCTGGCGCTGCGCGAGAGCGGACCGCGGGCGGCCGGAAGCCCCGAAGGGGCGGAACATATCAGCCCAGGGCAGAGCGACGCGGCGACAGCCGCGAAGCGCCGCCCTGGGTACTGTTCCCGTTTCAGGACAAAGCCCTGCAAGGGCGAAACAAACCGCCACGTCGCGGAACTCGCCCTGCGCTTCGTTCGCGTCTGATTATCATGGACGATCAATCCCATATATATCGCTCGTCGAATTCAATCCCGTGCTTCGCGAAAAGCGCTCGCAATTCATCCTGGAACGTCATCGTCCGGTGATGCTCTTCTTGGTTTATGATGTATCTCTTTACTTCTTCCACATTGGATTGACTCACCGAAAAACCGGCGTACCCGCCCTGCCACTCGAACTCTTGGTTGCGAGTGCCCTCGGAGGTCTTCATCCACTTCGAACTCCCCTTTTTCACTTCTTCGACGATTTTAGGTGTCACTCCTAGAGACGTCGAATTGTTTCGCCCTTGCAGGGCTCTGCTTGATGATGGTTACCAACCCAGGGCGGCGCTCCGCGGCTAACGCCGCTCGCTCTGCCCTGGGCTGATTTGTTGCTGCCCCTTCGGGGCGTGATTTGACAATTAGGCATTGTGCTCGACACGCATTATTCCGATCGACTGATCGCGATTTCAATTCGCTTTTTAGGGCGGCATTGACGGCTATTTGCCGGCAGCGTCGTGCTTCGGCAGCATGCCGATGTCGGTTGACCAGTCGATGAATCGGCTGGGCCAGGTACCGAAGGGGATGCCTTTACGCGGGCTGATGCCGCCGCCGTGGCCGCCGTGGGCGTAGATGTGCAGTTCGGCCGGGATCTTCGCGTTGAAGTAGGCGTTGTAGAAATCTACCGTTTCCTTGGCGTGGAAAGCGTCGTCCACACCGGCGCAGACGCAGAACGCCGGCGGGGCGTCGTGCGGTAGTTTGCTGGTGTCGAGTTCGCGCCAGCCGGCGTAGACCAAGGCCACGAAATCGGGACGGCAGCTTGCGCGATCGAGCGGATCGGCCGCGTCGGACTTGCCTGCGTCGAAATTGAGAGCGGCCCGGGCGGCTTGCTCGCCTCCCGCCGAAAAACCCATGATGCCGATTTTTTTCGGATCGACTCCCCACTCTTTCGCGCGAGAGCGAACTATTCGCACGGAGCGCTGTGTGTCGGCCAAGGCGTCGACGGCCGAGTCGTAGGGTTTTAGTCGATAGCGTTCGGTGAATGCGGCGATTCCCAGGTCGTTGAGCCACTTCGCGATTTCGACTCCTTCGGGCCCGACCCAGAGCGTGGTGTTGCCGCCGCCGGCCGCCACGATGACCGCCATGCCGTTGGCTTTGTCCGCGGGCGGCAGATGCAGTTCGAGCGACGGGTTGTGAATGTTCGTGACGTTCAGCACTCGGGCCGCCGCATCCTTCGACCGAGTGACGTTCTCCGGCTTATCGAAGCCGGCGAGTTCTTTCAGGGCCGGATGCCCAGGGGGAAACAGCGTGACGACTTTGTCGCCCGGCAAAATCGGCTGCGGCTCGAGCAACTTGGTTTTGCTCGCGGCCGGCGATTTCTCGTCTTCGGCCAATGCCATCGCTATAAGCATGTGAGCCACCACCGCAACCGCCAATCCACGCCGAACCGCCCCCCATGATGCCGCCATGTCTTCACCCTTTTTTGTTTTGAATGTTGAAATGATTTTTGCAAGGCATACTAACCCGAAGCGTTAGCGAGGATGTGGAATCGTCATCGAAAGAGCCTCGCTGAAGCATCGGGTTGGTACGCGGCCGGTGCCGCTCGACACCGATTCTACTATGCGACGCGGGCGAAGACTTCCGAGACCTTGATTCGGCAAGCGGTCCAGGCCGGAAAGATCGCGCCGGCCAGCGACGTGAGGCCGCCGACGACGGGGCCCCACCACAGCGCGCTGATGGGGATCGTAAAGCTCGGGAAGAAGGCGATCGGAAATTTAAGCCCCCCCATGACCCGGTTGACCAAGAGAAAGGTCGCGGCCGTGCTGAACCCGCCGGAGAGGGCGCCGATCGCGACCGCCTCGCCCAGCACCAGAAATAAAATGTGGCTGGGCCGGAAACCGAGCACTTTGAACACGGCCACTTCCATACGCCGCTCGCGAACGCTGATGCTGATCGCGTTGGCCAACACCAGCGACAGCGTTGCCAGGATCGCCGGCGCGAGGAGCCAGCGCATGCCCCAGATCAGGTCTTTGTAAGCGTCGAGAAAGGATGATATCCCAGACGAGGCCGTTTCGCACTTCACAGCCGGATCGGTGAAACTCGGCGAGCTCATGATCTGACCCGCGATCCGGCCGAACGAATCGGAATCGGCCACCCGCAGCCACATCAGCGAGACGCTCTTGTCGGCCAGCGGATGTTTTTGACCGGCGTGCGTTCGCGGGTAGTCGTCCAGCGCGTCGTTCAAATAATCGCAGTTCATCGCGCACGACTGGTTGTACCGGCCGTCGGGAAACTCGCCCACAATCTCGAACTCGAGATCGATGTCCTTGAAATTAAAGCTAAAGATCTTGATTCGTTCGCCGACTCGCTTGTTCAAGGCCGCCAACCGCTCGATTCCGACGATCAGCCCGCGTTTGTTCTGCTCCAGCTTCTTGATGTTATCTTGCAGCTCTCTCGCTTCATTGGGCGGCAGCGAGTCGAGATCGTCCATCATCGTGGCCAGCTTTTTAGGTTGCAGGGCAAAGGCGAACACGAAATTCTCGCGGGTCATTTTGCCCGGATCGATCGTGCCGCCGTAAAACTGCCACGACATCGAATCCATTGGGCGAATATCGCCCGGATGACTCGCCGCGCCATCGGCCAGCCCAGCCACATAGGCATACGGCAGCCGACTTGGAATCTGCCAGCGCTCAGTAACGATCGCCTTGAAATTGTTGCTCTTCTCGGCGGTGACTTGATCGAGCAGCGAGAGGATCGACCAAATCAGTGTCACGACACAGACCAGCGCGATCGTGCCCAGCGCGGTGAGGATCGTCCGCAGGACGTTGCGGCGGAGGTTTTTGAAGATCAGGCGAAGGAGCGGCATATATTAATCAGGTGGCAGCACTCCGCAGCAGGATACCGCGGCTCTGTAAGTTACGCTCGCAGACGTGGCCCGGCGGCGCGGAGCGTGGCTTGGTCGGCTACGAGTTGTCCTTTGTCTAAATGCAAAATGCGGTGGGCCCGATCGGCGGCCCGCTGGTCGTGCGTGACGAGGATGATCGTTTTCTCAAGCGTTTCGTGCAGCTCGCTGAGCAAATCCAAAATTTCTTCGGCGCTCTTGCCGTCCAGATCGCCCGTCGGCTCGTCGGCGACGATCAACGTGGGATCGGTGACGATTGCCCGCGCGATGCCGACGCGCTGTTGCTGTCCACCCGAGAGTTGGCCTGGGCGATGATGCAGCCGATGGGTGAGCCCCACCAGTTCCAGCGCCGTCAGCACTTGCCGGCGCCGGGCGGCGGCAGTGATCGGCAGCAGCAGCAGCGGCAGCTCGACATTCTCGTAAGCCGTGAGGACCGATAGCAGATGATAGAACTGAAAGATGAACCCGATATGCCGAGTGCGCCACCGAGCGAGCTGAGCCTCGCTCATCCCGGAGATCAACTCGTCGCTGACCCAGACTTCGCCCTGGCTGGGCCGATCGAGGCCGGCAATTAGATTCAGGAGCGTTGTTTTGCCCGAGCCGCTGGGACCCATCAGAGCGATGAACTCGCCACGCTGCACGACGAGCGTCAGACCGTTGAGCACGTCGACCTGCTCGCTGCCGCGAGTGAAGAATTTGTGAACCCCGGTGACTTGGACGATGGATTGCATGGGAGAAGAAGTCGGGAGACGGGAGTCGGGAGTGAAGCAAAGAAAAGAAAAAAATGAGCCGCCGCAGGCGTCCAACCCTAGCCCCTCGTCCCCAACCCCTAGCCCCTTTTCTTCGCCCCTATTCCGCTTTCTTCTCATAGAATGACACGATCGCTCCCATCTCCGGCTTCAGATATACGCCCTCTTCTTCGCTGGGCACTCTGAGTTTCACGCGCACCGGGATGGCGCCTTTGGCTCGGTCGGCCGTCGGCATCAGACGGGAGACGAAGCCGTCGTAGATTCGGTCGGGATACGCATCGGTATGCACCTGGCAGAACTGGCCGACGAACACGTGCGCGATGTCGCGCTCTTGAATGGTCAGATCGACCTCGAGGTCGGCCAGATTGGCCATCGTGCAGATGCTATACGAGCCGTTGAACACGATCGGATTGACGATATTTCCCTCTTCGGCGTTCTTCTTAAGGATCGTGCCCGAGACCGGCGCCTTCACGACACAGTTGTCGAATCGCCACTGCGATTTGTCGAAATCGGCTTGAACCTGACCGACCTCGGCGCGAGCGGCCTCGATCTTTTCGACTCGCGGACCGGCGAGCATGAGGGCGTAAGCACCCTTGAGGCGCTCTGTCCGCCGGGCCATGGCCTGATAACTGGCGATGGCCACTTCGTATTCGTTGTCGGTGACGACTTTGGCGCCCGTTTCGTGGAGCCGCTTGGTTCGCTCCCACTGGGATTTGAGTTGGACGACCTGGGCTTCGGTTTCGGCTAGTTCGGCCCGGGCTTCTTCCTTTTCTTCCGGCCGGCTGCCGTTTTCGAGTTCGAGCAGCCGCTGCTTGGCGCCCGCCAGGATAGCCCGGGCATGGTCGAGGTCGGCCTTGTATTCGATGCTTTCCAGGACGGCGAGCACTTTGCCCTGCTGGACGCGCTGACCTTCGATGATTTCGAGTTTCAGCACCATGCCGGAGATCTTGGGGCTAACCAGGATCTCATGCACGGGAATGATATAGCCTTTGGATTCGAGCATGACTCCGCCGTGGGCCGAGTCGGCCACGCCGGCGGGGGCCGAACTACCGGTCGCGGAATTGGCGGCGCCGGTCGCGCCGCCGGGAATATCCGCGGCCGGTTTGTCGCCCGATTTCGCACGCTGCCAGAGTTGATAACCGCCCCAACTGGCGGCAAATAAGACGACCAGCACGATTGTCCATTTGACCCAGCTTAAGCCCGAACTGGAGGCGGTCACTTCCTTGCCCAGTTGCAGCGATCGGACTCGATCGCGCAGGAGCGTGCCATCGGCCGCGCGTTTGTCCGTGGTCGTCGCGCGAGAGGCCGGGCCACCCGTGGGCGGCGCGCTCAATCCGGCGGGCAGCGCGGGATAGCCCCCTGGTTCACGCACGGGCTCAGCCTGCCAAGGAGCATCTCCCCCCGTCTTGATTTCCGCCGGCACAAATGCCTCATTAAAAAGAAATCGGGAAACTGAGAGTCTCGCGCGACAAACGAGCGGCGCAAGATGCGGAAAGCGAGCCTTCAAACATCTACTCCGATTTGAATGGTCCGGTTTCGGCGTGTCAATGTTCCGCGAAGGGGTGGCGACCCAAACCGTCAACGTCGCGATGCAAAAAGGCAACGTGAGCGCCATTGCCCGCCATCTGCGCGGGCACGGAGTTTCACCAAAATGGTGATATCTCATCATTTTGGTGAAAACCGCGCAAGTGTTTTCGATATAAGAGTTTGTCGCTGGCCTTCTCGACCGTGTCATGATTTGCATGAAACGGGACCCTCCTCAGGCCGTTTTGCGGTTCGCCTTTTGGGATCACCCGCCTAACTATCCGTTTGTGCCTCTTTAAGAACCGAAAGGGCCTCAAAAAGCGGCACAATTAGGCTCCTTTTGTCGCGGTTTCCGTTAACGGCTGAACCGCTTTGCGACCTCGGGGGCGCGAATCTATCGAGATGGAACACAAATTGCAGCAGATTCAGATCATAGGCGACGCCAATTCATTCCGGCACACGAACACGGATTTCCCCGATGAATCCGATTCAAGAAAATTCGACCCCGGACGATTCGGAATTCGACGGCTCGCTGAGTCGTCGTCGAAGCGAACCGAATGCAGACGCCCGATTGCGCCGCCCGGAGCATATCCGCACCAGTCGCCCCAACGGTTTCAATGGCAAGCATCGGCGGCGAAACAAGCGCTATACGATGTAGGCAGCATTACACGTCCAGTCGAACGGGTGCGCTAGGCCTATTCTCGCGCCGTTGGGCGCCGCGATTCGAGGCGCATTTCTTTTGTGCTCTCGCAGCACCCTCTTAAAAACGCTTGGCATTCTTGTCGCCTTTCATTGCTGAACGCGGCTAGTTGACACCTCGTTTATTTGTTGTATCCCGTCGCCCGCCGCTTCTTTATCGCGATTTGCGGCGCCGCTTATTGCAAGCGCATTGCGATAGAGCCTTTGCTTTGCGATTAAGACCCAAGGTAGCCTCGCGGTTCGCTGAAACCTTGGGCCGAAGAACGTAGCCCGGTTGGGGCAATTCCTAAACGAGACCTTCGGTAACGATCTCGCCGATGCGCCCATTGTCTCGCTGTTCAAGATGCGGGTGGCGCCGAAAATCCGATCGCGCCGCCTCACACAAACAGTGAACCTTCACGGAAATTGTGATTCGATGACTTGAGCCTATACCAGCAAAGACTTCCGGCTCGAAGCGCGGCGCCGTCTTCACTAAAGCAGTGAACGAGCGAATCGACGCGGCGCACTTGATGACGACGAACTGCCGATTCGCAATCTCGTTGACCGTCGCGAGTTAGGAAAATCCCACGGAATTTTTCGTAAATCGGCGCGTCAATTGCCTTAGCCGTACTGCAACATCGAGGCTCCTCATCGCGGGCGTTCGGCTTGCAAGTCTCGGTCGGAACCATCGTCAATCGATCCACAACGTTTCACCCGATTAGCACGATCGAAGGGAAAAAACCGTGAATGCGCCTTATGAATATTTCAACGAGTCGGAAATGGATTACCAAGTCAAGCCGCGCCGCAGCGAACCGAGCAGCACGACTCGACAGTCTGCTCGCCCCGAGCATGCACGCAAGAGTCGTCCGGTCGGGTTCAACGGGATCCACCGCCGTCGCAATAAGCGTTACTTCTAGCCCACTTTTGATAAGGCTCTCGATTTGCGCATTGCAGATCGACACGCAGTTGGTCCGGCCGATGTGGCAGTGGATCACGAGCATTCTGTGGATCGGACAGAAATGTCGTGGTGGCGCCCGCGGCCGAAAGCGACGACGCTAGCGTCCGTAAATGGCAACGTTAGCGGCCGAAAGCGGCAACGAGCCGGCGAGCCGATTCCCAATCGCTAATGCGTTTGAGGCGGCTTTACGGTCGAAAATCACGGCGAGATTTGCATGGCCCCGTTTGCACTCATCGGCATTGGATTGAAATCGTGAGCATAGCTACAGAATCAACACCTTCCGCGATCGTCCATCCCACGTCGGCGTTGGCGCCTCGCGCCGGGCGCGACTTGGATTGGGTGCTCGGTCAGAACTTGGCCGTGCGTCGCGTCGCGCAGCATGCGCAGCGAGCCGCGGAAGTCGAATGCACGGTGCTCATTTCCGGCGAGACGGGAACCGGCAAAGAAGTCTGGGCTCGCGTGCTTCACCGCAGCGGTCCGCGAGCGAACAAGCCCTTCGTGCCCGTGAACTGCGCGGCGCTGACGACGACATTGGCCGAGAGCCAATTGTTTGGGCACGAGAAAGGGGCGTTCACCGGCGCCCTCGGAGCGTCGCTCGGCATCTTTCGCGCGGCCGGCGGTGGCGTGGCGTTTCTCGATGAGATCGGTGAGATGCCGCTCGATTTGCAACCCAAGCTACTCCGGGTCTTGCAGCAGCGCGAGGTGACGCCGATCGGCTCCGCGCATCCGACACCGATTGATGTGCAGGTGCTGGCCGCCACCAACCGCGATCTGGAAGCGGAGGTCCAAGCCGGTCGATTTCGCGAAGACTTGTTTTATCGGTTGAACATGGTCGAGCTTCGCGTCCCGCCGCTGAGACAACGAATCGACGACATTCCGGAACTGATCGAATTTTTCTCGGCTCGCTGCGCCGCCAAGTATCGCCGGCCCCTGTGGCGGCCGGACGCCGATACGATGCGCGATTTCTGCGAGTACGATTGGCCCGGCAATATTCGCCAATTGTCGCATGTGATCGAGCAGGCCTATGTGCTCGAAGCGGCGCCGACGTTGCCGACAGGCGGGTCGGCCAGCCGAGGCCCGACGTCGCTGCCGTTTTTCAATCTCGCGCGTCTGCGGAACGAAGCGGTGCGACAAGCCTTGGGCGTGACGCGAGGGCACAAAGGCCGGGCCGCAAAGCTCTTGGGCGTGCATGCCAACACGCTAACGCGACTGATTTCGCAGCCGGATGAAGACGGGTAGACCCTACTGCATTTTTGGGTGGCCGGGGAGTCGCGCCGAAGGGGCGCCCCGGTGGCCTGCTCTCGAGTCGCATCGACTCTCCGTGGCTTCGGCGATTCGCCTCCAGCCCTTGTAATTACCCACAAGTGTACAAAGTTTTTCGGCTGGTCGGCCGAGTGGGAATTCGATTTATCGCGATGGGTTCATTCGGGTTACGATTTCCGCGTGGGACATCTGAGGGCGTGGAACGAGGTTTGCTT
>JBBQWR010000029.1:0-66644 GCA_038210495.1 Pirellulales bacterium
GCCTCCAGGGCGCCGACGGGCTTACCGCGACTGCCTATCTTGCCTTGTACATAACGTGGTTAGTTCACCGCCTCTGGATTGCAGTTCTGACGAACGCCGCCAAGTCGAAAGCGACCGTCCGCATCCGATACAAGGCGTTCGTGCCCGCCTCGTAAAATCGCATTTATTCAACAGGCTGTTAGCATGAAACAATCGATGCCTTCTGCTAAAGTGAATGGCCTGATGGTCTGGGTACGGTCGTGTCCGAGAAATGTCAAGCTCCATCAGGCGTTTCCATCTCTCGATTGACTGGCGAAGCTGAATTTATGCCCGAATCGTTTGACCCGTATTTGAGACGGCTCGGCATTCGCGATCCCGAGAGGCCACCCAATCATTACCGACTTTTGGGTTTGGATCTCTTCGAAAGCGACGCCGACATTATCGCCAGCGCCGCCGATCGGCAAATGGCTCATGTGAGGACGTTCCAAGCCGGAAAAGCCGGCGCGTTGTCCCAACGCCTGCTCAACGAATTAGCGGTGGCGCGAGTTTGTTTGCTCAAACCGGATCGCAAAGCGGCATACGATCAATTGATTCGTCAACGGCCCTCCTCAATGTCGATGAGCATACCTACCGGCTCGCCAAAATGGATTGACTTGCGCCAAAACACTTGACGCGATGCCTCAAATCATTGACACCGCAAGGCCGTTGGATAATCGAAAGACGCCGGCGATTTCCGCCGACCGCAAAGGCACGCGGCGGACTCCAGGCAACTTCGGCGCTGTAATACAAATTGGCGTCGGCGTCGCGTTGGCGATTATCGTGATGATCGGTGGTGGAATCGCTTGGCTAAAAGGACCTGATGAAACCAGCGAGAAGCCTCGAACCGATGTATTAGTGGCGACAGAGAATGGATCGGGCGAACATTCTGAAACCCGGCTCACGAACAAACAACCCGCCCCGTTTAATTCTCGAATAAAATATCTGCCTCCTGGTCCGGTCGTAACGACGCCGCCACAATCGCAAGTTCAATCGGCGACAAAAGTCGCGGCGTCGGCAATCGATTCAGCGCCGATCGAATCTACTCCAGATGATCCGCCTTCCAACCAACCGGCGCGTCAGCAGATTACCACGGTCGCCGCCACTGAAGATATTCACGGTCCGGGGAAACCGAAGGAAGAACTCGTCAAAGGCGAGCCAGAGTATCGTGTGGCGGAAGGGCCCGGTAAGACACCTTCTCTTAAGCAATCGGACACGAAAAAGACGGATTTCACGATTGCGTCCGAACTGATCAAATCTTCGCCGCCTAGCAAAGAGGCTCAAGCCGCCGCGGAAAAGACTGTGATCGGCATTTTCAAATCTGATATCGACCAAGCGAACCGCGGGGGGCCAGAGGCGAAATTGGCTTTATCCAAAAGATTTTTGCAACAGGCCCAGGAAACCGCCGACGACCCGGCGGCGCGCTATGTATTGAAATGCAAAGCTCGTGATATGGCCCTCGCGGCTAGCAGTATTAAAGATGCATTGGAGGCCATTAATATGCTCTCGCATTTCTACGCAATCGACGCGCCGGCCGACAAGTTTACCGCCCTTACGACGCTTGCAAAAAACGGGCGCAATCAGGAAATAAACGAGGCCATTCTTATTGCCGCAGTGGCGACCATCGACGAGGCGATCGATGTGGACAACTATGAAATGGCTGGAAAGTTTGCACGCCTTGCCGACGGATTGGCGGCAAAGCAGCACAAATCCCAAGCCATGACGCAACTCAAGGCGAAGGCGGCCGAAATTGAGCAGCTAAAGAAAGACTTTCCAAAAGCCTTGGCGGCATCGGAAAAACTGAAGACAGTTCCAGACGACCGCGAAGCTAACTTCGTGTGGGGATTCTTTCAGGGCCCGCGCAAGGGAAATTTTAAGAAAGCTATGAGCTTTTTGGCGGCGGGCAATGACGAAGCAATGAGTGTCATTGCGGTCAAGGACCTTGGAAGTCCCACCGATCCCGCCGATCAAGTTAAACTTGCCAACGATTGGTGGGATCTGGCCGAGAGTCGCCGTGAGCCGATAAAGACGCACCTGCGGCTACAAGCTGGCAAATGGTATGAAAAAGCCCTTCCCAGTCTTAAGGGGCTCGTCAAAGCCCAAGCAGACGCTAGGCTCAAGCAACTCGCAGCCGGGCACGCGTATTTGGCTGCGTCTGGCCGGAGCGAGATCGTAAAAGCACTCGTTGAAGGGGAATGGCACCTTATTTTCTACGAAAGCACGACCGAATTTTCGGGGCCCATCGTCTACGAATATCCGACCGTTAATTTCGATTCGGACGGGTTGAGTCACATGAAGACAACCGTTGGCAAGTGGGTATTTCTCGACGATAGCGCAATCATTCGAGTCGACTTTCCTGCGTGGAAAGGCGAAAATTTGTGGCATATACATGTAATGGGCGAAACCTTGCGGTGCGAGTGTTTCAATCCGCCTGGTACTTTAAAGTATTTGGGGCTAGGTTCGAGAATTCCGAAGCGTTAATGATTGACCGATTCATAGCAGTTCCATATAGAATACAAGCCTAGTGCTGACCGCCGCTTTTTACGATCAGGAGATTGTCGATGCCCTCGATGTTAAAAACGCATTGGCGACTGCGAAGAGCGATATATTCCATATTTGTCCGACGGACACGGCGTGGCCTGAGAATATGGCGGCCGAAACCGAATTGATTTGGTCCTCCCGGGACCAGCGCTTTCGCGAAATATTGATGCAGCGATTCGAAGATATTAGGCACTCGACCGGTCCGCTGATGTTTCAGGGAGCCGATTTACTGGAGGTAATTCGATACGATTGGATCGCCGCGACGGAGAATGCGTATTGGAGGTACTGGGCTGTTTGTGAACTGGTCGCTCGCTATCGCCCCCATCGACTGTTGTGGACGACAACGCATCCGCAATATCTGCCAATCGTTCGTGCAGCATGTGACGACGCCGGACTTTCACTGCTCGTCAAATGCCCTTCCCGCGATCGACTTCGATATCGCGTCCAACGGACGTTTGATCAGTTCCGGGATTATCTTTGGTTCTGGTACGACCGCCGCCGTACGCGGAAGCAGTCTCAAGTGATCGCTAGCTGCCGCCCGAACCAGCAAAGAAGCGATGTAGTAATTGCTGAGTTTTTTCCGAACAGCGCCGAAGTCTCGCTCCGAGCGGCCAATGCCTTCGAGAATCTCGCCGGCTTACCCGTCGCGTTTGTGGGAGGTCGGGCCGCAGTATGCGACTTTCTCATTTCAAAAGGTCGGCCGTGCTTTCATATGGAGGAATTCCGAGTCGCCGCGGACAAATCTTCTAGAAATGCAATTGATGGCCTCAACCGCACTCTCGGCGCCGCAGTTCGTTCCGTCATTTGCAAGCCAAGGGGCAATGACGCCAGACAGAGATTACGCATCCGGCGATCGGTAGATCCGCTCATGAACGAAATAGCCGGACGCCAGCGCGAGCTAGTTAGGGCTGCTGTCGAATGGATCGATTTGTTTTACAGCATGATCGACCGATTGCAGCCGCGCATTTTGATAACGACAACGTTCAGTGGGTCGTTTGGGCGTGCTCTTGCTTTCGCGGCTCACTCGAAAGGTATTGGATCGATTTATATTCAACACGGTCTTACAGGCGAAACTGAATATTTCAGCCATGTTCCTCACCGGCGCATTTTACTCTGGGGTCAAAGTATACTTCGAGCATATCAAGCTGCTGGCATTTCCCCGGAACGAATGCGCGTGGTTGGATCGCCCATATATGAAAGCGTAGCTAACCACCGGAATGCGGCCTCGGATGCCAAGCCGATATCCGAGCATCCGGTGGGTTGCCGCGTGCTTCTATTGGGCTCCCGACCTGGCGGTTATTACGTCAATACGGCTGTCTTCGAGCGGATATTGAGGGCGACCGGCGAGGCCACTTTTTCGATTCCTGGGGCTAGCTTGATCGTTAAACTTCATCCTTCCGACCATTCGGGTATCGCCGAGCGAGTTTTCGGCGGCAATCGGAACGTCACTCTCGTGAAAAAGGGGGAGCTTTCCTTTTGGCTACGCCAGTGCGATGTGGCCATCGTCACTTCGAGCACGACGGGCATGGAAGCTTGCATGTTCGACATCCCCTTAGTCGAGTTCAATCCCACGGGCAATGAAATTCCAGTCGAGTATTACAACTATGGCGCGGCTATTCCAGTTCGCAATGCGAGCGATCTCGCCACGGCTATCCACAACGCATTGCACGACGAAGGCGTTCGCGAACAGTTGCGACAAGGGAGACGGCGGCTCATTGACGATGTATTGAATGGCGGAAACAGCGATGCGTCTCTGCGCGTCGCATCGGAAGTGCTCGACGTGCTCAACGACACGCACGAGGCAACGGCGCAGTCGCAAGGTAGATCGTCGCTGCCTGTCGTTCCGGAATAACGTATGGGTGGTCAGTATTCGAAGGTGTCATGTCGGTATTGTTTTTTCGGGCTGTTCGCAAACTAATTATTACGCCGCTGTTGCGGTGGCGCAATCGCTGCGCCGCCATCGAGCAGCTTGAGCAATTCAAGGAACTCGGAGTTGGAGTTGCCATCGGTGGTGAGTTTGTCATTGGAAATCCGGCCGCCACGACATTTGGCGCCGACGTCTCAGTCAATGGTCTGCGGGTTAAAGGAGGAGGCCCCTTGACCGTCGGCTCGCACGTTCACTTTGGCGAGCATGTTTCGATTCTCACTTCGAATCATTCGTATGAGGACTGCGAATGTCTGCCATACGGAAAAAAGAGGGTAGAGAAGATGGTTTCCATCTGCGATTGCGTTTGGATTTGCGATCACGTCATCATCACGCCGGGAGTCACCGTGGGCGAGGGCGCCATTCTGGCGGCGGGCGCCGTTGTGACTCGAGACGTTCCACCGTTGGCGATCGTCGGTGGGGCGCCGGCGACCGTCATTCGCCTGCGCGATGAAACGGAATACCGCCGGCTAAAAAGCGAGGGAAAATTTCTCAATTGGCCACGAGAATGTGACGTGATCTGTGGGCACTCGATGGTGGTTCGTCGCTTGCAGGCGAAAGCACCTACCTAGGGCCAACAATGACTTGTCAGTCAGCCATTATTCGACGCAACAGTTTACCGCTTAGGTAGCGTGCAACGCCTGCCAAACAGGCGAATCTTATGTGCGGAATCGCCGGAATTTGGAATCTTCGAGAGGGCGATCGCTCCGGCGCCGTCGTGGCGGCGATGCTCGATGCCATGCCGCATCGCGGGCCGGATGGTCGGGGAGCTTTGACTTTCGAGGGTGGCGCGGCGGGAATGGTTCGTCTGGCCCTGGTCGATTTGTCGAATCGTGGGCAGCAACCGCTCTGGTCGGCCGATCGGCAAGTGGCCATTCTGTTCAATGGCGAAATATATAACTTTCGCGCCGAACGCGAGCGATTGGAACAAGCCGGCGCGCGTTTCCATACCACCACCGATACGGAAGTGATTCTGCATTTGTATCTGGAGCGAGGGATCGAATTCGTCGAGCGACTTCGAGGCATGTATTCCATCGCCATATTCGATTGGCGCCAATCGTCGACAGCCGGTCCGCCCGTGATGGTTTTGGTTCGAGGTCCACTAGGGGTCAAGCCACTATATATTGCCTCGCCCCCCAGCGATCCCGCGGCCGTGATGTTTTCCTCGGAGATTCGGCCGCTCTTGGCAAGCGGGCTAATCCCTCGACAGGTGTCACAAGATGGCTTGGCGGATTACTTGCAGTGCGGATTCGTGATGCAGCCGCGCACGATCGTATCCGGCGTGCGCATGATGGCGCCTGGCATGCTGGAGCGATTCGTCCCCGGAAGACCGGTGGAAACCCACCGTTTTTGGCGGATCCCACCCAGTGAACCGCGGCAAGAAACGCTCGACGAAGCTGCCCAAAGACTGCGCGGGGTATTGGACGAAAGCGTCGCGCTACATGCTTTTGCCGATGCGCCCGTTGGCGCTTTCTTGAGTGGCGGCGTCGATTCAAGCGGCGTTGTGGGACTAATGCGGAAGCATGTGTCCGACCTCCGGACGTACACGCTCAAATATCCCGATTTTCCGCAATTGGACGAATCCGAGTACGCCACGGCGACGGCTAGACAGCTCGATTGCCGGAATACGATCGTCGAGATTCGGGGCGCGGACATGCCCGAATTATTGCCGCAATTCGCGCGGGCGATGGATCAACCATCGATCGATGGACTCAATACTTGGATTATCTCGCGCGCGGCGGCGCGCGATGTCAAAGCGGTGCTTTCGGGCATCGGCGGCGACGAATGGTTTACCGGCTATCCGGTCACGCGGCGTATGAGCTATTATGCGCTCAGTCCAATGGGTCGGGCGAAGGCGCTGGCCGGCAAAATCGCCGCCCAATTGAGTGACATGCTGCCCGACGGTCATCTGCGACAACGAGCTTGCAACCTGGCGACCCGCCGATCGCCGCTGGCGACCTGGATGCACGCGCACAGCTTGTTTCGCTACGACCAGGCACGCCAAATGGTCGGGATGACGTTCGAAAGCTGTGGAGATATCAAGCAGTTTGAGTCCTATCTTGCTGATCTGCGTCCGGATTTCCGTCGCGAGACTCCGGTTGGTTTGGCGTGCCTACTCGATTTTGGGATCTACATGGGAAGCCAATTGCTTCGGGATTCCGACGTGATGAGTATGGCCCATTCGCTGGAATTGCGGACGCCGCTTGTCGATCTCGAAGTCGCCAACATGTCGCGCACTTGCCGCGACGAATATAAGTTGATAACGGGGGGCGGCATCGATGGGCGTTATGCCGCCAGCGGCGCGAAGCGGGTGTTAATCGAAGCGATGCGCGATGTGTTGCCCGATGATATCGGACGACGACCAAAGCGCGGATTCGCGTTGCCGATCGTTCAATGGATGCAGAAAGACCTCAAGTCCCTTGTGCTTGATACTTGTCATCCCGATACGATCGGCCGCCGCGGGCTCATCGATCCAACCGCCGTCGCGCCGATGGTGCGAACGCCCGAGGCGGTAAGGGCCAACCTGCATCCGCGACTTTGGGGTTTAATGCTGTTCGAACTATGGTGCCGGGCCACGTTGGACGCTCCCCTGGAGTCGATGGTCTCGAAAACACATGTGGGTTGAACTACTAAGCTTGGTTGAATTGGCGATGCCTAGTGCGGCATGGGGCTGGAGAGTTCTGGCGTTCATCCTCGTACGGACGGCCGAGCTTTTCTTTATCCAGCGTTACACGCTCGTGTCTGCCCAAGATGTCAGCGCGCAATTTTTAAAATGGGCGCCGCGGATTCGACTACTGATCGATCTGACGTTTGTCGTGGCCATCACCGCGCTCTTGCCGCGCCCTTGGTTGATTGGCGTGTCGATCCTGGCGTTTTTTGCTCAAGTCGGCCTTGTGAGCTATTACCAATATTTCCGCCGTCCCTTGTCCGCGCTGGCCCTCTATCATTGGCGGGAAGGCTCCAAGGCGAGCGGGCACCGATTTCCGGCGTCCCCACGCATCCCGCTCCTTATTCTCGGCGCCGCTCTCGCCGTCAAGGTCGGGCTGCTCGCGACACTGCCCGCTGATTCCGGCTTGAATCCGCCGGCATGGTGGGTGATCGGACTGTCGGCCGCCGCGATATATGCCGCGTTGATTGTCGCTGCCGGGTACATCGATCCGCTCGACAAAATTCTAACGACTCGCGGAATCGGTCGATTGGGATTGATTCGGGGCTACCTGTTCACCTGGCTCGCCGAGTTCTACTATCTCGGCGCCAATGAGGTGCTGGAAAGCGCGATGCGGCAACGTCAAATCGTATCCGATCAATTGACGCCGTTGGAAACCGCGATTCCCGTCCGGCGGCAGTTGATCATCATCCAAGCGGAAAGTTTGGATTTCAACGTAATCGGCTATCAGGCCAACGGCTGCGAGGTGACGCCGTTCTTGAATCGATTGTGGGACAAATCGCTCCGCTATCGGATTGCCGCGGCGCGCTATATCGGCTCGGCCGATGCCGATTTCGTCATGCTTAACGGCGTGATGCCTTCGATGCACATCGTCACATACAATATTCCTAACTACCCCTATTCGGATACCTTGCCGCAGTTCCTGAGTCAGCACGGGTACGAGACGTCCATATATCACGGCAATACGGGCAACTTTTATAACCGCCGAAGCGCTTTCGAGCGAATGGGTTTTTCGAACATTTGCTTCGAAGAAGAGATGGTTTTGGAACAACATCTGCCGCAAATCTCCTGGGGAATCGAAGATCGGCACGTGCTGCAACTTTCACGAGACGCCCTTAGTCGATCGATCGGTCCAACGTGCCATGTGATCATCACGCTATCGACCCATACGCCATACACGCTGGTGAGCGGCGAAGGGCGCAATCGAGACATTTATCCGAAGCCGCAGTCGATGGCTCAAAACTATCTGAACAGCATGCGATACCTCGATAACGAACTTCGAAATTACGTCGACTCGCTTGAGGCATCGACCGTCGTGATCTTCTCCGATCATCCGGCCGACTTGGCCGTTTCGCCTGAGTTCAAACCCGACTATCAGGGAAGCCGTGAGTTCGTTCCGTGTTTGATTTACGATACGGAATTCGACTTGGGCGGCATGCAGCGGACTCGCCACGGACTGGCGGACGACGGCCAGTTGACTCTGCTCGATATCAGTACTTACCTACGAACTCAAATCGCCAACGGCCAAGCCGGCAAATCGCTGGTCGCGACGCCTGTGGGCGAATCTCAGCCCAATCTGCACGACGCATGAGCAAACTGCACGACAAAACGACAAGCGAATTCATCGCATTGCAACGCGACACGGTCGTGCTCATTCCGGCGGCCGGGACCGTCCCCGAAGGGATTTTGGGGCTGGGTAACATCAACTGCCCGGCGATGATCCCCGTCGCTGGGCGCCCGGTGATTTACTGGACGATGAAGTATCTGCGGTCGCTGGGGTTGCGGCGCTTTGCGATTGCCGTCGCGCGGCGCGGGATGTTCGTGGAAGACTTCGTCGAATGCACATTTGGGCTTGAATGCGAGGTGTCGTTTATCGTGCCGTCGGCGAGCCGAGGCGTCGGACGGACCGTTTTGGAACTGGCCGAGCACGTCGAGGCGTCGTCCGCTCTGGTGGTGCTCGGAGACACCTACTTCCAATTCGCCGATCCTTCGATCATCACGTCTAGCGAACCGGCCGTGCTCGCTCAATCGGTCGATGATCCCTTCCGATGGTGCACGGTGGAGACGGACGATCGCGGATGGGTAACGGCGTGGCACGACAAAGAGGCCGGATTGGTCGGTCCTCAACAGGCGCTGATTGGCGTCTATCACTTTCCCGATCTGGCCGAGTTGCGGGCTGCCGCGGCCGCGGCCGACCGAGCAGCCGAGATTCAGGGTCGTCGAACCGAGATGGCCGACATCCTCAAGAACGTCAGTCGCTCGCACGCGATTCAAGCGCTTGCCGCCGGGGACTGGCTCGACTGCGGTAATCCCGATCGTCGCGACAGTTCGCACCGGACGTTGCTGCAAAAACGCGACTTTAACGAATTGTCGATCGATAGCGTATTCGGAGTCGTCACAAAACGCAGTCGGCACGTCGAAAAATTCCTCGACGAAATCAATTACCTCCGGCTATTGCCGCCGGACTTGGCGGTCCTGTTTCCTCGCGTGATTGGCTACTCGGCCGACTATGACGATCCTTGGCTGACGATGGAATATTACGGTTACCCCACATTGGCTGAAGCCTTCGTATTCGAAAATGTCGATCCGGCGATTTGGGAACAGGTCTTCATGCATCTGCGTCAGATCGTCACGCAAGGATTCATGAAGAAGCGCTACCCGCTGCACGCGGGAGCGCTCGACGAGATGTACCTGGGCAAAACGCGGAAGCGCCTGCAAACCATGCGTGCTCCGCCCGAATTGCTCGAGCTGATGAACTACGACGGCTGCGTGACGATCAATGGCCGCCAGATGCGGAATCTGCCGCAATTGTGGGATCGTTTGGAGCATGCCGTCGCACGGTTGTCGGAGAATGTCGCGGGATGCATCGTTCACGGCGATTTGTGCTTGTCGAACATCCTTTATGATCTGCGATCCCGAATTTGCAAACTGCTCGATCCCCGCGGGAGTTTCGGCGCCGCCGGAATCCACGGCGATCCGCGATACGACATCGCCAAACTGTATCACTCGGTCCACGGGCTGTACGATTTCATTACCAACGATCTGTTCCACGTCTCCTTGAACGGACGGGAAATTCGCCTGGATATTCGCAGCCGGCCGCAGCATCGGCAGATCCGCGAGCGGTTCGAAAAAGTATTTTTCGAGATATTCGATCAGCGAGAGATTCTTCTGCTCACGGGATTGCTGTTCGCCAGCATGCCGGCTCTTCACTACGACGCTCCGGCGAGGCAAATAGCGATGTACGCTCGGGCGATTCAATTGTTCGATGAAGTCTTTTCGAGCGACCATAAGGAAACGCCGCTCGCGCTGCCCGCCACGGCGCCGGCGAGCGATCAGACAGCCATTGATTTGAATTAGCAGTTGGACATCAGGGCCTGACGTGGATCAGGTGTTAGCGATGCGAATTTGTATCGATCTGGATGGCGTGATCTGCGAGCTTCGCCGGCCTGGCCAAAAGTACGCTGAATTGCAACCGGTCCCAGGCGCGGTTGAAAAACTCCGCGCATTGAAGCAGGCGGATCATTACTTGATTATCTGCACGGCCAGGCATATGAAGACCTGCGACGGTAATGTGGGACAGGTCGTTGCCCGGCAGGGCGCCGTGACACTCGATTGGCTTGCCAGGCACGGCGTCGAATACGACGAAATCCACTTCGGCAAGCCGCACGCCGAGATCTACATCGACGACAACGCTCTGCGGTTTGAATCGTGGGACAAAATTGTACCCGACGGCTCGACCTTTCCCCAGAATGCGGAAAAGCTTGCGGCGGAAAAACTGGCTCAGGATATCGGAGTCAACCACCAGTGAATTTTGCAGATAGGTCAATTGCGAAACGTTCGGGGTGCGACTGATGAATATCGTCATGCCCATGGCCGGTCGCGGCAGTCGATTCGCGCAAATCGGCATCGACACGCCGAAGCCATTGATCGATGTCCGCGGCCGACCGATGTACGCCTGGGCAATGGAAAGCTTGCCGCTGGAATCGGCTCAGCGGATGATCTTCATCTGTCTGGCCGAGCACCTCCAGAACCGAGCGTTGGCGGATGACATTCACTCGCGGTACGCCCACTGGAATCCGGAAATCATCAGTCTCGACGAAGTCACCGCCGGCCAAGCTTGCACGGTGTTGAAAGCCCGCTCGCAAATCGACAACGATGAGCCGCTGTTGATTTACAACGCGGATACTTTTTGCCGCACGGCGCTGAACGAGCGATTGCCGACACTACCGAGCGAAGTGGATGGCTTGGTCGGCGCGTTCCAGGCGACCGGCGATAAGTGGAGTTTCGCCCGTGCCGACGAATCGGGCCGAGTGCTTGAAATGGCGGAAAAACGGCGGATCTCGGAATGGGCGAGCACCGGTCTATATTACTTTCGGCGAGGAGGCGATTTCGTCCGTCACGCTCAGGCGATGATCGAGGCCGAAGAGAGAGTCAATGGCGAGTTCTTTGTGGCCCCCGTTTACAATCGGATGATCGCCGCTGGATCCGCCATCTATCTCGATCCGGCCAAAGAAGTATGGGTGCTTGGCACGCCTGAGGACCTTGAGCACTTTCAGACGCATTTTCCGTTGGCATCGCAATTAGATACATGACGATCGGCCCTTCAACTTATGTCACGTCGCGGAAAACGAGCGGCGATGGCGCCAAGTGGTGGCCAACCATGGTGCTTCACGTTATGAATAGCGCGGCGGGTGGCGCCGCCTTGAGCACGCTCGGGCTAATCGAAGAATTCAAAAAGCATGGGATCTCCAATTGCGCTGTCTGTCACGACGCCGGCTCTAAATTGGAGAGACAACAGTTGCTCGATGCAACGGACGGTCGGGCCGTCTTCCAGCCGCTCTATTGGTGGAATAAAAAAATTCGGGCTAAATGGTGGAAACGGCCGCTGATTGAATTGCGACAGATCATTAAGACGGGATGGACTCGTCGATCCACCGCCGCCATCGTATCGTTTGCCCTGCGACACCATGCTGATTTAATTCATACTAACACTATTCTGAATCCCGAAGGGGGTTTGGCGGCCCGGCGCCTGGGACTTCCCCATGTATGGCATGTAAGAGAATTGCTCGGCCGATCACACCCCTTTCAACTATCGATTTCGGATGCTGCGCTGGCCCGATTCATCGAGCGACACGCGTCTGTTGTAATTGCCAATTCGCGAATAACCGCGACCACGGCTGGCCCCGTTATTCCTGCCGACGCTTTGCGTATCGTGCCCAACGGAATCGATTTGCGGGCATTCGTTCCGCGAAACAATTCGCACCAATCATCGAGACCGATCGTGGTCGGCATGGTCGCCTCGCTGAGCTCGCAATGGAAGAAACACGAGCTATTCATTGAGGCGGCCGAACGATTGATGGACCTGCCTGATTTGGAATTTCGGATTTACGGACACGATTCGACGGCGGGCGGCGCGCAGCCTGGCGACGAATACGCCGAACGGATCCACCGCATCGTGCGCGACCGCGGGCTTATCGGACGATTCAGGTGGCCAGGTCACGTCGCTGATCCAGCCCAAATCATGGCGGAAATCGACATGCTCGTGCATTCGGCTGATGGTGAATCGTTCGGTCGAGCACCGGTTGAGGCCATGGCGGCGGGACTTCCGGTCGTGGGTGTCCGAGGCGGCGGGGTGGGCGAAGTCGTCGAGCACGGAGTTACGGGACTCTTGGCCAATCCCGATGACGCAACCGATTTCGCCCAACACATCCGTACGCTCGTTACCAATGAATCGTTGCGGCAACAGTACGGCGCCGCGGGCCGCTCGCGGGCCGAAAAAATGTATTCGCTCGAAAGCTGTGCGGCCGGGGTGCTAAGAGTTTACGAAGAAGCCATGCGGCGACCTGTCGGCGGGCGCGGGCGAGCGGCCGAGAGCAACGTGTCGATAGCCAAAAACGAGGCGCCGTGAAATTTTCCGTCTGCATTCCGAATTACAACTACGAACGATACTTGGGTCGCACCATCCAGAGTGTCCTAGACCAAAAGCACTGCGATTTCGAAATTTTGGTGTCGGACAACGCCAGCACGGACCAATCGGTGGAAATTGTCCGGCAGTTTGCCGATTCGCGGATCCGCCTGGGTATTAATCGCTGCAATGTGGGCTTCGCCGGCAATCTCGATCGAGCGGCCCGGTTGGCGTGCGGCGAACGATTAGTGATGCTGTCCTCAGATGATCTCATGCGTCCGGACGCGCTCGCAAGCTACCAGGCGCTTTTCGACAAGCTAGGCCCGGCCGGCGAGAACGCCGTCGTGAGCGCGGCGGTTGACGTCATCGACGGAGACGACAAAACCATCGGCCGGGTTGGGCTGCCCAAAAACGACGTCTGGACGGAAAGAGACCGAGCGCCCGAGTTCGATGCGACCGTCGACGGCCCCGTGTATCGAGTCGCGGCTCGCGAGTTGCTGCGCCGCTGTCTGCTAGCGATGCAAAACCCGTTTCAGTTCGCGGCCACGGTTTATTCGAGGCCCCTGTATGAGGCAGTCGAGGGCTACGGCGGCAACCGGCTCATGAATCCCGACAAATGGTTCAATTGGAAGCTGCTGGCCCGAGCGGAGACGGCGTATTTCATCGACCGTCCGCTGTTCGCTTACCGCTGGCATTCCTCGAATCAAACGTCGTCGCAAACAGGAAGCGGAGCTCTAAAATTTCTGATCGACGAATACACCTCGACGTTCGAGTTGGATGCTGCTTTGCTGAAGGAAATCGGCCTTTCGCGGAGCGATGTCGAAAAAGCATTCATGGAGCACGACATTGGGCGGCACGGCTTGGCGACGCTGGCCAAAGGACATCGACGACTAGCTCGGCGGATTCATATGTTCGGCGAGGCGACCTACCCCCAGCACGCCAAGACAAATTGGAAGGTTCGCACACTGGGAATGTTGCTCAAACTGGGACCGGCTGGCCAGCGCCTTGCCAGAGCGTCCTATAATTACTACACGAGAAATTCCCGGCACGACCCGCAAAACGCATGGCTTCATCCATCGTCGCGTTGACGCTGGCAAAGGGTGTTTTCGATGATTTACCGCTCGTTCGACAGGCGAAATGCGGTTGACCGATAGCGATTCCGTTGAGCCCGATACCTTGCTGTCCACGATTAATCGCCTGGATTCGTTCAATCGTTGACTTAGAATAGATGGTGGCGTCGTGCCATTCTCGTTTTGATTCCGCACAAACTGCTCGATCAGCAACCATGAGCGGCAATTCCGTTAATCCGTACGCGTCGTCTTTTTGGCCCAATGCCTTGCCTGCGCGGCAGCTACCGCGGACCAAAGAGATCGGAAATGGTTTGACACCGGCTGGGATTCTGTTGTGGTTGATTGGGGCATCGCTTTTTCTTTCGGGGTTTAAGGATTTTCGGCCCCAAATCGGCGGCTTACATTTTCAACCGTATCTGATTCCCCTGGGTATTGGCGCATTGCTCGCCGTTCTCACTCGCCTACAAAAATTGCCCGCGATTCCGTTTGTTTGCCTCACGATATTCGTGTTACTTTACGCATTTTCCATGGCCGGCGCCCAGGCCCCGCTCGAGTGGATGAACCCCAAAGACGAGATTCTCAAAATCGTCGCGGGATTGGTCACCATTATCACGGTCGCCTTGTTGGTCCGCAGTCGTGGCGATTTCGTATTTGGCGTGACGGGCCTATGTGTCGGGGTCGCCCTGCTGGCCACGCGTGGTTTGCAAGATGAAAACGCCGCCGATCGACTGATCGACAGCGCCAATAAGAATTCGTATTCGTTGTACGCGCTTCCCGCGGTTTTGCTGGCTCTGTATTTGGCGGCGCGCACGGACTGGAAACAGGTGACGCTAAGGCGCTCCGCAGTCGCTTTTTGCATTTTATGCACGCTCGCGATTTCGTTTGTGATGCTGAAGGGAGCAAATCGATCGGGCTATCTGGGATTGGCGGTCGTGCTTCTCGAACTGGCGATTTACTCGCTTCGCGGGAGTCGTTTGAGCAAATTCGCCAAGGCACGGACGATTGTTCGAATAGGCATCGTGGCCGCTTTAGCAGTTGGTCTGCTCATTTATTTCAAGGCAACCGAGGCGTTCGAACGACGATTCGAGCAGACGGTGACGGACGACAACGGGTCAGATACTCTGCGAATCAATTTGTTCGTTCAAAGTTTTAAAATCGGATTAGCAAATCCGGTGTTGGGAATTGGCCCGCAGCTCGTTCCGTTTGAGCTCGCCCGCAGAATGCCGGAATACGGCGGCACCATGATCGATACTCACAACGTCATCGCCCACATTTTCGCGGGCAGCGGCTTGATCTGCTTCGGCGCCCTCATCGCAGGTGGAATAACCCTCTGGTATTGGCGCCCGAAAGGGAAGTCCGGCAAACTGAGCGACAATTTTTACGACGCGCGCTGGCTATTGCGAATGATGCTCGCGTTGTGGTGCCTGCGAGGCTTGTTTTCTCGTGAAATTTTGTATATTCCCGGGTTCAATATAGGGCTGGGTTTAGCCATTGGCCTTTGTATTTGTGAATCGACATTTCGGTCGCCGATGTCAACCCCAGAGCTCCCGTCCGGTTCCCGCCGCAAGTCTCTTTTAAGCCCACAATCTTGACTTGGAAACGCGGATTAAATATCGTTCCAAGTTCCCATGCGAAAGCCCACAAAAGGGGCGGAAACAGCATGTACTAGCGATCGGTCGGTCGGGAAATGGGACCTTATTTTAATCCGCGAGACTTGCCTTCAATTGCGATCTGGAAATTAAGGATCGCGGATTAAATAAGCTTCCAAACTCCGGCTGGTCCGAATGCTAGCAAGCCGCATTTCTAGCCAATTTATTAACTTTACGGCTGCAAACTTGGGACGTTATTTAATCCGCGATCCTATGTCGATTCTATCGCTGTAGAAAAGGGTTCGATTTTGGCGAACTCAATGCTGGAATTTGGATTTTGCCCGATAGCCGGCGAAGAAATTGTTGACCACAGCTTTCAAATTCGATCGTGATGAGTCGAACTTCACACAAAGGATGGCGTTCATAGATGGATTGCGGGGTTTTGCGGCATTGATCGTGGCAGTGTTTCATTTTTACTCCGCGATCGTCGAACATAATCAATCGCTAGGCAGCCAGTTTTCGTGGCCTATTTGGATTCAACGTATTGCCGCCGTTGGCGATCGCGGCGTGGCCGTGTTTTTTGCATTGAGCGGCTTCGTGATTGCCTACAGTATTCGCCAGGCGACGGTCGATGGGCGCTTCGTGGGGGTTTTTGCACTGCGGCGCTCGTTACGTTTGGACCCAACGTATTGGATCGTGATCGCTATCACATGCTTTGTCACATGGCTCGTCCCCGGACGAGCAGCGTATTCCGGTGGAGACGTGCTCGCGAATCTTTTTTATGTGAACAAACTGCTTAACTTTCGCGGCATTGTAGCCGTGGGTTGGACGCTCTGTCTGGAAGTTCAATTCTATTTGACGTTCATCGGGATTTGTTATCTCGCGCGGATCGCACTACGGGAAAAATTTAGCGTGCCACGCCAGTTCTTCCTCTTTATTCCGCTCGCACTCTATTCCTTGGCGATGCGTTATAACTTTATTGAATCGCCAAGTGGCTTATTCGTGCCATACTGGTTTATGTTTTTTTTTGGGGGCCATTGCTTGGTGGACATTGTCGAAAGCAATCTCGCCGCTATGGCTCTTGGCGCTGGGATTGTTGGCGATTGCGGGAGGCGACAGCTATGCAATCGTCGCGACTTGTACGGCTGGGCTGCTGTTCGTAGTTGGTAAGTTCGACAAATTGAACATCACCGCAAACTGGCGAATTGTGCAGTTCTTTGGATCGATTTCATACAACTTTTATTTGATCCATCCGTTGGTGGGCAATCGGTTCCTACGATTTACGTTGGGGAGGTGGCATACCCCCGTTCTCGGTTGGCACTCACTAGGTCTGTTTCTGTTGGCCCTGGCGTTCAGCGTGCTCACGGCGACCGCATTATTTCTGTGCATTGAACGTCCGTCCCATCGGTTGAGTCGCTACATGGCCGCCTTACTCCGCCGAGAAAAGCAGGGTGTCGTCGAGAAAGTCGCGAGCGTTTGAACGATAAAAATGATCAAAACGAAGATTCGAATGTTACGTCGATGGCGACACGCCCGTTGAACGATCTCCGCTCGCGCCATGAACTTAGCCCAGACCGATCTGGCGGGCCAACCGTTGACTTGAAAACGATCCGCCTCGGCTTCGTCAGTGGGCGACTTTATTTTCCCGAAGGAGTGGCCTGGACGGATGCTCCGCTGGGAAGGCCGCTCGACGCATTGCGACCCAAGTTCGGTGCTCTGACCCTGGCGCTACCGCCTGTTCCAGAGAAGCTTCCATTGTTCGATCACTGCTTGACGATCACCCTCGATGATATCCTTCCGCTGCCGAAGCTAGGAAGCATTGCCAAGGGATTCGGAAAATTCGCGGCGTGCCGACGAGTTATCCGCGAATTGGAGCGCCGCTGCGATGTCCTTATCGTGCAACTTCCATTCGAGGCGCCTTTGGCGCTCTTGGGCGCGCGTAAACCGCGGGTCTATCATGTTTGTGCGGATATTTGGGCATTCGCGCAGCGCTCGTCGCGGTTTGCCAGGTGGAAGCGAGCGCCGGCGCTGGTTGTGGGAAAATTGATTGACCGGATTCAAGCCGGGCTATTTCGGCGTTCGGACGTTCGGGTTGTGACTAACGGAAAGCAGCTGCGAGAGCATTATGGCCGTCCGCCTGGCCGCGCGGTCGTGTCATCCACGATTCGAGATCAGGACATCCTCAGCGTGAGACGGCAGCGCCCGGCCGATGCGCCTTTTCGCGTCCTCTACGTCGGCTACATTCGTCACGAGAAAGGGACCGATTTATTGATCGAGGCGCTCGATCGCGTGTGGGATGTCATTCCCCAGGCGGAACTTGAAGTCGTCGGGGCGCTCGATCGCGCCAGCCGCGCGATGGCCGGCGGGTTTGAAAAATCACTCGAATCGCTGGGACGCAAAGGGAGCGTTCGATTCGTGGGGCATCGCAATTTCGGTCCGGCGCTGTTTCAATGTTTTGCGGACGCGGACGTTCTGGTGGTTCCAAGCCGAACTGAGGGTACGCCGCGGGTCTTGGTCGAAGCTAGAGCTTTTGGCTGTCCCGTGATCGGAACGTCCGTCGGAGGAATTCCGACGTCGATTACCGACGGCGTCGACGGGATCCTCGTGCCTCCGGAAGATTCGGCTACTTTAGCGAAAGCCATCTTGCGGATTGCCCAGGATACAGGGTTGCGGCAGCGATTGATCGCAGGTGGAATCGAAAGGGCGCGCCGCTCGACCGTCGATGCGTTCGCAGATGCACTTGCCGAAGAGGTCGCGGCTTTGATGTTGACGGAATCCGTTAGGCAACGAGCATGATCGCTGGTCGTGCGCAGGTCACAACGTATGTGATTTATTTGTCGGCAACGAGAAATCGATTGAAACGAGTATCGTTTTTTTGTGCAACGGTGACGGTTGCTCGGTAGGCTCGCGGCTTACCGAATCAAAAAAAGTTCAAATGGAACCATGGTTGGTTTTATAAATGTTAGTCGAAACAAATAACACGTCGCCAACCGCATCCTTGTATACGCAGCTTCCCTATCCGGCTGACGGGGTCGTGCGTACCACGAATGCCCGAATCCTTCGCGCCGGTATTGAAAAGCATGCTCCCCATTTGCTTGCTCGCCAGCGATTGCGAATCGTCGACGTCGGTTGCGGCACGGGAGAGAGTACGACCGGATTGCTGCGGATCTTTCCGAATGCCGAGATTGTCGGCGTGGATATCAACCCTCTGAGCCTGGAATTGGCCAGGGCTCTTGCCGCGAAGGTTGGGGCGCCCATTCGATTCATCCAATGCGACATCACGGACAATTTACTAGACGCTCTCGAAAAGCATTCGCCCGGGGAATTTGACATCGTTTTTAGTATGGGTGTGCTGCACCACTTGGCCCAGCCGCAAGCCGGCTTTCTAGCGGTGCGACAGATCGTTCGTTCCGATGGCCAGTTGTTCTGCTTTCTATATTCGCGCGCCGGGAGGCGCGAAGACATGGCAATCAAGGAACTGTTGAGCCAAGTCTTGCCGTCTGGAACCTCCCTGCAATCGCGCGCCTCCGCGATCTCGCTCATGCATCTGGGAAATCGCCATTCGCTTTGGGCCGGTATTAAATCCTTGCGCAATCGATGGAAGTTCGGACCGCCGCTGTCGCTATCGGAGTTGATCCGCGTCGCTTTGAATCGCAAGCGGCTGAATCACGAATCCGATTCTTATTCCAATCCGTGCGAACACCTCTATTCCTGCGGAGAGATTCGCACTCTACTGGCGAAGACAGGATGGCGCTTCACCGCATTAGCGGAGAACGCGGGCTTGCCGACCGCTCCCGAGCAGCACACGCGCAAGCCGGCGGAATTGCAGTTATTGCGCCAATTATCCGACGATTCGCTATACGATTATTTCGCGTTCCAATATCACGCGCAAGGTTTTAGCTTTTTTGCCACCCCTGAATAACATTGCGATGTTCGAGCGATCGTCGGGGCGGCGGCTATGGGAGTGGCCGCTGAATAGACGCCAGTTGTTCGCCGTGACGCTCCGTGACCGGGGCCCTCGCTCGGCTGCGACTTAGCAAAACCTCTTTTTCGCGATCGCTTTCAATTCGATCACCCGACCGCCTCGCTCTGGAGCCATTTTTGGGACAATTAATTTTAGGCATACATTCCGGCCACAATTCCAGCGCCTGCATCGGAGACGAATCGGGGTTGATTTATGCCGTTCAAGAAGAGCGGCTCACCGGCGAAAAGAATTATTGGGGCACGCCGCGAAACGCCATTCGAGCTTGCCTTCGTCAAGTCGGCGCCAGCCCCGGTGATTTGGCGTGCGTCGCACATGGCAGCGTGCAGGCTTTGTGCAGATATCATAGTCGAGATGACGTGCTGAGAGCTTACAAACGCCAAAAGTCGATCCTAGGAAAATTGCGACAGAGAATCGCCGTTCCGCTGTTCATCGCGGTGAGGCCGAACTGGGGGCAGCAACGGCTTCACTCGGAATTGGCCGCAGAAGGCTTGCCCGTCGATCGCATCAAACATTTCGACCATCACACGACCCATGCGGCGACCGCCTACTACGGCCTGCGGGCCAATCCGGCCGACGACTACCTCGTGCTCACCTGCGATGGCGATGGAGATGGCCAGTGCGCTACGGTTCGCGTCATGGGGGGGGGGCAGCAGCGGGTCGTTGCAACTACCGGATGGGACAACTCGCTCGGCGCCTTGTATTCTTGGATCACGTTTGGCATGGGGTTCGTGCCGCTGGAGCACGAATACAAATTAATGGGAATGGCCCCCTATGCGTCTGATCAGGCCGCCAATGAAACGGCGAAGACATTTTCACGTTATCTCGGCTTGGATGCGACCGGACTCAAGTTCGAGCGCCATACGATGAAGAGAACCAATGACCTCGCCGAGAACTTATTTCACGATCTGAAGGGCAAGCGATTCGATTATATCTGCGCCGGTCTACAGCGATTTACCGAAAACATGCTCGTCGATTGGACGGCAGCGGCCGTGAAGGCGACCGGCGTTCGCCGAGTCGTGGCCGCCGGCGGCGTGTTCATGAACGTCAAGGCGAACAAAAGAATCGGCGAATTGGCGGACGTCGAGTCGTTTGAGGCTTTTCCATCCTGTAGCGATGAAACGCTGTCGATCGGGGCATACTACTTGGAAGCGGCCGAGCGCTTCGGCGACGCGGCGCTCAAACCGCTCCAGCATTTTTATCTCGGGGATGACCTGGATCCGGCTGAGACGGAACAAGCCGTGCAAGCGGCCGGATTTCCGTTCGACAAACCGCGTGACATGCCAACGGCAGTCGCGTCGTTGTTGGCCAAGGGAGTTCCCGTGGCTCGCTGCGCCGGTCCAATGGAGTTCGGCGCCCGCGCGCTTGGCAACCGCTCGATTCTGGCCGATCCTCGCAACCAGGATGTCGTGCGAATCATCAATCAAATGGTGAAGAAGCGGGATTTTTGGATGCCGTTCGCCCCGATGATCATGGAGTCGCGGCAAGACGAATATCTGAAGAATCCCAAGAAGCTGCCTAGCCCCTACATGATGATGACCTTCGACACGCGCGACAATTTTCGCGAAATGATCGCCGCCGTGCACAACGCCGACCTCACCTGCCGAGCCCAGATTTTGACGCCCACGCAGAACCCACAGATGCACGATATCCTGACGGCGTTCGCCAAAGAAACGGGCCGCGGCGTGATCCTAAACACATCGTTCAACCTGCACGGCTTCCCGATCGTGCGCAACGCTCAAGAGGCCTTGCACGTTTTTGCCAATTCGGGGCTTGAGCATATTCAGGTCGGGCAGTTCTTGGTGAGAAAATCGTCGAATAGTTAAACTCGCGTTCGGAGCGCGTTGCCAGCGACAATCGCAACGCTTCGTGGCATGTGCGGGATCGCCGCTTTAATTTGTGCAACCAGTCCATCGATCGATCCCGGCGTGATCGAGCGAATGACGAAGACGGTACGTCATCGCGGACCGGACGGGCACGGCGTGGCGCTACTGCATCTCGACCCAACAGGGGTGCGAGAAGTCTCGCCCAGCTCCGGTCAATCCTGGCAAGTCGCGCTCGGGCACCGGCGACTGTCGATCATCGATCTCTCTGATGCGGGACGCCAGCCGATGTCGTATCGCGATCGGCTCTGGATCGTCTTCAATGGCGAAATCTACAACTACGTTGAATTGCGGCAAGGACTCGAACGGGCCGGCCACACATTTCGTTCGCACACAGATACCGAAGTCATTCTGGCCGCCTATGACGAGTGGGGAAACGATTGCTTCCAGCGTTTGCGCGGCATGTGGGGCATCGTCCTGATCGACGCTCGACGCCGCGTGGCCGTCTTGTCGCGCGATCGATTGGGAATCAAGCCGGTCTATTTAGCGTCGGTCGGCGGCGTGCTCGCGGTCGCGTCTGAAATCAAGCAGCTCGCGCATTTACCTGGGTTCCAAATCAGCCCAAACGACGCGGTGGTTCACGACTACTTGCGAACCGGCTACGAGCAGGAAGGGCAAACCTTTTTCGCCGGCGTGACCCCCTTATCGCCAGGGGTCTACCAAGAGATCGATTTGACGACGGGCAAGCGTGGACCGGAGGAAGCCTATTGGTTTCCGGAACGAATTAAGCAGACGATCCACGATCCGGCGGAGGCGGGCCGAGAGTTTCGTCGGGTGTTCGAAGAGTCGGTGCGAATTCATCTGCGGAGCGACGTGCCCGTCGGATGCGCATTGAGTGGCGGCTTGGACAGCAGCGCCGTAGCCGGCTGCATTCGCGATTTGGCCAAGGACTCATCGCGATTCCACACCTTCAGCGTGGTCTTCCCCGGCTCGGCGACCGACGAAACGCCGTATGTCGAGCAGGTGGTCGCCGCGGTTCATTCGACGTCGCATTTCGTCACGCCGACCGCCGAGCAATTTGTCGCCGATTTGGATCGTTGGCTGTGGATCCACGATGAGCCGGTCGGTTCGATGTCGCAGTACGCCGGGTACGCTCTAGCTCGGTTGACGCGCGAGGCTGGAGTGCCGGTTACGCTCAATGGCCAGGGCGGAGATGAAATTCTCGGCGGGTATTGGCAATCTTACTTCTTATATTTGCGGGGTTTATTTCGATCCGGCCGGCTGTTTGGCGCGGCTTACCATCTGGCCGGCGCGCTAGTGCCTGGCGGCAATCCCGAGTTGCCGCGGCAAGCCCCCGCGATGTGGCGCCGCTACACGGCCCGCAAGCGCGCTTCGGCCACCACTCCATCATCTGGATATGCCAGTCAGAATAATGAACTACGACACGAAACGGCCAACGGAAAAATCGCTCGCGTGATGGGTATGAGCGAAACGGAGCGGCGACTTTACGAAATTCGCTCGTTGTACCTGCCGCGTCTTTTAAAATGGGATGATCGCAATTTCATGGCATTTGCCGTCGAAGGGCGATATCCCTTCCTCGATCATACCGTGATCGAAACGGCTCTCTCTTTCTCATCGCACGTGCTTTATTGCCGAGGATGGACAAAAGAGCCCTTAAGGCGGGGAATGGTCGGGCTGTTGCCGACGGCAATTCTGCGACGCCGATCCAAATGGGGCTTCGAAACCCCGCAACTCCGTTGGATTCGCGGACAATTGAGACCGATACTTGCGGAATGGCTTGCGGGCGACAGCCCTTTGTGGGGTTTTGGCAGTCGCCCAATGGCCAGACAGTTGGCCGCGCAGGTCTGGGAGTCGGCGACCGATCATGAAGAGCCGGCGCAACAATTGTTCTGGATGTTTCTCACCGATCGCTGGCTGCGTCTGTTGCCGTCCGCTTAGTGACCGTGAACGTGAAAGTTTCTGCTGACTTGCTCTCGCTCGAACATTCCCCTCTCGGAAAGAATGCGGGAATGGCCCCGCCCCGCCGGCTCTGTTTACTGACCCAATACTTCCCGCCCGAAATGGGTGCCCCGCAAGCCCGGCTTTCCGAGTTGGGCGAGCGGCTGATCGATTTGGGCTGGGAGGTGGAGGCGCTCACAGCCCTTCCGAACTATCCGACCGGCCAAGTGTTCGACGGATATGATCGCCGCCAGCCGGTCGTCGAGCAGATTGGTCGCATCCGCACGGTGCGGGTTCCGCTCTACACCGCTAAGACCGGTTTCACCAAGCGGCTTCGCTCGTACTTTTCGTTTGTCGCGTCGGCCAGTCGAATTGGCCCCAGACTTTGCGCCAAGCCCGATTTGCTCTTCGTCGAGTCGCCGCCGCTGTTCATCGGCTATGCGGCCCGCTATCTCTCGCGGCGGTGGAAATGCCCGTTCGTGTTCAATGTCAGCGACCTCTGGCCCGAGTCGGCGATCCGGATGGGAATCGTGAAGCCGGGAGTCGCCACGCGGATGGCCGAGCGGCTGGAGCGCAAGTTGTATCGCCAAGCGGCCGGTGTCACGGGACAATCGGCCGAGATTATCGCGGCTGTCCAGAAGTGCGTGCCTGACGTTCGCGCCCAAGTTATCACCAATGGCGTTGAGCCAGCCCGCTTCGGCCGCGACCGGCCCGACGACGCGGCCCGCGCTCTGCTCGGGAGTGAGCACGGCCCGATCTTTATTTTCGCAGGCCTACTTGGCTTGGCGCAAGGACTGGATCAGATTCTCGATCTGGCTGTTTCGCTGCCGCCTGAGAGGCCCGGTCGATTTGTGTTGGTCGGCGAAGGACCGGCCCGCGAGCCGCTCGCCGAGCGGATCGATCGCGAAAAGATCCATCGTGTTAAAATTATCCCACCGCAACCGCGGGATCGCATTCCTGCGCTATTGGCCTGCGCCGACGTGGCGCTGATTTCTTTGGGTATGTCGATCCCGGGCGCCGTTCCCAGCAAGATCTATGAAGCCATGGCGTCGTCGCTGCCGATCCTGCTTATCGCGGACGGCGAGCCGGCCCGGCGAGTCCAAGACGCAGCCTGCGGGCTAGCCGCGGCGCCGGGAGATACGGCCGCGATCCGCGGAGCCTTCGACCGACTGTCGACAGACGCAGCGCTTCGAAAGCAGCTTGGGGCCGCCGGTCGCATTGCCGCCGAAACGACTTACAATCGCATGCAAATCGCCGCTCGCCTGGATGAGTTCCTGCGCAGCCTGCTGCCATCCCGAGTTCGATCGTGAATCAGCCGCTGAGGACGAATGTCTAATTTTACCGTTCGCTCGATTGCCTGCGTCGTCGGCGCCCGGCCGAATTTCGTCAAGATGGGTCCGATCCTGGCCGGTCTGCGGCAGGCCGATCCGGATCTGCGCCCCATCCTGATTCACACGGGCCAGCATTACGACGAGGCGATGAGCGATCTGTTCTTTCGGCAACTTGGCCTGCCGACCCCCGATGTGCATCTGGAAGTCGGATCGGGCAGCCAGGGAGAACAAACGGCCAAGGTGCTCTCGCGCTACGAGGCCTGGCTCATGCAAACGGCGCCTCGGCTGCTGGCGACGCTCGTCGTCGGCGACGTGAATTCGACGATGGCCTGCACGCTGGCCTCCGTCAAATTGGGCGTGCCAGTGATTCACGTCGAGGCCGGGCTGCGTAGTTTCGATCGCGGAATGCCCGAGGAAATCAATCGCGTGGTGACCGATTCGATTTCGGAACTTTTGCTCGTCAGCGAGCCCAGCGGCGTTGCGAATCTCAAAGCCGAGGGCCGGCCGGACTCCGCGATTCGACTTGTCGGCAACGTGATGATCGATGTACTGCTGGCCCAATTGCCCTCAGCCCGCGAGCTAAAGCAACCTCAAAAGATGAACCTCGCGCCCGGTCGATATTGCGTGTGGACGATGCACCGCCCGTCGAACGTCGACAATCCCGATTCGCTGGCCTCTTTAATCCAATCGCTTATTCGCATCGCCAAAAACATTCCCGTCGTGTTTCCAATTCATCCGCGAACCCGGGCGAGAATCGAAGCTGCTGGACTGTTGCCATCGCTCGAAAAATCGGCAGAAGTCCAGCTTACTACGCCGCTGGGCTACCTGGAATTTCTCGGATTGACGTCGCAGGCCCGGCTAATCGTTACCGATTCCGGTGGCTTGCAAGAAGAGTCGGCTGCTCTGGAAATTCCCTGCCTCACTTTGCGCGAGAATACCGAGCGACCTGTCACGGTCAGCGAAGGCACTAGCACGCTCGTTGGCGCCGACGTTAAATTGCTGGAGCGATTGGTCGACGATATTTTGCATGGCCGCTATAAGCGAGGCCGAGCGCCGCATCTCTGGGATGGCAACGCCGGGACGCGGATCGGTCAAGAAGTTCTTAAGTTTCTCGACGAGGTCAAAGGAATGGCTGCGAACGCATGAACGTCCCTTTCTTTCGGCCGTCGATTACCGAGGCGGAAATCGCCGAGGTGGTGAGTTGCCTGCGCTCGGGCTGGTTGACCACTGGGCCGACAACGAAGCGATTTGAGGCGGAGTTCGCAGCGGAGGTCGGGGCGCCCTTTGCGGTTGCCGTCAATTCGTGCACGGCCGGATTGCATTTGGCGATGGAGGCCCTGGGGCTTCGCGAAGGTCAGGCGGTGCTCGTGCCGACGATGACCTTCGCCGCCACCGCCGAAATCGTGCGATATCAAGGCGCCGTGCCGATCTTGGTCGATTGCGATCCGATCACCTTCAACATGGACTTGGCCGACGCCGAGCGCAAGATTGCCGACCTTCGGGCCGGCCGGCTGCCATTGGCAATCGATCGCAACCTTAACTTGGTCGGCATGATCCCCGTTCACGTCGGCGGGCTGATGATGGACGTCGATCGGCTGCAAGCATTTGCCCAGTCGCACGGTTTGTGGCTCGTTGAGGACGCGGCTCATGCGTTTCCCGCAGCCTGGCGTGCGTCAGCCGACCAACCCTGGCAGCGGTGCGGCGAAAATACTGCCGCAATTACCTGCTATTCGTTCTACGCCAATAAAACGATCACGACCGGCGAAGGAGGCATGGCAGTCACCGCTGACGCCGCGCTCGCCGATCGCATGCGGCTCATGTCGCTGCACGGCTTGTCGCACGACGCTTGGAAGCGCTACCAGGGCGGCACGAGTTGGGATTATCAGATCGTCGCCCCCGGCTATAAATACAACCTGACGGACATCGCCTCGGCCATTGGCGTTAGGCAGCTCGAGCGAGCGGACGATATGCGACTGGAACGTGAGTCGCTCGCTCGGCGATATCGCGACGATCTAAGCTCGGTCGCGGAATTAGAATTGCCGCCGATTCCCGAAAACCGGATACATTCTTGGCATTTATTTCCGATCCGCCTCAAGCTCGATCGGTTGTCGATCGATCGCAATCGGTTCATCGCTTCGCTGCGAGAGCGGGGCGTCGGTTGCTCGGTTCATTGGCGGCCGCTGCATTTGCATCCCTACTACGCGGAGCATTTTGGCTGGCGCGGCGAGCAGTTTCCGGTCGCCACACCGCTCTGGGAGCGCCTCGTGACCTTGCCCCTATTTCCAGGCATGCGTGACGAAGAGTATCGCCATGTCGTCGACGTCGTGAGCCAGTTATGCGACAAACATGGACAACGTAGTTAAGCGGTTTTCCAAGTCGATTGCCGTCGGCCGACCACCGATTCATCCGAAACAGGCCGCGCTATCGGGCATTTGATGAAACGTCTGTTTGATTTGCTCGTAGCCATGATAGGACTACTGCTGATTTGGCCCTTACTCCTGATAATTGGCATTGCCGTCTGCTGCGATTCCCGTGGGCCGATGTTGTTTCTTCAAACGCGGATGGGGCGCGGTTTTCGGCCCTTTTTGATTTACAAGTTTCGCACGATGGTCGTCGACGCTTCCAAACTCGGCGCCCAAATTACCGCCGGCAACGATCCGCGCATCACGCGCGTTGGTCAGTTCCTCAGAAAGTGGAAGCTCGATGAATTGCCGCAATTGTTCAACGTTCTCAAGGGCGACATGAGCCTCGTGGGACCCCGGCCCGAGGTTCCTCGATATGTCGAGATGTTTCGCGACGACTATGCGTGCGTGCTTTCGGTCCGGCCCGGCCTGACCGATCCGGCGACCGTCAAGTATCGCGATGAATCCGCGCTGCTCGCCGCGAGCGAAAACCCCGAGGCGACCTACGTCGAGCAGATTCTGCCGGACAAGATCGCGCTGGCGAAGAATTATGTCGCCCATGCTTCGCTGCTGTACGATTTGAATTTGATTTGGAAAACACTTTTGCGCGTGATCCGTTAGAGCCTGCCGTTTCGTGGCGGTGGCGCCGGACCGTCCCCATTTCCCGTTCGCGATTTCCACATGCTAAAAGATTTGATTCAGAATAAGTCGGCGAAAGTCGGCGTCGTCGGGCTCGGCTATGTCGGCATTCCGCTGATTCAGGCGTTCGTCAAAGCCGGCTTCAGCACGATGGGCTTCGACATCGATCAGAAGAAAATCGACCGGCTACTGGCCGGCGAAAGCTACATCGGCCACATCCCCTCGGCGTGGATCGCCGAGATCGTCGACACGAAGCGATTCGTGCCGACCGCCGACATGCGCCGCTTGAGCGAGGCCGATGCGATTTTGATCTGCGTCCCAACTCCCCTCAGTGAAAGTCGCGATCCCGACCTCAGCTATATCGAAACGACGGCCAAGCAAATCGCCGCCGTACTCCGGCCCGGCCAATTGATCGTGCTGGAGAGCACCACCTATCCGGGCACTACGCGCGACGTCGTGCTTCCGATCCTCGAAGCGGGCGGCCTCAAAGTGGGCAAGGATTTTTTCTTGGCCTATAGCCCCGAGCGCGAAGACCCGGGCAATCCGAACTTTTCGGCCAGTGGGATTCCGAAAGTCGTTGGCGGAATCAACCCGCAGAGCTCCGAACTGGCGCAAGCTCTGTACGGTCATGCGGTCGTCCAGATCGTGCCGGTCGCCAATTGCGAAGTTGCCGAGGCGTGCAAGATCCTCGAGAACACGTATCGCTCGGTCAACATCGCGATGGTCAACGAGCTCAAGGTGCTATTCGATCGGATCGGTTTGGATGTTTGGGACGTGATCGAAGCGGCCAAGACCAAGCCATTTGGGTTCCAAGCCTTTTATCCTGGGCCCGGCTTGGGCGGCCATTGCATTCCGATCGACCCGTTTTATTTGAGCTGGGTCGCGCGCAAGCACGGCATGATCACCCGGTTCATCGAGCTTGCTGGCGAGATCAACACTAGCATGCCGCTGTATGTGATTCACCGTCTGACCGCCGCGCTCAACGACATTGGCAAACCGGTCCGCGGCAGCAAGATTCTGATCCTTGGCATCGCCTATAAGAAAGACGTCGACGACCCGCGCGAAAGCCCATCGTTCGAGCTCATGGAATTGCTCATGGATCGCGGCGCGGAGTTAAGTTACAACGATCCGCACGTGCCGAAATTGCCCAAGATGCGGCATCATCGGTCGTTGAAACTCGACAGCCGACCGCTCGAGCCGGATTTCTTGGCGAGCCACGATTGCGTGCTGATCGCAACCGACCACTCGGCGTACGACTACGAGTCGATCGTCATGCACTCGCGGCTAATCATCGATACTCGCAACGCCACGAAGAACGTCAAAGTCGGCCGCGAAAAGATTGTGAAGGCTTAGCGTTCGTGCTTCATCGAACGGCCATGAATCACTCGATCCAGCCGCCGCCGAGGACGCGGTCGTCGGAATAACAGACAACCGCTTGGCCTGGAGCGACGCCGTTCTGAGGCTCGTCGAATTGCACCTGAAAGCTATGGGCCGACGTCGGTTCCAGGGTGGCGGGAACTGCCCGGCTATTGTAGCGGATCTGCGCTAGGCAGCGCCGAGGCGCGGTTGGTGGCTCGACGAGCCAATTCGCCAGGTGCGCGGTTAACGACATTCGCCTCAGTTCGTCGCGCGTGCCGATCACGACACGCCGTGAGTCGGATTCAAGTCGCACGACATAGCGAGGCTCGCCGAACGCAATTCCCAAGCCCTTGCGCTGGCCGATCGTGAACGACTCCAGTCCCTCGTGATGGCCGACCACCGTGCCGTCGGTCAAGACGATCTCGCCGGCCGACGAGGGCCGCGCTCCCCGGCGACGAACGAATTCGGCATGTTCGCCACTGTTGACAAAGCAGATTTCTTGGCTGTCCTTCTTCTCGGCGACGCGCAGGCCAATCTGCCGGGCGAGGTCGCGTATCTCGGCCTTTCTGTAGCCGCCGACCGGTAGCATCATTCGCGGCAGACATTGTCGGTCGACGCCAAATAGGACGTACGACTGATCTTTTGAAGCGTCTAAACCGCGCCGCAGCGTCATGGTCGGCGTACCGTCCATCGCGCGATCGCCCGATTCGATGCGGGCATAATGACCGGTGGCGACGAACTCGGCCCCGATGCTATCCGCGTATTCGAACAGCTTGCCGAATTTCAGCCAGTTGTTGCACATCACACACGGATTGGGCGTTCGAGCCGATTGGTATTCGGACACGAAGTAATCGATAATCCGGCCAAACTCGGCCGACATATCAATCGCATAAAACGGAATCTCAAGCCGATCGGCGACCCGGCGAGCGTCGGCCGCATCGCTCGCGCTGCAGCAGCCCTGTTTGTGGTCGGCGCGAGCCGAAATCACCGGAAGCCGGAATGAAGAGGCGCTGCTGCGGGCAGTCTCGGCTCCGGCGTCTGCCTCCCGCTCCCGACTCCCGTCTCCCGACTCCCGACTTCCCTTTTCCGACTCCCGACTACCACACGCCGTCTCGACCGTTTCGCCATGCCGCATGAACACGCCGACGACGTCGTGGCCCGCCGCGCGCAGCAAATGCGCCGCGACGCTGCTGTCGACGCCGCCCGACATGGCTAACACGATTCGAGACATGGGGTGACGCCGTTGCGCGAAAGAGTAAACGGTCAAACCAGCGGCGATCCGGATGTGTTTGGCGACGATCGAATTTGGCCGGGGCCCCTTGGTTCAGCCGCCGATCATGACCGTGGGAGCGCCCAAAACGATTGCCCCGCCGTGGGCACAGGAGTCGCCCATGCGAGCCGCGGGCTTGCCGCCAATCATGACCGTGGCCGAGCCTTTGAGGATCGAGTCGGGTGGACCGACGCAGGTGCACATATCGCCCATCCGCGCCGCGGGCAAACCGGCGATGAGCACGGTCAATCCACCGGGCGGCAAGATCGGGCCGCCGACGTGCGGCACGAGCACGGTAACGGCCGGACAAGCGTGCATGTCGCTGACGCGCGCGGCGGGAGGCATGGGAAGCAGTCTTTCGGCAAAATGGAAACGTTCGCAATCGACTTCGCGTTGCTCGTGAACGTCAAGTCAGTATTTTACTTCATCCCACATCGCCGGTAAACCTCCGAGCTTGGCCTGTATCGACGATCGCGGCTCGAATTGACCGTTCTAGCTACGACGCGCGAGGACGTCATTTCTTGACCCGGAGCATGAGAACCGGGATGTCGACTTGGTGTTGGACCCGGTTGGCTGTCGTGCCGAAGATCAGGTCGGCGACAAGGCCGTGGCCATGAGTGGCCATGGCGATCAGATCGCAGCGTTTTGCGGCGACGCATTTGACGATCTCGGCCACCGGGTCGCCAAAGGCCAAATGCGATTCCACGCTAAAGCCCTCGGCCGCCAATTCCCCTTGGCGTCTCGCCAAATATTGCAAGTCAGCGGTGATCTCGGGCGAGACGGCGTCGGTCTTATGCAATCGCGCCGCCCAACCGTCGGCGACGTGCAATAAATGCAACCGAGCCTGCGTCAGTCTGGCCAAATCACGAATGTGCCGCAGGATGGTTTCATCCGCCACGGTGGTGTCGAGCGTGACGAGAATGCGTTGGTACATGGGAGAGGAAGAAAGTCGGAAGTCGGGAGACGGGAGTCGGGAGACGGGAGTCGGGAGTCGGGACTCGGGAGTCGGGAGTCGGGAGTACGAACGAGGGCAAACTTTGCTGCGATTGTTTCGCCAAAATTATCTTACCTCGGACGGAGCATAAAGTTACCGGAGTGCTTGGCCAAAGAGTCATGCCCCGGGGCTTCGGCGAAGCGCCTCCAGCCCGGCCACCCAACCACTTGTCCGTCAATCGAAGATTGACAACTCACTCCCGACTCCCGACTTCGTCCCCTTCACCCGCCGACGATCAGATTCCAAGCTTCGGACAAAGCGCCGGGCAAACCGTAGATGTCCAGCGCCGTAATCAAGATCGCCGAACTCCAGCCGGCGATCAGCAGGAACCAGCCGTTCGCGAATCGGCCCATGTAACGTCGGCAACTGGTAAAGTGCATCAGCGGAAACATGGCCAGCGGCAATTGAATCGCCAGCACGACCTGTGTCAGGTTGACGAGCTGCGTGACCATTACGTCCTTGCGGACGGCCACGATCAATATCGCCGGCACGATGGCCAGCATTCGCGTGATTAATCGCCGCAGCCAGGGCCGCACGCGCCAGTGCATGAACCCTTCCATCACCACTTGGCCGGCGAGCGTGCCGGTGAGCGTGCTGCTTTGACCGCTCGCCAGCAGCGCCACGGCGAACATGACGCTGGCTAGCGTTGTGCCCAACAGCGGCGCAAGCGTGAGATGCGCAATCTGAATCCAGTCGCTGTCGGCGTCGAATCTGACGACCGATCCGTCGGGCATCGAAACACTTGTATTGCCGAAGAAGACCATCCCAGCCAGGACTAAAATCGCCGCGTTGATGACAAACGCTAGCGACAGAGCGACGACCGAATCCAAGGCATTAAATTGAATCGCCTTGCGGACCGAGGCGTCGTCGGACTGCAGTTTACGCGATTGAACGAGCGCCGAGTGCAGATACAGATTGTGCGGCATCACCGTGGCGCCGACGATGCCGATCGCGAGCGTCGTCATTCGTCCCGGCAAGAGGCTTGGCGAGACGAGAGATCGGCCCAATTCGCCAAAGCTCGGATGCGTGCTGGGTAGGACGAAAATTTCCACGAAATAGCAGACGCCGATCGTGGCGATCAGCACCACGATCACGGCTTCGATCACGCGCATTCCGAGCCCCTGCAATGAGAGCAGCAGCAAGACGTCGAAGGCCGTGATGGCGACGGCCCAGGGAAGCGGAATGCCGAATAGTAGATTGATCGCCAGGGCGCTGCCGAGCACCTCGGCCAGATCGCAGGCTACGATAGCCACTTCGCAAGCGAGCCAATTCGGCCAACGAGTCCAAGCGGGATAATAGTCGCGACAGGCTTGGGCCAAGTCCTTGCCCATCACGACTCCCAACCGGGCGGAGCAGATCTGCAACACGACAGCCATCGCGCTGGCGAGTCCGACCACCCAGAGGAGTCCGTACTTGAATAGGGCGCCGGCCTCCAGATCGGTGGCCCAATTGCCGGGATCCATATAGCCGACGCTAATCAGCATCGCGGGTCCAACGAACGCCCGATAGTGTTTCCAAAACCCGGCCCCCGAGTGTGGCACCGGAACGGAACCGTGCAGGCCCTCTAGCGATCTGGCCACCGAAGCCAACCCGCCGGGGACGCCAGTCGAAACCGGCTGAATTCCCGGCAGGCTATCGTTAGGGTTCCGCTGAATCATCGGGTTAGGGAGCTTGATCGCCGGCGAAAAACGGGATTTTGTGACCTAGGCAACAGCTTTATCGGCAATCCAACACAAGATTTTGGGCAATCAAAATAAGTTTAGAAACAAAACCAGCACGGGGCAAGGGCGAGGGAAGGCAGAAGGCAGAAGGCAGAAGGCAGAAGACGGGAGTCGGGAGTCGGGAGTCGGGAGTCGGGAGTGATGAAGACGCGGCGGCTCCTTTGCCAATCCGTGATTTTTCCGTTCACGCTCCACGCGTCACGCTTCACGCCGTCAGTTGCTACCGCCGGAGCCTGTCAGTATATTGATTTTCGAGGGATTCTTACGAAACCCGGCTTGCTGCGTGCATTGCCGATCGACCATTGTCGGGCCAATTTGGGATCCGGTCGTTTCGAACGGCTGGAGAGTGACTTCCATGAAAGCCAAGTTGGTGATCGTCTCGCCTGAGGTGCAGCCGAACGAGTTTGAGCTCAAGCTGCCGACGAAGATCGGGCGCGGTCACGAGGCAAAACTCAAACTCGTGCATCCCCTGATTAGCCGGTTGCATTGCGAATTTTTCGAGGACGGCGATCGAATCATGATTCGCGATCTCGATTCGCTCAATGGCACGTTCGTCAATCAAGAGCGGATCACCGAGGACACGGCCCTGACGTCTGGGGCGACGGTAATGATCGGGAGCGTGATGGCCCGAGTGCAAATTGGCGACGATGCCGACCGGTTGCCCCCCGCGGCGGCGATGACCAAAACCGTCGGCGCCACCGAAACCGTGCGCAAGGCGCCCGAACAATCGGCCGATGCGGCGGCGACAACCCCAGAGGAAGGGACCTTCTGGGAAGAGCAGACCGCGACGGCCGACCACAAGTCGTCGGAAGGTCTACTCGACTTGGATTTCGACGACGATGAGCCGGCGCACGCGACCCCCGACGCGGCGGCGACAACGAGTGCCGCTCCGAAGTCGCCCAGCGGGTTGCCTGCTCCAGCGAACGAGCCCGCGACGACGCCGGCTCCGAATTTGGCGCCGCAGCACCCTGCTGCCAAGCCGACCGTTAAACCGGCGGCGAGCGTAGACGACGAGTTCAATCTCATTCCGCCTGACGAATTGGCCGACGCCAAACAGGGCGGCTCCCAGGAAGACGCCGACCTGGACGACTTCTTCAAGTCGATCATGTGACGGAAGTGGCGGCGCTCCAGCCAATTATTTTGCGTTTGCCGCGGCGGGACCGATCACTGGCAACTTGAGCGGCTCCCACAATGAATTCAGCGGGGCGGCGCCGTTGAATGCCGTCGGTTGCACGGCGCCAGTCGTTGGCCCGCCTCCTGCAATGGCGTCGTCAAAGACGCCCGTCGAGTTTGTTTTCGCGATCGGTTTGGGCGGGAACGAATGGGGCAAATTGAAAAGTCGCTGCTGCGATACGCGAACCGGCGGCCCGGGTTCGCCATTGGGCTTGTTTGGATCGGCCAGCGGCACGTGGAGCGCATCGCCCGCGAACCGGGGATGGTCGTAGATCGAGCCCTCTTGGAATGGGCCCGCGCCGAACACCCATAGGTCTCGGGCCTTGCTCGACACCGTGTCCGCGCCCGATTGCCATACGGGGGCGCCCGTTTCCCGGTGATAAGCGAACACGGCGATTTTCGCGACCGCTTGCTGGTCGGTCCGCTTGGCTAGCGCGACTTCCGGCGTCGCGGTGGGCAGGCCGGGCGCGCCCGCCGGCACGCTTGAAAATGTCGGCAGACTGAGCGCGGGCACTCCATACAACAAATCGTGTCGGTCGGTGCCCACGGCGCCGGCTCGGGCCTCGATGATGAAATCGGCCAGATCGCGTTTGTCTTTGAGCACGCAACCGTTGCCGACCATTTGTTGTCGCAAAGCGCTGGTCAAATATTCCTTGTCGACCGCGTCGCCCAAGTAGGCCACATCGAGAAACACTTCTTTCCCGGCGAGCAGACCGAAATCGATACGGCTGACGGCGCGATCGATCGCGTCGGAAACGAGCAACTGCTCGGTGGCCGTCCGCTTGGTATCCGTCCAGCGCGTGGTTCCGCAACCGGCGAGGCCGGATAGCAGTAATGCGAGCAGGAGGTAGGCGGGGGGGCGGAACATTGGGAGAGAAAGTAGTCGGGAGACGGGAGATGGGAGACGGGAGTCGGGAGTCGGGAGTGACGAGGAAACGAGGTGGCCGATAACGATACAGGTTATTGGGGTCGATGGATTGAGCTTCACGGGGCCGAGGGATGAGGCAACCGGATGTGGTTGCTTGGCGACGCTTGACGGCGAGGCTGGCCCTTCGTGAGCGGCCGGAGTATAGCGGCGCGGGGCGATGGTTAGAACGGCGATTCGCGGCTGCCGCTGCCTCAGACAAGCCAAGAGCTTGTGTCGCCATGACTTAGCGATTTGTGGTGGGCGGCGCTGTTGGCGCGGATCGGACCGCTGCGGGCGAATTAGGTAAGTTCGATATCGCGCGCGGCGGCGATTTTGAATTAGCGCAGCGACGAATGAGCCGATTGACTGTCAGCTGCTCTACCGGTGAAACAGCGTGGCGCCAGCATCTTTAGATGCGGCGGCGGGCTGTGCCTCGGGCGCCAGACGACGCGCGACGGCGTGGTCCGCGTGGGCTTCGTTCGTGACATCGCCGCTGTAGATCATCATCTCGGTGGCGCTTACGAGCTTCGTGCCTAGGGCGCCGCATTCGGTTTCGGCGCGGAATACTTGCTTGCCACTCTTGTCGGCCCGAGCGTGAATCTTGTAGATAATTTCCGCGCCCGGCGCGAGGCTCTCCAGAGGATGGAAGGCAACGACGCCGTTAGCGATATCGTGGGCGCCGCCCTGCGCGGAAATCGGTTCGATCCCCGCGGAGAAGTAAGCCACGATGCCAACGGCTTCGGCGCTCTTCGTTCCGCGGTTGCGAACGTGCATTTCATAAACGACTTCGTCACCGACCGCAATCGGCCCCGCCGGATCGATGACATCGAGCTTAAGATCGGCCAAGGCTTCGACATTGGTCGTGAACGTCGCCATGTCTCCGACGTCGGCGGCCGCGGCGGTCGTGACTTGCACGCGGTTGGGGCCGGGCGTGGCGAGCGTGCATTTCATTTCCAGAGCAGCGTCGCCCCCAGCCTTGATGGCCGGAACCGACCACACGACTTTGCCTTGATCGGCCCGATATTGTCCGCCGGCCGAGGCCGAAACGAACTTGGCGCCCTGCGGCAAAGCGGCAGTGACCTTTACGTTTTCGGCGGTGGCGTTGCCTGGATTAGTCAACTGCATCGTGTAGGCGGCCATCGTGCCGGCGTACCGCGATTTGGCGCCATCGATGGCCACGGCGACGGCCGCTCGGCGAACGAGGACTTCTTGCGTGGCCTCGGTCTGGAGCCCCGGCTCGGCGGTGGCCGAGGCTTTGACCGAAAGCGTGCCCGACTGCCTAGCGGTCAGCTCGAGCTCGATCACTTTGCTGTCGCCGGCGCGAACTGTCCCGATCGAATGTTTGGTCGCGGCGGCGGCCGCATTGCCCACGGGCGCCAATTCGACGATCACGTTTTCGGCGTCGCCCGTGCCCGGATTGGCCAGCGTCAGGCGATAAATCTTGCTCTGTCCGAAGGTAATTTCGTCGGCGCCGGCGATCGTCATCGTGAGCTTCGGCTCCTGCACGTCGACCAGTGTTTGCGATCCGATCGGCGAGAAAGTCCACTGCACGCCCAGATCAAAGGAGCGACCCTTGCGGGGCACGAGTTTTAGCGTCAACGTTTCTTTCCCGTGAGCGTCGAGCCGCGGAATCTTCCATTGGAACGGTTCGGCGGTGTCGGTCGAAACGACTCGAGCCGTGCCCGAGGTGGCCTGCGAGCCGATCACGTCGGTCCATTCCGGAATTTTGATCGAGACGGCGACCTCTTGCGCGGCGACTTCGCCGGAATTTTTGATCGTGACCAGGTAGGTCGCGTCCTTGCCGATGACGATCGTTCGCGGTCCGGCCGTCTCGACGCTGATCAGCGGACTCTGGCGAGTGAACAGCACGCCGCTTGAGGAAATGGCGGGCGCCACATCAACGACGGCTTCGCTGGTCTTGGGGGCTCGGCGGCTCGAGTCGATTGTTTCCGGCTTGGCGGCGTGCGATGGCGCGGCTTCGATGGCTAGCGGAGTCGGCTCGCTACGTTTGGCGGCTTCACCATGAGCCGCCGATTCACGATGGGGCGCCGCCTGGCGCGGCGGCGCGGGCTCTAACGATGCGGCGCCGTTGGGTGTGCCGACATGGTCGGACACCGTCGTTGGCGCCGCATCGGCGTCGACAACGACAGCCGCGGTCGCCGGCGCCGCCGCGCGACGTGGAGTGGCGCCGGTGACGGTCGGCGCCACAGGACTAGGACCGCTACCAGAACCGCGGCGCGAACTGGGCATATTGGCCGATTGATTTGCGGATGACGCCGCCGACGAAGACGCCGCCGAGGAAGACGACGCCGGTGGCGATGCCGACTGACCAGTCGACGCGCGATCGGTGTCGGGATCGGCGGCTGGGCGAATGGCTTGTAGTCGAGCTGAAAGTGGTCGAGGGGAACGCGAGCTTGCAGGCGGACTGGCGTTTGAATCGCTATCCGCAGCCGCGCTGGCAGCGTCGTCGCTATCGGCGGGCTGAGAAAGTGTTTGAGGTTGATCGATCGACGGCTGATTCTTTTTAGTGGCTTGACTCGATGCCGCCGCTGGTCTGACCGAGCCGTTTTTGCCGGCGACGGTAGCTGAGTCGTTTGCCGAGGCGACCGTCGGACTCGAAGCTTTGGATCGTCCCTTGTCGGAACCGGTCCAATTGAATTCGTTGCTGAATGGAAGCAAGCCGTAGGAATGAGACTCTTGCCCACGCGCGACGGTCGCCATCAATAATGGCAGCAGGGCGAGGCAGACCAAGAAACCAGATAATTTGGTGGACATGGTCAATCCGTTGAGCAAGTGAACGCATACAAACGCCCTACGACAGGCCGTTGTACGTCAATATCGGTCGCTCCACTGGTATGCGTTAAACCAATTATCGCGATGTTCCGCGGGATGCCGGCTAGGCAAGACAGGCGAAGTCACCGGGCTGGAGAAATGCGGCGAACCCGTTAAGAAATAAATGGGGCTGTAGCGCTGGATCGCGATAGCGCAAAAACATCTTCGCCGCCGCGCAAAAAATCAGGCCGGCTCACCCTGAGAGTAAGCCGGCCTTTCTCGTCGTATCATGTCGAAACGAGGGCCTGGTAAAAAGCCCTTGCCGTTCCGCTCTACTTCTTGGCGGTCTTCTTACCGGCAGCCTTCTTGGCCGGGGCCTTCTTCAGCGATCGCTTGGCCGTTTTCTTGGCGGCCTTCTTGTGCGAACGAACGATCTTCTTAGCGGCCTTCTTTTTCGTTGCCATGTCCTTGGCTCCTCGATCGAGCACCCGGTGCGTTTGCGATACTCTTCCCCCTGGGTACTCTGGGCAGGGGAAGCCGCGATGGTAACTGGAGCTGAAGAAATTGGCCGCGCGTGCCTCGGTAGTCGAATCCTTTCGACCTGGCGATTTCGGAACGGTCGCCTGAGCGACTCGTCCTTGAAATTCACCGCGGACTCCCTTCCTGTCATCCTTGGAGCCGACACCGCGCCACCAATTCAACACGATTGCCCGAGAGCAACCGCTTCAGCGGCGGCATTGAACCAACAATGGTGGAAATTCGTCAAGATGAGTTTTCCGCGCACGACGCGGCGAGCAGCGTGATTTGCGCGGCGATGCCGAGTGTAGGTCAGGCACTCTGTGCCTGACATGCGCAAACTCTCGAGAACATAAATTTGCCAAATCGTCCCAAACCTGCGCCTGTCGTGCACAGGGTGCATGACCTACGCTTTTTCCGCAACGCAGGCGTCCACCCAAGCCTCGAGCACTTCAAACTGCTTGCCAAAATCGTGCTCAGTCGTTCCTAGCGGACTCTTGAAAAACGCCGCGAGAAAAGTAAGCGCGCCGGTGTCGCCGCGGCGCCAAGCTCGCTCGGTCAAGCGGACCAGATCGAGCACTAGCGGCGCGGCGAGCAGCGAGTCGCAGCCTTGCCAAATGAACTGAAATGCCATCGGCGTGCCCAAAAATCCGCGGAAATGGACATGGTCCCAGGCCGTTTTCCAATCCCCCATGCTGCGAATGTATTCGATCGTCACGAGCGTTTGCGGGGCGTAGCCGAGGATTTCGCCGAGCAGCCGGTCCTTGCTGACGACCTTGCTCTTCTTATTGGCCGGATCGTCGAGCACTTTGCCATCCATGTTGCCGAAGATGTTGTGCCCGACCCAGCTCATCACCTCGAGATTGCGTTTGGCGAACATCGGGGCGAGCACGCTCTTGAGCAACGTCTCGCCCGTTTTTCCGTCGTAGCCATAGTGCCTTGCGCCGCGGAGTTCGGCCAGTTCGCCGATCGCAGAAGGCGTGGCGCCGAGCGAGGGCGTGAAATTTATGAACGAGCAGCCCAGTTCCAAGGCTGCGATCGCGTAGAGCGAACTTGCGCCGAGCGGACATTTTTGCGGCTTGTCGATCAGTTTATTCAGCTCAGACCACCGCTCCGGGATCGCCGCAATGTCGACGGGCGGCTCGGTCGAGGCGACGTACACGACGATGACATGCGCCAACTTGTTCGTTTCTTTGAAGGACGACAAATCGTCTTGGAGCCGCTCGATCGCTTGCCGCGGCGTCTCTTTCTTGTCGCGGAGCGCCGGGTCGGCAAATTTGGAAATCGTGGGCCCGACATTATGAATCGTTCCCCAGCGCAGATTTTTTTCGATCTTTTCGAGGTCCGCCTTGCACTGCCGGAGCAGATCGACGTCGATCGCCCGACTTTCGGTGTGCATCCGCATCGCTTCGTCGTAGAGCCGGCCGGGACGGATATCGTGGCCGCCGACGATCAGGTCCTTCCAGTCGATTAAATCGAGCGCCTCGAAGCGGGGCAGGGTCGTCACCAAGCCCGAGTTGCCGATCAGGCCTTTTTTCAGCGCGGTCAGTCCAGTCAGCACCGTCGTCGCCACGCCCCCCTTGGCGCCAATCAACCAGAGTCCAATACGAGCACGAGCCATAATGCGAAGCTAATTTCTTGTTTGAAGGAAACGGAGAGCCCAGCAAATTGACAATCGCGGCCAACGAGTTGGCGGCCGGGCAAGGTCAAGTTCGGGGCGAATCAGCGGTGTCGAATTTTGCAGAGAAGACGAATGAAAGCGTCCCCGGAAAGGGCCACGGGGGGCGTCTTCGGTTGGTGGGAGCGGAGGCCTGCGGCGGAGTGCGGTAAACCACTATCTTCAGCAGGGCGACGCAGTGCGTCAAGCCGGGGAAATTCGCGGCGGCGACCGCTCAACTGTCAGGTTTTTCAGGCCAGCGGATCCTATCCGTCGCCTCTCGTACAGCCGTCTCTAGTGTATTGCACCGGGAGTCTGGCCAACGGCGAGGAATCCAGCACCCTTCGACAAAAATATCCGTGAACCAAACTTCCTCCCGGAACCCGAACGAACCATCAAAATTCCGGTAGAAGATCAACTTTCGCAATCCATCCTGGCTGGTTATCGTGTGAACATTGCCCATGCCCCATCGTACCATCTTGCAACATTTATGCGGCATTCGGCGCAGACGGCCGCCACCTCGCAAGTAGTTCATACCCCACCGGAATCACCATCCGCGTGAATAGCATGTTTGCAAGCAAGCCGCCGATCACCGCGATCGCCAGCGGGCGCTGCATTTGCGCGCCCGGGCCACCGCCTGGCCCGGCGGCGATGTTGAGCGCCAAGGGCAATAGGCCCAGGATCGCGGCGAGCGAGGTCATCAAAATCGGCCGGAAGCGAACTCGGCCCGCGTGCAGTAGCGCCGGGCGCAGTTGCCAGCCCTCGCGAAGAAGTTGCTCGATGTACTCGATCAAAATGATGCCGTTTTTCACGTCCAGCCCGATCAGCAAAATCGCGCCCATGTAGCTGGACATGTTGAGCGGCGTGCCGGTGATCCACAGCGCGAATAGCGCGGCGCCGAGCGACAGCGGCTGTGTCATGAAAATCAGCAGCGGCAGCACGAGCGAGCGAAACTGAAACGCCAACAAGAGGAACACGAGCACGACCGCGACGACCAACATCGTCGCCAAGCTTTGGAACGACTCGACTTGGCTTTCATATTGGCCGGCTAATTCCACGCGGTATCCGGCCGGCAGAGTTTGCTCGAACTCTCGGAGCTTGGGCTGGATCGCTTTGACCACGGCGCCGAGCCGATCGGGATTTTCCAGATCGCCCGTCACATCGATGCCCGGCTGCTGATTTTCGCGCCAGGTTTCGACCGGCGTGCGGCGGCGCGAGAACGTTACCAATTGATCGAGCGGGACGATTTTGCCGGATGGCGTGGCGATCGAGAGTTGCCCGAGAGCGTCCAGATCGTTGCGCAGCGCATCGGCAAGCCGAACGCGAATGTTAATCAGCCGCTCGCCTTGGGGCACGGTGTTGGTGATCTGCCCGAACAGAGCCGTGCGGACCTGGGACTGAATCTGCGTGGCGTTCAAGCCGACGGCGGCCGCTTGGATCGGATCGACTTGAAAGTAGATGTCGGGATTGCCTTCGTGGACCTTGTTGTCGGATTCGTTCAACCCGGCCGCCTTGACTTCGTCCGATTCGAGAATTTTACCCGCCGCTTCCGCCAGTTTGCGGAGGATGGCCGAGTCGGGGCCAAAAATCTTGATCTCGATCGGCTTGGCGGCGCCCGCCAGATCGTTAAGCTCGTCTTGCATCACCTGGATCGGCTCGACCCGTTGGACGGCCGGAAAATTTTTCTTCACCTCTTCTTGAATGTCGGTCATGATTTCGGTGATGGGCGGCCGATTCTGTCGATTTACCAGAGCGACGGTGAAATCGCCCCGAAACATCTGCGTGGCGAAGAACCCGTTTTCGGCGCCCGTTCGCCGCGTGTAAGTGGCCACATATTTATTGGCCCGCACGATGTCCTCGATGTTCCCCGCCATCGCATCGGTGGCCGCTAGCGACGTTCCCTCGGGCATAAAGTAATCGAGAATGAACGTCCCCTCGTCCATGTTGGGCAGCAAGCCCGATTCCAAACGGCCATACAACAGCCAAACCAATGGAATGGCCGCCAATGCCGCCACGATCACTGCGGTCGGCCATCGTAGCGCCAGGCCGAGCACCCGCTCGTAAAGATTTGCGAACCAGTTGAATATCCTGCCAGGCTCGCCGATCGACCCTGGCTTGAGCACGCGCGCCGCGGCAAGGGGAATCAGCGTCAAGCTAAGCACCATCGACACCAGGACGGCGACGCTGAGGGCGATACTCAGGGCCGAAAAGAACTGGCCCACCATGCCGGTGATGAACGCCAGCGGAATGAAGACCGTCACGGTTGTCAGCGTCGATCCGACGACGGCGCCGGTGATCTCGCGCGAGGCGGCATCCACGGCGGCATCGGGGGATGGCGATGATTTGATTGGCGCCAGGGGGACAGTCCCCTTTTTCGCGGTTCCCTCATTCTCAGTGGACTCCGAAGAAACGGACAGTCCCCGCCCGGCGGTCGGTTGGGCCAAATGGCGGCAGATGTTTTCGATCACCACGACGGTGTCGTCGATAATCAGTCCGATCGCGACGGCCAGGCCGCCCAGCGACATTAGATTCAAGCTTTGGTGAAACCAGTGCAAAAACAGAAACGTAATCGCGATCGAGATCGGAATTGTGATCGCCGAGATAAGAGTCGCCCGCAGGCTGCGCAGAAAGAGCAGCAGCACGAGCACGCTCCCCACGCCGCCGATGAGAATGGCGTCCCGAACGTTGGCCACCGATTCGCGGACGAATTGGGCCTGATCGTAAACCAAGTGCATCTCGATGTTCGCGGGCACGAGCGGCCGCAGCCGCTTGAGTTCGTCATCTAGCGCCGCCGCGACCTTGAGCGTATTGCCACCCAGCCTGCGAAAAATGCTCAGCGACACGACCGCGGCCCGCTCGTGCCGCCCGTTGAGACCCGAGACGGCTTGCGTGCGATCTTCGTGCCAGAGCCGTACCCGAGCCAGATCCTCGACCCGCAGTGGCTGACCGGCCTTAGTCGTGATAATTTGCCTGGCGACTTGGTCCGGCTGATTGGCGACCGACCGGCCGATGACTCCCAAAGCTTGATTGTTCTTGTCGATGCGCCCGGCCGCGTCAGTAGTATTGCCAGCCTGCAGTTGTTGGCAAAAATCGTCGATCGACAGTCCGGCCGACGCCAGCGCGTCGGGATTCGGCTCGACCAGGATTTCCCGCTCATCGCCGCCGGTTACGGTGACGTACGACACGTCCGGCAGTCGCTTGAGCAGCGGCCGAAGAGTGTAGGTGGCATAGTCCTTGAGCATCGCCGGGCTGGCGCCGCCGCTTAGATCGAAGCTGATGATTGGAAACACTGACGGTGTCTGCTGCTCGACGACGATCGAAATTCCCTTCGGCAAATCGCCGGACATCGTGGCGATCCGGCCGCGAACACCCTCCAGAGCGGCTCGCATGTCGGCGTCGCCGCTAAAGTGAACCGACATTTCCGTCGAACCGCGAATGGTCGACGACTGAACCCGCTGCGCGCCGGGCACCGTGCTCACGGCATTTTCCAACGGCCGAGTGACCGAAATTTCCATCGTCTCGATCGACGTGCCCGGGAGTTCGGCGATGACGGCGATTCGCGGGAACGACACCTCGGGATAGACGCTGTTGGGCATCTGCAGCATGGCAGCCACGCCAGCCGCCGCGACCAGCAGCGTCAGTAGCACCAAGACGCCAAAGTAGGGACGAGATTTCGAGGCGAGGTTGAACATGCGGTGGGCAGTAGCGGATTGAAGCGGATGAGCGTCACATAGCCGCGGCATCCTGCCGCGCCGTCAAGCAATCTCGGCTTGCTATTTGACGAGGTTCTTAACGTCCTCAGACTTCGCCTCGGACGCTGTTGCTTTCGATTTCTCAATCTCACCTGGCCCGGCTTCATCTTTCTCGCTGGCGATTTCGAGTTCGGCCTTGTCCGGCAGAAAATAGTTGCCCTTCGTGACTACTTGGTCCCCGGCCTTCAACCCTTCGCCGTCGATCTGAATCAGATCGCCGCTAGTCACTCCCGTTTTGACGTTTACCCGATGAGGCGCCAATTTGTCTCCTTCTTTTTTTGCGACAAACACATGCGGGGTATCGCTTTCGTCGATCACCGCGGCGCGGGGCACGGCCAACACGTTCTCGAGTCGCCGCACGACGATTCGCGCATGCACGTGCAGCCCGAGGCGAAATTGCTCGTCCGGATTTTCCGCCGTGACGTGGACAATAAAGCTGCCTGCGCCGGGATCGATCTCGTGATCCACAAACGCAACTCTTCCCTGGATTTTGACGCCGTCGGCTTCGCTACCCCACCAAATCGTCACCGGTTGCCCAGCTTTGATGGCGGCGATATGCTTGGCGGGCACGGAGGCTTCGACGTCGATCGAACTTAGATCGGTGACGGCGGCGACCGGCGAGCCGACCGGCAAGCTTTGACCGAGAAAGACCGACAATTTCCCCAGTCGGCCGGCGATCGGCGAGCGAATGTTGGTTAGCTCGAGTTGCGTTTGAGCGGAGCGCAGATCGGCTTCTGCCGCCTTGATTTTGGCTTGCAGCTCCGCCGCTTTGCGCGAGGCCGGTAAATCGCTAAACTCCGCCAATCGAGCTTCGGCCGCGTGCTGGTCGGACTGGGCTTTCTCAACTGCCGTGCGGGCGTCGGCCAACTGGGCCGGACCGACCAATGTTGGAATTTCGCTCAATCGTTTGAGCTGATCTTCCGCGGCTTTCAGGGCTGTCTTGGCCGATGCCGCGGCCGACTTGGCGGCCTCGACTTGTTGCGGACGCGGAACATTCTGGGCCGACGCGGTGGCTTCCGCTTCGGCCAACAGCGCTTCGGTTTTGGCCACGTTCGCTTGTGCCAACCCATCTTCCAGCCGCACAATGACCTGCCGCTGCGTGACGAGTTGTCCTAAGACGGCCGGCGCCGCACTCGAATCCACGTCGGTTCGGGCAGCCGAATCCGTGCGGGGACTTCGCGGCAGAATGGCCGCCACCCGCCCTTCGATCGCCGTCGTGATCCGGGCAGTCCGGTTGAGCATCGGTTGCGTGATTCCCAGCGATTCAACCGTGTCGTCTAGCGATACGCTCACGACCGGCTGGACTTCGACCTTCACGATCGGGACAGGGGCTTCCTCGACCTTGGCGGCGCCCGCGTCACCCTTGCCGTGGCATCCGCCGAGAAGAAGCACGCTCATCGTCAGTAGACCCAGAAGTCGGCGTGACGGTCGGTCGAGAAGCCGGGGACGATGACATTGGTGGCGACGTGGTCGGTGGAGGAAGCTCATTGGGCGCACTTCGCATATCTCGGGCGGAACTATTCAACCGACCAGTCAAAGCATCGAGTTCGATCAATCGCAGCGCCATTTGGTTTTGCGATTCCAATAATTGCTGCCGAGCCGCCAGCAGCCGACGTCGAAGTTCGACCAGTTTTAGCAAATCCAACTGCCCGGCGGACAGTAATTTATCGGCGTCCACCAGTCGTTGCTGGCTCGCCGGCAACACGTCATTGGCCAAGGCCGCCGCGATCCGTTGAACACTGGCATATGCATCGTACGCCGCGAGGATTCTTATCTTAACCTTGAGCCGTGTTTGCTCCAAATCGGCCGCCGCTTTAGCCCGCTCGGCCTCGGCCTGCAATCGTTCGCCCTGGCGGCGGTTGTAAATTTGCAATGGGACCTGAATTGTAGCGCCCGCGAAAAAAGTTTTGCTCTCGTCGATTTCGATCGCCGGACCCGCGGTAATGTTGGCGTGCTGATTAGCCCGGGCGAGCTGTTCCGCCGCGGCCGCTTGTCGCAGAGCGGCGGCTTTGGCCTGAACTTCGGGCAAAGTTTGCAGTGCCGACTGAACGAGGAGTTCGATGCTCGCGCTGCGGTCCTCGATGTTGGCATTTATGTTTGCCGCCGAGACGGCAATCGGCATTTCAATAGGCAGATTCAAGCCACCTTGCGGAACGAGCTGGACCCCTTCGGCAATGCCCAACGATGACCGCAAATCGACCTCCGCGGCAGCGACCTCGACTTCGCCGATCAATTCCGCCTGACGCGAATCGCCTGCCTCGGCCTGCGCCACGAGCAGATCGGCGCCGGTCACTTTGCCCGCGTCCAACAGCGACCGAGCATTGGCCGCCAATTGGCGGTTCAGCTCTGATGCGTCTTGCGCGAGTTGCAATTTCCCTCGGGCCATCAGCAGCGCCTGATATTTGCGATAGACGTCCGCCCGGACATCGAGTTCCTTCTGCGCGATTTCCCAACTAGTCCGGCGGATCGTGGCCTGCGCCTGCGAGCGGCGGAAATTTCCTTTGTGACCGAGTTCGATTTCCTGCAGCACGGTGTACGATTGTCGAAAGTGCTGAGGCAGCCCGGCAGTGTTATTGGCGGATTGAAGTTGCGCCTCGAACGTGGGATTGAAGGGGTATGTATTGGCCGTCACGCGCTGGGAGTCCGCAATCGCCAGATCGCCGCGGGCGACCGAGAGGTCCGGATTTCTGGCGAGCGCAATGGTCACGGCCTCGTCGATCGATATTTCGCGAGTCGGAGGACTCGACGGATTGGGCAGCGCGGACAAAACGGGCGCGGCCGGCGATACGGCGATAAGCTTTAGGGCAAGTTGACCAGCCGGGACATCGTCAAAGGCCGTCAATTGGAGCGGCGCCAATGATCCCGGCTCGGCGAATGTCACCCATTGCAGTTCGGAGCCAATCGGGGCGTCGCCTGGCTTTGCGGTCGGCGGGGCGATGCCAGGTGATGTTATTGGCCCCAGACCCAGGGGCGCCGCGGCCGGCCGTAAAATGGGAACGGTTTCCGCTAGCTGAAGTTGTGGCGCCGGGGAAAGGCCCAATGGCTGGGGAGTCTGTGGATGCGCGGCGCATCCCGCGAAGCCGCCGCCAGCGAGGGCCGCACACGTTACGACAAGGATTTTAGAGTAGCGGGATATCAAAATCCGGCCTTAAATTCACGGAGTGCGAAGAAGTGGCGGCGCCTCCCGTACATCGGGAAGCTAGGCGAGTGAAATCGAGTCCAAGGATTTTGACGGTTGTAGCCCCCGTGTTTTACCTGACTTAAACCGTGGTGCTCGATTTGACCGAGATAAACATGCGGCGGCGTGGCCCCGTTCGCCCGCAATAGCCGCGTTGACCCTTCTTACCAAAACGGCTATCTTTCGGCGGTCTTTCCAGGCAGAACGCATCGAGCCGGTTTTGGGTTTTAGCGCCCGGCATGGCGGAAGTGCGATTAAGACGCGACGAGTTCACGGAACGGCCAACAACGAAAGTCTCCCTTAGATTACCGGTCCCCGGTCCCGATATGGCATCTGCGCAGATTTCCGAACAGATCGATATTCGTCCTCCCCTGGCGCCGCAAATCTGGATTTTGCCGGCCGCGATTGCGTTGGGGATAGCCATAGTTTCCACGCCGACTGTCGCCCTCGGCTCCTGGACGCAATTCAACACCGACTCACTGGCTTGGACGTTGTTCGCCGCCGGCGCCGCGTTTCGGTGGTGGAGCGCCATTTATCGTGGCGACACGCATGGCAAGGCGCTCCTAAACTCCGGACCCTACTCGCTCTGCCGTCATCCGATGCCGTTGGGAAGCGTCCTGATTGGGTTTGCGTTCGCGCTATTCCTCGGCAGCGCCACATTCGCGCTCGGGTTTGCCGTCGCTGCGACGGGATACTATTCGATGGTTGTCGGCGCCGAAGAGCGGCGGCTCGCGCGGATGTTCGGCAGCGAATTCGCAATGTATCGCAAGCAAGTCCCCCTTCTGTGGCCCAAGCTTAGAAACTTCAAAGCGGGCGCGACGATCGTCTTCGACGTGACCGAGCTCTTGCAAGAACTGCGGCGAATGACGGTCTGGATGTGGATCCCCGTCATCGGCCGATTGTTGGCGCAGTTTCGGGGCGAACCGTGGTGGCCCCACTTTCTGCATCTGCCCTAGTGCGGCTGGGCGATTGAGCGGGGCGACGTCAAAATGCGACTGATGAAGAACGCGATCGCGGAGATCGTCGATGAGAAACTCAAGCGGTGAGCGTCAGGTACGACGCAGCGCGATATTGGCCAGGCACATCGCCGACCTGCCTAATCCAGCCCATTGCGGCCACGGATCTTGAGCAGCTTTTGCATTCGCAGGTCGAGCGAGCGCCACCCCTTGGCGGCGCCGGTCAGCGCCAGGTCGTTCGGAAATTCCGCCGGCCGGCCTTCCGAGTCCACTTGAACGAACCCGAACAGGCCATCCATCCAGGGACTCTTCTGGCCCGCGAGCGGCGAGGCGATCAACCCGGCCACCAGATACGCCCGCGTGAGATGCAGCACGGCCCCTTTGATCTCGACCATCGAACCGACGGGCACGGGCCGGTAACACTCCAGACTGAGCACGCGGCGAAGCAGCAGATTCGCCGTCGAACCGACCGCGTTGAAAGCAGTCGTATAGGCTGCCTCGAGCGCAATCCGCATTAGCGAACCGGCGTAGAGCGTGCCGTGATGATTCGAGTCGACAGGCAGAATCAACCGATGCGTGAGCGTTGCCTGCGCCACGGCCGGCAAGCACTCATCGGAGGTCGAAGTTGAGTTGGAATTATCGGGCATCGATGCACGTCATGTAAAAATCATTTCTTCGAGCCGGCGGCCGGAGGCTTTACGGCGCCTGGAGCTGGAGGCGCTTCGCCGAAGCCCCGGCTGTGGACGCCAAAACCACTCACAGGCTCCGGGGCTTCCCTGCGGTCCCGCTCCGGCCACCCACCCACTCGTTATTAATTCGCAATTTTCGAACCTCAATTTTGCCGAGAACCTGGCGCCCCCGAGTTGCGCTGGCCATTTTGATTGTTGCCCACCGAAACGGCCTGTCTCACATACACAGGATCAATTTTACCCAGTTCCTCGGCAATGGCCGTGACCGTTTCGCGAATCTGCGGCTCGGTGTGCAACGACGAAATGAAGAACCGCAGCCGGGCCGCGCTCTCTTCCACCGCCGGATACAAAATCGCCTGCACGTTGATCGCCCGGCCGAACAGCGCCTGCGAAAGTTGCAAGCTATGCAGCGAGTTGCCGATGATCACCGGCACGACGGCCGAATCGCGGCTCATGCCGGTGTTCAGCCCTCGTTCCTTGGCGAGCGTCAAAAACAGCCGGCTGTTCTCGGCCAGTTTGGCGACCCGCTCCGGTTCCACTTCCAATAGCCGCAGCGACGCCAGCGCCGCGGCCGTATTGGGCGGCGAAATGCCGACGCTATAGACGAACCCAGGCGACGTGTATTTGAGATATTCCACCAGCGCCTTGCTGCCGGCGATGTATCCGCCGCAACTCCCGAACGATTTGCTCAGCGTCCCCATCCAAATGTCGACGTCGGCCGGATCGACATCGAAGTGCTCGCCGATCCCGCGACCGTGCGGCCCCATGACGCCGGCGGAGTGAGCTTCGTCGACCATCAAGAATGTCTTGTGGCGCTGCTTGACTTCGATGAACCGCGGCAGCTCGGGATAATCGCCGTCCATGCTGTACACGCCTTCGATCACGACCAGCACCCGGCGATAGTCGCCGCGCAGCTCGGTCAGCATTTGATCCAGGGTATGCCAGTCGTTGTGCGGAAAAGCGCGACGCCGGGCGCCGCTCAGGATCGAGCCCTGCATGATGCTGTTGTGGCTCAGCGCGTCGTGCAGGATCAGATCGCCGGGGCCAAACAAATGCCCAATCGTCGTTTCGTTCGTCGAGTGTCCGCCGACATAAACGATCGAATCTTGCGCGCCGACGAAGTTGGCGATCGCCTGCTCGAGCTCGCGATGAATCAGCTTTTCGCCCGAGACCAGCCGACTGGCCGAGACGCTCGTCCCGTAGCGATCGATCGCTTCCTTGGCGGCTCGGGTTACGATCGGGTCGCCGGACATGCCAATATAGTTATAGCTCGACCAGTTGATCAACTCGCGACCGGCAATCCGCGTGGTGTCGAGCGTGACTCGCTCGTGAGGGCGGAAGTAGGGATTGACCATGCCCGCGCTTTGTACGGCTTGCATGTGCTGCTTGAGCGCGACGTATTCCGGATAGAGCTCGAAGCGATGATTCTCGGGCGGAATATCCTCGATCCGCGAGCGGCCGGAACGGAGCTTGGGGGTCGTGCCCAAATAGGCTTCGACCCCTTCGACCACTTCGCGGCAGGTTTCCATTTGCGGTAGGACTTCTTCTGGAAACCGTCCGCCAAATGTCTCTTCGAGCGCCGCGATGATCTCCATCCGCTCGAGCGAATCGAGACCCAGCTCGAGGATGTTGGTGTCGAGCGTCAGATCGGTAGCCCGCTCCTTGGCGATTCGGCGAACTTCGTCCAGCACGATCCGCACTGTCTCTTCGGAGACCGGCTTGGCTCGCGCGTCGGCGTCGGCGGCATCCTGTCGGTCGCGTGTCGGGGCGCCGGCCCCATGGCCATTGGCGGCGGCAGCAGGGTCCGCGGCCAAACGGGCGGCCCGTCTTTCGGCGCGACGGGCGGCCGCCGATTTGTCGGCTGGGTCCCAGGCTCGCCACTGCTCGACGATTTCGAGCGAGCCATCCAAAAACCCTTGCCGGCAAGCATGCCGCTGGATTTTGCCGCTGGAGGTTTTGGGAATACTGCCCGCTTTGATCAATGCGATTCCCTCGACCGGCAACTCATGCTCGACGGACACAACTCGGCGGATCGCGTCGTAGACATCGTCGAGCGCCTCGACGTCGCGTTGCTTGCCGCGCTCAAGTTCCCGCACGAGAACCAGTCGCTCGCGGCCTTCGATTTCAACGGTGAACGCGGCGCCGGCGCCTTCGCGGAGGCTCGGATGGGCCGTGTCGACCGTCAGTTCGATGTCCTGCGGATAGTGATTCAGGCCGTGGATGATGATCAGGTCTTTGAGCCGGCCCGTGATGAACAGTTCGCCGGCCTGCATGAAACCCAGATCGCCCGTGCGGAGATAGGGACCCGCGCCGTCGGTCAGATGCGCTTGGAACGTATGCGCGGTCAAGTCGGCGCGCTTCCAATAGCCTTGCGCGATGCTTGGCCCGGCGACCCAAACCTCACCCACTTCGTCCGCGGCACAGCGATTGAGCGTGTCGGGATTCACGATCACGATCTCTTGATCCAAGAGCGTGCCACCGCAGCCCACCAGCGGCCGTGCGCCTTCTTCGTCCGGCAGGGCGTCTACGATCTGGTTGTTCTCGAGCGCTTCGGAATCGAAGCTGCGAACGACCGGCGGGGCCGTCTTGAACCCGCCCGATACGATCAGCGTGGCTTCCGCCATGCCGTAGCACGGATAAAACGCCTCGCGGCGGAATCCGCACGGGGCGAACATCTTGGCGAACGCCTCGAGCGTCTCTTCGCGGACCGGTTCGGCGCCGTTAAACGCCAAGTTCCAACTGCTGAGATCGAGCGTCTCGCGCTGCTCGGCCGTCACTTTGCGAACACACAAGTCGTAAGCGAAATTGGGTCCACCGCTGATCGTCGCTTTGTATCGGGAAATGGCCTGCAGCCAGCGGACGGGCTTTTGCAGAAACGCCACCGGCGACATCAGCACGGGCCACTGGCCGATATACAGCGGCTGCAAAATTCCGCCGATCAGTCCCATGTCGTGATAGCTTGGCAGCCAGAACATGCCGTGCCCCGACCGCGTATGCTCGAACGCATAGGCAATCAGGGCCGAGTTGTGCATGAGGTTGGCGTGGTTCAGCATCACTCCCTTGGGCGTGCCGGTCGAGCCCGAGGTATATTGCAGGAAGGCCAGTGTATCGCCGTAAACCTCGGGATGCTTCCAGTCTTTTTCCAAGCCCGCGTCGAGATTGTCAGTCGCTTGCCAGCGCAAGACTTTGAGATTGGGCGCCTGATCCAGCAGCGGCTGAACTCGCTCTAAGACGTCTTGCGTCGTCAGGGCGACCTTCGCCTCGGCGTCGTCGGCGATGGCCTGAATGCGCGACAGCGAGCGGTTTCGCTTCGGTGGATAGGCCGGCACCGCCACGACGCCTGCATAAAGGCAGCCGAAGAACGCGGCGACGAACTCCAGCCCCGCCGGGTAGAGCAATAGCGCCCGCTGGCCAGCCAAGTTTTGAGCCTGGAGACCGGCGCCGATCGCCCGGGCGCGGCGATCCAGTTCGGCGTACGTCCAGTTGACCTCTTCCGTCTCGCCATCGACCAAGTAACTGTAAGCGCGATCGTTCGCCTGATGACTGGCCCTATGCAGAAGCAAGTCGACGAGATTGGACGGTCCAAAGAACGAGCCGGGCAGATGATCGAGATGCACGCTGTTGACCCTCGGTTACTTAGAACCCCTCACAAAACCGCCGGGGACTGTCCCCATTTTGCGGAGTCCGGGGACTTCGTTGAGCTCAATCGAACCGAGCAAAACTGGGGACTGTCCCCTTCTCTCCCGGGTTATTCCATAGTCGGACAATGTGCAGACAACCCTAGATTCACCAGTTTAACAATTACGGTGGCTGTACACAAACCGCCGATCGCCCTCGAAAGAACGGAACGCTGTCGAGCTGTCTCGGCGCTCTATCCCAGTTGCAATCGTCATCTTCGGCCTGACGCCCACGAAGAAAAGGGCTTTGGCGATACAACCCTTAAGAACCCCTCACAAACTATGGGCGCCCAGGGCTGGCGGCGTCGTCGCCGAAGCCCCGGAGCGTGGTTTGGACTTCGAGAGTAAGCCACCGGGTTTTTCCCTTCGGTCCAGCGCCGGCGCACCGGAACCGTTAAGTGCCTTTGCGATTGGCTGCTTGACAGCGGGTTTACCGTCTGGCAGTAATGGCGAAACTGCGCTGGGCCTGCGATCCAGTCTCGTCACCCGGCGCGGCCTCCCGCCTGCTCTTTGGTCGCCACTCGTTCATCCCAGAAAAGGTTCAACGTCATGCCTCGGAATAGCCTCCGCGCGAGTTGTCTCGCGATTGCCGCGATGCTGCTCACGCCTTTGATCGGCAAGTCCGAGCAATACAAGTTCGGGCCAGATTCCGAGCGGCATGAGGGCACGCCTCAAGGAACCGTCACGAAGCACGAGTGGAAGAGCAAGATTTTCGAGGATACGATTCGCGACTATTGGGTTTACGTTCCCAAGCAATACGAGGGCTCGAAGCCGGCCTGCGTCATGGTGTTTCAGGATGGCCATGCCTATGTGAACGAAACGGGGGAATTCCGGGCGCCGATCGTCATGGACAATCTGATCGCCAAGAATGAAATGCCGGTCACGATCGGCGTCTTCATCAACCCGGGCCACAAGGCCGAAAAGTCGCCCCCGAACGCCTGGAACGCCAACAATCGCAGCTTTGAATACGACACGCTGAGCGATCAATACGCCCGGTTCCTGCTCGAGGAAATCCTGCCCGAGGTCGGCAAGGAATATAAGCTAACCGAAAGCGGAGCGGGCCGAGGCATCTGCGGCATCAGCTCGGGCGGAATCTGCGCCTTCACCGTCGCTTGGCAACGGCCCGACGCATTCGGCAAAGTGCTCAGCCACGTCGGCAGCTTTACGAATATCCGCGGCGGCCACGTCTATCCGGCCCTGATCCGCAAGACGAAGCCGGTCAAACCGATCCGCGTCTTCCTGCAGGACGGCTCGGGCGACCTCGACAACGAGCACGGCAATTGGCCCCTGGCGAATCAAGAAATGGCCGCCGCGCTAAAATTCGCCAAGTACGATTACCGCTTCGATTTCGGCACGGAAGGTCACAACGGCAAACACGGCGGCGCCATTCTCCCCGAATCGCTAAAGTGGCTGTGGCGCGATTACAAGAGGGAGTAGCCGCTCCCAAACCGGCTCACCGCCTGGGTAAAAGGGGACAGCCCTGAATGGCACTTCAGCGTGCGAGGCAAGGACTTGCGATGACGGCGGCGTAGGGCCGGTCGGCATCGCGCTGGTGGCGCGATCGCGCAGGTCTGGGCGTTTCGGTTTTTCGCGATCGACCTTCGCCCGCGCGCACCGCGAACGCGCTTCCGCCGATGAGACCAGCGTATTTTTGAGCTTCAAGGTTATAAACGCCTCGTGCGTTGCATCGTCTTTGCAAAAGTCGATTTGCGAATCTCGACCTTTGCCCGTCAAACTGGCCTTAAACAGTTCATTTGAGCTAATATCGATGGCCTTCATAACGACAATTTCATGTACGGAAGTCGCGCCGACTTCGCGATTCACTCAGCGGCCGACTGGGTGGTGGATGTGCCGATTTGGTCCCACGGTAGCGCTGAGCAATGGTATCCACCCGGCGTGCAGTGAATCGGTCGCGGCGCCTGGAATCCCGCCCAATTTCATGTAAATGGCCATTGATGATTCTCCCTCTGCTTTCGATGATGCGACGTGATAGGCGATGGTCGCATTGTATCCGACGGCGCGTTGGCTTGGCGACTTTTATAGAAATCGGGCCATTTCGCCACCGCTCACAAACCACCGGTGACGCCGCGAGGCCGGGCTGACGGGATATGAGTAGAAGCCGGCGCCACGCACGGAGATGCGAAGCCTGCGATCGCAAACGGCGCTGGTCATTAAGACCGTTTCCGCCATCGGTCAAAAGCTGGCGTCAGAGTCAGCAGCAACATGGTTGGAAACGATGAGGTCGTGAAATACGCCAGCGCTCACGACCTGCGTCGGTCATTTGGCGAACGGTGGGCAAGCCGGAACATGCCACAGGTCCTCATGGAAATAACGCGGCACGAGTCGATTGAGACGACGCTCAAGTATTCCGTCGGACGGAACGCCCAAAGCACGGCAGACGTACTATGGGATGCTCACGGGCGGGCAGTTTGTAACATTTCCGGTAACAACGGCCAAAACCCTGCCGAATCGACCGAACCCGGACCACTTTCTAACCCGGAACTATCCAACGACTTAGATAGAAGAGGCGCCGGTCGGAGTCGAACCGACGATGGCGGATTTGCAATCTGTCCGGTCCACTATGCTCCCGTTCACGATGCTACGGATGAGTCGAGAAAACACGGGCAATTCGCATTTTGCCTATCGCCCAAAAAACGCCGGTTTCGCATTGGCGTTGTGTGTCTAGTGAGTGTTGGCCAACGTGTTTTGACGCTGGCCGCTAATTCGATAGGATGAATCACGCTGGGCGGCGCGACGGCGCCAAAATCGACTTACGCCTTGATTCGCTGTTTCTCCAAGCGGCGATCGGGCGTCGGTCGGCCCGGTCTTAAAACTTGGAGAATCCTATGGTGATCCGAGCTAGGGAGCGTGCGCACGCCGCTGATCTGACGCTTTCCGCAGAATTGACGACGGTCCGTGATGCCGCGCTCGAAGCAGTTAAGAGATTGGGCGCGTTCTGGGCTTCGCTCAAGATCGGGGCGTCGGCCAAGACCCCGCCGCTGCGGCTCGGCTTCGACGTTCTCAAATTGCGTGGCGCAAGCCGGCGATTGACGGAAGCCCTGGAAAGCCCCGCTGTCGATTCGACTCTTAACGCCTTCCATATTGGCGGGATCGAGGCGGCTGGAGTTTCCGATCACAATTACGCTCGGGCGCTGCTGCAACTCTGTGGATACGCAATCAGGCCGCTACAACTCGCCGAAGACGTCGATTTTGACGCCGTGCTAAAGCATTGGTCGAAGCTGAAAAAGGAATTCGCCAGCGAAGTCGACGATCTGCTTGCCGCGACCGCGAAACTGCGAATTCAGATCGAGGATGAATTCGACCGGGCGTTGAATTCGATCGCGCCGCCATTAGCCGCCAACGGCCAGCCGGCGGATCATACCGCGAAGCGAAAAATGGCGATCGGGCAACTGGAGATTCTTCGCGAACGCCTCGACTCGCGGGCCGATCAGCAGATCGCCGATTTCGATTTCCGCATGGTCGAAACAACTGACGGCCGATGCGTGACCTGTTTGCGAGAACTCAATTTGCCGAGTAAAGGCTTCGCGGATTTTCTGGATTTGCAAACGCAAATAAGGAAAAGGCTAGGCGAACTCGACATTGAATTGAATGACGAGCAAGATTTGATGTGCTGGGCAATGCGATACGCTGGACATAAGCGCGCAGCAGGCCCCGAGGATCAAATCTGCGAGTGCTGCCCCGAGTGCGTGGAAGAAGGCGAGGAGCCGCTATATCCTGGCGAGCCGCACATGGAAGCGGCCACGGTTTCGGCGTTCCACGGACATCCGTACCGATTCATGGCTCTCGCGCTGCAGATGTTTTTGACGACTCTGAAGGCCGCAGACGGCGCAAGCGGGGGGCCGATAAAGCTTCGGGGAAGGAAAAAAGCCAAAAACGGGCCGAAGCCCGAGGCGCAAGACGATGGCCCGGAAGCGCCGAATTGGTTCTGGTGGAAGGGAGAAAAACGCGAGTTTCAGCCGATACCTCACCGTCTGCTGACATACCTTTGGGATTCAGCCGACGGCAAGCCGACAGTTGAACACGTGATAGAGCGAGTCTGGGAGGCTGATACGACCGAAGGCAATCTACGTGCGACGATCAGTCGGCTGAATACGGCGCTCGCAGAACATGGTTTCCCGATCACGGCGAACCTAAAGAACGGCTACGTTTCTCTAACAGTTGGGAATTCTTAACCCAACCAGAATTGTTACAAATTTGTTGCACGCTCGTGCAACCGTTTGGCAACACGCCTATTGCTAGTCTCAGGTCATCGAAAGCAATCGCTTCGATCACCTGGAGGCGAAGCAATGTCTGTGAACGCGAAAACGAATTCCGACGATGACGCGATTGGGAACATTCCCAAGCCAGCGATCATTCGCCAGCAGCTATCCGACCGGCTCAAAGAGGCTCGGATTCTGCGCCGTCTGTTGAAGGTTTCCGAGGCGGCCGCTGATCGTTCCCAAAGATCCGAAGGGGATGAAAAGTGAAACTCGACGCCGAAGATCTGCGCGACCTGCGACCGCTGATCGACGCCATCGTGCAATCGACGGTAGCCACGCTCCAGGCCGACGATGCCAAACTCGGCGACGGTGGCCGGCTGGGATTCAGCGAGCCCGAGGCCGCAAGCCTACTCGGTATCGCTCGGCACCGGCTCCGTGACGCTCGTCTCCGTGGCGAAATCAAAGCGAGGCTCGTGGGGAAATCTTATCTCTACAGCCGGCAATCGCTGGTGGGATTTTTGCGAGGTTTGGAATGATCCGCAAATCTTATAGGGCTAGACCTACAAAACCCAAACGCCGGTCGAAAGCCGAGATTGCCACGATCCGCGATGGGCTCTTCAAGCTGCTCTACCACGAAAGCCCGATGACGGTTCGGCAAGTTTTCTATCGGGCTGTTAGCTCCGGTCTGATCGGGAAGACGGAAGCCGATTACAAGCAGACGATCGGCCGGCTGTTGGTCGAAATGCGCCGCGATGGAACTATCCCCTTTGAATGGCTCGCGGACAACACGCGGTGGATGCGAAAGCCGACGAGCTACAGCTCGCAGGAACGCATGCTCCAGATCACCGCCCAGACCTACCGCCGAGCAATTTGGAACGACCAGCACGATTACGTCGAAGTCTGGTTAGAGAAAGAAGCGCTGGCCGGGGTTGTGGTTGACGTCACGGCTGAGTGGGACGTCCCGCTTATGGTCACGCGGGGCTATCCGTCATTGTCCTACATCCACGCGGCGGCGCAGGCCATTTCAGCGCAAGGCAAGCCGGCCTATCTGTACTATTTCGGCGACCACGATCCGAGCGGGGTGGACATACCACGGGCCGTCAATCAGGGCATCCGGGAGTTGGCGCCCGACGCTGAAATCCATTTCGAGCGAGTGGCCGTGCTGCCCAGCCAGATCGAGGAATTCGGACTGCTCACGCGGCCCACCAAGATGACAGATTCGCGTAGCAAGGGATTTGTGGGGGAATCGGTTGAAGTTGATGCGATCCCGCCGGCTTCGCTCCGCGAGCTAGTCCGCGACTGTATTGAGCGGCACGTTGACCGTGATGTGCTCGAGCGGACGCGCAACGTGGAGCATTACGAGCGCGAGACGCTCTTGAGGCTGGCCGCCAATTTCGGGGGCTTCGACGAATGAGCACCGTCGACCGACCAACATACGTTTTGACCGTTCGCCCGCTAGCCGACTCCACCGATCGTGATGGGATCAGGCGCTTGCGAGCGATGCTGAAAAACATGCTGCGAGGCTACCGAATTCAATGTTTGTCATGCGTCCCAAAAATTGAACCAGCGGAAGATCAATCGGATTACTACTAACCCGCGACGGGATGCCGAGCCGGCGGCGCCCGTGGCTTTTTTACTTCCGGTCCAAGGGAAAACGACGATGGGAATGAGCGACGTTTTTTTCGACGCGGTTGGCCGAGCCGAAAGTTACCTCGAAGACGGAGACTATACGAGCGAAGAGCGTGATTTTGTCGCCCCAATTTTATTCCTAATGAGTAACGTCGGCGCCTATCTCGACACGAGTTGCGGGGTCGGGCCGGGACGTCAGAAGCTCCATGACGCGATTGCCGCCATCGACCTGTCGCAAGTCGTGGAAGCAGTCGATCAGTGCGGAGCTGAACTTTGTCAGCATGGCGGACGGTCCGCCAAAAGCTAACTACCCCTAGAAACGCAAACGGCTCGCGCGCCGACGAAAGCTGCGAGCCGAATGCGAATTGGAATCAACATTATGAGTCTACTTGATCGAAGACAACGACGCTACGTGATGACGCAGGCGGAATTGCTAAGGGCGATCGCCGCGCTGGTCCGCGTCAAAGAGGCCGGCTACGTGCCCGAGTTGCGAGACGAAATTGCGGCACGATTCCGCGAAGAGCGCCAACGCGAAATGCGCGTTCCCATTGGGGCAGAAATTTGGCTAGGTGAAGAGCTGCGGGGGATTCTGAGGCAAGACAAGGAAGCCTGCGAGGCCGCCGCCTACGAATACCTACATCCGTCCCACTCGCGATTCGCATTCAATGTGTTGCTCGAATTCGCCGCATCACTCGACAAGCCGGCTCAACCGTCGTCTCCGTCTCCATCCCGACCGCCTCGGCCAGTCCGCAGGGGCTCGTGGCATGATTGCTCGCACGGCCCTGGATCAGAGGTTGCAGATTGCTTGCGGGGCGCCGCCCGATGACCGAGCGACCAATTTACATTTTGCGCGTTAGACCGCTCGCCGATCCATCGGACGTCGATGGCGTGCGCCGGTTGCGATCGCTCTTGAAAAGAATGTTGCGCCAATGGCGATTGCAAGTTATCGGCTGCAAGCCGGAGAAGGGGCAGGCCGACGTATGATTACCACCGACACGCTGCCAAAAGCCGACCGACGTTGCACAGACTGCGAACAATTCTTGCGCCTGCTCCATGCCCCCGGCGACGTGCTGGAAATCCGGGCGCTAAATTGCCCCACCAACAAGGGCAGCGACTTTACCGCGACCGCGAGCGGATATTTTTCCGATCCGAAGCTCGCCGCCGACGCGGCTCGAAAACTCGATTCACGTGGCGCTCCGGGCGTCTATGTGACAATCAACCCGGTTTCGATCGACCTGCTGGCCCGCGCCTCGAATCGGATCATCGACCGAGCGAAGAACACGACCACGGATGTACAAGTCGTCAAACGCAATTGGCTGCTGCTCGATTTAGACCCGGTTCGCGCCAGCGGCATATCATCGACCGATGCCGAAATGGAAGATGCGATTAGCCTGGCTCACGCGGTCATCGAATCGCTAGCGGCCGATGGCTGGCCCGCGCCGATTTTCGGAATGAGCGGAAACGGCGCGTACTGCCTTTATCGCATCGATCTACCGAATAACGAGGCCGCGACTGAGTTAGTCAAGGGCGTGCTGGAGGGGCTGGCTGATCGGCTCGAAACCGAGACGGTGAAGATCGACCGTGGCGTATTCAACGCATCGCGAATCGCGAAGGTTCTCGGTACGACGGCGCGCAAAGGCGACAATCTGCAGGACGTTCCCGGCGTCCCAGACCGGCCGCATAGAGTCGCGTGGTTCGAGATACCGGCTGCGCCGCTGGGCGTGGTAATGTTTGCCCAATTATCTGCGGCCGCAAAAGTCGCTGCCCCTAAGATCGCGGCGTCGGCGCCGGTTTTCGCGAACGGATCCGCCGGCGGGCCGTCGATCGTCGATCGCTGCTGGCGATACATCGAAAAGATGCCCGATGCTGTGAGCGGCAACAAAGGCAGTAACCCAACCCTCCAGGCCGCTTGTGAGTGCTATCGATTCGGGCTGAATGACGAAGAAGCCCGCGGCGTCATGGGACGATTCAACACGACGAAGACGGCTGGCGAACACTGGAGCGATCGGGAAATCGAACACAAGCTCGCCGATGCGAGGGGCAAGGTTGAAGCCGCCGGCGAACTTGGCATTCGGTTGCGCGAGAATCGCGATTATCCCGCGCCGCACAAGCTGAACGGTCACCAACGGAATGGGCAGGCTGAACGGCCGTCGCGAAAAAGCGATGAAGACGAGGCGACCGAAACGCCGCTGCGATTTGAGCGGCGGACGTCGGCAGAACTGGCCAGTAGTTCAGATGAAGTCGAATACATCGTTGAAGACATCTGGCCGGAGCAGCAAGCCGGGATAATCTCTGGCCGATTCAAGACGCTCAAGACCAGCGCGGCTATCGACCTTGCGATCAGCGCTACGACCGGCCGGGATTTTCTTGGCCGGTTTCCAGTGAAACGGGCGATCCGCTGCGGCATTATGTCCGCCGAAAGCGGCTGGAAAACTTTACGCGAACGCGGGCGGGCCGTTGCACAATCCAAGGGTTACGACCTGGCCGATCTTTCCGGTTTGGTTTGGTCCACCGATTCGCCACGGTTGGCCCGTACAACTCACCTCGACGCGCTGCGAAGGTTCATTATCGAGGATGGCCTAGAGGGGCTATTCGTCGATCCGAGCTATCTAGCATTCAGCGACATTGGGGATTCGGCCGCCAACGTCTTCAAGATGGGCTCGGTCTTAGCTCCGCTCACGGAAATCATTCAGGAAACGGGTTGCTCGATCATCCTGCTGAATCACAACCGCAAGGGGCGCGGCCAGCTTGAGCAATTCGCGCCGCCCGACCTGGGCGAAATCGCGATGGCTGGCTTCGCCGAATGGGCGCGCTTCTGGCTTTTGCTCGGCCCGCGACGGGAATGGAGCGAAGACACTGGCGAGCATTGGCTTTGGCTTCGGGCTGGTGGAAGCGCTGGTCATGCCGGCCTATGGCACCTCGACGCCGCAGAGGGCAAACGTAGCGATCCTGGCGGCCGACGATGGCAAGTGTCTGTCTGCGGCGCCACTGAGGGGCAGCAAAGCGCACAGGCCGCTAAAGAGGCCGCTAAGGCTGAAACAAAACGGAAGGCCGTCGACGCGGACAAGCAAGCCATTATTGCTCGGCTCGGCGCCATGCCGGATGGCGACACGATCAAGGGGCTACGAGAGAAAACGACAATCCGAACGGAGAGATTCAAAGAGGCATTCGCCGAACTCGTGGCCGACGCCTCGATCGTCGAAACGGTTATCAGAAAGCCAAATGGACGGACCTACGACGGCTATAAACTTCGACCAGACGAGGGGTGAAACAATGTCATCGGGACGCATCGGGACGCATCGGGACGGAGCATCGGGACGGAGCGTCCCGTTGCAAGGGAGCACGGATCGGGACGCCTCCCCTATAGGGGAGCGTCCCGTCCCGTTCCTTGCAACATGGCTTGTCCCTACCCATCGGGACAGATTGAAAGCGTCCCGATGCTCGGCAATGACCTTACGAGCCAGCGACGCCACCGCCCGTCGGCCGCCCGTCGTTAGGTAATCGGACCACGAGGGCACGGAAGGCAATCGATGAAATCAATCCAGCCAAACGATCGACCGCCGCAGACTGGCGACCCTTGCGCGGAATGCGCCGCTGGCCACCTGGTCATTGACTCCGGCAAACGCCGAGGCGTAAACCACGTTCGATTTTACTGCTGCTGGAATTGCCGATGGCGCCCGCCGGAGAACAAGGTCGTCGTGGCATCGGTCGATGTGCCGAAGCGATTCCCGAGGAAGTTGTCCTAGCTAGGAACGCCGTCCCTTATCTTTTCCGCGCCTCGGCGTCTAATGAAATCTAGGGGAAACCAACTATGACGATCACAGCCCAACCAATTCTTGCCGATTACGCCGAGGCGGCCCAACTGCTCTCAGTTCACCCGGAGCAAATACGCCAATGGGTCGAAGATGGCGCCATGCCGGCACCGATCGACATGAACGGCAATCGGCGATTCATCCTCCGAGACTTAGAGCGTTGGGCTGAATCGATTCGCAGTAGTACACCGATCTAGTTTTCAATCCGCGATTCACACCGGCGCAAGGCGCCACAACACAAAAGGGGTTTTGCGATGAAAGATCAAATTAAATCAATCGAGTTGGTGGGCGATGGAAGCGGCCGGGCCCTGGCTCACGTCGTGGTTGGCGACGACACGAATCATGAAATGGAAGCGACCATTCCGGCCGAAGGCCTGGAAAACCACGGATCATTCCGCTCGGCTTTGCTCACGCAAGGGATTTGGTTCAACAACGTCATTTTTGAGGACCGGCGCGACGGTGGCGACGCTCGACTATTCGCCGCCGCCGTCGAGCTGCTGCTGAAGTAGAACGGATCACTAACAGCGGTACGGACCGCAAAGGTTTTGAATATGCCAATTCGCGAAATGAGTTATTCGGAATTCGTGGCGCTCGTTGCGGACGGTAACATTGCCGAGCCCGCCACGATCGATGAGGGGCTGCGACACTATGGCGTTCTCCGTGAGACGTTCTTGTCCGACGTGAAGGGGCGTAATCCCCGGGCGTATGCTCGTCTCGAAGGGCTCTCGACGCGGCCCTACAACTTCAATCTGTCGACCCGCTGATCGTCGGCGGGATTCGTTTTTTCTGAAACAAGGAATGTCTTATGGCGAACGCGGTAATGGAGCTAGTCGGCAAATTGACCGGCCGGAAAATCGAACGTGAGGCCGCAGTCAAACGCGGCTGGGATGAAATCGTTATCGAACTAGCCGACGGCAAAAAAGTTCGGCCCGACGATGCCGAGAAGATCATCGAAGAGGCCGGCAAAACCCCGGCGGACCTGGCTGCCGCCGTCGAAACCGAACTGGATCGCCGCCGGCTCAAAGCCATGATCGAGCCAGAATCCGCTTTGCGGACGAAGTTGGCACAGCTAAATCGGGATCAGGAAAGCGATCTGCAAGAATACAACGTCGCGAAGTCCAAGTTTGAATCCCGTGGCGCCGCCCGCAATGATGAAAAGGCCGCAATCGAGGCGCAGTTGTCAGCTATCGAAACGGCCAAGGTTCGGTTGCGTGAGTCGGCCAGTGATGAGGCCAAGCGGGCGTCGACGGCCCAGTTCCAAGACCTTGTTTCGATGAATCGCCGCCGCCAGTTCTTGATCGAGCAGATGAGCGCCACCAGCGGACTCGTGCGGACGCGCGGCCCGGGCGGTGACGAAGTTTTCGCTCACAACGTCAATCGCCGTCGTCTCGAATATCAAGCGACGATTCGGCGTCTGCAACGCGACGGCGTTAGCTCGCTCGATCGGGCAAAGATTCCTGGACTGGAAGCCGCGTTGAAAAACCTGGACGCCGAAGAGGCCGGGTATCGCAAGGAACTCGCTGCCCTGGAAGCGAGGATTGCCAAGCTCAATCGAGACAACGCGGCAGACACCGTGCTGCTGAACTAAATTCCTTGGCCCCGGTTCGCGGCTGCTGGCATCGTCCCCGGCGCCGCGGCTGGGGTTTTTTTGAGGCCGGGATGATGAGCAACACCGCAACCCAAGTCGAGGCAATGGAAGACTTGTTTCGGCGTGCGCTACCGCTTGATTTACCACCCGAGCGGAATCTGTATTTTATCGCTCATGGCAGCTTGCCTGATTGGTTCCAGAATGGTCTTTGCCGGGGCTGGACGGGCCCATTCGCAGACGTGGCCTATGGTCGCTACCTAAGACTTGTCGGGCGGTGGAAGGGCAGAGGCTACTGCTGCGTCATCAACTCCGACAACGCTTTTGAAATGGTGGCGATCGGGATGCATGAAGTCTCGCATTGCCTGGAGCGTCCGCGCGATCCGCAGTTGTGGCGAGTCGCCCTTGACGATGCGTTGATGGAATCCTCGGTGCAGCGTATCTGCGACCTGCACGACCGCACCAAGACGCCTCCCGACGAAATCAATGGGCTTGCGACGGATGACACGCCGCAGTGGGCGGGCCATGGCCCGAGGTTCCTGCGAGCTGCGATTCATGTTCACTATCGGATGGCGAGCGCTGGCGTCCACCGCTCGGCCGGTTCTATGTACCTGGCTGGCAGCAACTACGGACTATCACCCGGCGACCACTACATCGAAGCGCTAGGCAATGAGCCCATGCATTGGCGAGATCGGCCAATCGTTGATCTGTGCGATGAGCCGTTGCCCGAGCGATTCAAGCGGCTTTGGTTGTGCGACACGGAAGCGTGGCGAGAGAAGCACGAGGCGGCATAGTGTATTGGGAAGGTGGTGTATTGAAATCATGCTGTGCAAAAAATGAAAAGGTACTCCCACGGGGGGTGGCGGGGCCGGCGGATACCTGCGAGCGCCTCTTTCGCAGCAACTATCAAAAAAACCTGTGTTCCTCGTTCCAGCTGACACCATGCCGATGATGGCCACGATCACCAAAACACCGACCCAATCCGACCTATCCGAGGCCCTGGGGATTTCCACCCGCCGGCTTCGCGCCATGTTCGGCTGTGGCTGCCCCCGTGGCCCGCTCGAAGCGATCCAGCGATGGCGCGACCAGAATCTATCGGGCGGCAAGCGGCAAGGCTGGCAGACGAAGCTCGAGCGCGCTGCCGAAAGTCAGCCGAAGCCCGAATACTGCGAATGCGTTGGCCCTGAAGTCGTGGCCGAACTTGTGGAATCGCTGATCGTCGGGGCGCTGGCTGACCTGCTGGATCCGCTCTCGGATGATGAATTCTGCGATCGCTGCCGAGTGCTGTCCGAATTCGTGCTGACCGACCTGTTGCGGTATATGCCGAGCGACTGCCACCGGGCCGATGGAGACGACGGCGGCTACTTCGATCCAGCTATTCAGCGAATGGGATTCATGCCGCTGGTGGAACGCGATCGGCGCCGGGCCGCAGAGGCCAGCGACACCGTCACCGCTGCGGACGCTCGAAAACGTGATCGCTCTATCGCTGCGGAAAGCGAGAAAGCCGAAAAGCGACTCGCCAAACTGAAGGGACTGCCCCAATGATCCAATCCTACATCATCCCCGTCGAAGGGCTCACGATCGACCTGCTGCCGGGCCAGTATGTCATCCGCGCCGCTCGTGGGCTCACGATCACCGCTGGCGACGTGCAAACGATCACCGAGCCATGCACCGAATTTCCGTTCCACCACCTCGTGGGCGCGATCGAGATCACATCTGGCGGCGTTCCAACGGCAATCGAAATCCAACACCAACCGATCACCGATTCACCGAAAGGATAAGCCATGGCCGCTGACGAAAACGTCAACATTCAATTCACCGCCGACCATCAGCAAGCGCTAACCGCGCTCGAGGCCGTGACGACCGCGCTTCAGCGATTTGGCGAGACGGGCAGCTTCGGAGTGAAGAAGATCAAAGAACAAAGCGATTCGGCGTCTGTGGGGTTCGCAAACCTCAAAGGTCAAATCGATAGTATGACTAGCGCCACCACGGGGGCGCAATTTGCGTGGAACGCTTTGGCGCAGGCGATCGAACGCACGACCCAGCGGCAGCAAGAGGCTCAGGCGGCGAGATTGACCGGCGGACAATTACAGTCGAGATACGCGGAACTATTGCGCCCCGGAACGCCTGGCGGCATGGCGCCTGAACAAGCTCGACAGTCGTTTTTCTCAATCGCCAAAACAACTGGCGCCAGTCTTGAAGATGTTGCAAACGGCTTCGTTGAAGCGGGCCGCAACCGGGGCGCCGACGTGACCGACGAGCAGGTACGCGATGTTGTCGCCGAGGCTTTCAAGCAAAGCCCCCTGGATCGCGGTCGCGCCGGTCAACTGGCCAGTGGCTCGCTGGCCATGATGCATGCCTTTCGCGGCGTGGATTCGCCTTCACCCCGCCGCCTCAGACGTCGAGCCTTGCGGCTTGCTAGATTTGCTTTCGGGCGAGCCGCCGCGACCGTGGAGTCATCGCCTGCTGTCGTTGATGAAGTTTCGCCCGTCGATCAAGATTCAATCCCTTGCCGACTTGGCCAACGCCGAGGCCTGGGAATCTCGTGCGCTGCAGGCGCTGGTCACCAAGTCAACCATCGCGGCACAGCCATCCGGGCTCGGCGACCACCGGGGATTGCAATTCGCAGCTCGTGGCGCCCCGTCATTCACCCGCGAGCAAATCATCGCCAGTCTGCGGGAGGCGATCCAGCCAGAATTCGTGGTTGACGTGACACTGGATGGGCGTAGTTGGGACAAGTAGCCAACCTGCTAGAATGCCCCCATGCTCCGCCCCCGCTTCCAATTCGCAGGGCGAACGCATTTCAGCTTGCGCATTTTAGCAGCTTTTCGAGGTAAGCATTGTTCCAGCCGGCCCGCAGTCGCTTACGGCGCAGGCTTCCCTTCTCGATGCGTTCTTGTTTGACCAGGCTCAGCGCGGCGCGGCGAAG
>JBBQWR010000030.1:0-66216 GCA_038210495.1 Pirellulales bacterium
CTCGTTGCAAAGCAAACCTCGTTCCACGCCCTCAGATGTCCCACGCGGAAATCGTAACCCGAATGAACCCATCGCGATAAATCGAATTCCCACTCGGCCGACCAGCCGAAAAACTTTGTACACTTGTGGGTAATTACAAGGGCTGGACCGAAGGGAAGCCCCAGTGAGTGAGGGCGAACTCAATGGCGAGTTCCGGGGCTTCGGCGAAGCGCCTCCAGCCCCGGGCACCCGACGAACTCGTACATTTATTAATTCACCTCATGCCGCCCACCGACAACATTGCTCTGATCGGTTATCGCGGCGTGGGCAAGACCGCCGTCGCTCAGCGACTGGCGCTTGCATTGGGATGGCAATGGGTTGATGCCGATGTCGAGGTTGAGTTGCAGGCCGGCAAGTCGATTGCCGCTTTGTTTGCCGAGGATGGCGAATCGGAGTTCCGTGATTTGGAGAGTCGCGTCTTGGCGCAATTGGCGTCGCGAGAGAAAACGGTGCTGGCGCTTGGCGGGGGCGTGGTGCTGAGACCCGAGAACCGCCGGGTGCTTGGAACCGTTGGCAAGACAATTTGGCTGACCGCCCGCCCGGAGACGCTTGCGGATCGATTGGCCGGTTGTGAAACGACGGCAGGCCGTCGCCCGAATTTGACGAGCGTCGGAGGGTTGGCGGAGGTTCGACAATTGCTGGCCGAGCGGACGCCGCTGTATGAGGAGTGCGCGGATTTGACCGTGGATACCGAGGGCCGCTCGCCGGCTAAAGTGGCCGACAAGATTTTGGAAGACGCCAACTTTTGGCTCCCCTCGCCCCGGTCGTCCGAGGAGAGGGGCCGAGGGTAAGAGGCTGATTCGATCGCGCGTCCAACCCCCTTCCCCAGCCCGTCTCCCTCGGAGGACCGAGGGAGACGGGGGCCAGGATGGGATGCACTGAGGCTAATAATAGGCTCGCGCTTGATGGATTTTCTTCAGTGGCCGCTGTGGGTTCGGCTTGCTCTGCTGTTCGTCGCCGGCTGCTGTGTCGGCGGGCTCGTGAACTGGGGCATCTATGCTCTGGCCTACAACGCCCGATCGATTAGCCCCTGGTCGCGCGTTTCGGCGGAGGCACCGCGGCGGCGGTGGCTCGATTGTCTGCCACTGGTCGGTTGGTTTCGGCTGAGCCGAGAATCGCCCCTGCATGGCCGGGCGTTTTGGCATCGGCCGCTCGCGGTCGAGTTGATCACGGGGCTGTTGTTTGCTGGACTGTACTATTGGGAGGTCGATCAGCGCGGGTTGCTCCCCGAGTCGCTCATCAAAGTGCTGAATTTGCCCGGCAATGAGCGGCTGCGGCGCGAGGCATTCGTCATTCTGCACTGGGAGTTTCTGGCGCACGCGATTTTGGCGTCGTTCATGCTCGTCGCGTCGTTCATCGATTTGGACGAAAAGACGATCCCCGACGAAGTGACGATTCCGGGCACGCTCGTGGGGCTCGCGCTGGCGGCGCTGGTCCCTTGGTCGCTGCTGCCGGTGATGATCCTCGTTCAAGACCGGGCTGCGGGTCTGGACCGATCTCTCAGCACGCTGACATTTTCGGCGCCGAATTCGTGGCCTTGGCCCGGCGAGTTGCAAGGCGTGGCCGATCCGCGATCGCTGCTGCTGGGGCTGGGCTGCTGGTGGCTGTGGTGCGTCGGTTTGATGCCTCGCGTGTGGCGGACGCGACGCGGCATTCACACGGCACTGCGAATTTTTACGGCTCGGCTGACGCGTGAACCGCTGACGCGCTGGCTCTTGGTTATGGGTGTCGTGGGATCCCTGCCGATCGCCGCCACATGGCGCTACGCGTCTGGGCCGCACTGGCAAGGATTGCTCACCGGGCTGATCGGCATGGCGACGGGGGGCGGGATGGTCTGGATCGTTCGGATCGTCGGCCGAGTCGTGATGGGCCGCGAGGCGATGGGTTTCGGCGATGTCACGCTGATGGCGATGATCGGCGCGACGCTGGGGTGGCAGGCGTGCCTGTACGTGTTCTTCCTGGCGCCCGTCGCCGGGGCCGTCATCGGCGGGCTGCAATGGCTGAGGCATCGCGACCCCGAAATTCGGTTTGGGCCGTTCTTGTGCCTTGCGGCATTAGTGACGATCTGGGGCTGGGCCACAATCTGGGAACGGAGCCTGCCGCTATTCGACGCCGGATGGCTCGTCCCGGCCATTCTCGGCGTGGCGCTACTCGCGATCGGCCCGATGCTCTGGCTCGTGCGGCTGATCGGCGATTTGTTGACGGGAAGAAGAAATAGACAGGATTAAAAGCTCTCACAAAACCGTTGTGCATAGGGGAACACTAATCCGCGCTAATTCCCGCAAATCATTCATTAGCGATGATCAGCGGAGATTAGCGTTCTCCTAGTTTAAACAATCTCCGCGGCGGTCGCTTTGATCAGGCAAACTGCCGGAGCGCCGACCGTGAGTTCGAGCGTAGCGATCGCTTCGGGCGTGATTTCCGCCCAGATCGATTGACCTCCCAATTCGATTCGCACGAACGCCGAGTCGTTTTTGCTGACGATTTCTGCGACGCTGCCCCGGAGTTGATTGCGAATACTGATTCCGGCGATCGGCGAGCGGCTGAGCGTAACGTCGCTGGGCGAAAAGCGGGCGAACGCCGTTTGCTCGCTGACGATGGCCGACTTGGGCAGATAAAAACATTGGTCGCCGATCCGGCCTTCGATATGCCTACCGACGACTGACAGGTGCTCGATCCGCACGAGGTTCAGCGGCGCCGGGGCGGGCGTTTGGCCGCCGAGGATTGCTTGATCGAGCGTTGGCCGGGTTGGCCCGGCGGCGACGACTCGGCCGGCGTCCAAGATGACGATTTGCTGGGCGAGGCGGCGGACGTCAGCCTGATCGTGACTGACCAGCAGCGTCGGGATTTTGAACTCGAAGATTAGTTGGTCCAAATAATCGCTGATGCGATGTTTGAGGCGGGAGTCCAATCCGGTGAGCGGTTCATCGAGGAGCAGAAGTTCCGGCCCGCGGAGGACCGCCCGGCCGAGCGCGATCCGCTGCTGCTGGCCGCCGCTGAGGCTCTCGGGCGTTCGGGCCAAGAACTCTCGCAGTTCAAGAATTTCGACGACGCGCGCGAAATCCACGTCTCGCGCCGGGCGCCGCCGAGCGCCGTATCGCAGATTTTGCTCGACGCTGAGATGCGGAAATAGCCGCTGGTTCTGAAATACGATTCCGATCCGCCGTTGCTCCGCCGGCAACGCGACGTGAGTCGTCGTATCGACGAGCACGCGATCGCCGAGCGCAATTTTGGCGCGCTGCGGCGCTAGGACGCCGGCCAAGATGTTGAGCGTCGTCGTCTTGCCGCTCCCTGACGGACCAAATAGCGCCGTAACGCCATCGTCGGCGGCGAACTCAATATCGAGCGTGAAGCCGGATGGAAACCCGTGTCGAGCGTTGAATCGCAGCGCGGGCTGAGTCATGCGTTTGACGACCGGTTGGCGGCTATTTTTCGAGAATCTCGGCCGCGATTCAACGCCTCGCTGACGACCATCGCCAGCACCGCGATCGCGATCGACGCCACGACCAGACCGGTCGACCGCTCGGCGCCACCGGGCGAATCGAGTTCGCTGTAAATCGCCAGCGGGATCGTCCGCGTGTCGCCCGGGATATTGCCGGCAATCATGATCGTCGCTCCGAATTCGCCGATGCTCCGGGCGAACGCGAGCACGCAACCCGCGACGACCCCCCGGCGAGCGAGCGGCAGCGTGATTGTGAAAAATGCATCGAGCGGTCCGGCGCCCAGAGTTCGCGCCGCCTGCTCAAGCCGCGGATCGACCATCTCGATCGCCGAGCGAATGCTCCGGACCATCAGCGGAAACGCCATCACGGCCGACGCCAGCGCCGCGGCCTTCCACGTGAAGATGATCTCGACTCCGAGCCAACGCCGTAGCCAGTGGCCGATCCAACCATTGCCGCCGAATAGCACCAGCAGCAGATAACCGGTCACGACGGGCGGCAGCACGAGCGGCAACGCGACGATCGTTTCCACGGCGAACTTGCCCGGAAACCTTTTTCGCGCGAGCAGCCAGGCCAGCCCCAATCCCAGGGGAAAGCTGACGATCACCGCCGCCATCGCAACCTGCAAGCTGAGCGCGACGGCTTGCCAGTCTTCAGCAGAGAGCATCAACGTTTCACCATCTGAAAGCCATACTTCTCGAAAATCTTTGCCGCCGATTCCGACTCCAGATAGTCGAACCAGCGGCTCGCGGCCGGATTCATCGCTTCGCGCTTCACCAGCACCAGCGGATAGCGGATCGCGTCGTGCGACTTCTCGTCGAATGTGTAGGCGGCCTCGACGGCTTTCGAGAGCCTGGCGTCGCTCGAGTAGCCGATGCTCGCCGGCGCCTCGCCGCGCTCGACAAACGCGAGCGTCGCCCGGGCATCTTGGGCTCGCACGATTTTCTTCGCGCCGATCAGATCGTCGTACACATGCGCGGCGTCAAGCGCCTGCTTGGCATAGGCGCCCAGGGGAATTTTTTCGCCCGGCAGCACCACGCGAGTGACCTTGGCAGCCATCAAATCCGCCGGCTGTTTGATGTCGAGCGGATTCCCCTTGGCGACGATCAGCGTGAGCCGATTGCTCAACAGCGGAATCGTTTTCGCGCTCAGGCCTTTTTTATCGACAGCGTCGGCCCACTCTTGACTTGCGGAGAGGAAAACATCGGCCGGCGCTCCATGCAGAATCTGATTGGCCAACGTATTGGACGCGGCTCCACTGATTTTGACCGCGATTTTCGTTTCTTTCGTAAAGGCGGCGGCGATTTCGGTCACGGCATCCTGAGTGCTGGCCGCGACCAGGGCGACGACTGGCTTATCAGTATATTCCGCTCGCAAGGGGGTGGCGATCAGGCCAAGGAGAACGAATGGCGTCGCAATAGGGAATCGTGATTTCATGGTCAATTTGTCTCCTGTAATTTTCGGGTACTGGCTCAGTCTGAAAGTAAGCCACGGACACTACTGGCAGAGCCCTTCTTAAAACTCTTGCGAGCGTTGCAGCAATAAGTCCACTTAACGAGCGCACCGGTACTCGTCGACGAACTTAATCTCATCCTGGCCCACTTCTCCCCCGATCCTCGGGGGGAGAAGGGCTGGGGCGAGGGGAGCAAAAAAACGCCTGGCCGCAACGCTCGGATTTTACGGCATAATCGCTCCCCTGAAAAATGGATCTATCACCAGTCCCTCAGCTCGTCCCCGGCAAATCGTTGAACGAACCGGCCGGCACGATTATAGTGACAACTGGCGTTCACGGAGGAAACCGGCGGCTGGAGAGGTCAAAGTCGAAACGTGCAGATCCTGCTGACGAATGACGATGGCATCTACGCTCCGGGGCTGGCCGCGATGGAGCGGGCCCTGCTGAAGCTCGGCGACGTGGCCGTCGTGGCGCCCGCCACCGAGCAGAGCGGCGTCGGTCATTCGATCACTTTTCTCACTCCCCTGACGGCCAAGGAAATTTACGACGGTTCGCGGCGGCGCGGCTGGGCGGTCGATGGCAGTCCAGCGGATTCGGTTAAAATTGGCATTTTCGAGTATTGCCCCAAACGGCCCGACTTGGTCGTCAGCGGCATCAACGGAGGACTTAACGCGGGGATCAATGTTCTGTATTCCGGCACGGTGGCCGCCGCCATCGAAGGGGCCTTTTTTGGAATCACGAGCATCGCCGTCTCGCTGGAATACGACGAGCACGCGAATTTCGATCGGGCTGCTGAAATGGCCCTCAAGATCATCGAGAGAATTTTGGAGCAAAAGAGGCCCGAGCCGCAACTATTCAACTTGAACATCCCGACGCAAGCCGTGCTCAAAGGCACGGCCGATGTGAAGGTCGTTCCGATCGGCGTTTTCCGGTACGGCGAGACATTCGAAAAAAGAGTCGATCCGAGAGGCAGAAATTACTTTTGGGCGACGAACGAACCGCCTGCCCCGCGCGGTGAACACGAAACCGACATCTCGGCGCTTGAGGAAGGACATATCACGCTCACCCCGCTGCATTACGACCTGACACACCGGAAGAATCTGAACGAGATGGAACACTGGCGATTTTAGAACTGCTAATAATGCTCCGGGTGGCTGGGGCTGGAGGCGTACTCGCCGAAGTCCCGGTGAGCGGTTTTGACTTCGGGAGCAATGGATTTTAACGCAACAACAGGGATTTGTTATGAGAACCAATCGATTCACACTCGCATTCGCCGCATTCGCCGTTTTGCTCTGCGTCGGATGCGGTGACGTCGGCAAGGGGCCGGCCGTCGCGCGACTGACCGCCCCGCCGAAACCCGCGCCGCCCGATCCAGACGACCATTCGCCACCACCGACCGCGCAGTCGGTGGCTGCCTTGCGGATGGGAGTAAAACCAGACGCAGGACAATCGACTCAACAGCCGGCGGGTCAACCTCCGGCTCAATCAGGGCCAAACGTGGCGACGCCGACGAAGGTGACCGCCACACCCAGTACGGTCGACGAGCACCCGAATCCGACCACGACCGTTTCGTCGCCGACTGGTCCCGTGACGGGCATACCGGGCGGTCGTCCTGTATCCCCCGACGTTGGCCCGCCAAACCAAAATGGCCCCGTGCCCGCTGGTCCTGGACAAGCAACTTCAGCGATTCCGCCAGGAGCGACCGCGACGCCGGCTCAGGTTGGCGTCGGCGCTCAGGGAAAGAACTACGGCAGTGGCGACGCGGGGTTGGTGACCACGCCAATCAGCGCGTATTTTTCCGCCAAAGAGATGATCGCATTCAATATCGAAATTCCTCGTGCGATGAATACGTTCAAGGCGTTCAATAATCGGCTGCCTAGTTCGCAGGCCGAATTCGACAAGGAAATCATCGAGCCGGCCAACATCAAACTGCCCGAACTACCGGCCGGCAAGAAATATATGTACGACCCGGTCAAGGGCGAACTTATGGTCGTTGCCGCGGCGACCAAATGATTTTTTACGACAGTCTGACGGCACTCCCTCTACCTCCGGGAGAGGGCCGGGGTGAGCTAACTGAGAACATACAAGGGGCTCCCACGAAAGACTCTCCGGCAACTCGATTCTCTGCATCTTTGACGCGACACCCAGGTAAGGTCACCATGCGACGCTGCATCTTTTCACTCGTGCTGCTCTTTGCCCCCGTTACTTGTCTGACTGGTGTCGGTCAGGCCCAAACCGGGAGCTGGATTTTTCGTCCCTCGTATTACAGCCACGATCCGGTGATCGACGTGCATATCGGTCCGCGGTTCGATGGCGGCCCCTACTTCGTGCATCCGCAGGGCTCGTACATCCGCAGCGGCTATCGCCAGTTGCAGACGGTGGTTCCGACGGCCGGCAACGGGACCGACACCACGAACTCGTTCGATTCGTGGATCCAAATCGGCGGTCAATATTGATGGCCCCCGAGTCGGGAATGGGGCGAACTTTCATCGCAGGATTCCGGAGTCACTGTGAGTCAGGGCCTTACAGCTACATAGAGCCGCGCACGAAGTGAGCGGGCAGCGCACCGCGATTAACGACCGTCCCCCGCTTACTTCGTGCGCGGCTCCATTCGCGGAAGCGCTAGGATCCCATCTGACATCGATCGACAGGACACGCGACTACTTCCCGGCCGGCGCGATCGCGAATAGATAGTTTTTGTTGGCGATGTAGAGCACGTTTCGCGCGACGACGGGGGTGCAGTAGACCGCGCTGCCCATGGGGATGGCGCCGGGCGTGCCGTCTTCTTGCTTCGAGAGGAGCTCCATCTTGGGCGAGAGCTTGAAGATGAACACGCCGCCGTCTTCGTTCGAGATGTAGACCTTGTCCTCCACGATCAGGGCCGACGCCCAACAGGCGGAGAGCATGTCGTAGCCCCATAGCGGCTGGCCCGTCTTGGCGCTGAGGCAATGCAAGACACCGCTGAAGTCGCCGATGTAGAGCAGATCGTTCTTGATCGTGGCCGAGCCGCAGGTGCGGTGCATGATCTCCTCGAAATCGATCTTGCCGTTTTTGTTCAGATCGAATTTAGCGTAATGCCATACTGCGGCCGAATTGGGATTCGGCTTGGCGACTTCGCCTTCGTCCTTGATGACGGCCTGATTGCGGCGGTGCGGAATCGGATGCTTGAGATCTTTTATGTTGAAGGCCAGCTCAGGGCTAACGTCGCCGCGCTTCGTCGGGTCGATGCAATAGTAGTGGCCGATGCCCTCGCCGTGCTCCGGGTCCTCGCCGACGCCGACGTAGACCAGCCCCTTGTAGATCACCGGCGTGCCGATAATGTGATTGCGATCGGATTGGCCGCCGAGGACGTATTTCGATTCTTTCGGATTGGCGTCGAACTTCCAAAGCAGCTCCGGATGAGCCTGACCCTTTTCCGCGGTTCCTTTGAAGCCATACACATATCCGTCGCCGGCGCCGAAAATCACCTGCGGCACGCCGCCGAGCACGGCGTATGAGGGACTGGACCACTGGCCGTGCAGAATGTTCTTGCCCGGAGTATTGTCGGTCCAGAGTACCTCGCCCGTGTTTTTGTCGAGGCACAGGAAACTGGGTGCGCTGGGCGCCGGAATCTTGATATGCCCTTCGTCGACGCCGTTGGACGTATTGACGAACAGCAGATCGCCGGCGTCCGTCACCGAGCAGCTGCACATATTGTGCTGCGAGACGCCGAGCTTCTTCATCATGTCGAGCGACCAGATGACCTTGGGCTCATCCTTGGCGCCGTCTTTCCGCGCCTCGGTATCGAGACATTTCACTTCGCCTCGGCTGGAGACGTACCACAGGCGAGTGCCTTCGACGAGCGGAGTGCAGCAGATGCCTTGCAGGGGCCAATCGTTGACGCGGCCGGTAGGCAGTTTTTCGCTAGAGTCCTGCCAGAGGAATTTTCCATCCTCTTCGTTGAAGCAAAGCAGGCAGCCCAGGTCGACGGCGGCGGGATAGCGTTTCAGATAGCCGCTACCGTTGTTGGTTCCGATATAGACCTTGCCGTTGGCGACGACCGGATTGCCATACGATTGGGAGCCGAGCTTGGCGACCCACTTGATGTTTTTGGCGGTGTCGTTCTTCCATGCGCCCGTATCGTCGTCGAACTGGCCGACGTTCCACTCGGTGGGGATATTTTTCCCCTCGGGAATATTATTGCGAACGGGCGATCCGCCCCATTGATTCCAGTCGCCCGGGCGAATCTTCGACGCGACCGGGTCGATGGGCAATTTTGGATCGTCGTCGGCCGTCGGAGATTTTTCGGCGGGCGGCTCCTTCTCGGAGCGCGGCTTTTCGCCACTCGATTTTTCGCTGCTAGCGGGTTTGGCGGTCGGCTTTTCCGAGGCGGTCGGCTCCTCGGCGGCCCGGGCCGACTGATGATTGAAGAGTTGGTTGAGGCCGCCAGCAGCCAAGAGCAACGCGACCGTAATTGCCAAGAATCGGCGGAGGGATTGAGTGTTCATGCGAGAATTTGAGTTCGTGAAGGACAGGTGGAATTTGCGGTGAGAGTTTGCGCGATTAGGGCTTGCCCTCACCCCGACCCTCTCACGGAGGGAGAGGGAGAAGGACATTTGAAGTTAGCTTTTATTTGTGGTTGGCGAATACTTGAATGTTGTCGAAGTAGAATTCGCCCTTGTTGCTGGTGTCGCCGAAGAGACCCGGGCTGCCCTGCAAGTTCGGTAAATCGTCGGTGGCCTCGATGCTCCAGGCCTCCGGCTCTTTTTCGTCGCGGGGCCAAACTTTGCCCTTCAGCATGGCCTTGCCGTCTTCGTTAGAGGCTTGAAACTTGATCGTATACCAAACCTTGTCTTTCCAGGAATACGGCACGGTCTTGGAAAACTGCGTGTGGATTTGCGGCGGCCAATAGCGAATCTGCAACTGCTGATCGGCGCCCATTAGCACGAGCGTATAACGCTGCGCGATCAGGCCGATGTCCGCCAACCCGCTCGCCGGGTCGTCCGGGCGGCTGGTCGTCGCCTCGGCGTCGGCTTGGATCGTATAGTCGTGCAAATCGTCGGGACCCATCCAGCCCTGACTGCGAGTTCCCTTGGGGATGGTGTTGATCTTGACCATCACTTTGCGGCCCTCGACGTCGCGAATTACATGGCGATAGTTCAACCCGATCCAAGTCTGGGAGGGAACGCCCTCGGGGATTTTGGTCCTCGGATTGGGTGTAAGCGCAGTCTTTTGAAAGTCGAATTTCCACGGCAAAGCGGGCACGACGCGGAGTCGCGTATGGCCCACCAGGTCGCCGACCTTGACGGTGACCGCCGTCGCCGTGTGAGCATCGCCCTCGGCCGCCGTGTAGAGCCCCGACTTGTCGATCTGGCCGGGTCCTTTGAGCTCGAACGTCGCCTCGGCGTCGCTCTTCGCGGGCCGTCCATGCTCGTCGAAGAAGTTGAGATGATATTGCTGTTTCTCGCCCGGCTTAAGGAGGACATCGGCCGGCACAATCTGAACTTGGGCGGGTTGTTTGTCCCCTTCGAGCGCGAGGTCGGCGCCCTTTTCGTCAATGGCCGTCGCGGGAAGCGGCTTGGCAGCGGGCACGCTGTCTTTTTTGCCCAAGCAAAATAGCCGCTCCGTCGTGGGGAGATAGATTCGGCCATGCGAGACGATCGGCGAACCGAGCGCTTCTCCCACTCCTTCCAAGCGAAATTGATCGACGACTTCGACACCCTTGGCCGTCGGTCGCAGTACATGCCAGCCCGTGGTCGTACACAGATAAATCTTGCCGTCGGCCATGAGAGGGCTGCCGACGGTCTCGTCGCCGGTCAGCTTGACCTTCTGCAGCAGCTTCCCTTTTTTCGCATCGATCACATAAAAGTTGCTGGCGTTGTCGGGTGCATAGAGACGATCCTCGAACAACAGCGGCGAGCACTGCGTGCTCTTGTTGATCATCTTGCCGGGCAGTTTCCAAATGTCGTTCTTCTTGCCGAGCACGATCGGTTGATCTTTAAAGGCGCCGTCGGTCTTGACGGAAAACGCCGCGACCATGCCGGTGCTAAAGTTGTCGAGATTCTCTTCGTTCTGGGCCATGTAGATCGTGTCGCCCGACAGTGACGGCGAGCAACTCAGCCCACGGCGTGACATTTTATAGCTCCAGAGCGGTCGGCCGGTCCGCGGCTGAAAGCCCCACACCGAGCCGTCGCTGGAGCCTTCGATGAGTTGCATCTGGCCGTTCACGACGCCCCGATAGGGCGTGCTGAACGTCGTATCCTCGGGCCGCTCGGTCGTGCCGGGATTGTACCAACGGATTTCGCCCGTATTCTTGTCCAGCGCCAGGAAGCGATGAGCAGGCGACGCGCGTTCGCCCCAGTCGGTATTCACCGAACTGACGATCAGTAGATCCTCGAAGATCACCGGAAAATTGGTGCGGCCGCCGAACACGCTGAGGAAGCCAAATTCCTCGAGCATCGAACGCGACCAAATCGTCTTGCCCGTTTCGCCGTCGAGGCACTGCAGAAGACCGTTGCTGCCGTAGGCGTAGACGCGGCCCGTCGTCGGATCGCCCACGGGGCTGGCCCAGCCCATTCGCTCGGCGGGCACGTCGGACAGAAACATATTGTGTAAAGTTCGCCAGACGACCTCGCCGGTCGCGGCGTCGAGACAGACCGTTTGCTCCTGCTCGTGCTTTTGGCCGGGAAGATAGCGACAGATCGTATAGAGTTTGCCGCGCATGACGATCGGCGTGCAGCGGCCGGCGATGTCTTCGTGCGACCAGAGGACGTTTTCGTTCTTGTCCGACTTGTCCGCTTCCCAATGCCAATGGTCGATGAGGCCCGTTTCGCGCGAGATGCGGTTTTGTTCCGGTCCTTGCCAATTGGGCCAATCCATCGGATCGACCTCGGACTTTTCCGACTTGGCGACAGTCGAGCGATCGGTTTCGTTTGGCTGAGAATTTGGAGCGGACGCATCGCCGGTTTTCGCAGGTTTCTTTAAATCGGAAGGGGTTTTGTCCGGCGCCGGCGCGACGCTGCTAACGGCGGGCGTCGGCTTGTCTGAAACCGCCAGTTTATCGGGCGTCGGCGATTTGCCGCTGGCTGCCTCTTTAGGAGAATCGGACGAATTATCGCTGATGGTGGTCGTTGTCGTGATCGACGTCTTCTGTGGCTTTTCGTCGGTCGCTGGTTTCTTTGGCGCAGCCGGCGGCGTCGAAGCGGTCGTGTCGCTGCTCGCTGCTCGCGTAGCGGGGGTAGGTGGAGTCTTGGTGTTGCAACCCCCGAGCGCGAGCATCAGCAGAGCCGTGGAACAAAGCGAGACCGTAGCGCGTGTCATGTGGGGAAACTCCCGAGGGGCGCGGGGCTAGGCGGGCGGAAAGGCGGGTCGATCAAACGTTAAGATACGACAACTCTGCCCGACCGGCAAGCAGCGCCAACCACTTGGTCGCCACATTTACGTGGCGACAGATGTCGAGAGCGCCGGGCGCCCACCGCTCCAAGAAGAGAGCGGCTTTGGTCAGCCGGCCGGATTGTCAAGTGGCGAAAACTTTAACGGCGGCGCCGGTCATGCGAGGCAATCGCGGTCGCTACCGCCGGCAAGGTTTGACCACCTTACGCGCGCCGCAAGGTTTGCCCAACAGTAGATGTAAACCATTCCGGGAAAATACCTTGGGGTATCTCAAGGGCTCTCGCTTGGGCGGCCGATACCGTATCGTGTCCCTAAGAAAAAGCGTGCTGCCAGCGGCACGTCAGGGCGCGTCAGGAAACCGCAGCGGCTGATTTCGAGCCGAGGATGGCTCGACGGTCCTGACGCAATACACCGTTTGAATCCGAGTTCGTTCGCCCGCCTGCTTCGCCCCCGTTTGCCCTCTCGACTCCGTTGACGCCCCGCCCCGAATGCGGCCAGCGCCCGCGCCGTTGGAAACCAAACTGTGAAGCGTCCCCAGGGCGCGACCAGCGAAACACCTTGCGTGCGAAGCAAAGAACGATCCCGGGTTCAACTCTTACAGGAGAGGTTGCTCGATGAAATGGAACATGTTTGTTGGAGCGCTAGTTCTTAGCGTTGGCTTGTGTAGCCAAAGTTTTGGCGCCGAGCTGCTCGACCGGATGTTGGGCCTAAATAGCTGCGGTTGCAATAGCTGCTGTGCCCCGAAGTGTTGTGAGAAATCCTGCTGCACGACGGAAGCTCCGTCTTGCGGTTGCGCTGCGGCCGCCGCAGCGCCGAGCTGTGGTTGCGCCGCTGCTCCTAGCTGTGGCTGTGCCGCTGCTGCTCCTAGCTGCGGATGTGCTGCTGCCCCGAGCTGTGGCTGCAATAGCTGCGGTCACAAGAGCTGTGGCTGCGACACTTGCTGCCACCCGCTGATGTGCTGCCCGAAGAATCGCATCGACTGGTGCGATCTGTTCGGCGGCGTGCATGGCCTGTTCTGCTGCCACAATAGCTGTGGTTGCGGCTCGTCGTGCGGTTGCTCGAGCGGCTGCCACAAGTCTTGTGGTTGCGGTTCGTCGTGCGGTTGTGCCGCTTCGTCCGGTTGCGCTGTTGCTGCTGAACCGTCGTGTGCGGCTGCTGCCGCTCCGGCTTGCGGTTGTGCGGCTGCTGCGGCTCCGAGCTGCGGCTGTGCTGCGGCCGCTCCTAGCTGCGGTTGTGCCGCCGCCCCGAGCTGTGGTTGCTCGAGCGGTTGCCACAAGTCGTGCGGCTGCGGTTTCCTAGGCTTGGGCTGCCATAAATGCTGCCATAAGTCCTGCGGTTGTGTTGCTTCTTCATGCGGCTGTGCGGCCCCGGCCTCCGAGCCGAGCTGCGGTTGTGCTGGTGGCTCGTCGGCTCCGGCTGCTGGCCCGGCGCCGGCTTCCCCGGCTCCTCCGGCCCCGATGAAGGACCAGAAGTCGGCCGACATGGGTCCGGTTCCTCCGGCTCCTTTGGCCGATCAATCGGCGTCGTTGACTGGCCTGCGTCGCAGCCGCACCTACTAAGCTAGGCGCGACTTGGACACGGGTGCTCGCTAATTAAAACTCTGCTCGGGACGCAAGTTCCGAGCAGAGTTTTTTTATTGCGCCCGCCGTAACAAATCGGCCGGTCGGCCGCTGTAGCTGGTTGTGAAGTTAAGCGATTAGCCTCGGAGACGGGGACAGTCGTCCCCGGCGGTTTTGCGAGACGTTCTCAACAGATTAACCCGCTGCTGGCGCGATGAGGGAATCGTCTGCCCCGACGGGCGGCATCGCGCAAGTAGAGGTTTTTTTATAGCAGCCGGGCCATTGCAGGATTGCAATGGCCCGGCTTTACGCATTTTCAGGCTGGCGACATAGCCTCGGCATGACTGCCGACCGACAAGTCCTTGCTCTGAACAGACGCTGCTCCAGACAAAAGAGCCGCGTGCGATAGTAATCGCGGGGACGCGCAATCGCTGCCTCAATTAATCCGCGTACTATCGTGCGCGGCTCTAGCCATAAATGGCGGCTTTTATCTGGGCCTGCTGTCCTAGCCGTCCGATGGGCTATAATAGACGGCGCCAGGTGGCGATTCGTTCTTGCGCGCCGTTACGCGCGGAGTTGCTCGATGGCGTAAGTCCTACCGCTTGTGATATTCCGGCCTCCTGCCCGGAGATGGTCGGCTCGTTGTTCACGGCGGTACCCTAACAAGGAGTCTGTCGGATGATTGCGCACTTTCATCGGTTCCTTCGCCTGGCAATCGGCGCCGCTTTCCTACTCGGTTGTTTTGCGAGCGCCGATGGACAGGTTCCCGGCCAGGCCGATCAGACGCCGGCTGAGCGCGCGAAGGAATTCGACAAGCTGGCTCACGATGTCGCGCAGCTCGAAGCTCAGGGTAATGTGCTCAAGCAGGTCGTGCGGCTCGTTCGTTCGACAGTCGTGCATATCGAAGCGGAGAAGACTGACCCCAGCGCCAAGAAATACACGCATCATTCGATCGAAGAGGCGGGCAGCGGCACGATCCTCCAGCTCGGCGACAAGTTTTACATCCTGACCAATCGGCACGTCATCAAGTCGGCCGTCGTCACGAATATCCACGTCAAGCTGAACGACGGGCGCGTGATTAGTCCCACGCAAGTCTGGTCGGACGCGGGCACCGACGTGGCGATTATGGCGATCAATGCGACACACCTTGTGCCGGCCCGAATCGGCGATAGCGACAAGGTGGACATCGGCGATTTCGTGCTCGCGATGGGAAGTCCCTTTGGGCTAAGTCATTCGGTCACGTTCGGGATCATTAGCGCCAAGGGGCGCCGAGACCTGGAACTCGGCGATGAGAAAGTTCAATATCAAGACTTCATGCAGACCGACGCCGCGATCAACCCGGGCAACAGCGGCGGTCCGCTGATCAGTCTCCGCGGTGAAGTCGTGGGCATCAACACGGCCATCGCCAGCAACTCCGGCGGCAGCGAGGGGATCGGTTTCACGATCCCGATCAACATGGCCATGAACATCGCCCGGCAATTGGTCGAGCACGGCAATGTCGTCAGAGCCTTTTTGGGCGTGACGCTCGACAGCAAGTTTACCGACGCGGCCGCCGAAAAGCTGGGGCTTCCGCAATCGATCGGCTCGCACGTCTCGGCGATTACGCCCAACTCTCCGGCCGCGGTCGCCCGGTTACAGGTGGACGACGTGATCCTCGAATTCAACGGCGTGTCGATCGAGAGCGATGCTCATCTGGTCAACCTGGTGAGCCTGACCGCGGTCGGCAAGGAAGTGCCGATGCTCGTGTTCCGCGACAAGAAGTCGCTGAAGCTCGGCGTCAAAGTCGGCGACCGCAGCTCATTCGATCCGACGAACTAGATAGCGATCTCCGAGGAGATTTCATCGCGGATTTTCTCGTCAGGATTCAGTTCGGACCGCGGCTAGCGATTCAGTTTTGCGCCTCGGGCCCGGCAATAACGGCGGCGACGGCTTGGCCGAGGGTGGTTTGGTTGAGCAGAAGCGCCGTCGGTTGGCGACTTGGTTTTGAGTCGCCGTGGACTACCTGCACGGGGCAGGCTGGATCCGGGCGCTCGTAGTTAAGCGTCATGGGAATCTGTCCTTCTTCAAGAGCAATCAAACTGGCGGCCATTTCGACTGCGCCGGCCGCCGCGCCCAGATTTCCGAAGTAGCTCTTCGGCGCCGTGACCGGAACGTCGCCCAACATAGCTTGAATCGCACACGCCTCGGCTATGTCGTGAGCCACTGTGCCGAAACCGTTGGCGTTGACGTGGCCCACTTGGGTTGGCGTTAAACCTGATGCATCCAGGCTGGCGGAAATTGAATTGCGGATCGCGTGTCCAAGAGGCTGTTGATCGGGAAAATCGATGCGCTCATAACGGCTGGCGAATCCAAGCAGTTCCGCGATGGGACTGGCGCCACGCCCAACTGCGTGGCGTAGGCTTTCCAGCACAAACGCCGCTGCGCCTTCGCCATTGACCATACCGTCGCGATCCGCGTCGAATGGCCGACACGCGGACGACGGATCATCGTTGCGCCGCGAAAGCAGTTGTCCGCCTCGATAAGTCAACGGCGTCGGGTGCAGGCGAGCACAACTCGTCCCGCCCACGATCATCACATCCGCCCAGCCGCGCTCAATGACCCGGGCGCCTTCGCCTAACGCGAGCAAGCTCGACGCCTCGCCCAGCACGATGGTGTTGTTATGGCCGCGGGCGTCGTGAGCGATGGCGATATGACAGGCCGTCATGTTCGGCAGATGCTTAAGCATCCAAAGCGGGTAAATCTCGCGCATCGCGGCATCGCCCCAGCGAGAAAAATCAAACCGCCCGTCGATGATCGAATCGCGATAAGTGGGAATCAGTTCGTCGAACCCGCCGTAAATGAAGTCGGCGCCGAACACGACCCCTTTTCGTTCGGGCGCCAGAGACGCGAGTTCGAGACCGGCGTCTTCGATCGCCAATTCGGCGGCTGCCACGCCGAACTGAATGCCTCGCGACATGACCTTGAGGCTCTTGCGCGGTCGAATCAGGGCTTTTGGCTCGAAGTCGAGGACTTCGCCTCCAAATCGAACATCCATGCCGCTGGCGTCAAATCGCCGAATTGCACCAATGCGGCTTTGGGCCGACTGCAGCGAATCGCGAAATGCCGCTCTGCCAATCCCGATGGGACTTATCACGCCAAACCCAGTGATGACGACTTGTGGATTGGGTGGCATGGGGGAAGAGGCTTCGCTGGCGCCGTAGCTTGATGTAGACCACCTAATCCGCCAATTTAACTTCGGCAGCGGAGGGAACGAGAGGAAAGAGAAACATGGCCGCGGCATCCTGCTGCGCAGTGTGGCGCCTACGACGCAGCAGGATGCCGCAGTTGTGTATGCCCGCAAACTTTACGGAGTTTAACACCTTTTAGATTCATTGAAGCCGCGAGGGGATTAGTTAAGATACTAGGGGAATACAAGCGACGGCCGCAGAATCGATTCGCGGACGACTTTGACAAAGGGATGGCCGACGATGCTGGAAATGGCGACGCAAACCGAAACCCAAGCGGAAAAGAATTTTTCGCTGGCCGAGGCGCGGCATTTGGTTCGCGATCTGTTCACGCCCAATCCGTGGATTTACTGGTCGGATTTCTTGGTGTCGCTCGTGGTCGGCTTCGCCTGCTATGGTTCGGTTCGGCTGTTGCCGCTGGGTTCACCCCAGCAAGTCGCCGTATTTTTGTTGTCGTGTCTGCTTTTTTACCGTGCGTCGTTGTTCATCCACGAAATCATCCATTTCCGCAGTGGCACGTTTAAGGTGTTTCGCGCGATATGGAATATGCTCTGCGGCATTCCGTTCCTTTTGCCTTCGTTTACCTACTATACGCATCTAGACCACCATCGGCGCAAGCATTACGGGACGCGCGAAGATGGCGAATATTTATCGCTCGGTAAGCAGTCGGTTTGGTCGATTTGGTTTTATCTCTCGCAGTGCTTGATTATTCCGGGTTTGGTCGTCGTCCGATTCTTGCTGCTCGCGCCGCTGACCTGGTTTAGCGTGGCCACGCGGCGCTGGGTCCATGCCCATGCTTCGTCGCTCGTGATGGATCCGACCTACGTTCGCCCCTTTCCCGCCCGGGATGTCATGCGGGTCTGGCGAGTCCAGGAATTTGCCTGCTGTTTATTTTGCTGGGTGGTGGGGGTTCTGTTGCTGCGGGGGCTGCTGCATCCGGAATTGCGGCCTCACGATCCCTTGCCGCTAACCCGGGGCGTTTTGCCGCTGGGGTTCTTGGCTCAGGCGTATTTGACCGGCACGGTAATCGTGCTGCTCAATTCGATTCGGACGCTGGGAGCCCATCGATTTTTGAACGACGGACGGGAAATGACGTTTATCGAGCAATTGGTGGATTCGGTAAATTTCCCGCGCCGGCCGCTCCTGACGGAATTGTGGGCGCCGGTCGGGCTGCGGTTTCATGCTCTACACCATTTATTCCCGGCGATGCCGTACCATAATTTAGCGGCGGCTCACCGTCGGCTGATGGCCGAGTTGCCGGCGGATTCGCCCTATCGGCTGACGGTCGCCAATAGTTTGTGGGAGGCGTTAAGTCAGTTATGGCGGGCAGCTCGAAAATCGTCGCAAGCGATCGCTCCCGAAGGTGGATAATCGCTCGGCGCGAGGTTAAGGTAGTTAAGGCCGTGGTAGGCAATCAACTGCATGCCAAGCCGATTGGGCCGATGAGCGCCCCGATCCTTTCAGGACCTTTCTGGTCACGGACGATGAGCTTTTAGTCGTCCGACATTTAGTTCTCGGCAAACTCTTAGGGGGCCACGCCCTCTGGTCGTCCACCGCGAGCGAAATTGCGGTTTTTTCCGTGTATTTGGTTCAACCGGGCAGGAGATAGCCCAGAGAGTTGCGCCCTGGCGGCGCTTCTTTGCGCGACAGACGAGCCACCACGCCGCTCCGATCTCGTCGTCAGAGTGGGCGGAAATACGGAAGAACCGGCAAACCCAACGCACTTTCAAATCCGTGTTTCCGCCGATGGTCGGTGGGGCTGAGTTTGCGCCTTCGACGTCTTGTAACGATTGGCCCGCGCGAGTTGGCGTCCCAAACAGATTTTGCCGATGAAATGAGCGAAATACCACCGCGCGTCCAGTTTGCATCGCCGGCATAACCGCTGCATGGGGCACGGCCGAGATTCGATAGATCCCATTAACGACCCGATTTAGCTTCTCGATCGCAGGAACATTTTCCAATGGCCACTGACGCCCAGCCGACCAACGATACGGGTGACGATTCTTGGGCAGTACTCGCCGGACAGCCCGCTTTGGACCGCGCTGCCCTGCGGGTGCATGGCGCCCGATCGAGTGGCGTCGCGCCCACGAAACGTCCGCGGACGAAGGAAAAAGCTGCGGCCCTCCGTATCGCCGATGCCCCCGCGATCGGTCCGGAGCCCGCGACCGAAGAGTTGGAGCTTCGACCTCGATCGGGCGATCTCGTGAGCGGTGAATTCTCTTTCCGCGAGGCCCGACAGATTCTTGGCGATTTGTTCGTTCACAAGGCTTGGATTTACTGGACGGACTTGATCCTGACGACGTCGCTCGGCTATGGGGCGGCGAGCGTGTACCTCCGGAGCGCGGCATTTTCGTCGGTTCAAATCGCGGCTTTCCTCGTGGCCGGATTCGCCTTGTTCCGCGTCGGAAGCTTCATCCACGAGATCACGCATCTTCGAAAAGGGGAGTTGCTGGGTTTTCGGGTCGGCTGGAATTTGTTCTGCGGCATTCCCATGCTGATGCCGTCCTTCTTCTATGAAAACCATATCGATCATCACAACAGTCATCGCTATGGCACCGTGCACGATGGAGAATATTTGCCGCTGGGGTCCGGCTCGCGATGGCAGATTTTGTGGTTTTGGCTGCAAGTGCCCGTGCTGCCGCTGTACATCTTTTTCCGCGTATTGATCCTCGGGCCGATTTCGTTTTTGCACCCACGCCTGCGAAAGTGGACGCTCGAGCACGCCTCTTCGTTTGTGATCAATTTTCGCCATCGCTTGGTGGTCCCACCCTGGGCGCCGCGCCGCTGGTGGGCCGTTTTGGAACTGGCTTGCTCGCTTCGGGCCGCGGCGCTGGCCGGCGTCCTGCTCCTGGGTATTTACCCGTGGACCCGGGGACTGCAATTGTATTTCTTAGCCCTTATGACGCTGGGGCTGAACTACGTTCGCAACTTGGTCGCACATCATTATCGCAACACGGGCGGTCAGATGACTCACATCGAGCAACTCGAAGACTCGGTGAACATCACGGGGAACCCGCTTACCACCGAGCTCTTTTTTCCTCTCGGCCTGCGGTTTCATGCCCTGCATCACCTGTTTCCGTCGTTGCCCTATCACAATCTCGGCGCAGCGCACCGCCGGCTGATGGCTAAGCTACCCGCCGACTCGCCGTATCGTGGCACGGTGTATCCGAGCTACTGGTCGGTGATTCGCGAGTTGTGGTCGCGGTAGCTCAATGCCGTCGGCCGCACTCACTCTCTGGCGGAATGAACGGTGGCTTCGTTCGAACGAAGTCGAGGCACACTGGGCTGCGGTCGTCGCGCAGCTCCTGGCAACTTGCTGTTCGCCGACGAGACTCAGCGCGGATTTGTCCTTCACTTGAGCGCCCATTTTCAGGGATTTTGCCGCGATCTACACGGAGAGTTCGCAAATTTGGATCAGGGCTATCTCACCGGGCATGCGTGGAACCGCGGAGGCCCAATTCTCTGCCGAATTGGCCCTTGAGCAACGCAACCCCAGCCACGATAATATCACCAGAGACTTCGATCGCTTTGGTTTCAATTTGGATTTTGTCGACCGCCGCCTCCGCAAATTCTCAGCGGATCACTGAGTTCGGGCATTTGAATGCGTGGCGGAATCGGGCGGCGCATCAAGGAACAAAACCCCTGGGCGGCTGTCTCGCTTGACGCCAGCATGCAATTCCATTTGACTGTCTCGATGGGAATTTCGCCCTGGTAAACCCAATTTAGCCGAGAGACGACAATCGCAACCGATCATGTCATTGAGCCGTTGAAAGACGGGACCTTTGTCAAGGTGCTGAATTCCGGATATGACCGCGCGCAAATCGCCGAATATCGGGGATTGCTCGGGCCGAAGGGGGCTCGAATTTATCGCATCCTGGTCCGGAATAAACCTCGTCCGTTCTCCATTGAAGTCCACGAAGACCACCTTGACGTTCTGAGCGAAGCGTGATCTTCGTCGTGGCGATTGAATCCCATGAGTAGCGCCGAGATCGGTGATGGAGTTGCTGATTTCAATGTGCCATTATGGCGAATTCTCGACGCCGCCGCGAATCGCGCCGACGAAGGGCTTCGCGTCGTCGAGGACTACGTTCGATTTGCGCTCGACGATCGGCATCTGACGGAACTCGCCAAGCAGCTTCGGCACGAGTTGGCCGCGGTGCTGCGACAACTTTCGCCGGCCGATCGCATCGCGGCTCGAGATACAGGCGCTGATGTCGGCATCGACGTCGCCACCGCCGACGAACGACGGCGGGAGGATGCGGCCCATGTCGCGTCGGCCAGTTCGAAACGCCTACAGCAAGCCCTGCGCAGTCTGGAAGAATATTCCAAGGTGATCGATCCGCGGGTGGCCGCACAGCTTGAGTCGCTTCGTTACCGCGCCTACACGCTCGAGCGGGCAGTCGCCATCACGAGCGGCAGCGGTTCGCGACTGGCGAACGTTCAGCTGTATGTGCTGCTCGATGGACGCAGCTCCGTCGGTGAATTCACTGAACTGGCAACCAACCTAATCGATGCGGGCGTCCATGCGTTTCAACTTCGGGACAAGCGACTGGCGGATCGCGAATTGCTAGCTCGCGCTCGGCGACTGCGCGAAGCGACGGCTGAAAAGGGCGTCTTGCTGATCGTTAACGATCGGCCGGATTTGGCCCGATTGTCGCGGGCCGATGGGGTCCATGTCGGTCAAGACGAAATGAGCGTTAAAGACGCTCGCGCAGCCGTCGGCCCAGGGATGCTCGTGGGCGTGTCGACTCATTCTCTCGCCCAAGCTCGGCAAGCTGTTTTGGACGGCGCCAATTATCTCGGAGTTGGTCCGACATTTCGGTCGACGACGAAACAATTCGATCAATTCACGGGGCTGGATTTATTACGGCAGATCGCCGCGGAAATCCGGCTGCCGGCGTTTGCCATTGGAGGTATCGGTCCGGACAATCTGTCGAGTGTGTTGGAAACGGGCATCAGGCGCATCGCGGTTGGTGGCGCAATTTTATCGGCCTCCGATCCGATCGCCGTGACGACACGATTGTCCAGTCTACTGACCGGCCCGATCCCTTAGCGACTGCGATCGGCCGCTTTGGCAGCCGGTTCGTCCAAAAGCTCCTTCAGCAGCTTTTCGATCTGGTGTTCGTCGCCACGAAGATAGCCTCGCCAAATTCCCCGAATTGCGCCTTGCCGGTCGATGAGCAATGTCGTGGGATACGGGAACGCACCATGTGGATCACCTTGAAAATCGGCGGCCATCGTCAAAGCCATTCGCGTGTAGTTGCCCTCGTCGCGATACGTCGGCATGTCGAGACGAAAATTCCTCATAAATTCTTCCGTGTCGGCTTTCAACTCGGATTCATTCTCGCGCGAGCCGCCGCCGCAGGAAACCGGCAGCACGAGGAGATCTTCGCGATGGCCGTACTTGCGGGCCAAGGCCGCGATGTGTGGAAGCTCATCCGTGCAGGGCGGGCACCAAGTTCCCCAAAAATCCATCAGCACGACTTTGCCCTTGAGATCGGCTAACGAAACGGGTTTCGCGCCGCCAGTGAGCGGTTGGAGTTCCAGATGCGGCAAATGGTGGCCGATTCCCGGGCCGCTGTCGCCGGCGCTGTTTCGCAGTGACCCGCGTTCAACGAGCACCATCAGCCCAACGACGCCGATCGCGGCCAGCGCCCAAAAGAAATAATTAGGCCGCTTTGGATTCCCTTCGCGTTGGCCGCCACCAGCGGCGAAATCTCCCGTCGCGGTTGAATCGTCCATAAAATTTTCCTCGGTCACTGGTTGTCGCGCTGACATCCCTGGCACTGGCCGCCTGGCGAGCCCTATTGCATCATATACGAGGACAGGTTCTCGATCAGTTCGCGCCAAGCCGGCGCCGCGGCGCTCACGCAAGGGAAACAGCCATGCACTTCGAAGTCGAGGAAAAATTTCCGATTGCGGATTCCAATGCCATCGAAGTTCGGCTCGATCGTATCGGCGCGAAGCGGGAGGAACCCCTCGAGCAGACCGATCTCTATCTTAAGCACCCGGCGCGAGACTTCGCGCTGACCGACGAGGCCTTGCGGATTCGCGTCACCAGCGACTCTCGTGGCCAGCATAGCGTCATAACTTACAAGGGTCCGAAGATCGATCCTCATACGAAGACGCGACGCGAAATCGAGTTGCCGCTGACAGACGCCGACCAACCCGTCCAGTCGTGGCGCGAGTTGTTCGCCGCCCTGGGCTTCGATTCGGTCGCCGAAGTGAAAAAACGTCGGCGCCCGTGGGTTTTGCAATATAAAAACCAACGAGTCGAAGTCGCTCTTGACGAACTCGCTGGCCTGGGCAACTTCGTGGAACTTGAAATTTCGGCGGACGAGCACCACGTCTACGCGGCCAAGGAATGCCTGACCGCGCTGGCGAAAGACCTCGGATTGGCCGAGTCGGAGCGGCGCAGTTATCTCGAGCTTTCACTCGGGCACATCGGACCGCCGTCGGCAGTGGCCTAATGCGTGTTTTCGGTCTGGCGATTCCCCATGGCTGGCGATATAGCCTGCCGCCGAGTCGGATAGTATTTCTAACATCGATCGATGTTGATGGTTGCATTAGAGCCCCTTGCGGCGTTAAGCTGACAAAACTGGGCCGATCGCGCTGAGTTTTCCTGCGCTTGCGAATCCGCTTGCGTCACACCACTAGTTCCGAGGCAAGGAGTCGAACCATGAAGAATCGAATTTTGGGGTTGGCTGTAGTTCTGGTCGCCTGTTTGGCCGTTCACACGATTCGTGCTGCCGATGAGAAGGCGGCCGACACGGCTGGCAAATGCCCGGTTTCGGGTAAAGACGCCAGCAAGGCACACGCCGTCAGTTTCGAAGGGGGCAAGGTTTATTTCTGCTGCGACGAATGCCCGGCGGCTTTCGAAAAGGAGCCGGCCAAGTTCGCCGCCAAGGCCCATCACCAAATGGCCTTGACCGGCCAACTGGTTGAAGTCAAATGCCCACTGACCGGCAAGCCGTTGAACGCCGAGCAGACCGTGGATGTCGATGGCGTGAAGGTGGCGTTCTGCTGTGCCAATTGCAAAAAGGCCGTAGCCGCGCTCAAGGGTGACGAGCAAATCGACAAGGTCTTCAAGGACGTGTCGAAGGGCTATAAGCTAGCCGAGGCCAAGGACAGCAAGTAGGCGCGATCCGTGGATCGAAGGGAAATGAAGACAATTGACGGGAAGCGTCTTTGAGGGCGCTTCCCGTTTTTTTGCGCTGACTCGGTTTATTACCGCGATCGTAGCACAGGCTTCCAGCCTGGGGCCGTCGAACACAGGCTGGAAGCCTGTGTCACCTAACTCCAAACGGCTCTTTGATTTGCCTTGATCGAGTCGGCGTTGCGAGTTAGAATTCGGGGGCTTTTGCCAAGGTCCCCTCGGGCTGATGCGTCGTCAGCCCGGCCACACGGAGGTTCGGTCATGCGGTGGCTGAAATGGCTGACGCTCGCTTGGCCCGGCCTGCCACAGTTGTGGTTTGCCGGGGCATGGTCGGGCTTGGGGATGGCAATCGGTTTCGCTGCTTTACTCAACGTTGGCTTAATGACCAGCGGATTATGGACGGAATGGCTCAGTCCCGGCGTTCGATCGGCGATTTGGCTGGGCCTTGGCGCCGCTTGGTTAGCGGCCGGCGGACTGTCTGCCCGCTGGGTGGCCGCGATTCTGCCGACTGGTTTGTCGCCGCTGGGCGAAGACTTGTTTAACCAGGCTCGCGATCAATACTTACAGGGGCACTGGTTCGAAGCGGAAGCAATTCTCAGCCAATTGCTGGATCGCAACGTGCTCGACGCCGAAGCCCGATTGTTGTTGGCGGCTCTTCTTCGCCGCACGAAGCGATATCCCGAGGCGGGCGACCAGTTGGATCGGCTGGAGCGGATGGATGGCGGCCAGCGCTGGCATTTCGAAATCAACCGGCAAATCAGTCGGATTCAGGACGACCAGGCTGACGCCAACAACGCCGATGACCCGTGCGAAATCGCAGAAAATACGGCTGGGACCTCTCCGCTAGCACAAGCCGCTTGACCGCCTCGCGACAATACGAACTGAGACCTAACCTTTATTTATTAAATCGGCGCGACCCCTTCGTTTACGGCACACCGGATGCGTATGTATCCACCTAGCGACTCGGGCTGCCAAATTTACAGCCCGTGACTATCGTCCACTGACTCATTTCATCAAAGTCATATCAAACACACAAAGGCCAGTTAGCCTCTCCGGGAGACTCGATTCATGTACGAACGCTTTACCGACCGGGCCAGGAAAGTCATGCAGTTGGCTAACCAAGAGGCCCAACGCTTCAACCACGAATACATCGGCACCGAGCATGTGCTGCTGGGGCTCATCAAAGAGGGAAGCGGCGTTGCCGCCAACGTGCTCAAGAACCTCGACATCGATCTGCGGAAAATCCGTCTCGAAGTCGAGAAGCTCGTCCAAAGCGGACCTGATATGGTCACAATGGGCAAGCTGCCTCAAACCCCCCGGGCTAAAAAGGTCATCGAATACTCGATGGAAGAAGCCCGCAATTTGAACCACAACTACGTCGGCACCGAACACATTCTGCTCGGCCTCTTGCGCGAGCAGGAAGGGGTCGCCGCACAGGTGCTTATGAACCTGGGCCTCAAACTTGAGGACGTCCGCGAGGAGGTGCTAAGCCTGTTGGGCCATGGCATGGAATCGGGCGAAGGGGGAGGCGGCGGCGAACGGGGCGGTTCCGAACGCAGCGGCACGCCTGAAGCGGGCGCCAAGGCCGGTAAGTCCAAAACGCCCGCCCTCGATAGCTTTGGTCGCGATCTCACCGAGTTGGCTCGCCAGGGCAAGCTCGATCCGGTCATCGGCCGCGAGAAGGAAATCGAACGGGCGATTCAAATCCTCTGCCGCCGCACGAAGAACAATCCCGTGCTTCTGGGCGAGGCCGGCGTCGGCAAGACGGCCATCGTCGAAGGATTCGCTCAGCGAGTCGTCGACGGCAATGTGCCCGAGCTCTTGGCCGACCGCCGTATCGTCGTGCTGGACCTGGCGATGATGGTCGCCGGCACGAAGTATCGCGGGCAGTTCGAAGAGCGGATCAAGGCCGTGATGAACGAAGTTCGACGGGCTAAGAACACGATCCTGTTCATCGACGAACTGCACACGCTGGTTGGCGCCGGCGGCGCGGAAGGAGCCATTGATGCCTCGAACGTCCTCAAACCGGCACTGGCCCGCGGCGAGATTCAGTGCATCGGCGCCACGACGTTGGACGAGTACCGCAAGTACATCGAGAAGGACAGCGCCCTCGATCGCCGATTCCAACTGATCATCGTCGAACCGTCGACGAAAGCGGAAACGATCGAGATTCTTAAGGGTCTTCGCGATCGCTACGAAACGCATCACCGCGTGCAGATCACCGAGGACGCGCTGGAATCGGCGGTCGAGCTGTCGAGCCGGTATATCACCGGTCGCTGCTTGCCGGACAAGGCGATCGACGTGATCGACGAGGCCGGCGCCCGAGTCCGGCTCAAGGCGATGACCAAGCCGCCGGATCTCAAGGAGATCGACGACGAGGTCGAACGGCTGAACAAAGAAAAGGAAGAAGCCGTCGCCAATCAAGATTTTGAAAAGGCGGCAGCACTCCGCGATCAGGCCGACAAGTTGAAAAAGAAGAAGCAAACCATCACCCGCGACTGGCGCGAGAAATCGCGCGAGGCCGACGGCGTGGTGGACGAGGACGTCGTGGCTGAGGTCGTCTCGAAGATGACCGGCATTCCGCTCACCCGGATGAGCACCGAAGACACCATGCGGCTGATGCAGATGGAAGACGAGCTGCACAAGCGGGTCGTCAGCCAGCACGAGGCGATCAAGTCGGTCTCCAAGGCCGTCCGCCGCAGCCGCAGCGGTCTGAAGGACCCCAAGCGACCCACGGGCTGCTTTGTGTTCGCGGGGCCCACGGGCGTCGGCAAGACGCTATTGGCCAAGGCGCTGGCCGAGTTCATGTTCGGCGATTCCGACGCGCTCATTCAGATCGACATGAGCGAGTACATGGAAAAGCACAATGTGAGCCGGCTAATCGGCGCCCCGCCGGGCTATGTGGGCTTCGAAGAAGGTGGGCAACTCACCGAGAAAATCCGCCGCCGGCCCTACGCGGTCGTGCTGCTGGACGAAATCGAGAAGGCTCATCCCGATGTGTTCAACATGCTCCTGCAGATCATGGAAGAAGGCCGCTTGACCGACAGCTTTGGTCGGAACGTCGACTTCCGCAACACGATCGTGATCATGACGACCAACGCCGGCGCCGAAGCGATCAAGAACGAATCGGCGTTCGGGTTCCAGAAGCCGGACGACGATGCGTCGTACGAGAACATGAAGATGCGCGTCAAGGAGCGGATCGAAAAGGTGTTCAGGCCCGAGTTCCTGGGCCGCGTCGACGACGTGATCGTGTTCCAGCATTTGACGCTGGAAAACCTCAAGCAAGTGGTCGACATCGAGTTGGCCAAGGTTCGCGAACGCCTCGGCGAGCGGGGCCTGCGACTGGTGCTCACCGACGAAGCCAAGAAGCTGCTGATCAAGAAGGGGTCTGACGTCGATTTCGGAGCTCGGCCGTTACGCCGGGCGATCGAGAACTTCGTCGAGGATCCGTTGTCCGAAGAACTGCTCAAGGGAGAGTTCCAGGGCAAGAATCTGATCACCGTCGACATCAAAGAAGTCGGCGGCAAGAAGCAGTTGTTCTTTGTCGGCTCGGTCGGTGAAGAACCGGTGGAACCGGCAACCGTCGGCGCAGCCTCCGAAGGCGGCGCCACCGCCTAGGCGAGCGGGGGGCGTAAGCCCCCTGTCCCCCGCGTTCCACGACCCATAACCAAAAAAGCAAACCAACAGGGTGCCCTCAGCAGGCCCCCTGTTTTTTTTGGTTATCAATGTCGTATCCTAGGTCGTATCTCGCAACCAACAAATCTCCCGCAGATCGATTCCACTCTTGGCGCCCCCTTCATGTCCGCACCCCGGCCCTCGCGCTTGTTTCTCGGCTCGGTTCCCAATGTGGAGGCTTGGGCGGCGCTGTCATCCGTCGGTATTTCTCTCGTGCTGGTCACGATCAAATTCATCGCTTACTATTTGACCGGCTCGGCCGCGATTTTCTCTGACGCCCTGGAAAGCGTCGTCAACATTTTCACGGCGGCGTTCGCGGTTTTTGCGCTCATCACGGCGCATCGCCCGGCCGACAGCGACCATCCCTACGGTCACGGGAAGATCGAATTTCTCGCGGCCAGTTTCGAGGGAGGCATGATCCTTCTGACCGCCGTCGTCATCGTCTACAAGACGGTCGCGGCGCTCTTGGCGCATTCGATTGACGTCGAACAGCTTGGCTTGGGTCTGATCCTGATGACGGCCGCCATGCTCGTCAACGGCGCGTTTGGGCTCTATCTGATCCAATTGGGCAAGCGTCAAGATTCCGCGGCGCTCGAGGCCGACGGCCATCATCTGATGGCCGACGCAGTGACCAGTCTCGTGGCGCTTGTGGCGCTGTTGGTCGTCCAGGCATCTCATTTTACCTATGCCGATCCGATCGCCGCCTTGTTGATTGCCGTGTATCTTGCCGTGCTCGGCATGTCTCTACTTCGCCGTTCGTTTGCCGGACTCATGGATGAGCAGAGCCCCGAAGACCACCGCATGCTGACGGCGATTCTCGAATCACACACAGGCACGAAGGGCAAACCGCCGCGTATCTGCGGCTACCACAAGGTCCGCCATCGGCACAGCGGGCGATTCCACTGGGTCGATTTCCATATCACGCTGCCGGCCCAATTCAATCTCGAGCAGGGGCACAACGTCGCCAGCGCGATTGAATACGAAATGGAGCAAGCCTTGGGAACCGGAAACGCGACCGCCCACGTCGAGCCCTGCATCGCCCCGCAATGCAACACCTGCAACCTGCCGACTTCCGACGTCCCGCCCCCACCGCCGCATTTGAGAACCGCATCGGGGTAACTTATCGCTACAGCGTACGTTGCAGCGGAATTCGTGAGAGTTCCGAGTTTTCAGCGACCGTGCGGCGCCGAATTCTCACGAATTCGGCTACGGGTCGGTACTATGTCATCCGCGCGATCGCCCGCAGCGCAAAAAATCGGCCCCGCTGGGTGTGCGCAGCGGGGCCGGGGGCGAGCGAGTCGCGGGCCGAAAGGCTTTATTTTGTCGGGCTGGCTTAGGAAAGCCGGCGTTCTTGTTGACGGGTGCGGCGCGAAGGTGAGTCTTGTTAGCTCGTTCGCCGCGGGTGGTAGACCGAATATGACGCGGCCGGCTTGCACGCTAATGCGGTTGGACCCTCGATCACAGGGTCGGCTGGGCGTTCGCTCTAGGGCTGCCACAGCCGTTTGCAACACCGCTTCGCGGAAGCACACGATCAGCCCGACGTGGGACGGGGCGCAGACGCAAGACAGTCCGGCGTAGGCCGAGCGTGCCTCTGGCGACCGCGAAGCTCCCAAGAACGCGAGCCGCGCAGCCGGTTAACGTCCAACTTTGCCGAGTTTCTTGCCGTATAGACAAGATCTCGAGCCGGTCCCAGGCCGATTCGACTGAAGGGGATTAGATCACAGATGTACAGTCAAGGCAAGAAACGTTTTTGGGCCAGTGAATCGGACAGCCCGAGGGATTGGAAAGGATCATGTTGACTACTATCGATCGGTCAGGCGCGACGACGCCAAGCAAGCAGGCCCAGGCAGCCAAGGCCGAGCATTACGATCGACGCCGGTTCGGGCACGCTCACCACGTCAACTTGGAAAGCGTAGTGATGATAAGTGTCGCCGGAGGTTGTTAAGCCGATATTGAGGTTGGTGTAGGTGATAACGAACGACGTACCCAACGGCGTAAACACGTCGTGCAGGGCGCTGCCCGGCGTGGCGTTTTCATCGTACACGAGCGAACCGGTCTGTGAATCGGTGATCGTGTTGAAACGTCCAGAGGGAGCACCGAAGGCGGCGTTGTAATCGCTGAACTCGTACGTGGTACCGGCGTTGAGGCCGGTGAGCGTGAGGGTGGTGGGCGAATTAACGAAATAGAAATCGCTCTGGAGGACGCCGGTGTTACCGGTCACGGGACTGCTGAAGCCAGAAAACAGGTTCTCTCCCGGGGCTAATGCGTAGCCGATCCCGTTGGCCAAGGTGCCGCTCTGAGGAGTAGTCGTGTCCTCTTTAAATACAACACCGTTGACGGTAACTGCGGGTCCACCCAAGTTCGCGCCCGCGCCATTCTAGCCGAGCGTCCCGATGCCCGAATCCGCGTCACCCGTGATGGGGTTACTGGTGATGACTCCCGCATTCGCAACTGAAACGCCCGCGAGCGCTAACGCAAATGCCGCACGAAGCGGCCATTTGATGAAACTCATTATTGCTATCACCTTTCCCCAGAAAAACCGGGGAGTAAAACTTCCTGGGCCGGTCTTGCTCAGATGGCTTGAGTGTGGAACCGATCCAGACCTCAAACCCTGCCTATCTTAACTACGCGCACGCGCCCTGTCAAGCACCTACGTAATTCTTTTGGGCCCCACATGCCACGGGCGGTTTTGGCTTGGCAACCAAGTCATTTGGAGCGTTTTCAGAGGCCGGACGCTGGAGCGGCGCCGAACTCTCCCCTTGGCCGGCCGTATTTCTGGCCACTGAGCCCCTCACAAGCGGGATGCATCGCGACCAGCGGCGGCGGGATCGCCAACCGCGCGATCCGATCGAGGATCACCGACAACAGGTCGCGCGTCACCGCCACCTCAGCCAGTTGAAATGTGACGGACTTCGAGTGCCGCGTCACCTTGGCCCCAATCTTCACGAGATTCTCCCGCAACGTCGTCAGCGACCAGTGCCCTACCCGTTTCGGTAGCGCCAATCGCCACAGAAAGTTCGTCAGGCTGTAGGCCAGCGCGAACAGTTGTAACCGCGCCTGGTCGTCTTTGAACGTGCGCCAGTCCAGCGGCACGCCCGCCAGCGACGCTTTCCAAATTCCCATCCCGCGCTGCGGCAAAATAAAATCGCAGAGAAACAGAGGGCGCCAATGCCGTCTGTTTTTTTGCGCGCTGATATCGGCGTTAGCGAAAGAACTCGATGCGAGACCGCTAAGGCGACACCTTCAATGACGGCAATTTGGTATGATCGCCGAGTGCAGAGTTTTTGATGGTTTTCTTCGTTCGAATTGAACAGGCGATTCCATGGAACTGGTGTTAATCAATGGCCAGTGGCGGGAGGCGGACGCATCCGGCGATTTTCAAGCCGAGAACCCCGCGACGCGCGAGTTGCTGCCCGAGCGCTATCCCATCAGTTCGTGGCCGGATTGCGAGGCGGCGCTCAATGCGGCGGTGGCGGCGGCCGAAGAGTTGCGGCGGACGCCACCGGGGCAGATCGGCCAGTTTTTGGAGATCATGGCGGACCGCATTGATGCCGGGCGGGACGAGCTTGTTGCGATCGCCCAGCGCGAAACGGCGCTGCCGGCCAAGCCGAGACTGGCCGACGTCGAACTGCCGCGGACCACGAACCAACTGCGACAGGCGGCGGCGGCGGCGCGACAGATCTCTTGGGCCATGCCGACGATCGACGTGAAGGCTAATATCCGTTCGCTATTCGAGCCCATCGGGCCGGTCTGCGTGATGGGCCCCAATAATTTTCCGTTTGCCTTCAATGGGGCCGCCGGAGGGGATTTCGCCGCGGCGATCGCCGCCGGCAATCCGGTGATCGCCAAAGGCCATCCCTCGCATCCCGGCACGACGCGATACCTGGCCGAGGCGGCGCGAGCCGCAGCCGAGGATGCCGGCTTGCCTAGGGGGACCGTTCAATTGCTTTATCGTCTCGATCGGGCCGATGGCATGCGACTGGTCGCCGACTCTCGATTGGGCGCGACGGCCTTTACCGGTAGCCGGCAGGCAGGCCTCCAGCTTAAAGCGGCCGCCGACGCGGCGGGAAAACCTATCTATTTGGAGATGTCGTCCATCAATCCGGTCGTTATTCTGCCGCAAGCTTTGGCTAAGCGGGGACCGGAAATCGCCGATCAATTTTGTCAAAGCTGCTTAGCGGGCGTCGGCCAATTCTGCACCAATCCGGGCCTCGTGGTTTTGATCCAGGGGACCGAAGGTGAATCTTTTATCGCGACGGTCGCCGAGCGATTCCGCGCGGCCCCGGTGGGCACGCTGTTATCCTCGGGGGTGGCGACAGCGCTTGGCAAAGGGATCGAAACGCTTCACTCGGCCGGCGCCCATATCCTCGTTGGCGGCCTGCCCGGCGGCGGGGCCGGGCACTCGTTCGCCAATACTCTACTCCGCGTCTCCGGCAAAACATTCTTGGCCGATCCGCACGGCTTGCAGACCGAGGCATTCGGCAATGCTTCGTTAGTCGTCGTGGCGGCCGACGTCGCCGAGGCGGCACGGGTCATCGACTCGCTCGAAGGAAATCTGACAGGAACCATCTATTCCGATTCGGCCGGCGACGACGACACGGCGTATCGAGCGATCGCCGCGCGACTGCGGTCAAAGGTCGGCCGTCTGCTCAACGACAAAATGCCGACGGGCGTCGCCGTGTCGCCGGCCATGAATCACGGCGGACCCTATCCGGCGACCGGGCATGCCGGTTTTACGGCCGTGGGCATTCCGGCGTCGCTCCGCCGCTTCGCCGTGCTCGCCTGTTACGACAATGTCCGGCTGGATCGCCTGCCGCCGCCGCTGGCGAACAAAAACCCAACCGGAAAGACTTGGCGATCGATCGATGGCGTCTGGACGCAGGCGGACGTGGCGTAAGCGAGAGCGATCAATCTTTCCGCTCTTCCGCACGACGGCCCGCTTCAAGGAGATCGATGATCCGATCGACATCGTAGACGCTTCCGGCCCAGGCGCCGCCGCTGGCGGCTTGAAGCGCCGCCCACAGCCGCGTGTCGCTCGGCAACAGCGGGTCCGGACGCAAATCGTCGCGCGACGGACGTTCTTCGAGAACTCGACGAGCTTCGTCCGGCGAGAACATCCGCTCGCGATCGCCGACCAGATCGACGCTTCCTTCGAGTCGATTGCAGTCGACTACGATCCGAATCCGGTCTCTCTCATGGATTTTGCCGATTGGTCCGCCCGCGAGCGCCTCGGGCGAGACGTGGCCGATGCAGGCGCCCGTGCTCACTCCGGAGAAACGGGCGTCGGTGACGACCGCAACTTCTTTTCCCCAATCCAAATACCGAAGCGCCGACGTGATTTGATACGTCTCCTCCATCCCGCTGCCCAGCGGTCCGCGGCCACACAGCACGATCACGTCGCCGGGCCGAATCGGCGAGGCGCCGCGACCCTTGATCGCCGCAACCGCGTCGCGCTCGCGGGTGAACACGCGCGCCGGGCCTTGCTTGCGATAGACGCCGTCGGGGCCAATCGCGCTGGGATCGATCGCGGTGCTCTTGATGACCGACCCCTCGGGCGCAAGATTGCCCAATGGAAAACAAACCGTGCTCGTCAGCCCACGACTGCGAGCGGCAGAGGGTGTCATGATGACATCGTGCGCGGAAACGCCGTCGCAATGCTTGAGTCGTTCGGCCAGAAATCGCCGCCGGTTGGATCGCTCCCACGCCGTTAGGACCTCATCATAGGTAAGACCGCTAACGGTCATCGCGCTCAAATCGAGCAAATTCAAATCTCGCAATTGCAGCATGATTTCCGGCACGCCGCCGGCCAGAAACACGCGCACGGTCGGATGGCCGACCGGGCCGTTGGGCAAGGCATCGACGATTCGTGGAGTTCGCGAGTTGACATCGCGCCAGTCTTCGACGGTCGGTCTGCGCAGTCCGGCCGCATGCGCGATCGCTGGAATGTGCAGCAGCAGGTTGGTCGAGCCGCCGCAGGCCGCATGGACGATCATCGCATTGCGCAGCGCGGCGTCGGTAAGAATCGATTTGAGCGCAATTTTTCGATCGACGAGATTGGCGAGAGCTACCGCGCTGCGCCGCGCAATGTCGAGCCAAATCGGCTGACCGCTCGGCGCCAAGGCCGCGTGGGGCACGGTCATGCCCAGCGCTTCGGCGACGATCTGCGACGTGGCGGCGGTTCCCAGAAATTGGCATCCGCCTCCCGGCGAAGCGCACGCTCGGCAGCTAAGTTCGGCGGCCTCCTCGAGCTCGATCTGCCCATGGGCGTACCGCGCGCCGATCGATTGAATTTTGCCCGCGTCTTCGCCCGTCGTGGGTGGCAATGAAACGCCCCCCGGGACGAGCACGCTCGGCAAGCTTGACACTCCGGCAAGGGCCATCATCATCGCCGGCAGGCCCTTGTCGCAAGTCGCCACGCCAAGCACGCCGCGGCGCGTCGGCAGCGAGCGGATCAAACGTCGCAGGAGCATGGCCGCGTCGTTGCGATAGGGCAGACTGTCGAACATTCCGGCCGTGCCCTGAGTTCGCCCATCGCACGGATCGCTGCAGTATGCGGCGAACGGGACGCCACCGGATGCCTTGAGCACGCGGGCCGCCTCTTGCACGAGGAGCCCAACTTCCCAGTGCCCCGTGTGATAGCCCAGCGCGATCGGAGTGCCATCGGCCGCCCGAACGCCCCCCTGCGTGCTGAGCAAAAGATATTGCGGGCCGACCATCTCCGCTGGAGGCCAGCCCATGCCCGCATTTTGCGAGAGGCCGAATAAATCGCCGCTGGGCAAATCGCGGAGCATCTCGGCCGTCAGCGGCAACGCTCCGGCCGGCCCCGCGGCGTGCGTCTCCACTTGGTGCAGCGCCGCGTCATCGCTCGAGAAAAGATTGTGCAAGAGGAGTGGGATCCCAGCGGCTTACGGCAGCACGCGGCATTGCTCCACATGCTCTTCATACGTCATTCGCACGGTCGTCACGGGCACTTGACGCACCTGCTGTTCTTCGACATATCGCACCGTCTGCACGGGCGTCTTGCGAACCTGATCCTCGTCGACGTAATGCACGGTCTGGATCGGTGTCTTATGGACTTCCTGCTGCTCGACGTAGCGGACCGTTTGCACCGGCACTTTGCGGACCTGTTGTTCTTCGGCGTACCGAACCGTTTGCACCGGCACTTTGCGGACGACAGTCTGTGGAACGTAGCTCGTCACCGGTCGTTGTTGCCAGAGGCCGCCGCCGAGGTACACGTTGCCGCACGTGGTCTGCGGAATATATGCGGTGGACGTTTCTTCGCGCTCCGCCGTTTCATAGATCGGCTTGAGTACGGTGTAATGTTCCTCGCGCTCGGCCGTCTCGTAAATCGGCTTCCTCACCGTAAAAGTTTCCGTGCGTTCCGATGTCTCGACGACCGGCTTGCGAACGGTCACGTGTTGCTCTTGCTCGACAGTCTCATAGATCGGCTTTTGCACCGTGGTGCGTTCCTCGCGCAGACTCGTCTCGACGATCGGTTTGGCGACGAGATAACGCCGCTCGATGGTCGGCGGCGCGACGGCGACAAACTGCGGAGCGGGCGCGTACATGGTGATGACCGGAGCGGGGGTGGGAGCAATGCCCGGACTGGCGACGGGCACGCCGCAATTTCCACAGGCCATGACCTGAATCGGCGTCCAACCGAGCCAAGCGATTCCCACTCCGGTAATCCAAGCTGCATGAACGATCTTCATCGCACTCTCCTTCGCCGAATTATTCCACGGTAGCGGGTGAGACCTCTTACGCCGCGACATCCTCTGACATTAAAAATACGCGCGGCCGAGAGGAAACTCAACGTATTGCGCAAAAAATCATGTAATAAGCGGCGGAATATCAATCCCTGCTTGCCCCAACACCCTATTTCTCCGCTGGGGACCAAGGACTGAGCTTGTCGGCGGTCGGAAAATCGGCCGGCGCCTTTTGCGTGACGTCGCCCGTCGCCACCCACTCGGCGCCGCGATCGAGCGTCGTGACGAAGCCGACGTCGCGCATCGATTGATCGCTATGGCCGAGCGTCGTGTGAAACACGCGGCCCTTGCCGTAGGCGATCGTCATCAACATGGGTTCGTCCTCATGGGTCACGTCGGAGTTGGCGGTGGCCAACACTGTGACGTCGTCCGCCGGACCACAGAGCGTGGCGTAAAGTTCGTCAGGAGCGTGCAACCATTTTTCCGGCAGGCCGCGCGTGATCGGATGCTCGCGATCGCGGGTCTCCACGACGAACGAGAAATATTTGCCATGCGTGCCGTGGCCCCCCTTGGCCTCTTTGACCGCTTTGCCGTCGCGCCAGCGGAGCATCGGACCGGAGGCGTCATTGCGTCCGCCCCAACCGCCGACGCCAATCATTTTGTTGTACTCGATCCACTGAGGAAACGAATTGTCGGCCGCGTGAACGCAGACGAAACCGCCGCCGCCGCGCATGTATTCCTCAAACGCCTTTTGCGTCGCAGCCGACCACGGGTCGCCGTTGTAATTGGAGACGACGACGCCGTACTTCGCGAAATCGGGTTTGAAATCGTCGAGCTTCTGGCCCTGCTGCGGGCTGGTCGCCACGTCGACCGTGAACAACCCGCAGCTTTCGAGCGCGGCTTTAAGCACGGGCGTCGTCTTTCTCCAATCGTGGTTGTTATGGCCGTCGACGATCAGTGCTTTGATTTTGTCGGTTTTAGGGCCGTCGGCCATCGCAGGTGACGCGAAAAACGCCGAGAGGCAAACGCAACTTAGCAAACGAAAACCTTTCGCATGAAACCATCTCCGGAAAATAAATTGGGGGTCCTAGGCGCGGACATCGTGGCGAGACAACTGCGGAGAAACTATTTTGCGCGCAGGAGAATACAAAAGCGAGGGCAGGGATGGGTCGCATGCGTCCCGGCAGGGATGCCGGCCGGTAGCCAGTGGTTAGACCGCTCACGGCCGACACCACCGGTTCGCCAGGGGCGACTGTTCCGACCCTGGAAGGGGTCGCCGACTTGCTGCGCGAGATTGCCGACCGCTGCGACCCTTGCCGGGGTCGAAAAGTTTTGCTCGTTCGTTAACCGGTGGTATCGGCCTTACGGTCTCAACCACCGGCTACCGGCTGGGAATCCGGCCGGATTCCGTTCGGGCGGCTTCGTGGCAGGCTGCAAAGTCGCAGAATTTTTAGAGAGTTGCCGAGTCAAACAGATTCGCTAGGCTTTAAGAGCCTCGCGGAATCGCTCCAGTCTTGGGCCCATCGGTCCGGGCGGATTGAGAAAGTAATCGCCGCCGATCGGTTCGACGATCAACGACACGAACCGCGGGCCGGGCAGATGAAAGACGGCCGCCGCGCCGTTTTGCCAGTCGATCAGGTCGTCGAACATCGATACGCTTTGGAAACCCGCGGCCGTCGCGAGGCCGGCAAAGTCGGTCGACGTCAGGCTGGCCGCCGTCCGCTGGCCTCCGGTCACTTCGTAATGCCCGTTGTCGATCGCAATCAGCGTCAAGTTCTTCACGCCGGAGGCCGCGATCGTTACCAGGCAGCCCAAGTTCATCAGTAGCGATCCGTCTCCCGTGAAAGCGATCACGTTGCGCTTCGGCTGAGCCAGGGCGATCCCCAGGGCGATCGTCGACGATTGTCCCATTGCGGACGGGATGTAATGGAAATCCAGCGGATGGTCGCCCAGTCGAGGCCATTCGCGAGCGGTGCCCATGGTGGTCACGAGAACTTCGCTCGTGCGCAACGCGCGAACGACTTCCAAGGCCGGAACGAGCGGCATTCGCGAGCGCTTTGGTATTTCGGTCGCCATCGAGAATCCTTGCTACATGCGTCCTTCGGCCACGAGCACGACGCCCGGCTTCGATGCGGATTGGCAGGCCAGAAAATGCTCGCGCAGCCGGGGCAATTCGTCGTCGCGAGTCAGCAGCACGTAGTCGATTCCCCAGGCCTTCAAAATCGGCTCGGCGAATCGCTTGGCCGTGTCCATCGAGTTTTCGACCAGATAGCTGCGGTGACCAATAATGGCAAACAGGGGAATTCCGAGGTCGAACATCGCATTCCGCAGCGAGTCGCCCGAATCGAACAGCCCGGTGGTCTGCATGATGACCATCGGTCGCGCGCCGCCGATGTGCAACCCGGCGGCGATAGCCCAGGCTTCCGACTCGCGCGTGACGCGAATCAAGCGAAATGCCGCCGAACTCTCCAGGGCCGATTCCCAAGGCCCCAGCCCCGAGTCGGGCAACCACACGACGTGCGTGATCCGGAGTTCGGCAAGTAGCGCGGCAATTTCGGAACCAGCAAACATCAAGCTTCTCGTAGGTCAGTCGGCGAAGGCGGCGTCGAACTGCACGTTGCTCGGCGTGAAATCCAGCCGCTCGACGAATTCGCACGCTTCGCGGGCGCCGTGCTCGCGATCCATGCCGCAATCTTCCCATTCCACGGACAGCGGACCCTCGTAGCCGACCTGGTTCAGGGCACGAATGATCTCCTCGAAGTCCACTCCGCCGCGTCCCGGCGAGCGGAAATCCCAGCCGCGGCGCGGGTCGCCGAAATTCAAATGGCTGGCGATGATGCCGCTGCGGCCGTTGAGCGTGACGACTGCGTCCTTCACATGTACGTGATAAATCCGGTCGTGGAACGCCCGAATAAATTCGACCGGGTCGACCCCCTGCCACAGCAGATGGCTGGGATCGAAGTTGAACCCAAACTCTTCGCGGCGATCGAGCGCCTCGAGAGCCCGTTCGGCCGTGTAAATGTCGAACGCGATCTCCGTCGGATGCACTTCCAAGGCGAACTTCACGCCGCACTCGGCGAACACGTCCAAGATCGGATTCCAGCGCTCGGCCAGCAAATCGAAACCGGCTTGAATCATTTTCGGCGGCACGGGCGGAAACGAATAGTTCAAGTGCCAAATGCTCGAACCGGTAAAACCGTTCACGACCGAGACGCCGAGCTTTTGCGCCGCTCGGGCCGTGTTTTTCATTTCTTCGGCGGCTCGTTTGTTAACGCCGGCCGGATTGCCGTCCCCCCACACGTGCGGCGGCAGAATCGATTTGTGCCGTTCGTCGATCGTGTCGAGCACCGCTTGACCGACCAAATGGTTGCTGATCGCATGGACTTGAAGCTCGTGCCGCTCGAGCAGATCGCGTTTCGCCGCGCAGTAGCCATCGTCGGACAATGCCTTGTCCACCTCGAAGTGGTCTCCCCAGCAGGCCAGTTCTAGACCGTGATAGCCGAACTCGCTCGCCTTCCGGGCCAAATCGTCGATCGGCAAATCGGCCCACTGGCCGGTAAACAATGTGACGGGACGCGGCATGGGAAACTCTCCTAGGTGTGTGTGCGGGCGAAGCGGAATCGCTTGACGGATAAGACCGGAAAACTCGCATTGTGCCAAATTTCGGGCCGTTCGCAACGGGCGCCGGCGAGATGGCGTCCGGGAGCCGGAACCCTTGGCCCTGCGCCACGGCCTTCGATCGGGCGCCTCCGCCTGCCGCGGACAACTCGCGGGCCTTGGACGAGCGATCTAACTCGAAGTCGAGCAACGCGGTCGCCGGATCGGTATAATCGCGGATTGATTCGCGTCGCGGTAAACTTTCCCGTCCTGTTTCCCGTCCCATTTGTCGAACCCGGAAGTTGTCATGCGCTCACTATTTGCAACACGCATCATTCTCGTGTATTTCGCACTAGCCGTCGTTGCCTCCGCGATGGCGGCGTCTAAAGTCACGGCCGCCGACGATCCGCCGCCGCGGCAGCTTTGGCTTTATTGTCCGACGAATATGCTGGTGAACGAAAATGTCGACAAGCTCGAAGCCCTCTGGCGCCGCGCCGTCAAAGTCGGCTACACGCACGTCTATATTACCGACACGAAATTGCAGCATCTCGACGACGCGCAGCCCAACTTTTTGAAAAACCTCGAGCGGGTCAAACGGCTCGCGACCGAACTGAAGATTGAGCTCGTGCCGGGCGTGTTTCCCATCGGCTGGTCCGATTCGCTCTTATATCACGATCCGAATTTGGCCGAAGGATTGCCGGTCCGCGATGCTTTGTTCGTGGTTCAAGACGGACAGGCTCGCCTAGTGGCTGAGCCGGCGGTTCGTCTGCCGAACGATTTTAAGGACCTGAAGAAATGGAGTTGGAAGGACGACTCGGTATCGGTCGACGCCGGCGCCGCGAAGTTCGCCGATCTTAAAAATCCGGTCGCTCGAGTCGTGCAAACACTTAAGGTCACGCCGTTTCGCCAGTATCACATTTCGGTGCGGATCAAGACGCAAGACTTTCATGGCACGCCGGAAATCAAGGTCATCGGCGGAGATCGAACGCTCGAGTACAACGATTTGGGGGTCAAGCCGACGCAAGATTGGACCACCCACCATTCCGTGTTCAACTCGCTCGATCACGGCGAAGTGAGCGTGTATTTTGGCTGCTGGAATGGCGGTCGAGGCTCCGTTTGGTACTCCGAGCCGAAACTGGAGGAAGTCGGATTGCTCAACGTCCTCCGCCGCCCGGGCGCTCCGCTAACCGTCCGCCGCGATGGCGATCCGTCCGATAAGCCGCTCGTGGAAGGAAAGGATTACGAAAGAGTCGTCGATGCGCACATGGGCAACGATCCTTGGCCGGGCGAATATACGGTGTGGCACGAGCCGCCGACCATTCACACTAAATTGCCGAGCGGCACGAAGCTGCGCGTTTCGTACTATCATCCGATGATCGTCTACGGCGGCTCGGTCATGATCTCGCTTTCGGAGCCCAAGACGCTGGAGATACTCCGGGACACGGCTCAGCGAATCCATAAGGCGCTGGGCGCCAAGGCGTATTTCATGGAGCACGACGAAATGCGGCTGTTCAACTGGGACGCCGCATCGGAGGGCCGCCATCTCGACGCGGGGAAAGTGCTCGCCGAGAACGTCAAGGCTTGCACCAAAATTTTGCAGGAGCTGAATCCTCACGGCGAGATTTACGTTTGGAGCGATATGTTCGACCCGCGACACAATGCGGTGAAGAACTATTATCTCGTCAAAGGAGACATCGCCGGGTCGTGGGAAGGGCTCGACCCCAGCGTCAACATCGCGAATTGGAACTTCGACCACCGGGACGAAAGCCTGAAGTTTTTCGCCGACCGAGGTCATCGGCAGTTAATCGCCGGCTATTACGACAGTCCCCCGGAGAATATCAAACCTTGGCTCGACTCGGCGGCAAAGGTTAAGGGGACGCAGGCCGTGATGTATACCACCTGGGGCGGCAACTACGGCGATCTGGAGAAGTTCGCGGAGATCGTGAAGGCGCATCCTTGGTGGACGGGGAAGTAGGAGTCTGGCGAAAGTCCGGCGTTTCTGCGGCGCCAATACTCCGTCGCCTGTCAGGCACGCAGTGCCTGACCTACTATTTCGCGGCCTTTTCTGGGTTGGATGCAATAACTGCTCCCCGGCGCCGTTAGATTCCCTAGGCATGAACGAGCCCAGCCTACAGTCTGGCGACGCTGAGAGAGTATCCGCATGGGTGCGCGAGTATGGCGGCGCGGTCCGGGGGTTTCTGCTGGGAATCGTTCGCCGGGCCGACGTGGCCGACGATCTGACGCAAGAAGTGTTTTGGCGAGCCTGGCGAGCGCGAGACCAATATCGCGAAGCCGGCACGCCCCGGGCCTACCTGCTAAAAATCGCCGACCGATTGGCATGCGACCGTGCGCGAGGCAACCGGCGCGAAGTGCATTTGGACGACGACGGCTGGGAAGTCGTCGCGCCCGAGTGCGATGAGCCGGCGCCTCACGAGCGGCTGAGTCAGCGTGAGTCGCAGTCCAAGATGGCGGCGGCGCTCGATTTGCTGACGCCGCTACAGCGGCGAGTGCTGCTTTTGAGGTACTACGGCGAAATGGAGTTTGCCGACATCGCCAAGCAGTGTCAATCGCCGCTGGGCACGGTGCTGAGCCACTGCCATCGGGGCCTCAAGGCGCTCAAAAAAATATTGACGGACGAAGACCCCGCCTGAGCCATCGAACGGTTGGGCGGATCAAAGGGCGAGGTGATTGGGATGAGTCAGGAAGAAAAACAACTCGAAGACCAACTGCGATATATCACGCGCGGCCAAAGCCAAGGCGCTGCCGATCCGGCGCGCGATCCGCAGCGACTGACGGAAACTTGGCGGACGCTATCGCGACTGTTGGCCGCGGAGCAGCGAAGCTTTGACTCGATCGACACGCTCAAACAAGTCCGGCGGCGAGTGTTTCGCCATCGAGCCCGCCAATTTAGCGTGTTTGCCGCAGCGGCCGTGCTGGTAATCGCCGTCGGCCTCGGGTGGATCACGCTGCTGGGCAAACGCGGGGAGCAACCGGCGCCGATGCCCGGGAATTCGACAATTGCGAAGCAGCAGTCCGGCGATAATCGGCAGACCGTCGCAAAGCGCGGCAAGGAGCATGGCGTCGTACACGCGCCGGTTAGATCGCCCGCGCCGAGTTCGGCAGTCGCCAGCGTTCCAACGAACGAAAGTGGCGGCGATCTTTGGAATTCGACGATCGACAATCAGATCGCCCAACTCGACAAGCAGGTGCAGGCCGGCCTGACGCTTACGCGACAAACCGACCGGCAGATCGAAGCTCTGAGTGAGCAGCTAACGTCCTTCCGCCAAGAGGTCGACGCGGACTCGCTTTGAATAGTGGGGCATGTCGATCGATTCGGAGCGTTTAGCCGCGTTAGCGGCGTCACAACGGAAGGCGCGCATTGAGAACAGAGAAACGGGGCGCAGATCGCCAGTGTTATTCGAGGAACCGACCTTCAATCAACCTTCGGGAGAATTGCAATGCGATGGAGTTTACGATTTGCAGGCCTAGCGCTGGCTCTAGGTCTGAGCTCGGTGGCCAACGCCGCCCCACCCGCAATGAATAGTGAAGCCAAGGCAGATCAACCGGCCGAGCAAAAACCCCAGCGGGCCACTGCGGAATCGGATTTCTTTGGACCGGCGCCGAACGATTTCGCGTTTGATTCACCGCCGGAGCCCGCTGGGCCGCCGCCGCGTCGCGCCGACGGGCCGCCCGACGGCAAGGGTCCAGACCGACGCGGCCCGGATGGCGATCGGCCGCCGCGCGGTCCGGACAAACGTGGCCCCGATGGACAGGGCCCTGACGATCGCGGACCAAGAGGCCCCGGCGACCGTGGCCCTGGCCCTGAAGGGCGAGACCGTGGCCCTGAACGCCGCAATTCGGAAGGTCGTGGTCCCGGCGACCGTGGCCCTGGTAAAGAAGGACCTGATGGCGATCGTGGACCGGGACCGGACGGTCGAAGGCCCGATGGCACGGGACCTCGCGACCGAGGCCCTGATGGCGACCGTGGTCCGGATCGTGGTCCGGATCGTGGCCCGCCGGGCTCGCCCCGCGACGACGATCCGCATCGCAATGTCGATCCCGAGCTGGCCAAATTATTGACGCAAGACCACGAGCTGGATCAAAAGTCTCATGAGCTCGCCAGTGGATTCCGTCGCGCCTCGACCGAAGACCAAGAGAAGATTCGCAAGGCTCTCGAGGAAGTGATCGACAAGCACTTCGAAGTCCGGCAGTCGATGCGAAAGGTGCAACTCGATCATATGGAAAAAGAGCTGCAACGACTTCGCGCCGAGATCGACCGCCGCAAGGAGAATCGCAAGAATATCGTCAAGAATCACATCGATCATATGATCGGCGATCCAAGCACGCAGTTCTAATTCCTGCGACCCATGCTTGTCCCCCATTGCAAGACGGGGACGCGCGATCTGGTGGAAATGTGCGCGGCCAATCATCAAGGCTCGATGGTTGGCCGCGTTTTCTATGGATTACAACAAAAAACGGCGGCTAACGTCTTCCTAGGGATGACGTCGCCGCCGCGATTAAGCGCAAAATCCAACCTACTTCTGAGCCGTCTGGTCGAGCGGCGCCACGAGCGACGATTGGGCGTATTGTTGCACATACGCCAGATCGGACTCCGACAGCCGAGCAACCGGCACGGTCGTGTACTTGCCGCTGTCTTTGAGCAGTCTCACGAAACCCGCTCGCATTTGAACGAGCGTGCCGCGGATTTTATATTCGCCCGAGTCGTCCTGCCAATCGCGCATGCTGGGCTCCGCCAAAACCACTTCGGCGGCTGGCGCCGGGGCGACGACAGCGGCCTTTTTAGGATCGGCGAACGGATCGTCCTCTAGCGGAGCGACCGGCTTCTTGTCGGTTTTGGCCTCTGGCTTCGACTCGGCCTTGGGCGCCGCAGAGGCCGCGGCCGGGTCTTCTTTCAGCGGGTCGGCCGGTGCAGCGACGACGGCTGGCTTTTCCTCGATCGCTGTTGCCGGTTTGACGTCGGGATCGTTGACTGCCGACTTCGGTTCGACAGCCGGTTTCGAGTTGTCAACGGCAGCCGATTTGGCGGCTGGCTTAACTGGATCGGCGAATGGATCGTCCTCGGGTTTGGCCTTCGGAGCTTCCTTCGGCGGCGCTACGTCCTTCGGCGCGACCTTCGCGTCGTCTTTGGGCATGGCCTTCGCCGGATCGGCAAAGGGATCTTGGTCGGCCGGAGCCGTCTTGGGAGCTTCTTTCGGCGGCCCGATATCCTTGGGCGGCGCGAGGTCTTTAGATGGCGCGATGTCTTTAGGTGGCGCTACTTCCGTCGGGGTCGCTGCCTTCGTTGGATCGGCGAACGGATCTTCGTCGGGCTTCGCCGGTGTCTTGGGAGCTTCCTTAGGCGGAGTCGTGTCCTTGGGCGTCGTCGGTTTGGTTGGATCTGCGAATGGATCTTCTTCTGGCTTAGGGGCCGGCTTCGTTGTGTCGGTCGGCGGAGTCGGCTCTTTCACGGTCTCCTTGGGGGGCGCCGGTGTTTCCTTCGGCGGAGCAGGCGTTTCCTTTGGAGGCGCAGGCGTTTCCTTCGGCGGAGCGGGCGTTTCCTTTGGAGGCGCCGGTGTCTCGGTCGGCGGGACGGGCGGCTTCACGTCCGTCGGTGGAACTGTCGGATTCGTCTGCGGCGGCGCCGGTCTGGTGATCTCCGGCTTCGGCGTCTTCGGCAACTTGGGCAGTTCGGGTTTAGTCATCGTTTGAGTCGGAACCGGCGGCGCGACGTTTGGCGCCGAATCGGTCGTGGCGGGCTTGCAACTGCTGCAACTCGTCTCGCATGGCGAGCAGCACTGAACCGGCTCGCAGCAGCAACTGCGTCGCCGCCCGAACCGACAAGCCGTCGCGCTATCGATCGTCATCGACAGCATCAAAAACCCAACCATTCCGATCCGAACCAAGCGTCGCATGGCAAGTATCTCCAGAGTTGTCGCATCTCCGCCCAAGGGGCACGGAAAAAGCCGAAAGAATTTCGTGATTTGGCCGGCAAACGAATGCGTATTTATGCTAGCCTCCGCCCCGCCGGGTTGCAACAGTTTGACAGCGGCTAACCGCGCGGCGCCAAAATAACCCGGGAAACTAGGCCGCCAAATCGATCGGGCCTTGCGGACAGCGCAGCTTGAACAGGCCGAAGATTTCCTGTTGCGTGAGGCCCGAGTGGCGATGCGGGGCCGTGTCGCAGAAGATCGTGTCGAAGATTTCCCGCTTTTCTTCGAGAATCTGATTGATCCGCTGCTCGATCGTGTCGAGCGTTAGAAAGCGGGTCACGGTGACCGGCCCGGCGGCGCCGATTCGATGGGCTCGATTGATCGCCTGGTCTTCGACGGCCGGGTTCCACCAGCGATCGAACAGAAAAACATAGCCGGCGAATTGCAGGTTCAAGCCCACGCCGCCCGCGCCGTAGCTCATCAGCAATACATGCTTATCCGGATCGTCGCGGAACTGCTGGATGATCGCGTCGCGATTCTTGTGGGGGATTTGACCGTGATATTCCAAGCAGCCGAATGATCGCAGCTCGGTGTTAAGGGTCTGCAGCGTCTGGACCCATTGGCTGAAGAGGATCGCCTTTTGGCCGCTGGCGACCACCTCTTCGAGATCGGCCGATAGTCGTTCGAGTTTAACGCTGGCGCCGGTCGCCGGATCAAAATTGCAAATCTGCTTCAGCCGGAGCACGAGTTCGAACACATGATGGATCGTCGCCGCGTCGCCCATTTCCGTGAGGCGGAGCACGCCGTCGTCCTCCGCCATTTGATACGTCTCGCGCTGCTCGTGGGTCAGGTGCAATTCGGCGTCGCGAAACATTTTGGGGGGCAGATCGGTCAATACTTTGTCTTTCGTGCGGCGGAGAATATAGTCGCCGGCCACGCGGCCCATCCGCCGCGGCTTCATGTCGGAGTTCAAATGGCCGGGCGCCACGAACTCGAAAATGCCCACTAAATCCTCGGGACTGTTTTCGACCGGCGTGCCGGTGAGGGCCCAACTCCGCGTGCGCTGGATCGACCGGACGACTTGGCTCGTGGCGCTGTGGCGATTTTTGATCCGCTGCGACTCGTCCAAAACGACAAGATCGAATTTCATATGCGGATCGGCGAGCAGTTCCCGATCGCGATTGAGAACTTCGTAATTGGCGATCTTCACCGGCGCCTCGGGCAGCAGCCATTGCCAGCGCCGCTTTTCTCGTTCCCCTTCGATCGCAACTAGGGGAATTTCAGGCGCCCATAAGCCGAACTCCCGCTGCCAATTCGTCACCAATGGCTTGGGGCAGACCAGCAGCACGCGCTGAATTTCGCCGGCGTGAATCAGCAGTCGGATCGCGGTGATCGCCTGCATCGTCTTGCCCAGCCCCATTTCGTCGGCCAGCACGGCCGCGATGCGCGGAAACAAAAACGCGACGCCATCGAGCTGATAGCGAAACGGCATGAACGGAAAATCGAGCGAACCATCGGTGATTAGGGCCTCGAGCGACGGTTGCAACACATAGTGCAGGCGGTCCTTGAGCTTAACGACATCCGACGGAGGCTTGAGCCGCGTGAGAGAATTTGGCTGCGTTGAGGTCGGTCGCTCGACCGTTTTGGACGCCGCCGAATCGTCGACGGGGGCCGGTCTGACCAATAGCGTCGGACTGGCCGGCGCCTCGAACGCGAAGCTGGTCACTTTTGGCCGCGCCGCGGTGATCGGAAACGACAAGACGTTGAGCGGCGACTGGGGAAATCGCTGCGTCAGAATCGTGCTAAGGTCGATCACCGTCAAAGATTCAATCGACGGCGACCAAACCCGTGGCGCGGAATCGCCGAGCGGCAGCGAGATCACCAGCGGAGGTTCACTCGGCTGCCATTGCAAACCCGGCCCAAGCCGCGATGGCGAATCAAAATCCGGCATGGCATTGTCGTCCAATCACCCGCGGGGCGAAACAAATCAACCCGGCGCATCCATTCTCAACAATGACTATCTGCCCATGCGCTGCGCTTCCTCGATCGCTTCTCGGATCCGATGGAATGGCTCGCCGAGATCAAATAGATCGATAAGCGGTTCCAAGCGGCGGAGAATTTCGACTCGATCGTCGTCCCGGTTCGGCGACGTCGCCAGTCGATTGCGTCCCAATTGAAATATCGCCGGTTCCGCGGGGTTGGCATGGGCTTCGTCCAAACGCAGTCGTCCCGCCGCGGACCAGCCACTTGTCGCGGTGGCTTCGCCCGAATGAGCAGGAAGCGCCGACGCCAGACCTTGATCCACGACAGGCTGCTCCACCGGAGGCGCCACAACTAAGGCGACCGGCATCGTAATGAACGGTCTCACAGCCAGAGCCGGCTTCAGATCGGTAAAGATCGCTAGTGGCGCGCGCTGCGATTTGCCGAGCAGCGCCTGACCGATTTGCTCGCCGTACAAAAATGGCTCGAGCGTTGGCCCGTACAGAATCTGCTGGGCTCGGTTCGGTTTAATCGGCGCCGTGCAGTGGAATTCGACCGGACGGCCGGCGGTGTTGAGCACCAGATAACCGCCCATCAGCCCAAGGTGCGCATGGTTCTGAAGGGTCAAAAACCCCAAGGTCGGCAAACCGTTGGCATCCGCTGCTGGCATCGATGTATCGCTCTGGGAACTGATCCGATAAACGGGCGCCGTTTCAGAAAAGAAAGCGACATGCTTGCTGGCGGCCGATGGTCAACCTTCTGTTGTCAATCGGGCTACTTGGAGTTGGGACTTGAGGCCACCCTGAAGTCTCCACGAGGTGCTAGCATTTGACCCAAGCCAAACAGTTCCCTCGATCGCCTAGCTTTCGCAATGTTTAGTTTCACTCGGGCCAGCGACCGCCTAAAATAAAAATGTAAAGAAAAATGCTCTGGGGGTTTGGCCTCGATTTCACGCATTTGCGCGGCCGCCGCGAAGATTTTCCGCCGATCGAGCCACATCGTCCGCGTCCGAATGGTGGCAATCCTGCGACCGCTCGATTAAACTGGGACTTCCGTAGAACTCATCAAAGCGCAGCGCCGGAGTCGTGTCGCTGCTATCCGGGAAAAACAGGAACGGGGAGCCGCATGTCCCAAGATTCTCGATCCGCCGCGCCGCTGTTTACGCAGGTCGATATTGGCGCCGCGGCGCCGACGTCACTGCTCGGCTTAAATCCTCCGGACGAACATACGCGATTGATGCGCGACATGTTGGCGGCTCAGGATCGGCAAAACGAACTGCTCGAGGAACTGGTTGCTCAGCTCAGCGCTCCGCAGCGGCAGCGCGTCGCCGAGCTCGCCCAGTGGAAGCAAGCTAATCCGCGGCTGGCCAAAGGCTGCCGTATCGCGGCCGAGGCGCTGAGCAAGGTTCAATCCGAATTTCTACAGACTCTGACCGATGAAGTCGCCGCGAATGCCGATGACCTGGCCGACGGCGATTTCGTGTTCAACGAATTCATCGATCGTTTCGGCCCCCGACTGGCGCACTTAAATGGCGTGATCCAGGTCTTGGCCCAGCTGAGCAGCGCGCCTAACCCGACGAATAATTCGTAGGGCCACCGGGTGCCGCGGATTGAGGCCAATGGTCGAAACGGCGTCTGCAACATTGGCGTTCGCAACTCGACGGTCATCCATTCGGCCGTTCTGATTGACCAACTTGCCCGCCCGGCGAGTTGTCTTGTTTCCCTGCGTCGGGTATTTTTAGACATACAGTCCCGCCGACCGCTTCCCACCGCAACTAGCCCCGCTTCGAGAATCGATGTCTGCTCCATCAACCGCCGCGCCCGTGTCCGCCGAATTGGCCTCCGCGATACGAGGCGCTCGCGATCGCTTGGATGGCCACGTGTACGAAACGGTGCAGTGGCATTTCAATCCGTCGACTGGCTGCCCGTTCTGGCTCGAGAAGGCGTCGAGCCTGAAATTCGATCCGCTCAAGGCAGTGAAAAGTTTCGACGACCTGAAAAAGTTTCCCCCGTTTGAGGACGAGTGGCTCCGCGGAGGTCCGGTCCGGCGCTGGGTTCCCAAGGCGTTCGCCGACAAGCCGATTTACGTGTTCGAGACCGGCGGCACGACCGGTATTCCGAAGAGCCGCGTGGCGATCGACGACTTTCGCATCGACTATTCGCTATTCAGCGAGAGCCTGCCGGATGAGTTTTTCCCCAAGGGCGCCAATTGGCTGATGCTCGGCCCCTCGGGCCCACGTCGGCTGCGGTTGGCGATCGAGCACTTGGCCCAGCAGCGGGGCGGGATTTGTTTCTGCATCGATCTCGATCCTCGCTGGGTCATCAAGCTCATCAAGAAGGGCTGGATGGATCATTTGGAAGCCTATAAGCATCACTGTATCGATCAGGCGATCACGATCTTGACTGCCGGCCACGACGTGAAGTGTATGTTCACGACTCCCAAACTGCTGGAATCGCTGGCGACCGAGTTGGAGAAGCGCGGGTCGAGCATTCGCAAGGCGGGCATCACGGGGATCTTCTCCGGCGGCACGGAATTCACGCCCCAATGGACCCGGTTCGCGACCGAGGAATTTTTGGAGGGCGTGTACATGACGCCGACCTATGGCAACACGCTCATGGGCCTGGCCGCGTCGAAGCCAGTCGCGGCCGCCGAGAACTACAAAATCAGCTACTACGCGCCCCAGCCGCGGGCCGTGATCGAAGTCGTGGACTTCAACGACAACGATCGCGTCGTGGACTATGGTCAAACCGGTCGCGTGAAGTTGACGACGCTCACGAAGGAGTTTTTTGTCCCCGGTTTCCTTGAACGGGATGAAGGGGAGCGCGAGCCGCCGTTCGCCACATATCCTTGGGACGGCGTGAGCGGTGTCCGGCCGTTCCACGAACTGGCCGAGGGGACGACCGTCGGCGTCTACTAAAGCGCATTCGACCCACTATCCGCGTCGCTCGCGACGCGAATTCACCCGAAGACAAATCGCGTTGCAAGCAGCGCGGCGAAACGGACCACTGGAGTTTATCGCGTGCTGAATATTCCCATCCTGCGTTGGGGCAAGCCCTACGATTCGCTCGAGAAGGACAACGTTCTCCATTTCTTGACCGGCGAGCCGATTGCCAGTGTCAGCCAAGCCAATGGCGGCCTTTTGCAGCGGGACATGCGGCACGCGGTCAACGCCCGTCGCGCGCTTCGCGACATCCCGATCGCCGATCTGATCGAAAAGGTCAAGAAAGCCGGCGAGCTATATCTGAACGCCGCGCTCGCGGTCGGCGACGGCCAGCAATCGCCGGATGACTTTGCCCACTGCCAGTCGGCCAGCACCGGTCTGCCGGTCCACATGTGCAAGTCGAACATGGCGAAGAATTTCTTCGTTCTCTCGCACATGGACCAGATGCTCGACGCATTGACGCGAGGCTTGCCGCTCGAGATTCTCAGCCGCGGCTACGGCACGGAGAATCGCGGCGTGATCGTGAGTTACCAAGCGCAGACTAGCGCCGTCGGGCTCGTGCTGCCGTCCAATTCGCCCGGCGTTCACACGCTCTGGCTCCCGGTGATTCCAATGCAGATCGGGCTGGTGCTCAAGCCGGGGCCGCAAGAGCCTTGGACGCCGTACCGCATGGCCGCGGCATTCACTGCGGCGGGCATCCCGGCGGAAGCGATGTCGATCTATCCCGGCGGCGGCGAGGTTGGCGCGGCGGTCCTGGCCAGTTGCGATCGGAGCATGATCTTCGGCGGCACGGCGACGGTCGAGCGCTATAAAGGCGACCCGCGAGTGCAGGCCCACGGCCCCGGCTTCAGCAAGATTCTGCTCGGGGACGACGTGGTGGATCGCTGGCCCGAGTTTATCGATCTGATGGTCGAGAGCGTCTATATCAACAGCGGCCGCGGTTGCATCAATTGCTCCGGGATTTGGGCTTCGCGGCACACCAAGGAAATTGCTCAAGCATTGGCGGAGCGGCTCGGCCCGATCGAAGTCAAACCGCCGGACGACCCGGATTGTGGATTGGCGGCCTTCACGATCCCGGGCGCGGCGAGCGGCGTCTGGAAAGCGATCGAAGCCGATCTCAAGGAGTCGGGCGTCGACCACGTCACGGCCAAATACGGCCCTCGCTTGGTCGAGCACGAGCGATGCGGCTACCTGCGGCCCACGGTCGTGCATTGCAAGTCGCCCGCGCAGGCGATCGCGAAAAAGGAATACATGTTCCCATTCACCACGGTCGTCGAGTGCCCTCAAGACAAGATGCTCGAATCGATCGGGCCGACACTCGTCTGCACGGCGATCACGGGCAATCCATCACTACAACAATCGCTTGTGGACGCGACGCACATCGACCGCTTGAATCTCGGCCCGATTCCCACCACGAAGCTCGATTGGTTGCAGCCGCACGAAGGAAACATCGTGGATTTTTTGTTCCGCGCGCGAGCCTTGCAAAGGAAAGAGTAGGACGCCACTATCTTGGCCCTGGGACGCGCTCTCGGCAAGGAAGACGAAATTCCCTTGCAGGCGTTTCATGGTGTTTTCGGATCGTGGATCGGTGTTCCGTTCGATAAGGATTGGCTGAAGGAAGTCGAGCGGCCGCTTCGCGCCGAGAGCGCCTAGGTATTCATTCCGCGTTTTGCGAACCATTAATGGTCCCTTTCGACTACTATCCCCGCACGCGGATCGTCTTCGGCCCCGGAAAGGTCGATACGCTGGGCCAACTCGCGGGCGAACTCGGCGCACGGCGGGTGCTGATCGTCAGCGACCGGGGCGTCATGGCGGCGGGCCATACGCAACGTGGCCTCGATGCTTTGAAGAAAGCCGGCATCGAAACTCACCTGTTCGACGCAGTCGTCGAAAACCCGACGACCGACACCGTTGACGCCGGTCTCGCATTCGCCCGTCGTTATGAACCTGAGCTTCTCGTCGGATTCGGCGGCGGCAGTTCGATGGACTGCGCTAAGGGCATCAATTTCCTGTTTTCCAACGGGGGGCGGATTCAAGATTATTGCGGTGTCGGCAAAGCCACGCGGCCGATGTTGCCGATGATCGCCGTGCCGACCACGGCCGGCACGGGCAGCGAGACGCAGTCGTTCGCGCTGATTTCCGAGGCGGCGACGCACGTCAAAATGGCCTGCGGCGATAAGAAGGCCGCCTTTCGCGTCGCGCTGCTCGACCCGACGCTTACCGTCACGCAACCCAGGCGAGTGACCGCGTTAACCGGCATCGACGCGATCGCTCATGCGCTGGAGACCTATGTCACCCGTTCTCGAAACCCGGCTTCATTGGCGTTCAGTCGCGAAGCGTGGCTGCATCTGGGCGAAAATTTTGCCCAAGTCCTCGACGATCCGACGAACTTACCGGCCCGGGGCGCGATGCAACTGGGCGCCTGCTTTGCCGGTCTGGCGATCGAGAATTCGATGCTCGGCGCCGCTCACGCCCTCGCCAATCCGCTGACGGCCCATTTTGGCATCGTTCACGGTCAGGCTGTCGGGATGATGCTGCCGCATGTGATTCGGTTCAACGGGGGCGAGGTGAACGGTTTTTATCACGATCTGCTCGAATGCACGGCCGGCGCCAACGGCTTTCCTCGAGCCGAGACCGGCGCGGATGGGCTGGCCGACTTTGTGAGCGGATTGGTCGAACATGCCGAGATTCCAACCCAACTTTCGGCGTGCGGCGTGTCGCGAGATATCTTGCCGGAGCTAGCCGCGGAAGCTGCCAAGCAATGGACCGGCGGGTTCAATCCGCGTAAGGTTGAAGAGCCGCAGTTGCTCGACCTTTACCAAGCGGCATTTTGAATTTCCCTGAATGTCGTCGCGGCGAAAGGATTAACTGTGCGAAATTTGGTAGGGTGGGCACTGCCCACCATCGGCGGTCGATCCTTTCGACATTGGTGGGCAATGCCCACCCTACGATTGATTTCCGGCGCCATTTTACTGCTCGGCGCGCTGCCGTCAGCGGTTTTTTCGGCGTCCGAAGAAAGCGGCGAACGGCCCCGCGAAGCCAGCCGCCGCGATTGGCCGCTCGTCCGGGGTGACGCTCTGGCTTCGGGGATCGCCCGTTCGAAGCTGACCAGTAAGCCCGAGTTGCTGTGGAAGTTTTCCGTTCCCAAGGGGTCGTTCACGGCGACTCCGATCGTTTTTAACGGCAAGATTTTCATCGGCGATTTGGACGGCGCGGTTCGGGCCATTGATTTGGTCAAGGGCACGGAACTTTGGAAGATCACGGTCGAAGATGGCTTCGCCGCATCGCCGTCCTATCGCAATGGGCGATTGTACATCGGTGATTCGGGAGGCGTCTTTCATTGCCTGTCCGCGACCGATGGCAAGGAAATCTGGAAATACAAAACCGACGCCGAAATCGACTCGGGCGCTAATTTCTTTCACGGCAATGTGATTTTCGGATCGCAAGACGCGACGCTGTACTGCGTGTCCGCCGATAAAGGCGAACTCGTCTGGCAATATAAACTCCAGGACCAAATTCGCTGCTCGCCGACCATCGTCGAAGATCGCGCGTTCGTGGCCGGCTGCGATGGCAAGTTGCACGTCATCGATCTGAACAAAGGGGAATCGATCGCCGCGGTGGATATCGAGGCGCCGACCGGTTCCACGCCCGCCGTTCGCGGCGATACAGTCTATTTTGGCACCGAAGGGGGCGTCTTTTTCGCCATCAATTGGAAAAAAGCAATTGTCGACTGGAAATGGCACGATGGGCATCATACCGAGCCGATCCGTTCGAGCGCCGCGCTGCCCGACGGCGTGGTGATCTTCGGCAGCCGCGACAAGCGGATCCGCGGGCTCGATCCGGCCACGGGCACGGTGCTCTGGACACTGCCAACTCACGGGCGAGTCGATTCATCACCCGTCGTCGTCGGCGCCCGTGCGTATGTCGGATCGTCGGACGGACGCATTTACGCGATCAACTGCAAGTCGGGCGCGAAGGAATGGGAATATGAAGCGGGCGGTTCGTTCGCCGGCGGCCCGGCCGTCGCCGACGGCCGATTGCTGATCGCCAGCGAGGACGGAATCTTGTACTGCTTCGGAACGAAGTGAACGCGCGGCGCCATACCAACCCTCCGCCGCGCATCCCTCTTCGCTGACTCAACCTATACAGACCCCCATGACCACCGAAACCATCAAGACCGAAGTCGGCAGCTACTTCATCTCCAACTACCCGCCGTTTTCGCAGTGGACGGCCGAGGCCCTACCCGACGTTCGCGAGACGCTCAATTCGCCCCCCGCCGACGTGCCGCTCGGACTGTATCTGCACATCCCGTTCTGCCGCAAGCGGTGCAAATTCTGTTATTTCCGCGTTTATACGGACAAAAACGCCCATGAGGTCGAGCAGTATGTAGCCGCCCTGTCGCGCGAGATTGAGCTAGTCAGCCGGTTGCCCGTGATGGGAGGCCGGCCGTTTCGGTTCGTCTACTTCGGCGGCGGTACTCCCTCATTCCTGAGCGCCAAACAGCTTACGTCGCTCGTCGATCGGCTGCGGGCGAATATCAATTGGGATCACGCCGAGGAGGTCACGTTCGAGTGCGAGCCGGGCACGCTCTCCGAGCCCAAGGTCCACAAGCTCAAGGAACTGGGCGTGACGCGGATCAGCCTGGGCATAGAAAACTTCAGCGACAAGGTGCTCGAGGAAAACGGCCGGGCCCATCTGTCGGCCGAGGTGATGAAATCCTGGCAGTGGATTCAGGACGCCAAGTTTCCCAACGCCAATATCGATCTGATCTCCGGGATGGTCGGCGAGACGTGGGACAACTGGCGCGAGAACATCCGCCGCACGATCGAGATCTCGCCCGACAGCGTGACGATTTATCAAATGGAACTGCCGTTCAACACAGTCTATTCCCAGGACATCTTGGGGAACCATATCGAAACACCGGTGGCCGACTGGCCCACCAAGCGGGCCTGGGTCGACTATGCGTTCGACGAACTGCAAGCCGTCGGTTACGCGGTCTCCAGCGCCTACACGCTCGTCAAAAACAAGAACAAAGTGAATTTCAGTTATCGCGACAATCTCTGGCGGGGCAGCGATCTGTTGGCGACCGGCGTAGCCAGTTTTGGCCATGTGTCGGGGGTCCATTACCAGAACTTGCCCGATTGGCCGCAGTATGTCGGCGCGCTGGAAAAGGGCGAGTTGCCGCTCGGACGCGGGATGCGGCCGACGCGCGACCAACTCCTGATCCGCGAGATGATCCTGCAACTCAAAACGGGCCGGCTGGACTGCGGGTACTTCCAGCGCAAATTCGGCGTCGACATCCGCGACCGCTGGCGGGATGTCTGGGCTCAGCACATCTCCGACGGCTACGTCGAGCCGGTCGACAATGCGTCGAACGGCGAAATCCGCCTCACGCGGGCCGGCCTCTTGCACGCCGACGGCCTACTGCCGCCATTCTTCGAGCCACAGTTCCGCGATGTGCGGTACACGTAGGCAGTGCGGTTTTATTTAGAGGCTCAATGCGACGAAAATTCGTCTCCCGATGCCGCATCGCGGGCGCTGTGCCGAATGTGCAAGATGTCGACGGCTATACCGCAAATGACGAAAAGGATGCGATAAACGCCTCGACGGCGGCCGAAACGCAGCTCACGTAAGTCGGCAATCCGATCCGCTTCGGCGGCAATCGGACACCGTTGCGGTTGCGCTTCAAGCGTGTCGATCTTCGCCAAGAGTTGGGTAACCCAACGGCCGCCGGCGGTGGTTGCATCCTGTTCGCTGAACCAACTCAGGATTTTATCAATATCGCGTTGGGCCTTCGACGTAAGCCGGACCTCATATTTCACGTCATTTACTCGGCGTGCGAATACCGTATTTCTTTGCCAATTTGACTAGCGTCTCTCGGGCCGGTTTCGTGCGGCCAGCCTTAACGTCGGCCAATCCTTCACGCACGGCGGCGATCGTTTCCTCACGCTCGGCTTTGGCCGCCGCATCCAATAGCTTTTGATACGCGGCCGCATCCTGGACTACGACCTGGGCCTTGCCGTTGACGGTAAGAACCAACGGCTCGCCGGATTCGTGAAGACGCTCCAGATATTCGGCGGTCTGCCGCTTGAATTTAGTCAACGAGTCGATGCCGGATTGAATATTGAGCACGAGATTTCTCCATTGGCAGCATTGAATTCGATGCTAATTCTATGCTACCACGTGGACGCTCAAAACAAAAGATCGAAGCAGATAACCATCAAGTGCCTATCCAATGGTTTTAGGCTGAATCACGCGATCGCCCCTGGATGCACCCACGGCTTCCGATACGGGCGAAGCAAAAGCTTGTTGGCGTCGTCATCCCCGATCACCCGCTGCTGCTTGCCATCCCAGGTCAGGCTGCGGCCCAGTTGCAGCGAGAGATTCGCCAGCGCGCAACTGGCGGTCGAAATGTGCCCCTGCTCGATGTCGGCGACTGGGCGGCCGCGGGTGGCGATCGCGTGCAAAAGGTCTTTCATGTGGCCGCGGATCGCCGGGGCGACGTGCTTTTCCAAGTCCTTCTCGGTCTTGTCTTCGGGGTATTGCTCCAGCTCATAAGTCACGTCGCGATGGATCGGCGTTCCGCCGCCTTGCGGAATGAAGTCGTAGCTCATCACGCTGGCTTTGAGCGTCCCCTTGTCGCCGTAGAACGTGGCGCCCCAGGGATATTTGGGATCGGCCGCGTCCCCCCACGAGCGATGCTCCCAAAGGACCTTCAAATCGCCGAAATCGAACGTCGCCGTTTGCGTGTCGGGGATGTTCGCTTTGCTCGCCTTGTCGATCAAGATGCCACCCGTGGAGGCGATCTGCTTCGGCCAGCCCAGGCCGAGCATCCAGCGGGTCATGTCGAGCATGTGGACGCACATGTCGCCGAGGATTCCGTTGGAGTATTCGGTGAACGCCCGCCAGCCGCGCGGATGCACGAGCTTGTTGTACGGCCGCATGGGGGCCGGGCCGGTCCACATTTCGTAATCGAGATTCGCCGGCGGCTGGGTGTCGGGCGGATTTTCGCTGGCCCGCATGTGGTAGTAGCAATAGATCTCGACGAGGCCGATTTTCCCGAGCTTGCCCTCCTGAATGATCCGCTCCTTGGCCTCGATCAAATGCGGCGTGCTGCGGCGCTGCGTGCCGACCTGAACGACCCGATCGTGCTTCCGCGCGGCGGCGACCATCGCCTGCCCCTCTGCGACGTCGATGCTGATTGGCTTCTGCACGTACACGTCGGCGCCCGCCTCGACCGCCGCGATCATCGGCAGGGCGTGCCAATGGTCGGGCGTGCCGATGAGCACGATGTCGAGATCTTTCTCCTTGAGTAACTCGCGATAGTCGGCGTATGTGCGGGGCTTCTTTTTCGACGCCTGTCGAGTGGCGACCATCTCGGCCGCGTCGGCGAGCATGGCCTTGTCCACGTCGCACAACGAAACGACCTCGACCGGTTCGACTTGAATCAGCCGAAACAAATCGGCCTTGCCATACCAGCCGCAGCCGATCAGCCCGACGCGGGGCGGCTTGCGATCGGCGGCGCCGGCGGCGTAGGCATTGCGGGCCAACACGCTGGCGGCGGAGAGGGCCATTCCGGCGGCGCTTGTCCGGACGAATTGACGACGATTCATGGCGTTGACTCCGGATGGATTTTGAATGACGAATGTCGAATGACCCATGTCCAATCAATGGCTAAGCACTAACGACTAATACTCATAGCTGACTACCGCACGCATCGCCCCTTCACGCATCGCTCCCTCACGCTTCACGCATCCCGCTTCTCCCGACAGTTTAACCCCTGAGTGCGTCGAGTGTGAAACGAATTTTCCGGCTCTGGCTTTGCGTCGCGGCGACGATTATCCTAAACAGCCTGCTTCGTCCCACCTTTCCTTCCCACCGCCACGAGGAACCTGCCATGCCTGCCGAACTAGCCAAATTATTTGCCACGCTGATCGCGCTACTCGGGCCTGCGCCCGCCGATGCGCCCAAGGACTTTCAACTTAAACAGGGCGACCAGATCGTCGCAATCGGCGATTCGATTACTCAAGGGGGCGGCTATCTGCGCGATGTCGACGCCGTTCTGGCGGCCGATTATCCTGAGCTGAAATTGCCCAAGGTCATCAACGTCGGCATCGGCGGTCAGAAGGCGGAGGACCTGGTCACGCGATTCGACAAGGACGTCGTGGCCAAGAAGCCGCAATGGGTGACGCTGTCGATCGGAATTAACGACGTGTGGCACCGGATGAACAAGCCGGCCGACGACAAGATTTTGGAAAAGTACACCGAGAACGTCACGAAGATGGTCGACATGGCGCAGGCCGCCAAAATCAAGGTGATCCTGCTCTCGCCGACTGTGATTCAAGAAGACGCCAGCGCCGAAGGCAACAAGCGGTTGGCGGCGTACGTCGCGGCCGAAAAGAAAATCGCCGCCGACAAGAAGTGCCAATTCGTCGATCTGCGACAGATGTTTCTCGACGCCTTGGCCAAGAAGCCGGCCGATGCCAAAGGCAACTGGCTGACCGGCGACGGGGTGCACATGAAGCCGCTCGGCGATGCCCTCATGGCGATGGGAATCACCCGGGCGCTCGGCGTGCCGGACGCAAAGTTGACGGACGCCAAGGCAAAATGATCGCTGCCTACATAGCCGCAGCATCCTGCCGCGAAGTCTTGTCACGGCTCTTTACTATTTGAATGTCGGGTGGCCGAGGCTGGACCGAGCCGAGTCCACGAGCCGGGGCTTCGGCGAAGCGTCTCCAGCCGCCGGCGCCCTGCCAGCCAATCGCAGTTCGGCCCTCTGCCCAACCCTCTCCGAGAGGGAGAGGGGGTGGGAAGCTTGAACATTAATCACACATCGCCGCCGGTTGGGGAAAGTTCCTCGCCGGCGGCGATTGTTTCATCCAGCTCGGCGTCGTGCGGGATAAATTTGTTCGGATCGAGGCTCAATCGGCGCAGCTCGGGCGCCAAGATCGCCGCGCCCGCGACGATTAAGAGCGTGGCGATTCCCCCGAGCCATACCGAACGCACCGTGCCCAGGAGCGTCGCCGCCACGCCGCTCTCGAGCGCCCCCATTTCATTCGACGAGCCGATGAAGATCATGCTCACCGCCGCGATTCTGCCGCGCAAATGCTCGGGCGACATGAGCCTGAGAATCGAGCGGCGAATCACCACGCTGATTCCGTCGAACACGCCGCTGAGAAAGAGCATCGCGACCGACAGTGCCATCGATTCCGATAGGGCGAACACGATCATCACGACGCCGAAACCGGTGACAGCTAGAAACAGATTTCGGCCGGCGTGCTTCACCGGAGGATAGCGCATGGCCACGAGCATGATCGCGAGCGCGCCCAACGTCGGCGCCGCGTTGAGCACGCCCAATCCAATCGGCCCAACGTGCAGAATGTCTTTCGCAAACACGGGGAGAAGGGCGATCGCTCCGCCGAACAGCACGGCGAACAAATCGAGCGCCATCGAGCCGACCATGATTTGGCTCCGCAGCACATAACGCACGCCCACCGCAACGCTTTCCCAGACGGTCTCGCTCGGCGGCGCCAGGGGAATCGGCTGCGGAGCGATCGCCAGCACAAACAGCGAACCCAAACCGTAGAGGACCGCGATGCCGCGAAACGTCCAGGCGGCGCCGACCCAGGCATAGGCCAGCCCAGCCGCCAAGGGTCCCAGCGCCGCTCCGAGCAGCCAACAACTGGCCATCAATGTCGATGAGCGGATCAAGATTTCGCGAGGCACGACCTGTGCCTCAAGCGCGCCGGCCGCCGGCTCGGCAAATCCGCGGGCAATCCCCGCCCCGAACACGACTGCATACAACAGGCCCAATTTGAACCGCAGATCGGCAATGCCATCCAGCGCGGCCAGCGCCAAGGCACACCAAGTGAGCGCCAAAAGCGTAATTTGCAATATTGCGCGGCGATCCCGGCGATCGGCGATATGGCCGCCATAGAGCGCCAGGGAGACGGCGGGAATCGCCTCGACCAGCCCCAGCATGCCCAGGGCCAGCTTGCTATTGGTCAGAGCATAAATTTCGTAGCCCAAAACGACGGCCATCGCGCGAGCGGCGAGCGTTTCGCAGGCCGTGACCGCGAACAGAAATCGGAAACTCGGCCAGCGAAATGGCGCGAATGCTCCGACGTTGGATGTTGCGGATTCAGTCAAAATGGATGTCGGCGATGAAGATCGAGTAGTATAGAGCCGCGCACGAGGTAAGCGGGGAGCGGTCGCGAAAGGTAACGCCCACCGCTTACTTCGTGCGCGGCTCTAAATCGGCAGGACTGTTTGTCAATTCAGCGATACATAATACTGACCCAATGGCAGCCAGGAACCCCCTATGAAGATTCTCGTCACCGGCGGCGCCGGTTACATCGGCAGCATTGTCGTCGAGCAACTCATCGCCGACGGTGAGTCGGTCGTCGTGCTCGATAATCTTTCGCTCGGTCATCGGGCGGCCGTGCATCCCCGGGCCGAGTTCGTCGAAGCCGATTTGCTCGATCGGCCGAGCATCGACGCGGCTTTGTCGCAGCATCGGCCCGACGCCGTGATGCACTTCGCCTCGCACACATTGGTCGGCGAGTCGATGCAGAAGCCGTTCATTTACCTCGGCCGCAATGTGATTGGCGGCCTGAATTTACTGGAAAGCATGAGCGAGCATGGAGTGAAGCGATTCATCCTGTCGTCGACGGCCAATTTGTTCGACGCGCCCGAGCGGATCCCGATCGCCGAGGACGAACGGATCGTGCCCGGCAGCCCCTATGGCGAGTCGAAATATATTCTCGAGCGAACGCTGGCGTGGCTCGACCGAGTGCAGGGCCTGCGCTACGCGGCCTTGCGGTATTTCAATGCCGCCGGCGCGAGTCTCGAACGGGGCGAAGATCACAAGCCCGAACTGCACCTGATCCCGATCGTGCTGCAGGTGGCACTGGGCCAGCGCGAAAACGTCATGGTTTTTGGAGACGATTATCCGACGCCCGACGGCACCTGCGTGCGCGACTATATTCATGTGATCGATCTGGCGCAAGCCCATGTGTTGGCCCTGCGCGCGATTGACGGCGAGAGCCGGACCTACAATCTCGGCAACGGCCAAGGCTTCAGCGTTCAGCAGGTCGTGGAGACGGCTCGCTCCATCACCGGGCATCCCATTCCGACGCGCGCCGGTCCGCGCCGCGCCGGCGACCCGGCGATCTTGATCGCCAGCAGCGATAAAATTCGCCGCGAGCTCGGTTGGAAGCCGCGATTTCCGGAATTGCGGCAGATCGTCGAATCCGCGTGGCGCTGGCACGGCGCCCATCCGCATGGTTATGACGAATGAATCGTGGCAACTGGCAACTCGGCGAAATTTTTCAGGATTCGCAGACCGTCGGCTTGGCTCTTCTCGGGATGGAATTGCGTGGCGAACAGGTTGTCGCGCCAGATCATCGAGCAAAATGGGCCGCCATAATCGGTTTCGGTGGCGATGACAGCTTGGTCTTGGGGAACGACGTAGTACGAGTGAACGAAATAGACGTGCGCTCCTTCGTCCAGACCCTCAAGGATCGGAGGCCGGCGCCTCATGTTCAACCCATTCCAGCCCATGTGGGGCACTTTGTACTGGCTCGGCAATTTGAACCGGACCACTTCGCCGCGCAGCACCCCGAGCCCTTCGAAGCGGCCGCCTTCGTAGCCGACGTCGAACAGCAATTGGAGACCCAGACACACGCCCAGAAACGGTTTGCCGGCTGCGATTGCGTCTCGAATCGGGTTGACGAGTTTGCGCCGCTCGAGCTCGGCGATCGCGTCGGGAAAGGCGCCGACGCCGGGAAGCACGATCCTTTCGGCGTCAGCCAATACGGCCGGATCGCTTGTGATGACCGCCGAATGACCGACGCGTTCAAATCCCTTTTGAACGCTCCGGAGGTTGCCCATTTGGTAGTCGATGATGGCGAGCATGGGAGAGTCGAAGTTAGGGAAACGGGCAAGGCGGCCGTGTCGCAAAGGGTGACAACGCAGGCAACGGTTAGGTTCGCCATGTAAACGCCTCGATTTTAGCGGCTGGGAGGGTAGTGCGTCAGCCCGCACGCGAGAGACACCGCGGGCGAGAGGCGGATTTGGGGCGCCCGTAGCGATCGCGGGAGGGTACGAGATCGTTTTGAGTCTAATTTGACGCGCGAGGTCGGGGACAGAGGGCTTACGTCCCCGCTCGCCGTTTACTGCCCGAAGCGGTCGGGATAAATGACCAACTCCACCCGGCGATTGCGGGCTTGACCGGTGGCGGTCGCGTTGCTCACGACCGGATGATTGGCCCCGTGACCGGCCAGAAACAACTGGTTCGGCCGCAAATGGCTACGGGCCGTCAGATAGTCGAACACGGCCATCGCCTGGGCTAGCGAATATTGATGCGGCGAATTGAACGGAGGCGCCGGCGGAGGAGTGTTGTCCGTGTGGCCTTCGACGCCGATCATCTGCTCGGCATAGGTTCGCTCGACCTCGGCCGCCACCCCGTCAAGCAACTGAGCCGCGTCGGAGCGAATTTGCGCCGTGCCCGGGTTGAACAGTCGATCCGTCGCCAGTTCGATGCGCACGACGTCGCCATCCTGACGGATTTCGACGCCCGGGATGTTGAGCGCGGGAAGACTTTGCTTCAGGCTGTTGTTGGGCGTGATCGTGGCGCCCGTGCGACGCTTGGTCGAGGCCATGATCGCTTGCGAGTTGCGCTCGACGAGTTGTTTGTCTTGCCGCGTCTGCGCGAGTTGCGAAGTCGTGCTGCCGAGCTGCTCCCTGAGGACGAGGATTTGATCCTGCATCAGCTTCGACTGCTTCTGAGTTTGGGCGAGCTGCGTTTGAATTTCCTGATTGTCTTGATCGAGCGAAGTCGCCTTGCTTTGCAACTCTTGGTTGCGCTGAGCAAGTTGGGCTTGGCTCTGCTGCGAGGCGGCAATCTGGTTTTGCAGGGCATACGGATTTTGCGCGCACCCGGCCAGCATGAGCGGCAGGACCCAGAACAGTCGCGCGGCGCCAGCGGCCCCGACCCGCATGGCCAACTCCCTGAAATGCGATGAGACTTGCTCGGCTCACGTAACGGCGGGCCGAGATTCGAGAAGAGAAAATCGGGCGGGATAATAGCAATGCCTTGCTACCCCGGCAAGGGCAGTTCTAGACCCGCGCAAGATGGCTTACGCCACCGGCCGCTTCGAGCGATTCGTCGACAGAAGCACGATGTGTCGGCTCGGAGGCGGTCGCTGGATAATTGCCATAGAACCGCTTGATGTAATGGCGGCGCCAGCGACTCGGTTTATGAGGCGCCCAGCCATAACGCTCGAGCCAGCGGCCGGCGATCCGAAAATTCTGCACGTCCGTCAGAATCGCATCCGAGCTTTTGATCCGAGCAATCGCATCCAGAGCGTTCAGTGCGATATGAATCGTCGCCAGCGATGTTTTGCGGCCCGATAGGCAATAGGTCAGCGCGAGGAAATTCGAGTGTTGCAGCGGTTGATTGAAATACAGCCGGCAACAATCGGCGTTCCACCGCTCGTGACGGCGCGGCCCCCACCAGAGCGCCTCGGGAAGCGTCACGCATTTCGGATAGGGACGAAAACGGACGGCCTTCAAATTTCCGTCCGCAGCCTCAATGACTCCATAGCGGCGCCGCTTCAGAACGTCGATCTGACAGTTCCAATCGGTCACGGTTTCGAATAGCGGCATGGCAGGCTCCCGGCAAATATAGCTCACGCGATGCAAGCGCCGGGCAACCCCAAAAAACGGCGCCGACAAGAGAGGGCGCGAAACAGGCCGAATTGAACCGTCTGTTACGAGCGCCGCTCTCGCTCGGTTCCGGTTGGGCCGTCCGGTTCGGCGTGAACGATCGGCAGATCCAAGACGATGACGGTCCCCTTGCCGGGCGCGCTTTCGACGACCGCGACCGTTCCGAGCAGCCGCGCCCGCTGGTGAATTCCTTGCAGACCGAACCGGTCCTTTCCGACGCTGGCGGGATCGAATCCTCGGCCCCAATCGCGAACGACCAGTCGCAGGCGATCGCCTTGCTCGAGCAGTTCAACGCTGGCCCGCGCGCTGCCGCTGTGCTTGCGAATATTGGTTAGAGCCTCCTGCACGATGCGAAAGATCGCGCTCTCCAGCGGAGGCACCAAATGTGCGAATCTGACGTGATGCACGTATTTGATGTCGGCAACCTGCTCGCGAGCCTCGTTGATTAGGTATTCGACCGCGGCCACGATCCCCAACTCATCCAAGACGGGCGGTCGCAATCCGCTAATCAAGCGGCGGGCCTCGTTAACGGCCTCGCGGAGCAGTTTCTGACCGCGAGTTAGGTTCGCCTCCCTTTGGTCGGCCGTCGGATTATGCTGCGATGCTTCCAAGTGCATCAGCGCCGCCGTCATCTCTTGGACGAGTCCATCGTGGATTTCATAAGCCACTAACTGTCGTTCCCGCTCTTGAAGATCGAGCAGTCGCCTGAGCGACTCCTGCTCGTGTTTCAAATTCGCTTCGTAGATCTTGCGGTCGGTGATGTCGCGGGTGATCGTGGCCAATCCCATCGGTTCGCCGTCCGAGGGACGATGCACGACAAACAGCTTCTGGTGGACGTCGATCGGCCGATCGCCGACACGATGGCGAAATCGCATTTCGCCAGCCCAGCGCCCCGCGCTTAAAGCCGCCGGCAGAACGGTTTCAAGGAATTTTTCTCGGGACCCCTCCCAATAATAGTCGGCCATGGGCAGCGACTTTGCCTGGGCCAAGTCCGCCAGACCGACCAATTGGCAGCCGGCTGGATTCAAATACATCACCTTGCCGCACGTGGTGAGCATTCCAATGAAGTCACCGCTGTTTTCGACGAGGGCAAAAAACTTCGCCCGCTCCTCCTCGACCAATTTCCGCGAAGTGATATTGGTGGTGATTGAGACCAGCGACTCGACTCCCTTGTCGTCGCGAATGGGTCCCACGCGGCTCGACAGCCAACTCGTCGAGCCGTCCGGGTTGTCGACGGCCAACTCGACTTGGCTCGGTTCGCCCGTTCTGGCGACTTGGCCCATCGTCTCCCGCACGAGCGGTTGATACTCGGGTGATATGTAATCGAAGATGCTCGTATCGACGACTTGATCGACGGTCTTTCCCGGCAGCGTGCGATTCAGCGAGCGGATCGTGCCGTCGAGATCGGTCACGCTGATGATGTCGGGGGCGTGTTCGACGAGGCCGCGCCATTTTCGCTCACTCGCGCGTAGGGCATCGGCCGTGTTTCGCGATTGCGTAATATCGCGCAGGACGCCGGAGATCCGAACGAGTTGGCCCGACTCGTTCCAGCTTCCTTGGCCGCGGGCGCCGTACCAGCGATATTCGCCCTGCTTGGTGAGCAGCCGATACTCGACGTCGTACGGTTTTCGATGTTCGATATGGTCGCCTAGCGCCTGGAGCACGCGGTCTCGATCGTCCGGATGCAATCGATCGCTCCAACTCGAGAAGCGATTGGGCAACTCTTCGTCGGCGAATCCCAACAGCGATTTCATCCGCGGCGAAAACCAGACGGGCCCGTCGGGCGATGACCATTGTTGGCCCGGCACGGCGTGAGCATCCCACAGCCCTTCGTCCGCGGCGACCGTGGCGAGATCGAGTCGCTCGTTGCTGAGCCGCAGAGCCTCTTCCGCGGTTTGCAAACTCGCGAGCTCTTCGATGCGGCGTCGCACGGCCGCAAGCCGCATCTCCGACCAATTCCTCTCGGCGGGCAGCAGGAGACATTCGTCGACGCCCGCCTCGATCAGCTCCCGATCGTCGCGGGCGCCGTCGCGATCGGTCACGGTCCATAGAATCGGCAAGCCTCCCATGCTCTCCGATCTTATCCGACGACAGAGCGCGAGAACGTCGCAGTCCGCTTCGAGCCAGCCGATCAAAACGAGCGACGGCCGACTACGGCGATAGAGTTCGAGAGCCGTCGACGAGCTCGAGCAGGTCTCGACGGCAAACCCTCGCCGCGCCAGCCGACCGGCAAGGTCGGCTTGCAACGATCGATCGGCGATCGCAACGAGCGCTTTCACGCTAGGCCTTAATCAAGCGAAGCCCCAAAGGTTTCGCGGCCCATTTTTCGCGGCCGGCGGCAGCGCAGCGCCAGTCGGCGAACGCTTGGCGGCGCCGCGGGGAAGTGATTGAGTTGTTGGTTCGATCAGGCCGTTCGT
>JBBQWR010000031.1:0-65678 GCA_038210495.1 Pirellulales bacterium
CTCGCCGTGGCGTTCGGCGGACGCACGGGCCGCGATGGTATTCATGGCGCCACGTTTAGTAGCGCTGAACTGACGCACGAGAGTGAATCGCTTTCGGGCGGCGCCGTGCAGATCGGCAACGCGGTCGAAGAGAAGAAGGTCAGCGACGTGCTGCTCGCCGCGCGCGACCGTGGCCTCTACAACGCCGTGACCGATTGCGGCGCCGGCGGTTTTTCGAGCGCGATCGGCGAGATGGGCGAAGAGATCGGCGCCGAGGTCTGGCTCGACAAGGCGCCGCTCAAGTACGCGGGCTTGTCGTACACCGAAATCTGGATTTCCGAAGCCCAGGAGCGGATGGTGCTCTCCGTGCCACCGGCCCGATGGCCCGAGCTCTCGGAACTCTGCGAATCCGAAGGGGTCGAAGCGACCGCGATCGGCCAGTTCGAAGGAACCGGCCGGCTTAAGCTCCGGTATGCCGGGGAAGAGGTCGCCGATCTCTCGATGCAATTTCTGCATAAAGGCCGGCCGCCCGTTGTTCGCGACGCGGTCTATTCGCCTGCCGAACCGGCCGCGCTGCATTGGCCTTTGGCGACGACCCATCTGAATTTCACTCCGCAATTGCTAAAAATCCTCGGGTCGCTGAACGTCTGCAGCAAACAGTGGATCATCCGTCAATACGATCATGAAGTGCAAGGAGGCAGCGTCGTCAAGCCGCTAGTCGGCGTGCAAAACGACGGCCCGAGCGACGCGGCGGTCGTGCGACCGGTGCTGTCGTCGCGACGGGGGATCGCGATCGCCTGCGGTATGAATCCACGCTACGGCGATTTCGACACCTACCACATGGCCACGAGCGCGATCGACGAGGCGGTGCGCAATTGCGTCGCGGTGGGCGCCGATCCAAGTCACATGGCGATTTTGGATAATTTTTGTTGGGGCGATTGCGAACGGGCGGAAACCCTCGGCTCGCTCGTCCGCGCGGCGCTCGCCTGCCACGATCTGGCCATAGCGCTGGCCACGCCGTTCATCAGCGGCAAAGACAGCCTGAATAACGAATTTCGCTTTGTCGATCCGTCGGGCGTCAAACAAACGATCGCCATCCCGCCGTCCTTGCTAATCAGCGCCCTGGGCCAATTGCCCGACGTCAGCCGCGCGGTGACGATGGATCTCAAGGCTGTCGGCCATGTGCTGTATCAAGTCGGCGCCACGAAGGACGAGCTAGGGGGCTCGCACCTGTCGCTCGTCGAGAATTTATCCGGCGGCCATGTGCCCCGGGTGAATCCGCGGCTGGCCAAAGCGACGTTCGCGGCGTTGCACAAAGCGATCGCGGCCGGCTTCGTTCGCGCTTGCCACGATCTAAGCGAAGGAGGGCTGGCGGTCGCTGCCGCGGAAATGGCGTTCGCCGGTGGTTTGGGGGCGCGAATTTTCCTTGAGCAGATACCCCATCATTTCGACGTCGACAAGCCGCTCCCGCCCGCCCAGCTCAACGCCACGCTGTTGTTCGCCGAATCCAACACGCGATTCCTCTGCGAAGTGCCGCCCGGCGCCGTCGGTCATTTCGAATCGATCATGGGTGATGTGCCCCACGCCGCGATCGGCGAAGTCATCGCGCAACCCCATCTCCAGTTCGTCAACGCCGACCTGGCGAATCCCATTCATGTGATCGACGCGGAACTGGATGTCCTGAAAGAAGCCTGGCAGCGGCCACTGAAGTGGTGAGTGGCGGTTAAAGCAACGAGAAGCCAAAAACCTATAGCGGCAAAACAGCCGCTCCCCTGACCCCTGACGCTACAGCCCTGACCCACTTAATCCTGAAAATCTTGTTAATCCTGTCTAATTCCTCTCATGCCTCAACCACGCGTCTTGATCCTGCGAGCCCCCGGCACGAATTGCGATGGCGAGACGGCTCATGCTTTCGGCGTGGCCGGCGGGCGATGCGATTCGCTGCATATCAATCGCCTGCTCGAACAGCCGGGCCTGCTGACTGGCTATCAAATCCTCTGCCTGCCGGGCGGGTTTAGCTATGGCGACGACATCGCGTCCGGAAAGATTCTGGCCAATCAGATTCGCCATCATTTGGCCGACCCGATCCGTGAGTTTTGCGACGCCGATAAACTGATTCTCGGGGTCTGCAATGGGTTTCAAATCCTCTTGAAATCCGGCATCTTGCTCGCCGACGACGACCGCGGCCCAATCGCTACGTTGGCCTGGAACGTCTCGGGCCGGTTCGAGGATCGCTGGACGCGGCTTCGCGTCGAAGGGAGCAATTGCGTGTTCCTGCGGGGGATCGAAACGATGTATTTGCCGGTGGCGCACGGCGAGGGTCGCTTCGTCGCCCGTTCGCCCGTTGTGCTTGACGAACTGGACGGTAGCGGCCAAATGCCGCTTCGTTATGCGGCTCACCAACTGGTGGCCCTTGGATCGACGATGAGCAAATCGACCGGCCCTGTCCCTTATCCCGACAATCCCAACGGCGCCGAGCGCGACGTAGCGGGAGTCTGCGACGCGACCGGACGAATTTTCGGCCTCATGCCTCATCCCGAGCGCCATATCGACCCCACCCAGCACCCGCGCTGGACCCGCGGCGAAGCGAAAACCCCGGGCGACGGTTTGCAAATATTTGCCAACGCCGTCGGGTATTTTAGGTGATCAGGCCCCGTCTCGCGGTCTAAGGCATTCTTGTCGTCGTGACTTAAAATTCGTGGGACGCCAAAATCAAACCGGAGGGCCCTTTCGATGCAACATTTCAGCGTGAGCGATCAAGTCTACAGAAACGCTCAACGTTTGGCCGCGGAGGCGGGTTTCCCAAGCGTTGACAATTGGGTGGAAAGAATCATCGAGATCGAGACTAGTAACGACGTCGACGACCTCGATCGCTTTTTTACGCCCGATCGTCTTGCCGAGATCGATGAGACAGTCGCCGAGGTCAAGGCCGGCAACTCGCTGTCAGCCGATCAAGTGCGAGACCACTTCCAGCAATAGCGAAACGCATGAACCTGTCGGGCCAACCGCTCAAAATTAGTTATTCTCAGCGGGCCGTCCAACAGCTAGACGACATTTGGGAATGGAATGAGAAAGCGTACGGTCGGGCACACGCATTTGAATATGTCGAATTTCCGCGCGTGACCCTCGAGAAGCTCTCGATCACCCCGGGCAAGGGTAGAGTCATCGGACTCCGAGAGGTTCAGCAATCCGATTGCCCTATAACGCCGGCCGCGAGGTCGCGCCATCGGTGGCCGGATTCGCCGGGGCCGGAGTCGGGGTCGTGACGATCGGCGCCGGCGACATCAGCATGGGGGCGCCGTCTGCCGCGCAAGGGTCGCTGCAAGGATCGGCAACCGTGCAGGGCGTGGCACAAGGGCATGGCTGGCAGGCGGGGATCGGATTGCAGATCGGTGCCGGCATGCAGGGGCCGTTGATCGCGGGCGATCCGGCGCCGGTGCTCAGCGGTTGCGTGAATACGGGCTGAGGCATCATCTGCGGCGCCGCACACGGTTGCGATTGCAAATAGGGCTGTGGCTGGACATAGGGCGCCGGACAAACGGCGGGCTGCGAATACACGGGCGGCGCCACAAGCGGCGCGGGAACCGCGGCCGGCGCTCCGAACAGGTGTTGCATCTTCCAATCCTCGAACTTGCAGAAGTTCTGGAAGCAGCAGCAATGCGTCAGGCAGCAACCGCCTTGCAAACAGGAGGAACAGCAGCCGGAGTTGGCGGCCAAGCCGAGCGACACAATCGTTAACAAAAGCAGCCGACGCATGACCCACCTCTTCGGAATTGCAGGAATCACTTAGCCACTTTGTCGTGGCTACGCAACCATAGCCCAAGCTAAGTGATGTGCAAACGCAACCGTCGCATTTTTGCTACAAGGCGCCGTTTCGCCGACCGCTACAGATTTCGCGGCGAGAGTTATCGGCACAGCCGATAAAGTCGGGAGTCGGGAGTTTTTGCCACGCTTCGCGTGTGTAGATGGAGCGACAGGAGCGCGGCTGGTCTTCCGCCGCCGCAAGGCGGCGTCGTCAACTCCCGTCTCCCCATTCCCGACGTCTGCTTAGCCCTTGCGATGGCGAATCTTGGCTCGCATCCGGCGCTTCTTCCGACCCAACTTGCGCCGGCCTTTTCCCGTCTTCTTTACACCCACGTCAAACCCCCGGTGACTTGTTTTTCAAGCGGCATCGCAGCCTATGGCCGCATTAAACCGCGACAACGGTCCCTGCCCCAGCCAGTCGATAGAATCTCCCTGGCTCAAGCGAAGCTCGCATGATACCAAAAGCCCTTCGCGGGACAAGGGCGGATGAAAATCGGGCGGTGATGGGGTGATGGCTGGTTGGACCGCAACCCAGGAAAAACAGAGCTTTCGCCGGCGCGGCGGAAATCGGATTGGTCTCGATCGTTTTTTCCGTCCTCGCGGTGGTATCCTAGGGAGAATCATTCGGGGGCGTTCTCGATGAGGCGACATCGCGATTTTCTTCTCGGGAGGATTCGACCGTGCTGAGTTGTGGGGGGCGCAATTCACTTTCGAAATTTTTGCTGCTGCTAAGGTACGCGGGACTGACCTGCGCCGCGATCTTATTGACCGGGCGTATTTACGCGGAGTCGCCATCTCGCACGCCGCTGACCACGTCGCGCGTGACTGGCGCGCCGGAACCGCCGCCGCCCTATCTCACGCCCCGCGTGTTCCCCAAGCTGCACTTTGCCAATCCACTGGAAATGGTCGTCGCTCCGGGCAGTGACCGGTGGTTCGTCGTCGAACAGCACGGCAAGATTTTTTCGTTCCCGAATCGACAGGATTGCGACCACGCCGATCTGCTGCTCGATATTCCCACGCAGATTCGCACGATGCCGGAAAATGACGTGATGGGAGATACATATGGTTTGGCGTTTCATCCTAGCTTCGCCAAGAATCGCTACTGCTACGTCTGCTACGTCGTCAACGGCAAGCCGAAGGACACTCCGCTGCCCAACGGCACGCGCGTTTCGCGATTCCGCGTGAGCGAGACCGATCCGCCGCGCTGCGATCCGGCCAGCGAACGGATCATGATTACCTGGCTAGGCGGCGGTCATAACGGCGGCTCGCTCAAGTTTGGCCCCGACGGATATCTCTACATCTCGGCCGGCGACAGCGCGAATCCTAATCCACCGGACTCGCACAACACGGGGCAGGACATCAGTGACTTGAGTTCGTCGATTTTGCGGATCGACGTCGATCGTCCGAGCGGCGACAAACTGTATTCGATTCCCGCCGATAATCCCTTTGCGAAAACGGCTGGGGCGCGAGGTGAGATTTGGGCCTACGGCTTGCGGAATCCTTGGCGGATGAGTTTCGATCGGCAGACGGGCGACCTGTGGGTGGGCGATGTCGGCTGGGAATTGTGGGAGATGATCGATCGCGTGCAGAAAGGGGGCAACTACGGCTGGAGCATCATGGAGGGGCCCCAGGCCGTGCATCCCGACGGCAAGCGTGGACCGACGCCGATCATCCCACCGACGTTTTACTTCCCCCACTCCGAAGCGGCGTCGATCACGGGCGGATATGTCTATCGGGGCCAGCGGTTAAAAGAACTCGTCGGCGCCTACATCTGCGGCGACTGGGAAACGCGCCGCGTATGGGCGACTCGACTGGAGGGCGACAAGGTCATATCGCATCGCGAATTGGCCAATGCCGGCCCGCGCGTCGTGGCGTTCGGCGAGGATCGCGCCGGGGAGCTGTACATCCTGGACTACGACGTAGGCTCGATCCACGAGTTGCAGCCCAATCCCGACAGCGGCTCGAACGCCGTTTTCCCGACGAAGTTGAGTGAAACCGGCTTGTTCGCGTCGGCCAAGGAGCACAAGATCGCCGCCGGCGTCGTGCCATTCTCGATCGTCGCCGAGCAATGGGCCGACTATGCGACGGCGGAGCGATTCGTCGCGCTACCGGGCCAATCGACGATCGAAGTTTTCCGCGAGCCGGTCGAAACGCCTGGCACCATGTTCAAGCAGCAGTTTCGGATTCCCAAGGACGGCTTGCTGATGAAGACGTTCTCGCTGGAAATGGAGCGTGGAAATCCGGCTTCGCGGCAACGCCTGGAAACGCAACTCTTGCATTTCGACGGCCGGGCCTGGCACGGCTACAGCTACCAGTGGAACGAGGCCCAAACGGACGCGACGCTGGTCGGCGCTACCGGCAAAGACCGCTCGCTGAGTGTGCGCGACTCGCTCGCCCCCGACGGCGCGCGGGTTCAGACATGGCATTATCCCAGCCGCAGCGAATGCCTACAGTGCCACAATCCGTGGGCCGATTATCGGTTGGCGTTTACATTGCCCGAACTGGCGGTTAAGGATCAGATTTCACGGCTGAAAAATTTAGCGATCGTCAAAGGGCCGGTCGAGCGGCTTGAAGAATCGCTGGATCGCGACGGGAAGCCATTTGTGCCGTTGGCCGATCCGTACGACAAGTCGGCCGAGATCAATCGCCGGGCGCGGTCCTATTTGCAGGTCAATTGCTCGCACTGCCATCAGTTCGGCGCCGGCGGCACGGCGGAGATCGAATTGCGGATGGAATTCGGAACGCCCGATACGAAGACCGTGGGAGCGCATCCAACCCAGGGCGCGTTCGGAATCGGCGATGCCCAGGTCGTCGCGGCGGGGGATCCGTGTCGTTCGACGCTGTACTACCGGATGGCCAAGATGGGACGAGGGCGGATGCCGCATATCGGCTCGCAATTGGTCGATCGGCCGGGGGTCGATTTAATGCACGACTGGATCGAACAACTGGGTCCCCATTCCGCGACGGTTCGCGGCGACGAAACGGCGGCCGTCGCGCGCCTTTATAGTCTGAATCAGGCAACGGCGTCAGCGCGGGCCCCGGCGATCGAACGAGCGCTGTCGTCGACCACTTGTGCGCTACAACTTTTGCATGCGATAGATGTCCATCCTCTGCCGCCGACCTTGCAAAATCAGGTCGTGACGATGGCCTATGCCCACCCGGACGCTCAGATTCGCGATTTATTCGAGCGATTCGTGCCGGCCGACAAACGACTGAAGCGCCTGGGCAGCATCATTGACCAGTCGCAATTACTAGCCGTGCCGGGCAATGCCCCGCGCGGCCGCGCCCTGTTCTTAGACAAGTCGGCGGCGGCCTGCAAAAACTGTCACCGCATCGACGACCAAGGGAGCAAACTGGCCCCGGAGCTAACCCACATCGGCAAGAAGCTCAACCGGACTCAGCTACTGGACAAAATCCTCGACCCATCGAAGACGATCGATCCTAAATTCGCCGCTTACATGGTTCAAACGATTGATGGGAAATCGCTCGTCGGCATCCTGGTCAGCAAGACGGGCCGCGAAGTCGTGGTGCGAGACGCCGAGGACAAGGAGCTTCGCATTCCGGCTGAGAACGTCGAGCAATTGACCAAACAAACTCGCTCGCTGATGCCGGACCAACTCCTCCGAGACCTCACAGCCGAGCAAGCCGCCGATCTGTTGATGTACTTGGAATCGCTGAAGTAGTTGGCGTTGTCTTCGTCCTGTCGAATTTATGGATTCGCCTTCGTCGCCCAGCCCTCCTCGAAAACGCGAATAATCTGACCAGCTCGATAATCGTCCGGGGGCGAACCGGATCCGAGGACCCAGCGAACGCCGCTTGAGCCATACGTCCCAAACGTCGACTCCTCAGGCAGAGCATAGTCAAACGACATTTTGTCCGAGCGTTTGTCCACCGGCCGAAGCTGCTCGTCGGCGCGAACCACATGTACGATTCTGCCCGGGGGATCGCCGTTGAGCAGCGACAAGAAATCACGCCGGGCGCCGGCGAAAAACGTAATCGTTAGCTGGTTCTTAACGACCTTCTCGATCCAACCTGGCGCGCCTTTCTCTTTAATCGTCGCCGCGTGCTTGGCTCGCTGCACTTTGGTGGCGCGACTGTGCGTATCGGCGCCGTCCCATATTTCCGCGCCGCGGCCGCGATTCGTCGAAGTCGCGCCGGTTCGATTGAAGAGCAGTTCGTCGCCGATGGCCAGATCCGCGAGCGAAATCCGTTTGTCTCCTTTCCACACGCGAGTCTTCTCGTCGACCGTCAACTCACTGTGCCCCAGGTCCGGCGGGCGGACAGGATGGTCTTTCTCGTCTTTCATCATTCCAAGTTGCCAGGCGAGTTGGAGTTTGCCCTGCTTGAGATCTATCGCCTCGACGCGATACGTCATGTCCCTATTCGACAGATGGGTGAATTCGTCCAGGATGCCGGCGGTTTTCGTGAAGGCGCCCTTGGCATCCTGATACATCAGGAAGCGATAGCGAGTATTCAGCGGCAAGTCGCCCGGATCGGCGTCGGCGTTAAGATATTGAATCGCGCCGAACGGGAGGAGCGAAAACTCGATCGACTCGCCCGTGACGTCGACCCGAAATTGGCCCGAGCGTTGGTCGGCGTCCATCTTGATCAGCTCGCCGGTCAGCAAGTGGTGTGACTGCAGCGGCGGAAACTTGCCGGCCGCGAGCCGATACCAAGCGAGGCTTTCATTTCCGAAGTCGGTTCGATACGGATACTGATTAAGGTCTTCCTCTTGGGGCGCCGCGCCAGGAGTCTCCGTGTAGAGACACTCTCCGAAGGGCATGTCTTCCACTTTCCACGACGATTGAACAAACAGCCGGATAACGCGGCCCTTGCGAAAGCCTTCGAGCATCAGGTTGGGCCGAATCTTCAACCGCGCGCCGCCGCAACCATATGCGTCCGCGGCAAACGTCTCGAACTCCAAGACCTCTGAATTTTGTCGGTCCACCGGCGGGTTGTAGGTGCGAAGCTCGTCGTTGGCGACAACCGCGTCGATGCGACGGTGCTCGCTGACCCATTGGGTCGGAACGATGCCCTCGTCTTTGAACAGAGCTTGCAAACTGATGGGGTCGCCAAACAGCGTGACGCTCAGGGTCTTGCCCTCGACACGATCGATCCAACCGGCTAGGCCGCGGGCTTTCAAAAACGCAATGTGTTTTTTCCGCTGTTGCTCGGTCGCCTGCCGCTGGGCGTCGGCTAGGGGCAGTTGCGTGGCGTCGTCTTCAATTGCGGCGGCTTGAGAAAAGGCTCCGTCCTTGTCTCGATACAGAAAAAATTGCAAGTGAGTTCCCAGCGGCACGTCCCGCAGATCGGCTTCGGTGTGCAGATAGCGGACGACGCCGAACGAAGGCAACCTGAAATCGATCAATTCGCCGCTGCCATCCTGGCGAAATTGTCCCGCTCGGTGGATAAAATCGGCCTCGACAAGTTCGCCGGCGAGGCGATGCTCGGAATGTGCCGGCGGAAATTCGCCCGGCTCGAGTCGATACCAGGGCAGCGTCTTATCACCGGCGTCCGTGCGAAATGAATGACTGGCGTCCGCCGTCGACGTTTCAGCGATCGCCGTCGACGGAAGCAGGAAAGCCCACGCGAGCAGCACGAGGCGCGACTTCATCCCAAGACCTCGGTGACCGGACCAAGGCTATCGACGAATCGCTCGGTGTCTACCTCCATCTTTTGCAGCATCGTGAGCATGAGGTTGCTGAGCCGAGCCTTGTCGTTCTTCGGCCGCCCGCACAGATCGAGCCATTCGTCGTAATCGAGCTTGTACGCCGAATCTCGGGGACGGTTGTAATCGATGTGCTGGCCGTGCTTAAGACCGAGGCCTCGGCCCCCCGCCAAGAGAATCGGCAAATTGCTGTTCGAGTGACTGTGTCCATAGCTCATGCCGCTGCCGAAGAGCACCATTGTGCGATCCAAGAGCGGATCGTCTCCATCGCGTTGGCTCTTGAGCTTGTCGAGAAAGTAAGCGAACTGTTGCATGATGAAAGCATCGCTCTTGGCGAGTCGCTCGAGCACGTCGAGATCGCCGCCGTGATGCGAAAGCTGGTGGCGCGACTGCGTGATGCCGATCTCGGGAATCGCCAGCCCATTGCCCTCCGTGCCGTTCATATAGGTGACGACCCGAGTCATGTCGGTTTGCAAGGCGAGCACGATGAGATCGAACATCGTGCGGTAGTATTCGCCCGCGTGATCTTTGGACACATTGCGATGAAACGGCTCGGCGTCGACCTTCGGCTTGGGGACATCTAACCAAGCGTCCAGTCGCACGGTTCGTTGCTCGACATCGCGGACCGAGTGCAGATACTCGTCGAGCTTGGATTGATCGTCGGAACCCAAATCGCGCCGCAGCTGCTTCGCGTCGTCGAGCACCGCGTCGAGCACGCTACGGCGTTTGCTCAGTCCGAGTCGCTGAGCGGCAACGCCCCCTGGTTCCTCGCCGAATAGGCGATCGAACACATTGCGCGGATTGTCCTCCGCGGGCAGCGGCACGCCATCGCGAGAAAACGCCAATGTCGTGGAGTTGTTGGGTTGGCCCGTGCCCGAGCCGATCGACAGTTCGAGCGAAGCAAATCGGGTGTGCCGCGACGTCGACTCGGCCATGAGTTGATCGCAGGAAACCGTGTTGTGATATTGCCGGGCGCTTTGGGCGTCGATCTTGGCGCCGGTCAGCCAAGTGTCGGCGCACACATGGGCCTGGCCCAAGCCGTTGGGATGAAACAGGCCGCTGAAGACGGTGAACTCCTCGCGAAGCTTTTCCAGCGGCGCCAGGGCCCGCGAAAGTTTGTAGTCGCGGCCCGCCTTGCTTACCTGCCAAGTCATCCCGTTAACGCCGTTGGGGATGTAAACGAACACGCTCCGCCGCGGCTTGGTTGTAGCGGCGACGGCCGCTCGCAATGGCGACATGGCGCCCAACATCGGCAGGGCCACGGTGGCTCCGACGCCCCGCAAAAAATGCCGGCGGGATAGTAGCCACCGCTGCGAAAGAAAATTGGCCATGACCGGCTCGATCCTTGGGGGTGATCTATCGCTTTCGAAACAAGTCGCTGAGCACGAAATTCTCGACGAGCGTGCTCAACCGGTAGTCGTTCGCTTCGCTCTGCTGGGCGATTTGCGTTAGGTACTTCCGATCGTCGAACGTCATGGCGCGCCGCAAGGCGTAGGTGGCCAGCTTTTGGACGAACGCTGCATCGATTGTAGCGATGTCGGCCACCAGCAGGCCCTTGAATTCGTTGGCGTCCGCGAATTTTCGACCGTTGGGGAGCTCGCCGCTCGGATCGAGTTTCGGATCGGCGCCCGCTCCGTCGCGCACCGCCTCTTCAGTCCGCCAGTGACCGACTGCGTCATAGTTCTCAAACGCCAGCCCGAGCGGATCGATCTTGCGATGGCACGCGGCGCATGTGGATACATTGCGATGGGCTTCGATTTTAGCTCGCAACGTGCTCTTTGGCTCGTTCGTCGCCGCCGGTTTGATCGCGCTGACATTCGGTGGCGGAGGAGGCGGTGGCGTGCCGAACACCGATTCCAAGATCCATTTGCCGCGGTGGACCGGTCGATGCCGCGTTCCGTCCGAGGTTAGGCTGAGGACCGAAGCCTGCGTGAGAATTCCGCCGCGATGGTCTTCGGGCTTGAGGGCTACGCGCTGCATGGCCTCGCCTCGCACTCCGGCGATTCCATAATGCTGAGCGAGACGCTCGTTGAGCATCGTCCAATCCGAGGAAAGGAGCTCCCTCAGCGAAAGGTTGTTGTGCATCACCTCGCCGAAAAACGTGGTGGTCTCCGCGACCATGCTCTTTTCGAGATACTCGTCGTAGTCGGGGTAGATCTTCTTGTCCGGCTCGAACATCCCAACCCGGCGCAGTTGCAGCCATTGCCGGGGAAACGAATCGGCGAACGCCGAAGCCTTGGGGTCGCGCATCATCCGCCGCGCTTCATCGCGAAGGGTGGTCGGCTCATGCAGTTTTCCGTTGCTCGCCAAATCCAACAGGGCCTCGTCGGGCGTCGAGCTCCACAGAAAATAACTCAAGCGCGAGGCCAGCTCCCAATCGGTGAGTTGAGTCGAGGCGGCCTTCGTCGAGCCCTCAATCAGATACAGGAAACTGTCCGAGCACAGCACGGCCAACAGGCCCGTCTTCACGCAGGCCTCGAAGCTGTCGCCGAGCTTCCGCGAGCTTTCGAACAAACCGACCAGCCGGTCCAACTCGTCGGGCCGGGCAGGACGCCGAAACGCTCGACTCGCAAATCGGGAAAATATCTCCCGGGCATAAGCCGTGTCTTTGGTCGCCGTGTCGCCCCCGACGAAGATTCGTCGATGGGCTGCCGGTGGCGAGGAGTTTTGCACCGGCCCTTCCCACTCGATCCAGTCGAGCAGCAGCGTCGGCCAAATCGGCTTGAACTGGTCGTCCGTCAGTTTGATTTGCCACGGCTGGCGTGACTTCATGTTGAAAAAGGGTTTCGTCCCCAGGGGACGAGACGCTCGCTCTTCGGGATTGGGACCGTGTACGGCGTTGACGATTCGGATCAAATGCGTGCCGGCCGGAAGATGCGTGCGAAATTCCAACGTCACTGGCTGATGCTCTGGCGCTTCGACGTCTTGCTCCAGGAGCGTGCGCCCCAGGTCGGTCGCGTAGATCCGCAGTCGCGGCGGCAGACCTCCCTCGGGCCGCAACCCACTGAGCTTCACATGGACGATATATTCGCCGGTAGTCGCAACTCGCAAATCGTAGGCGTCTAGAGCTCCATTGTTCGGCACGATGTCGATGCGGAGCTTGTCGAGCAGACCACGGGTGGCGAGGGCTTTGCCCAGTTCGCCGTTGGCCCGTTGCGTCGCCGCCGACCAGCGGGTGATCTCGGGCTTGGGCTGAGGGCCAAGCGCTAGAGCCTCATTCAATATCGTTTCCGCCGCCGCGAGATACTTTTCGACATGTGCTGGCGACAACGTGAGCACGGTCCCGATCCGCTCGAACCCCTGCCAGTCTGGATCGAGAGGCAGTCCGGCGGGGTCGCTGGCGTCGTAGGTCACGCCGAGCAGGTCGCGAATGGTGTTCCGATATTCGTCGCGAGAAAGACGGCGGAACGAAACTTTTTCGCCGACGGCCGCGCGGCGCACCGCCTCGGCCTCCGTGAGTTGCGAAGAGATCCACTGCGCCACCCGGGCCACTTCCTCGGCGTCCGGACGCGGACGTTCTTTTGGCGGCATTTCGCTGGCATTAATCCGGTCCAGGATCGCAGTCCAACGATCGGCAACAGCCGAATTGCCGAAATCCCTGGAGAGTGAGTCGACTCTCAGGTCTCCCTTCTGCTCCTTTTCGCCATGGCATACGGCGCAGTGCCGTTCGAGAAAGGGCTTAACCTTAAGCTCGAAATCGGGTTGCCCCGGCGCGACCTGCGCGCTGGCCACGGAGCAACGCAGCGAAGCGGCTGCGAGAATTGCTGTGCCGATAGTCAGAAGAAAGCGCAAGGCACGTCTCACTACGGTGCGATCGATAAGGATGGGGAATCGCGGGGGCGGGACCTCCTAGTTTACACAGCAACCGGTCCCCCTGCCCAGCGCCGCTTCGGAAACAGCTCGCAAAGGGGCGCCAGTCGCACTTTGCGAAGCGGCGACACATAGCCGCGGCATCCTGCTGCGCAGTACACGGATGGCCAAGTGAATTACCGCTACACAACCGATGGCGAGTGGGAGATTGGAGGTCGCCCACGGCGCTACCTCTGATCCGCGGTAGCGGCCCGGCAATACGGAGCCGGATGCTGCGGCTATGGGGCCGAGCCTTCGGTTTGGCCGATACGCGCCGGCTAACTCAATTAAATTCCAGAAAAGATTTGCGGGGCCCCCGGAGGCAAAAATACCCAGGCATCCCAGATGTATCGTTTCGATACATGCGTAGCGTTTTGCGTCGGCAAAAGAAAACAGACGGGCCGGAAGCCCACTCTGTATTGGACTTCCGACTCGTCTGTGTGGCTTACTGGTGGAACCGCAACCCGCTCGGTTGGCCAAAAACTCTTCTCGATTCCGGCCCCACGCAGCGAATTTTCGATTGCTTCCGCAATCCGTTCCGGCGGATGTGTTCACCTATTCAAGCCAAATTGCCAAAAATATTCGACTGCCGTCGCGTCTCATTCTTCTTTCCGGCCCCGATACAAATGAAGTGCCTCTTCTTTGTTCCGGCCCTGGTCGACGCCAAGGGTTAACCGCCGCGACACGCAACAACTGCTTTTAGCAAAGTACATGCCATGAAGCAAATCCGCAATTGACGACTCGCCACTCGCCACGCCCCTCACGCCGTCTCGCGGAATTGAATCTGATGCAGCCGGCGATAGAGATCGCAGCGGCCCATGAGTTCGTCGTGCGATCCCAGATCGGCGATTCGGCCAGCGCTTATGACCAGGATTCGGTCGGCCAAGGCGAGCGTCGCCAGTCGGTGAGTAATCAAGATGGCCGTTCGATTTCGCTTGAACTGCTCCAAAACCTTGTGGATCAGTTGCTCGCTTTCCAAATCGATCTGGCTCGTGGCCTCGTCGAGAATCAGAATCGCCGGGTCGCGGAGAATCGCCCGGGCGAGCGCGATCCGCTGCCGCTGGCCGCCCGAAAGCCGGCCGCCCAACTGACCGACCATCGTTTCGTAGCCGTGTTCGAGCTTCGTTTCGATGAAGCGATGCGCGTGAGCTTGCTTGGCGGCATCGATCGCCTGCTCGCGACTGGCGCTGGGCGCCCCATAGCGAATATTGTTCAACACCGTATCGTCGAACAACAGTGGCTCCTGCGTGACCAAACCGATTTGGCCGCGTAGCTGATTCAATTTGATTTCCCGCAGGTCGACGCCATCCAAGCGAATCGAACCGCTGACCGGATCGAAAAATCGCGGGATCAGGTTGGCGAGCGTCGACTTTCCGCAGCCGTTGGGCCCCACGATGGCCAGCGTTTCGCCGAACGGAATCCGCAGATTGATTTCTTCCAAGACCGGCTGGCCCGGGGTGTAGGCGAATGAAACGTTCTCGAACAATAATTCGCGGACATGCCGCCGAATCATGGCCGGCTTGATCGGCTCGCGAACGGTCGGCTCGCGGTCGTACATTGAATAAATCCGATCGGCGGCCGCGGAAGCCCGCTGCATCCGGTTGAACACTTCGGACATCTTTCGGGCCGGGTCGCTGGCGCCGATGAGCATGCCGTAAAACACGAGCAAGCTGGCCAGCGTCAATGGCCGATCGCTCATTTGGATGCCGAATAGATGCGTTTCCTGATTTAGCACCAAATAGGCTCCCGACAGCAGAGCCAAGCAAATCGTGGCGACTCCCATCACTTCGACGACCGGGTGGCTGAGGGCGTCGTAGCGCGAGATTTTCATCGCGCGGTGGTAGTATTGTTTGCTGTTCTCGTGCAGCCGTCGCCGTTCGTACCGCTCCATCGTGAATGCTTTGACGATTTTGATCCCGCCGAAGCTTTCATGGAGAATCGTGTACAGGGCGGAGATTTCCTCCATGGCCTTGTGGTTGGCTCGCTTGAGCGATTTGCCCAGCCGACTGATCATGTACGCGGCGACCGGCGCGATCAGCAGCGAGATCACCAGGAGCCGCCAGCAGATCCAGGCCGCGCCGATCATACATGCTATCATCTTGAGGGGCTCGCGGACGGTCCGGCCGAGCAGCGTTTGCACGCCACCCGCCACGCTTTCGACGTCGTAGGTGAATCGGCTCATCAGCTCGCTGGAGTGGCTCTCGCCGAAGCCGGCCAGATCGAGCCGCAATGTGCGACGGTAAAACCTTTTGCGAAGCTCGATGCTCGTCAGATGAGTGAGCCGGTCCACGAGGATCGAGTTCACCACCAAGAACGCGTCTTTAACGACCGTGGCCACCATCAAGATGCCAATGATCAGCACGAGCGTCTTGAACGGATCGTTGGGCAAGTACTTGTAGATATACGGTTTGAGCTGCCGCCTGCGAACCAAGAAATCCTGCTCGACGGCCAGCGATGTCTGAGCGCTCGCAAGCTGCATCGTGAGATCGCGCTGCTGGTCGGGGGGCGCCACGGGTTGGTCGTGTTGCAACTGGGCGACCGAGGTTTCCAGGTCGGCCACCCGTTTCTGAGCGTCCTGAATCTCCGTGTCGATCCAAGTTTGCAGCGATTTGCCGCGAAAGATCACCTCGACGACCGGGTACATGCCGCCGATGTTGAGACCCCAAAGCAAGGCCACGCCCAGGGCGCTGATCATGGCCCCGGCCAGCGTCCAGCGCCGCTTCAGCGCGAACCGCAGGGCACGGTAGAAATTCGTCATTCGCGGGGCCGTCCGTGGCGCATACTGGTATGGCGAGTCCGAGCACATGCCCCTAGCGGGCCCATGCCGGCGTCAAGAAAAAACCTTTTAGCAGATCGCCCCTATCCGGCCAAGACCGGCGCATGCTGGCGATTCCCTTGGTCGCGCTCGCTTGCGACGCGAGTTTCGGCGAAAAAGCACATCGCAAGCGAGCGCGGCTAATCATGTCGTTTGGATTGTTTGGCGCCGCTTGGTTACTTTGGCTTCGCGCGGCTTGCCGCTCTTCCGACTCCCGACTATCATGCTGAATTACCGTTTTCCCTAGGGATTTCCGATGCGTCACGTCGTTTCCGCGGTCGTTCAAAATGTCCCCGGCGTTCTGGCCCACATCTCCGGCATGCTAGCGTCCCGGGGCTACAACATCGACAGCCTCGCGGTCGGTGAAACCGAGGATCCGCATTTGTCGCGGATGACGTTCGTCGTCGTCGGCGACGATCGCGTGCTCGAGCAGGTCCGCCGGCAACTCGAGAAGATCGTCACCGTCGTGCGGGTCGTCGACGTCAGTTCGCAGAACTTCATCGAGCGCGATCTGATGCTCATCAAGATCAAGGCGCCCCCCGGAGGTCAGCGGAGCGAAATCCGCGAAATGGCCGAAGTGTTTCGAGGCCGGATTGTCGATGTGGCGCCCGAGGAAGTGATCGTCGAAATCTCCGGACAGGAAAAAAAGATCGAGGCGTTCATCGATCTCATGCGACCGTTTGGAATCATCGAGCTGGTCCGCACCGGCCGGATCGCGATGGTCCGCGGCGTGACGGGTCGCGAAGAACCGGCCGCCGCGCCGCGCCAAGAACCGGAAGACGCCGCGTCGTCGCACGCCTAGCTAGGCGTCAAATCAACATTTTACCGCGTCGCTCGCGACGCGCGATACCCACCCGATTCGCACCTTCAACCGCAAAACACATGACCGCCAAAATTTACTACGACTCCGACGCCGACCTGTCCGCTCTTAAGGGAAAAACGATCGCCATCCTCGGCTATGGCTCGCAGGGACACGCCCAAGCCCAAAACCTTCGGGATAGCGGCTGCACGGTGATCGTCGGCCAGCGGCCGGGAAGCGCCAATTACGATCTGGCCGTCAGCCACGGTTTCGAACCCATGTCGGTCGAAGACGCCTCCAAGCGGGCTGATCTGATCAACATCTTGCTGCCCGACGAAGTTCAAGGGGACATCTACCGGCAGTACATTCTCCCGCAGCTCAAGCCGGGCAACGTGCTGATGTGCTCGCACGGGTTCAATGTGCATTTCGGTCAGGTCGAGGCGCCCAAGGGGGTCGATATGGTGCTGGTGGCGCCCAAGGGCCCCGGCCATTTGGTCCGCAGCGAATTCGAACGCGGCGGCGGCGTTCCCTGCTTGATCGCCTTCAGCGCCGGCGCGAGCGATACCTCCAAGAAGCTCGGTCTGGCCTATGCGAAGGGAATCGGCGGGGCCCGCGCCGGCGTGATCGAAACCACATTTGCCGAGGAAACCGAAACTGATCTGTTCGGCGAGCAGACCGTCCTCTGCGGCGGCGTCAGTGCCCTGGTGAAGGCGGGCTTCGAAACGCTCGTCGAGGCCGGCTATCAGCCCGAGATGGCCTATTTCGAGTGCATGCACGAATTGAAACTGATCGTCGACCTGTTTTATCAGGGCGGCTTGAACTACATGCGCTATAGCGTCTCGAACACGGCCGAATACGGGGATTACACGCGCGGCCCCCGGATCATTACCGACGAGACGAAAGCCGAGATGCGAAAGATTCTGGCCGAAATCCGTAGCGGCCAATTCGCCCGCGATTGGATTCTCGAGAACAAAGCCAATGCCCCCTCGTTCAAAGCGACCCGCCGCGCCGAGCGAGAGCATCCGATCGAAGAAGTCGGCCGTCGCCTCCGCCGCCTAATGCCCTGGATCAAATCCAAAGAAGTGTAACAACACAGCCGCGGCATCCTCCCGTGCCGTGTGTCTCTATTCGCGAAGCCAATCCCTACATCCCGCCTCCCGACTTCCTCCTCCCCCATGCCCACCAGCGCCGCCAATACCGCTTCAAGCCAGGTCTTCGCGGACCTCAAGCCAGGGGATCGCATTGAGCTCACGCACGGCGTCAAAATCGGCTCGACCGGCGCGTGGACGACCAAATCCACCGGCACGGTGGTCCGCACGGAGCGCCGCCGCCACGGCCTGCATTTCCGCCGCCACGCGGACGACAAAGTCTTCAGCGACCTCATCGTGCTCACCCGCGACGACGGCGAGCTGACCACCGTCACCATGGACGAATTCACGCAGTTGCGAAAGCTCTAATATCCGCTAACAATGCGCCGGGTCGCCGGGGCTGGAGGCGTCCTCGCCGAAGCCCCAGAGAGTGGATTCGATTTCGAGAGCAGGCCACGGGGGCTTCCCTTCGGTCCCGCTCCGGCTACCCAACTTCGGCCAGCGACGAAACCGACCTGGACACTCCGCGCCGATTTGGCTAACTTCCGCCCCTCTTCTCTGTGACCACTGGGTTGCGGCATTTCCGCCGCGACACAGCTCACGTCGTCGAACTTTTTCCGGAGATGCGAATGGCTGCGGGCGCCGCGGCTCGCGCTAGCGGGCTATCTCTTGGTCGCTGGCAAGACCTGATCTTGCCCATCGGAATCATCGCCAGCGTGCTGGTGATCCTGGTTCCCATGCCCGCGGTCTTGATGGACGTCATGCTGGCCGCGAACATCACCGTGGCCGTGATTATCTTGCTCACGACCATCTATGTGCGCACGCCGTTGGAGTTCAGCATCTTTCCGTCGCTGCTGCTGGCGACGACGCTCGCGCGATTGGTGCTCAACGTCGCCACGACCCGGCTGATTCTGACGCACGCGGGGACCGAGGGACCTCTGGCGGCGGGCCACGTCGTGAAGGCGTTCGGCGAATTCGTGGCCGGCAACGAGCTGGTCGTCGGCATCATCATCTTCGTGATCGTGATCGTGATTCAGTTCTTGGTTATCACCAAGGGCGCCACGCGGATCAGCGAAGTCGCCGCTCGGTTCGCGTTGGACGGCATGCCCGGTCGGCAAATGGCGATCGACGCCGATCTGAACGCGGGCGTGATCGACGAAGTCGAAGCCCAGCATCGCCGCCAAGAAATTACGCGGCAGGCGGATTTCTTCGGAGCCATGGACGGCGCCAGTAAGTTTGTCCGCGGCGACGCAATCGCCGGTATCCTAATTACGCTCATCAACATCATCGGCGGCTTGGTGATCGGCGTCGTCGAAGCGGGCATGTCATTTTCCGAGGCCGGCTCGGTATTTACGAAGCTCACGATCGGCGATGGCTTGGTAAGTCAAGTGCCGGCGTTCTTGATTTCGCTGGCGGCCGGTTTGCTCGTGACGCGTAGCAGTTACGCCGTGAACTTGCCGGTCGAGTTCATTCAGCAATTGTTTTCTCGACCCCAGGCGCTTGTCATCACGGGTGGGTTTTTGTGCGTGCTGATTTTCACCAACTTGCCGACGATCCCGCTCGTGTGTCTTGGCGGTGGCTGTCTTGGGATTGCTGCCGTGCTGACGCGGCAGAAAAAGCAGGAGACGGCCGCGGCGGAAACGATGGCCAAAGTGGCGGCGAAAAAACCGCCCGAAGAGCGGATCGAGGATTATCTCACGACCGACCCGATGGAAATCGAGTTGGGCGTCGGCCTGATTCGTCTCGCCGATCCCAAACGGGGCGGCGATTTGTTGGATCGAATTCAACGCGTCCGCCAGAATGTGGCCGCCGAGATGGGCATCATCATGCCCAAGGTCCGCATCCGCGACAACATGCGGCTCGATCAGAATCAGTATCGCATAAAAATCTCCGACATGCCGGTGGTCGCCGCCACCGTCGAGGTCAACGGTCTGCTGGCGATGGACTCGGGTTTCACGACGGGCAAAGTGCGCGGCATCGAAACGCGCGAGCCGGCCTTCAACACGCCTGCGATCTGGATCGATCCCACTCTGCGCAATCAGGCGGAAATTTTCGGCTATACGGTGATCGAGCCAGCCAGCGTGCTGGCGACCCATTTAACCGAAACTGTCCGCAAGCACGCCGACGAACTGCTCACTCGCGACGCGGCTAAGCACCTGATCGATCAACTCAAGCAGACGCAACCGGCTGCCGTGGATGAATTGATCCCCAGTCAGATGAAGCTGGCCGAAGTTCAGCGCGTGTTGCAACTGCTGCTTCGCGAGCAGGTTCCGATCCGTCAGCTTGGCCCCATTTTGGAAACACTGGGCGATTACGCGGGCCGGACCAAGGATCCGATTCTGCTGACCGAATACGTGCGGCATCGGTTGGCCCGGACGATTTGCACCCGCTACCGCGACAAGGACAGCAAGCTACACGTCGTCACGCTCGATCCCGCGCTCGAGGACCGAATTCGAGCCGGCATCGAGCACAGCGAACGGGGCCTGTTCGTTCGTATGTCGCCGCAAGCGGTGGAAACGACCGCGCGGCTGATCGGCGCCGAAATCGAACGACTGACCCGGGGCAACCATCCGCCGGTATTGCTCGTTAGCCCGCAGATTCGGGCGGGACTCAAACAGATGACGGCGGCCCAGATGCCGCGGCTGGTGATTTTGAGCTTCAACGAAATAACACGCGATACGCAGATTGAATCGCACGCCCTCGTGACCGACGAGGCGCCGAAAAAGATTCCTTAGCCGCGTTCGCTTGCGACGCGCGCCGGCCGGAAAACTCGCGTCGCAAGCGAACGCGGCTAAAAAATAAATTTAAGAAAATTATCTTCTCGAATTCGATCGAACGACATGGACGTCAAAACCTTTCGCGCTAAGACGATGCAGGATGCACTCGATCTGGTGCGCCGCGAACTGGGCTCCGAAGCCGCCGTGCTCCAAACGCGCGACGTGCGCGTCGGAGGGCTGTTTCGGATGCTGCCCGGGATGCGACGCGTCGAAGTGACCGCGTCGGCCCATGTCTCGGTGCCCAGCCGCATGCCGCGACGCCCTCGCGATCGCGAGCAGATCGTTGGGCTCGATCTCTCGACCGAGCCGGCGGATTTGAATCCTCATGCGGCGTTGTACGGATCGCCCGCTTCGGTCCCGATCGACCAGCAAGACTACCGCGGCAAATTTCGCGACGACCTCAAGCATCAGCTGGATGGCCTGCAATCGATGGTCGAGGATTTGTGCCGTCGCTCCCAGACCAAGGCCCCTCGCGAATTACCGCGGTCGCTGTTTAATCTTTTCACTGATCTGATCGAGGCCGACGTCAGCGAGGAGTTGGCCCGCGAATTGGTGGAGCGAGCTCATGCCGAATCGCCTGCCGACGAATTGTCGGACGAATCGCTGCTCAAACGCCGTGTCGCCCGGATGGTCGAGAACGAGATTCGCGTCGTCGGCCCGATTCGCGTACAGCCGGGCCAGCGGCGGTTAGTGGCGCTGGTGGGTCCTACCGGAGTCGGCAAGACCACGACGATCGCCAAGCTGGCGGCGCAGTTTCGTCTCAAGGAAAAACGCAAAGTGGGTTTAATCACGGTCGACACCTATCGGATCGCGGCCGTCGAGCAACTCCGGACTTACGCCGACATCATCGATCTGCCGATGTCCGTCGTTTCGACGCCGCGCGAGATGCGCGAGGCAGTCGCTACGATGGGCGATCTCGATCTCGTGCTGATGGACACGGCCGGCCGCAGCCCCCGCGACGAAGTCAAAATTCAAGAGCTCAAGTCGCTGCTTGCCGAGGCCGAGGCCGACGAAGTGCATCTGGTGCTCAGCGGCACGGCGGGCGCCGCGAGCCTGGTTCGCACGGCCGAGCAATTCTCAAATGTCGGCGTTACGACGCTGCTGCTCACCAAGCTCGACGAAGCCAGTGGACTTGGAAATCTGCTGCCGCTGCTTCGCTCCAGCGGTTTGCCACTCAGCTATGTCACCGATGGGCAGGACGTCCCGGACGACATCGAGCCAGCGGATAGTCGTCGGCTTGCCGGAATGGTCCTGGGCATGGAGATTTAAACAGTCATGCTCGATCAAGCCTCGGAACTCAGACGATTGGCCCGGCAATGGGCCGCCGGCGACGGCAAGTCGGCATTCCGCGCGCCGCGCAAGATCGTCGTCTCGGCCGGCAAGGGAGGCGTGGGCGCCACGACGATCGCCGTGAATCTCGCGGCCGCGCTCGGGCGGCAAGGTTGCCGGACAATATTGGTCGACGCCGACTTCACCGGCGCCGACGCAGCCCTGCTGTGCGGAATCGAGTCGCGCGAGACGATCGCCGATGTGCTCTCGGGTCGCCGAAACGTGCACGAAGTCTTGCAACCCGGACCGGCCGGCATCCAAGTCGTTCCGGGGATTTGGTCGCCGGGCGCGATTCCCGACTGCTCGCCAACCGCTCAGCAGCGACTGCTGCGAGAGCTCGATCAATTGGGCCGACACGCCGACGTGATCGTGCTCGACGTGGGCAACGGACTCACGCATGTCGTGCAGCGGTTTTGGCAAGCCGCGGAGCAAGTATTGCTAGTGACCACCGCCGAGGCCGTCTCAATCATGGACGGCTACGCGGCCGTCAAAGTGTTCATGGACGGCGATAGACCGCCAAGCGTGCGGACGATCGTTAACCAATCGCCACTACCCGAGGTTGCCGCCGACGTCCATCGGCGAATTGCGCAGGCATGTCAAAAATTCCTGGGGATTAGTGTCACGCCCGCAGGCGCGGTGCCCTGGGACGCTAGCGTAGCGCTCGCTGCGCAACGCAACAAGCCGCTGGTGCTCGACCAACCGCAGGCGCCCGCGGCGATCGAAATAGAGCGGATCGCCGAAAGCGTGCTGAGCCAATCGGCTTCGTCAATGCGTCTGGAGCCGGCGGCTGAAAAGATTGCCGCTTGACGACTCAAAAGTTCAACGATTCAATCTGCAACCAACCCGAATTAAAATCGACTTGCACTCAAAACAAGGAGATTTCATACAGCCCCCCTTGCCGATCGTCCGATAACTTCAAAGAGCATTGGCACGCATGGTGTCGTTAAAATGCACGGTTTGAGCGAAGTTTGACGGCGGCTCGGAGATCGGTCCCATGGGACACACTTATGCCGGAGTGTTGGGGTTAATCGCGTTCATCACCATCATCGCCGAAGGCATCGCCGATCGCGCCGCTGTTGAAGGGACTATCCTCGCGGCAATGCTGGCGATGTTCGCGGCGGCGGTCGTTGGCGCCGCGATCGGACAACTGGCGGGCTGGATCGTCGACGAGTCAGTGCGAGCAAGGCTGGCGGCAGAAATGGCGGCGATGACCAAAGCCGAAGCGGCGACGGCCATCGCGAACAAAAAGACATAAGCGAAGCGAACCGGCCGAACTCAAATCATTCAACTAGGACGACGAGTTTTCGATACCACTAAGCTGCCTCATCGCGACGATCGTTTTGTATTCGATCGGCCAAGCTCGAGGCGGCGAAAGATTGCGTCACGCGAGATGGATCTCGCGGCATGTGCGACGCGCGAACAATCATGGAGGATTGCATGGCGACGACGATGGCGCCTGAGAATATTCAGCAGCTTTGGCTGGATTTCAAAGCTGACCTTTCCAATCAAGACCTGCGCAACCGGTTGATCGAGCAGTATCTGCCGCTCGTGAAATACAATGGCGAGCGGATCTGGGCCAGACTCCCCGAGGGAGTCGAGCTCGACGATCTGGTCTCCGCCGGCGTGTTCGGTCTGATGGATGCGATCGACGCTTTCGATCTGACGCGCGGCGTCAAGTTCGAGACCTATTGCGTGCCGCGAATCCGCGGCGCCATGCTCGACGAGCTGCGCACCATGGACTGGGTCCCCCGATTGGTTCGCTCGAAGGCCAGCAAGCTGAACGAGGCCCTCAAAACGCTCGAAGCCAAGATGGGCCGATCTCCGACCGAGATCGAGCTCGCCGAGCAACTCCAGATTTCGGTGGCTGAGCTCGAAAAGATGATGATCGACGCCAACGCCGTCAATCTCATCAGTCTGAACAAAAAGTGGTACGAGACCGACAGCTACAAAGATGTCCGCGAGATCGACGTCCTCGAAGACAAGAAGGGTGAAGACCCGACCCGCCGGATTCAGAAAAACGATCTGATGCGGCTGGTGACCAAGGGCCTCAACCGCAACGAACGGCTCATCATCATTCTCTATTACTATGAAGAGCTGACGATGAAAGAGATCGGGGCCACCCTCGATCTCTCCGAGAGCCGAGTGAGTCAAATGCACAGCTCGATCGTGCAGCGGCTCCAGTCGCAGTTGGAACGCCGCCGGCCGGAGTTCGCGACCTAAGAAGTTTGCTGCGGCATAGCGATTAAAACTGGTCAGCCCCGGGAGTAACTCTCGGGGCTTTTTTTGCGCGCGGCCCAAAAGCGTACATGTTGTACGCCAATGCACATTTCCACCAATTTGTGCGAAATTTGGCCACTCTCAAATCTGCACGTACCAGATAAATCGGCCAAATTGCATTGCCAAGGGCCGAAAATCCGAGATGGTCGCGCGCTAGAGAGTGTCAGCACTGCTAATTATGCGTGGACCGACTAAAAAGTACGTCGAATTTGCTCTTAACCTTTCTTGGCACGGGTTGTGCTTATGCACATCGTCGTTGCCGTCTACAAAATCACAATCGACTTCTAGGAGGGTCTAGTCATGTTGTACTGGTCAGCCGTATTTTTCGTGATCGCGTTGGTCGCAGCCGTCTTTGGATTTGGCGGTATCGCCGGCCCCGCGATGGGCGTAGCCCAAATTTTATTCTTTGTGTTTTTGGTCCTATTTATCGTGAGCCTCCTATTCCGTGGTGGAGCTCGACGAGGACCGATGGTTTAACCATTAACAGATGGTTTTGGAAGAAGCACGAATTGCGGCCCGCCGGTACTCCAGGCGGGCTGCAGTCGTTTACCGACGCAGGGACTGGAGCTTTCTGAAGACAGTCCTACTCGCCAAGATAGGCGTCTCTGACACGCTGATCGCGAAGCAGATCGCTCGCCGGGCCTTGGATCGTGATCCGGCCCGTCTCCATCACATAGCCGCGATGGGCCAGTTTAAGGGCCATCCGGGCATTTTGTTCGACTAGCAGCACGGCAATGCCCTCCTGGTTCAGCCGCCGGATCACGTCGAAGATTTTCGTCGCGACCATTGGCGCCAAGCCCAACGACGGCTCGTCGAGCACCAGCAACTTCGGGCGGCCCATCAGCGCCCGGGCGACGGCCAACATCTGCTGCTCGCCGCCGGAAAGCGTGCCCCCTTGCTGCTTAGCTCGTTCCTTAAGAATGGGAAACATCTCGAATACATGCTGCAAGTCGTGGGCGACCGCTACCTTGTCCGTGCGGGTGAAGGCGCCCATCTGTAGATTCTCCAGAACCGTCAGTCGCGGAAAAATCTTGCGGCCCTCGGGCGATTGGCAAAGACCGAGCCTGACGATGGCGTGAGCCGGTAACGACTGGATTTCTTGGCCGGCGAAGCGGATCTTGCCCGACTGGGCTCGAACGGCGCCCGAAACGGTCAGTAGCGTCGTCGTCTTACCGGCTCCGTTGGCGCCGATGATCGCGACGATTTCATGCTCGCCGACTTCGATCGAGATCGACTTGAGCACCTTGATGGGGCCGTAGCCGGCGTTCAGGTTTTCGATCTCGAGTAGTGGCATGGAGGAGGGAAAGTCGGGAGCTGGGGTTTAGGCAGGACAACTGCTCATCGACGGGGAGACATCATTGCCGGGCGTCTTCGTCTTTGCCGAGGTAGGCTTCGATGACTTTGGGATTGCAGCGGACGTCGGCGGGGCAGCCTTCGGCGATCTTGATGCCGTGGTCGAGCACGGCGATTCGGTCGGAGATTCCCATTACGACTTTCATGTGATGCTCGATGAGCACGACCGTGACGCCCCGGCCGCGAATCTCGCGAATCAATTTGGTGAGTTCCACCGACTCGGTCGGGTTCATTCCGGCGGCCGGTTCGTCGAGCAGGATTAACCGAGGTTGCAGAGCGAGCGCCCGAGCGATTTCCAAACGCCGCTGGTCGCCGTACGCCAAAGAGCCGGCCAGCTCGGACGCCTTGGGCTGAAGTCCGACAAAGGCCAATGCGTCGAACGCCCGACGGCAAGACTCTCTTTCGTCGGACCGTTTTCGCCGTTGCACAAACACCAATATTGCCACCAGCACGACCAGCAGCAGGAGTTGGAGCCATAGCCTTGGCGCCAGCAGCGTCAGCAGAAGCATGGGCAAGGCGATCAGCAGGTAACGAGACGCCGCGGCCGGCAAGCCGCGATCGATCGCGACTTGCACGTTTTCCAACACGGTCATGCTCCCGAACAAACGGATATTTTGAAACGTCCGGGCAATGCCGCCGGCCGCGATCACGTCGGGCGTCCGTCGAGCACGATTCCAAACGACATAAGCGCCGGCGGGAGCGACGATCAGCCCGGCCAGAAACGCGAGCAATTCCGCGCGAAATTGAGCGAAGCGCGCGTCGCGCACGGCCGCGATGTTGGCTGCCAGGCTTGGAGTTTCAGCGGCTGAAAGCTTTTCGTTCGGCGCCAACGAAATATCTTTAAGCGCTCGGTCGCCGCGCACGACGTCGTCCAATTCGGCGGCCAACTCGCGAGCGGCGTCTTTCGTCTTGGCGACGCCCAGGGTCGGCCGCGTGGCGTTCCAAGGAACCACGATCCAAGTTTTATCGCTATTGCGCCGCTCGACGCCGAGCCGTCCTTGGAAATAGGCCCGAAAGTCCTGCCAGCCTTCGGCGGCGGTAAATTTCAGGCTCGGGTCTTGCATATTTCGATTGATCGTCGCCCGCCACAGCCCGTTCGGATCGACGCTAATCACCAGCGCGGCGAAGCTCGTGCCCAGGCCGACCAACGCGCAGAGCAAGATCACGCGCCAACCGAACGGCCGGCGAAGCTCGCGCCCATCGCATTTGATCGCCCCGGCGGTCGGAGCATAAATACCCGTCACCGCGTTAAAGACCGTCGTCTTGCCGGCGCCGTTGGGACCGATCACGGAATAGATCGACCCCGCCGGAATGTCGAGATCGAGATCGCTGACGGCCGTAAGACCGCCGAACCGCATCGTCAGTTTTTCGATCTTAAGCACGGCATGGGCTTGGGGCTAGAAAAAACGGCAGCGGGGCCGCGAGCCGGCTTGAGCGGCTCGCCGTGCACGCTCAATTCGCTTCGCGCAGCTTGAACGAATCGAAGTATTGCTTCACGCGATCGTCGCCGAGGGGATGACCCGTCGCGGCGACGATGATTTGATACTGCCGTCCTTTTTGATAAAGCAATCGCCAGCGGTAAATTGTCTTCTCCTGCGGTTTTTCGATCGTCAATTCGCGAGCAGGCAAACCGGCGACCGTGACTTTGTCTTCCTTCGTCAACTTGGCGTCCAGCGATTTCACGAGCCGATCTCGGGAGTTGTCGAGCGCCTTTTCGAAGTTGAAATTCGGGACGCTTTTTTCGCCGATGTCGCTATAGGCCACCGAGTACGACTCGCCCGATTTCTTGGGCTCGACGACCAGCAGGTGGTACGTCACTTTGCCGATCGGCGTGTCGGTCTCGTCGTTGGATTCCACCGGCGCGCCGGGAAAATCGATTTTGAACCGTCCTTCGGCGGAAGCGAACGTCTTGAATTCCAATTTGTCGGCCGCGGCGGGTTGATCGGCCGCCAGCAGCGAGCCATGGGTGGCCAAACAGACCATTCCCATAGCGAGCAAGGTCCAAAGTTGACGCGTCATGACGCTTCCTTTCGTCGTTGTTTATGTGGGAGCCGCGCACGAAGAAAGCGAGTTGTTTGTGTCGCCGCAACTCCCGGCTTGCTTCGTGCGCGGCTCTATTGAGCAAAATCCGCTCCCGCGGATTCTCTAATTGGAAACTGCAGCTCCCGAGGCGTTTTCTTCCTTGGCCACCTTGAACGAATCGAGAAATTTCTTCGCCTCCGCCGTTCCAGTTTTGCTGCTGTCGGGAATCGCCATGATGACGTACAACCGATTTCGCACCAAGATCATTCGGTAAAGCCTGGTGGCGCCTTGAAGCTCGATTTCGATATCGCGCCCGGTGAAGCCTTCCCCCTTGATTTTTGTTTCCTTGACCAGCTTGCCGTGCGTCGCGTCGAGCCCGCCGTCGCGAGCGGCATCCAGGCGGCGTTCCGGGTCGGTCTGATTCAGTTTCTCCGGCGGATAGTCGCTATACACGACCGTGTACAGTTCCTTGTCCTTGCGAGCGAATTTGAATACGTGCAGATCCATCTCTCCGTCGGGCGTCTTGAGGGCGCTCGACGAGGTCTCGGGCTTTCCGGGAAAGCTAATCGTGAATCGGCCGTCCTTCGACGTGAACGGCTTGGGCTCGGATTCCGCGGCTCGAAGCGTAAGAGCCGCCCCGGCGGCGACTCCAAAAACAATCAGGCGGCAAAGCGTGGTCATCGGCAAACCTTTGAATCGGTAAGTGAGATCGTGGTTTGGGTTCCCGGAACAGCGTTTGCCGCATCGTGATTTAAACCCGCGGCGCGCGGCGGGCCAACTCGTCGCGCAACCGGGCCGCCAGCTCATATTCTTCCGCAGCCACCGCGTCGGCCAATTGCTCGTCGAGCGTTCGGCCGACCTGATAGGTGGTCCGCAACGATTCCTTTAATTCTACCAACCGCGAAACCAGTTCGTCCGAATCGAATCGCTCGAGCGCGTCGTGCTCGGCGAACAGTTGGCGAAATTGGTCGAGCCCGCGATTGATCTCGCCGATGGCTGCCTCGGGGCCGTGGTCCTCGAGCTCCGCCAAGGCGCCCGACTGCACGCGGTGAAAGATCACGAACGGCCGGTATTGCTCGTGCGACATGGTCCATTCTTCGTCGGGCGAGTGATCTCGCACGAAATCCATGAAGGCCAGGCTGTGATCGGCGTCGCGGGCCGCCCGGCGATATTCGCGTAGCGCCAGCCAACAGATGCGGCGATGATAGAACTGAACGAACTCGCGATCCGCCTCCACGCACTGCTCGGGAGTCAACTGAAACTCGTCCCCCTCGCGCAGCGACTCGGCCAGCAGAAAATCGTAATAGGTGTGGGCGCCACCGGGCCGTTGACCGTCGGGCCGACCGTCTTGCTCCAACTGTAAAACGCCCATGTCGACTCGCATTTGCAGCACGTGCCGGCCATCGGCTGCCTTGACTCGGCGAGCCAGGACTTCACCCGGCTTGAAGGGCCATTCCTGCAAGATGCGATCGATATCGTGACGTCGGGCCATGCGCGATTAAGTTAGCTGCCAAGGGATTTCCGGTTGAATTATAACCAGAAACGCCAGGCGGCGGCCATTGCCAGAAACGCGCGAGCGGGGGGCCTCAGCCCCTGTCGCACGGCCTGCCGAGCCAAAAGACTCAACGCAAACCATTCGATGGTAAACCGCGAACACTGGCCCGCGAAAACATGGGAGGCACGACGGTTCCAAAATGGCATTTCTTGGCAGCCGAGGATCGAGGACAGGGGGATGACGCCCCCCCCTCGCCTTACATGTCGCAGCTCAGGCCGCCGGCGGCGGGCACGTAGCAGCTCTTGGCGTAGTCCATCACCATGCGATGCGCGCTGAATCGCCAGGCGAGCGAACTGATCGAGTTCATCATCCGCTGAATCCAGCGGCGCGGCAGGCCGTCGCTGTCGCGATCGTAGAACATCGGCACGACCGAATCTTCGAGCACCTTGTACAAGAACTCGGCGTCGCTACCGTCGTGGATCTGATCCGACACATGGTTTCGGCCGCGGCCGATTGCGAATCCGTTCGCGCCATCGTAAGCCTCGGCCCACCAACCGTCGAGCACCGAGAGATTCAGCCCCCCGTTGAGCACTACTTTTTGACCGCTCGTGCCCGAGGCTTCCAGCGGGCGGCGGGGATTATTCAGCCACACATCGACTCCCTGAACCATGTGCCGACAGACGTTGATGTCGTAGTCTTCGACGAACACGATCCGCCCGGCCAGTTGCGGGTCGTGTCGCAAGTTGGCGATCTTGCGGATCAGACTCTTGCCCGGCTCGTCGGCCGGATGGGCCTTGCCGGCGAAGATGATTTGGATCGGCCGCTTCGGATCGGTGAGTAGCCGCACCAGACGATCCATGTCGGTCAAGAATAGATCGGCCCGCTTGTAGGTGGCGAACCGGCGGGCGAAGCCGATCGTCAGCACGTTGGGGTCGAGCAGATTTCGCGCCATTTCGACCGTCTCGTCGCTCTCTCCGCGACGGCGACACTGCCGGCTAACGCGGCGGCGGACGAACTGGAGCAACAAGTTCTTGAGACTGTAGTGCGTTTCCCACAGCTCGCCCGGATCGACGCGATAGATCTCGCGCCAGATTTCCGGTTCGCCCATCCGCTTCATCCAATCGGCCGGGAACTGCCGGTCGTAAAGCTGCTGCATTTGCCAGGCGAGCCAACTGGGGATATGCACGCCGTTGGTAATGTGGCCGATCGGGATTTCTTCCTCGACGCGCCACGGCCACAGATGGGCCCACATTCGCCGGCTGACATGGCCATGCAGGGCGCTGACGGCGTTGGCGCGGCGCGACAGCTTCAGCCCCAGCACGGTCATACAGAAGCTTTCGCCTTCGTTGTGCGGCTCGACACGGCCCAGCCCCATGAGCTGCTGATGCGAAATGCCCAGTTGGTCGCGGAGGGGGCCCAAATGCTCTTCGATCAGGCCGCCGTCGAAACGGTCGTGGCCCGCGGGAACCGGCGTATGTGTCGTGAACACGGTGTGCTGAGCGACTTCGCGCAGCGCCTCGTCGAACGATACGCCGTCTTCTTCCATCCGTTCGCGAATGCCTTCGAGCGTGGCGAAGACGCTATGCCCTTCGTTCAAATGATAGACACCGGGCGAGATTCCCAGCGCCTTGAGAGCGCGCACGCCACCGACTCCCAGCACAAGCTCTTGGCGAATCCGCACGCGGTGATCGCCGCCGTACAGCCGGCTGGTCAATTCGCGGTCTTCAGGGCGGTTCGAGTCGACGTCGCAATCGAGCAAATACAGGTTCACGCGGCCGACCCGCATTAGCCAAACCTTGGCTCGCAAGGGGCCCGTGCGGGTGTCGATCTTGACGACGATATGCTGGCCATCGGCGCCGATCGCCGGCTCCATCGGCACGTTCTCGACCTTCGTGTCGAGATATTCTTCGCTCTGATGCCCGTTGATATCCAGATGCTGCTTGAAATAGCCTTGGTCGTAAAACAGACCGATCGCCACGAGCGGCACGCCCAGCCCGCTCGCGCTCTTGATATGATCGCCCGACAACACGCCCAAACCGCCCGAATAAATCGGCACCGACTCGTGCAAACCGAATTCGGCGGAGAAATAGGCGACAGGCTTGGCGCCCAAGACGCTGGCGTGCGTGGTGCTCCACGTCTGTCGGGCGCCGATGTATTCCTTGAGCCGGCGATAGGAATGATTGATCCGGCTATAAAGCACGAGCTCCGCCGCCCGCATCTCGAGCCGCTCGGGAGTGAACTCCGCCAGCAGGGCGATCGGATTGTGATCCAACTGCCGCCAGCGAATCGGATCGAGGTCGCGAAAAAGGTTGACGACCTCGGGATGCCAACTCCACCACAGATTGCGAGCGACGATGACGCATTTGTCGTAGAGCGTCTGAGCAGCCAGCTCGGAGAGAGTTAGTTTCTCGGTCGGGTCGGTCTTATCGGCTGCTGACGAGTTAGCCGACGACGAGGTTGGCGACGATGCGATATCGGCTTGGCTCATGCGAATCCCTTGCTTGCCCAAAAACCCTGCGGCGGCGCCATTCTGCCCCTAGCGCCGGGAGTTATGCCCCTGCGAAGCAGGCGATTATAATGCTCGCGCACGAATTTGGCGACCCCAGCCTAGGCAGGCGGGTTGGATAGGATGCTCAGGATTGAGCAATGCCGAGCGGGGATCGCCACGCCTCGTCCCGCGGCCGACAGCTTCGGCCACCATCGTTCAACCGTGCGGTCGTCGCTCGGGGCTGTGCCACTGGCCGCTCGCTTCGAATCTGATACTGTGAAGAGTTTGCTATTTGTCATCCATCTGCTTCACGTTCCACTCCCGCCGCTCCCCGCTTCCCCATGACGACCGCCGCTGAAATTCTCGGGTCCGGCGGCCGGATCGCCGCTCGCTTGAAAACCGGCTACGAACAGCGGCCGCAACAGTTGGAAATGGCCGCCGCCGTCGGCAGGGCCATTCAAGACGGCAAGCATCTAATCGTCGAAGCGGGCACCGGCGTCGGCAAGAGCTTTGCCTATCTCGTCCCGGCGATCTTGGCCGCGACCGGCGAGCTGCCCTTGAATGCGAACGTCGCCAAGCAGGCAGCTCGCCGGCGAGATCGGGATGCCGACGACGACGACGATGATGGCGATCCCGACAAGCCGGCGATGCCGCGGATCATCGTCTCGACGCATACGATCGCGCTTCAGGAGCAGTTGATCGACAAGGACCTGCCATTCCTGCGGAGCGTCATGCCGCAAGAATTTTCGGCCGTGCTCGTTAAGGGCCGCAGCAACTATCTGAGCCTGCGTCGCATGGAAACGGCCAACGCCCGCTCGATCAGTCTGTTCAACGACGAGGATGAGTTCAATCAGCTTCGCGATCTGGTCAAGTGGTCGAAGGAAACGAGCGGCGGCAGCGTCAGCGATCTCGAATTCCGGCCGCTGGGCTCGGTATGGGAAGAGATCCGCAGCGAGAGCGGCAACTGCATGGGCCGCAAATGCCCGACGCACTCCAAGTGCTTCTACTATCAAGCCCGCCGCCGGGCGAAGAATGCCCAGATTTTGGTCGTCAACCATGCCCTGTTTTTCAGCGATCTGGCCCTGCGGCAAGCGGGCGTCAGCATCTTGCCGCGATACGACATCGTGATCTTCGACGAAGCCCATACGATCGAATCGGTCGCCGGCGACCATCTGGGTCTGGGCGTGACCAGCGCGCAGGTCGACTATGTGCTGACGCGGTTATATAACGACCGCGCGAATCGCGGGCTGCTTGTGCATTTTAAGATGAAGGACGCCGAGATGCAGGTCGACGAATGCCGCCGCCGGGCCGACGATTTCTTCCAAACGATCGACCAATGGCTAGCCGGCCGGCCCAACAGCAATGGCCGCGTGCCGGCGCCGATGACGTCGCCCAACCTGATCAGTCCCGCGCTAAAAAAGCTCGCGCGAATGCTTAAGGACAAAGCCGACTCGCTTAAGGACGAAAAGGAAAAGCACGATTTCACCTCGGCGTATGATCGGCTGCTGGCGCTCTCGGGGCAAATCGAGCAATGGCGCACGCAGGCGCTCGAAGGGTTCGTTTATTGGGTCGAGCGGACGATGTCGCGCCGCGGCCGGCCGAAGATCGAGCTTTCGGCGGCGCCGGTCGATGTCGGGCCGACGCTGCGCGAGTTGCTGTTCGACGCGACTCCCACTGTCGTGATGACCAGCGCCACGCTATCGATCGGCAAGACGGCGTCGTTCGATTTTTTCAAGCGGCAGATCGGGCTCACGAAATCGGAGAATCTTCGGCTGGGGAGCCCGTTCGATTATCAGCGGCAGGCAGAGTTGATCGTGCTCAGCGACATGCCCGACCCGTCGGACAAGCAGCGTTACGAGCGGTTGTCGATCGACATGATCCGCCGCTACGTCGCCCGGACCGATGGCCACGCCTTTGTGCTATTCACGAGCTACGACATGATGAAGCGCGTCGCGGCGCAGCTGACCGGCTGGCTGGCCGAGAAAAATCTGGCGCTCTATAGCCAGGCCGATGGCATGCCTCGGTCGCAGATGATCGACCGGTTCAAGGCCGATCCCCGGTCGGTGCTGTTTGGAGCCGACAGTTTTTGGCAGGGTGTCGACGTGCCGGGCGACGCCCTGCAAAACGTGATCATCACGAAGCTGCCGTTCAGCGTGCCGGACAAGCCGCTGCTCGAAGCGCGGCTGGAAGCGATTCGTGCCCGAGGCGGCAATCCGTTTCCCGACTATCAATTGCCCGAGGCGGTACTCAAACTGAAGCAAGGATTTGGCCGTTTGATCCGGACGCAAAGCGACCGTGGGCTCGTGGTGATTCTCGATCCCCGGGTCCACACGAAGCCGTACGGCAAGACGTTTTTGGACTCCCTGCCGAATTGCCGTAGGACGATCGAGTCGGTGCTCGATCGCTAGTGTCGCGTCGAGGTTTGATTGATGGGTGGCCTGGGCTGGATGCGCTTCGCCGAAGCCCCAGTTGTGCGCCGCCACACCACTCGCAGTGCCCCGGGGCTTCCCGTTGGTCCAGCCCCGGCCAGCCGTCGGTCGTCGAAACGTTTGCGATTTACTTTTTTCCGAGCGCCGCGCGTTTCTGGGCGATGCTTTCCAGAAGCACCTTTTGCGGATCGGCAAATTTCTTCAGCCCCTCGTCCATGAGCGTCTTCTCCATGTGCTCAACGTCGACCAACCGGTCGATCTCGGCCAGCACGTCGACGGGCGGCAGTTGATCGACCTCACGGGTGAATGAACGGCCGCTTTTCTGCACGTCGTCGTTCGTCTTCGGCGGGTTGGTCTCGATATCGCTGCCGGCGAACGCGGCGACGTATTTCCACGCGGGGTCGCCAGCCTTTTTCGTCCCCGTGCTGGCGAAAATCATCTCCTGATTGAGCGGCGTGTTTTGGGCGGTCCAGAAATCCAAATTCTCTTTCCAAATCCGCTTCGCGTTGACGATCCCGACCTCGCCCTGAGCCGCCGCCGACAAATTTGGCACGTGCTTCTCGGTATACACATCCACCCGCGACACGAAAATACTGTACACGCTCTTGAACTGATCGAGCGATTTTCGCCGCCGAGCGCCCCTGAGCATGCTGTCGCGGGCGATGCGATATTGCCGCGGCGAAAAGATGAGCGTTACATTGAGCGTCACGCCCGAGGCGCAAAGCTCTTCGATCGCGTCCAGCCCGGCGGGCGTGGCCGGGACCTTGATCATGCGGTTCTTGTGGCCGGCCGACCATTGTCGCCCCAGTTCGATATACCGCGCGACTCGCTCTTTGTGCGGCGGGGCCGTGGAGTCTTCCAGCAGCGGATCCAACTCGAAGCTCACGTAGCCGTCGTTGCCGTGAGTCTCTTCCCAAACCGGCAAGAACACTCCTTGGGCGTCGCGCACCAACTCGTCGGTCATTCGCCAGGCGATCGTGCTGTCGTCGAGTCCTTCGGCCAACAGGGCTTCGAGCCGCTTGTCGAACCGACCGGTCTTCACCAGATCGGACACGATGATCGGATTGGACGTAGCGCCGGTCGCTCCGAGTTTTCGATTGGACCTGACCAAATCAGGATCGATCGAATCGAGCCAGACCTTGGTTCCGCAAGCGACGAGCGATTCGAGAGGCGTCATAGTAAACGGCTACCTGTGATAGTGTTGCGTTAGAATTGCTCACAAAACCGCCGGGGACTGTCCCCATTTTTCGCAGTCCGCGGACTTCGGTGAGCTCAGTCGAACCGAGCAACTCTGGGGGAATGCCCCCTTCTCCGAGGCCGAACGACATACCCGGACGAAAAATATGATATCCGTCGGCCGAGGACTTGTCGAATCCCGGCGTTTGTCCCCGCTCTCACCACCTGAAGCGCAACGAATGCGGGAGAGGGCGCGGCAAGAAGCCGGCGGCTATGAAGTAGGATTGCCGCTGAGCAGACGCGAGATAAGCTGCTCGGCGTGGGCCGTCGAACTGATGAGCCGAGCGTGACAGAGCCAATCGGCGCACACGTCGGGGCCGTCATACGAGGCGTCGCCGAGACAGCCGAGAATTCCCGCGGCGATCTGCGCGTTGAGATCGGCGTTGCGATTGGCGGCCGTGTCCGGTCGCTGGAACGCTTGACGTAGCGACGTCGAGAGCAACTGCCGTCGCTGATCAGTGGTCGAGATTTCATCCCGGCGAGCGTCTTCGTCCGAGTCTTGAGCAAAATCCAGCACGCGCCGTCGGTCGTGAGCAATCATCTCTAGATTGCAGATCGGAGCGAATGGAGCGAGCAGCAAGTCGGCCCATCGCTCGCAGACCCGGCGCAAGTGATCCAGCGATCGGGCTGCCCGCTGAGCGGCGCCGGGGGGCGCGGTCGACATGAGATTGAGCACGCGCCGCCGAGATTCGAGATGACTGACCAGCACGCTCCGGCCGATGAGTTCCAGTTCGCGCTCGCCCGAGCTTTGATCCGAGGCGGCGCAGGCAGCCGTCCAGACTCGGGTCAGAATTTCGGCCATCAAGATTTCTTCACAGACGTAAAGCACCTGCGGGGCTGAGGTGGAATTGCCCGCCTCGCTCACCAAACTTCCCGATTCCTTCAGCCGGCGCGACCAGCGATCGATTCGGCATTTGGAAGCGGTCCAATAGGTTTCGCCTCCGGCCGCATTAAGCTTGCCGTCGCCACGCAATAGCGCGGGAGTCGCCGACGAGACGAGCCCCGCCAATTCAACGAGATCGGATGCGTTCATGAACTTCCGGCGGCGGCTGAGGCGAAGGACTTCCGTGGCCGACTCAAGAGCAGGTTCGGCGCCGCGGGACTCAGGCGACGATCAAACCCGAGCGGAACACTCGATTGCCGCCCGACTTAAGCTCCGAATCGGCCTGGGGCCACGCCCCTCGACCAAGTGGCGTTTTCGCGACAATCGTTGATTCTCGGGATTCGCGAGAAGGGCGGCGGCGGTTAAAATCGTCGCAAACCTCGCAAACCGCCAACGATCAACTCTGGCCGTTTGGCTTATCTACGAAGGAACATGTTCACATGGCCCATCCCGATCTCGACCTTCTGCTGAATGAATCGCTCGACGCCGCGGAGCATTTTCTGGAATCGATCGGCGAGCTGTTTCCGTTTGTCGTGACCATGTCGCCGACCGGCGAGATTGGCCATTCCCAAGAGCATCTGGGGACGGACCATACGCCGAAGCATGAAACGGTCGAAACGCTCTTGGCCGGCCTAAAGAAATCGGCCCCCAAATACAAAGCGACGGCCGTGGTGTCCGATGTTCAGACCACGCCGCCGGGTGGGGCGGCCGAGCAGCCAGCGATCCGCGTCATTCTCGAACATCGCACCGAGCCGCCGGTGACATGCTTCTTGCCCTACAAGCAGGAGAAGGGCAAATACGGCTTCGGCGAGGTATTCGCTCGCAAAGGCGAACGACAGGTGTTCGTGCGGGAGCCGAAAAAGTGACGAGGCGTTTTAGACAGGATTTACAGGATAATCGATCGGCGGGCGCTTCGAGGCTGGCCGTTTCCGATCGGCGCCAAGCGAGTCGATTTGCCTAACCGCGAAAGCCGGATTTGGGGCGGGCCTGCTGCATGATGTGCATCGTGTGCATGATGTCGTAAGCCGTGAGCTCGCAGAGAAGCTCGGTGACCTGGGCATGCAGCGCGGGATCGAGCTTCGGTTCGAGCTGTTTCATGAGATCGACGACGCGGGCTTCTTGGCCCGATAGTTCGTCACGATCGATCTCCCCATCGGCGACCGCGGCGAGAAACGATTCCAGGCGCTGGGCATGTTCGACGATCAGCGGCGCGTGAGTCGCCTCGTCAAACCAAGCCACGCGAGCCGCTCCAGGTTTTTGTTCGGACATGGGTATCGATCCTCAATGGAGATGGGACAGAATAAACAGCGTCCAGGGTGAGTATCCGTCAACTAGCGAGAACCAATCAGGTTTTGCCCGAGACGCCAAGAGTTGACAAGCTTGAATCGATTACGGATTTAAACGGCTCGCGAAATGGGCGCTCGTCGACACGATTGCCAGAATATCAGGAATAGGGGGAAGTCGCCCAATCCGCACAGTAAAAAACTTGATGGCTCAGGCACGAGGTCGTAGCCGATCGCGTCCAACACCTGCAAGCCGACTGCGGTCAGCGGCAGGCTGTCCCCCGGGCCGGCGAATGCGTTGAATGCGTCGGGGCCGAAGCCGCTGGCCCAGTCCCCCAGGTCGCCACCGCCGGGGCCATTGTAGAATTTAAGCAGGGTCTCGCCGCCATCGAGCGAGAAATAGACGCTCGTGTCGCCGGGGGCCACCGACGTGGTTCCGTTGCCGGTGTAGCGAAAAATGTCGTAGGGAAGATAAGCGCTCCCTCCGCCGAAGTCGGCGCCCAGCTCGTTGATTCGGCCCATCACTTCGGTGATCTCATGCTCGGCGGCGCCGATGAAATCAAACTTGCCGGGCACGGCGCGGTTGTTCGGGTCAAACGAATAACTTTGGGATGAGCCGAACGACACCGTGCCCGAGAGGCCGTCCGCGGTGCTCGATTCGAAATTGCCGAAACCGAGGGCCGCGGCATTGGCAACGGTGAGATAAAACTGGCCGCCATGCGTCGGATCGGCGCCGAAGTGGCTGATCGCGGTCGCGTCGTTGGCCGTCTTGGCGTCGGCCACTAGGGCCGAGGTCAAACCGGCGTAGTCCAGAAATCCGACCAGGTTCGCTGAACTGCCAGCCAAAACGGACGGGCTTGGGTCGGCTGTGAACGCGATGTGGATTGTGATCGGGTCCGCAAAGCGGTTGTCGATCTCGCTAATCGCGGTATTGATGCCCGACTGATATTGGGCCGCGTTGGGTAAGTTTGTGATGCTCGAATCGAAGACCGGAACGATCGTGAGCGCCCCTGCCGAGGATGTCCAGCCGGTAAACGAGACGGCTACCAGAGTCGCCGCGATCGCCAATGAACCGATGCCCGCGGGGCATCGGCAAACTCGTCGAATACGATTCATTAGCGTTCGCCTAAGAACCTATCCGAGAACCGTCGGGGACTGTCCCCCCTTTCATCGGACGGTTCTCGGATAGGCTCTAAATCAAAAATTTAGAAATCAACGGTCGATCGACAACCTCCTCTCTATTTGAGAACCGGCCAAAAGTCAACGATTTTGTGCAGCCCGCGACGGCTGACCCCCCGTGAACGATATAGGGACGGGCGACTTTGACGTCGAACGGCCAGTCGCCCCGCGACGTCTAAGGATACTTTGACGATCGTCCTTGGACCGATCATACTGGCCGCATGTCAAAATCATCTTCCGAGTTGGTGACGGCTGCTGCTGGAGTCCCTCGCCCGAGGTTTGATCTCTTCGGATCGTTAAACCGCCGGGCCGTGCTGCGCGGCGCGCTCGTTGGCGCCGGTGGGTCGCTGGCGATGGTCAGTTGGATTGGGTTCGTGGCCGTGATTGGCATGGCCGCTCAGCGGCTTCCGCCTGAGCGAATGCTCGATCGGCTTCAGTCGGCGTGGGACATCCGGCTGCTGGTGCTCATCGCGAACGTCCTAATGAGTATGTTGGCCGGTTATACGGCGGCCCAAGTGGCGGGCATTTTTCGACGAAAGCACGCTCTGGCGTCCGGCGCCGGAACTGCCGCGGTAAATCTCTTGTTGCTCTTATGGATCGGTAGTCCCTTGCCAGCCTGGTTGGCGGGCCTATCGCTGATTCTGGTGATTCCCCTGGCGGCGGTTGGCGGTTTCTTGGCCGAGCCATCTACTCGTGGAGCTCCATCAGGTGGTTAATTCGAGTGCGTCAAGAACCGTCGCGGGTAAGGTTTCGCGTCGGCGAATGTTGGCCGGGGCCGGTGGCTCCGTCGGAGCGCTCGCCGCAGTCGGAATGTTCGCCGTCGCCAAGGCGCCACAGGCCCAGGCCGCGGACGCGGCAGCCACCGCCTCGCCCTTTCGGATCGGATTGAACACGAGCACGCTCCGCGGTCAGAAACTAACGCTTGGCGAGCTGGTCGATACGGCGGCCAAGGCCGGCTTTCAATCGCTCGAGCCGTGGATCAGCGAACTCGAAGATCACAAGCGCCGCGGCGGCTCGCTCAAGGATTTGGGCAAGCGGATCAACGACCTGGGCATGACGGTGGTCAGCGCCATCGGATTCGCCGAATGGATCGTGGACGACGACGCCCGCCGGGCTAAAGGGCTCGAGCAAGCCAAGCGCGACATGGACTTGGTTCGCCAGCTTGGCGGCGAACGGATCGCGGCTCCGCCCGCCGGCGCCACGGATGTCGCGCACTTCGATTTAGCCAAAGCGGCCGAGCGATATCGAGCGCTGCTCGAAGCCGGCGCGGAGATCGGCGTCGTGCCGCAGGTCGAGGTCTGGGGGTTTTCCAAAACGCTCGGCAAGTTGAGCGACGCGGCGGCGGTGGCTTTGGATTGTGGCCGGCCGGATGCGTGCGTGTTGCCCGATGTGTTCCATCTGTACAAAGGGGGCTCGGGTTTCGCCGGGCTCAGGCTGCTCAGCGGTAACGCGATCCACGTCATTCACACGAACGACTATCCGGACAAGATCAGCCGCGAGGCCATCAAGGATTCCGATCGAGTGTTCCCCGGCGACGGCGTCGCGCCGCTCAAGACGATTTTCCGCGACCTGCGCGACGCGGGCTTTCGCGGCACACTGTCGATCGAGCTATTCAATCCCACCTACTGGCGCCAAGAACCGGCGACCGTGGCTCGCGTCGCGCTAGAAAAGACTCGGGCACTGGTCGCCGATGCGCTGAAAGCGTAGATGGCATCCGCAAGCGAACCCGGCGCCGATTCAGCACCCAACGACGATTGGCTGTCGCTGTATCCATTTCCGTCGCATTTCACTGAAATCGGCGGCCAGCGAATGCATTATCTGGATGAAGGCGCCGGCCCTCCGCTGCTGCTGGTGCACGGCAATCCGACTTGGTCGTTCCACTGGCGAGCGCTCATTCTTGCTCTCCGTAGTCGCAATCGAATGGTGGCGCCAGATCACATCGGCTGCGGCTTGAGCGACAAGCCTCAAGATTATCCGTATCGACTCGAGCGTCACATCCAGAACCTCTGCGAGTTGGTCGAGCGGCTCGATCTGCGCAACATAACGCTGGTCGCTCAGGATTGGGGCGGCGCGATCGGGCTGGGCGCCGTCCTGCGGCTGCGCGAGCGATTCAATCGACTGGTGCTTTTCAACACCGGCGCGTTCAGGTCCAACCGAATGCCCCTGCGGATCCGAGTCTGTCGCGTGCCCGTCTTGGGACCGCTCGCGGTGCGCGGCTGCAATGCTTTTGCCCGGGCGGCGCTTCGCATGGCGGTGGCCAACCCGAAGCGCCTATCGAGCGCGATCCGCGCCGGCATTTTGGCGCCTTACGATGCCTGGGATCACCGGATCGCAATCCAGCGGTTCGTCGAAGATATCCCGACGTCTCCAAATCATCCCAGCTATCAAACGCTGCTCGACATCGAACAGGGGTTGCCCTCGCTTGCGACGCTGCCAACTCTGCTCGTGTGGGGCATGCAAGATTGGTGCTTCACCCCGCATTTTCTAGAGCGCTTCATCGACTTCTTTCCGGTGGCCGAGGTTCATCGCCTCGCCGCAGCCGGCCACTGGGTCATGGAGGACGCGCCCGAACAAGCTATTGCGATCGTTCGGGAGTTCCTCGAACGCAATTCGCCGCCGACTGGGAATTGCTAAAGTCCAGCGGCGACGGCGTCCGATATACGGCACGACGAACCATCTTTGTCTCGCCGTGGAACGGACATGAACAGCATTCGAAAAGCGGCCGTTTTGCTCATGAGTTTGCCCGAGGACCAGGCCGCTCAGGTGCTGGGCAAGCTCACGCCGAAGCAGGTTGAGGCCGTCACGATCGAAATCGCCCGGCTCGGCGATATCTCGGGCGACGAGCAGGAATTGGTGATCAACGAATTCGCCGATAGCAACCCGACATCGCTCAGCGGCAGCAAGGGGGGCCTGGAGGCCGCCAAGTCTCTCGTCGAAAAGGCGATGGGCAAGAACGCCGGCAACACCCTCGACAATGTCCGCCAGCAGATCGAGGCCTTGCCGTTCGGCTTTCTGCAAAAGGTCGATAGCCAAAATTTGCTAACCTTCATCATCGACGAGCATCCCCAGACGATCGCCCTGATCCTTTCGCACATTCCGGCGACGCAGGCGGCCAATATCATCGCCGGACTGCCGAGCGATCGCCAATTGTCGGTCATTCGCCGCGTGGCCATGATGGGCCAAACCAATCCCGAGATCATTCAAGAAGTCGAGCGCGGTTTGGAGAACCGGATGTCGAGCGTGATGAGCCAGCAGTTCGAAGCCGCCGGCGGAGTGCCCACAGTCGCCGAAATCTTGAACGTGGCCGATCGCGCGACCGAGCGGACGCTGCTGGAAAATCTCGCTCAAGAGGATCCCGATTTGGTGGAGGAGATTCGCCGCCTGATGTTCGTGTTCGAAGACCTAACCAAGTTCTCGGACAAGGACATTCAGATGGTGCTAAAGAACGTCGAGACCTCGCAATGGGCGATGGCTCTCAAGGGCGCCAGCGAGGACCTCAAGCAGAAGGTCATGGGCAATATGTCCCAGCGGGCCGGCGACATGCTCCGCGAGGAAATGGAATATCTCGGTCCCGTGAAGCTATCGACCGTCGAACAGACGCAGCAGCAGATTGTCGACGTCGTCAGGCGATTGGAAGACGCGGGCGAAATCACGCTCGAAGCCGGCGAGACGGAGGAGCAGTTTATTCAGTAGGGCGGAGTGGGCACATTGCCAAAGCGATCCGCTGAGCAGCCGCCGCCCGGAATGACCACCGCAAGGCCGACGTGGTGGATGATTGGTTTGTCGACTCCGGCTCTTGATGCTGCAATCGTGGGGTCACGTTAAATCCAGGGAGCTTACGCTCCCCGCTCGCCTACTGGTCTTGGCGCTGAGACGCTCGCCCCCTTTCGCGGGCATGTTGCGCTTGATAGCATACGCGCCATGTCGATCTCGCCCATGATGAAGCAGTATCAGGACGCCAAAGGGGCGTGCGGCGATGCGCTGCTTTTGTTTCGCATGGGAGATTTTTATGAGCTGTTTCACGACGACGCCAAGGTCGCCGCTCGGGTGCTCGGTCTCGCGCTGACTAGTCGCGACAAAGGCGAAAACGCCACGCCGATGGCCGGCTTTCCGCACCATCAACTGGACAGCTACTTAGGAAAACTGATCGCCGCTGGAATGCGGGTCGCGATCTGCGAGCAGATGGAAGACCCGCGCGAGGCCAAGGGAATCGTGCGGCGCGAAGTGACCCGGATCGTCACGCCGGGAACATTGACGGACGACTCGCTGCTCGACCCGCGGCAGAGCAATTATCTGGCAGCGGTCGTGCCTGGCGCGAGTGTTGGCATGGCGTGGGTCGAGCTTTCGACCGGCCGATTCATGGCGGCCAGTTTTCCGCCCGAGCGATTGGCGGATCAATTGGCGCGAATCGATCCGGCCGAATGCCTGATCGCCGATGAAGGCGCCGCGCCCCTGGAGGCGACGGCCGGCCGGGCGATCATCACCCGCCGACCCGCTTGGGCGTTTGCTCTGCCCACGGCGTCCGAATCGCTTGCGCGGCATTTTGCCACGCTCAATCTTGAAGGCTTCGGCTTCGATCCGCAAAACGACGGCCCGGCGATCCGCGCCGCCGGGGCAATTCTCGAATATCTGACCGAAACGCAAAAGAGCTCGCTCGCGCACATCGATCGACTGACCCCCTATCGCCCGGGCCAGTCGTTGGAATTGGACGAATCGACGCGGCGGAGCTTGGAAATCACGCGGACGCTGCGCGAAGGGCATCGCGACGGATCGCTCCTGGCGGTGCTCGATCGGGCTGTCACGTCGATGGGCTCGCGGTGGCTCGCCGATTGGATCGCCAACCCGCTGGCTGACGTCGCGGCCATCGATCGCCGGCTCGACGCGGTCGGAGAGTTGGTCGCCGACGCGCGGCTGACTGAAGACCTTCGCCAGCGACTCCAGGGCATCTACGACCTGGAGCGATTGGTCGGCCGCGTGACGACCGGTCGTGCGACGCCGCGAGATTTGGCCTTCGTCGGCAAGACATTGGCGACATTGCCGGCCGTGAAGGCGCGACTGACGGCTCGAGGCAGCGAACTGCTGTGCGAGCTTGAATCCAGCATCGATCTCTGCGGAGACCTCCGTGCGAAGCTCGAGACGGCTCTGGTGGATGATTGCCCGCTCACGAGTCGCGACGGGGGCTTCATGAGGAGCGGCAGCAGCGGGGAACTCGACGCCTTGCGCGAGCTAGCGACCGGCGGCAAGCAATGGATTGCCCAGTATCAAGCCAACGAGGTTGCTCGCACGGGCATCCCCAGCCTAAAGGTCGGCTTCAACAAGGTGTTCGGCTACTACTTGGAAATCACGCACACGCACGGGGACAAAATTCCCGCGTCGTACATTCGCAAGCAAACGGTCAAAAATGCCGAGCGGTATATCACGCCGGAGTTGAAAGAGTACGAAGAAAAAGTGCTCACGGCCGACGAGAAGGCCAAGGAACTTGAGTACCGGCTGTTTGTGGAATTGCGGGAGATGACGGCCGTCTGCGCGAAGCGGCTGCAAGCCAACGGCGCCGTGCTGGCCCAATTGGATGTGTTGGCTTCCTTGGCGACATTGGCGCGGCAGCGGGGCTATTGCCGGCCAAAATGCGTCGCCGAGCCGGTGCTGAAAATCGTCGACGGTCGGCATCCCGTGCTCGATGTTCTCGCGCCCGAAGGTTCGTTCGTGCCGAACGACGTATCCTGCGGCCCGGAGGACGGTCTGGTTCTGCTAATCACCGGGCCAAACATGGCAGGCAAGAGCACCTACATTCGCCAAGTCGCTCTCCTGACGCTGCTCGCGCAGATCGGGAGCTTCGTGCCGGCCAAAGAAGCCGTGATCGGTGTGGCCGATCGCATCTTCGCTCGCGTTGGCGCGAGCGACGAGCTTTCGCGCGGACAAAGCACGTTCATGGTCGAGATGACCGAGACGGCGCGGATCTTGAATTTGGCGACTCCGCGCAGCCTCGTAATTCTCGACGAGATCGGCCGCGGCACGAGCACCTACGATGGCCTGTCGCTGGCTTGGGCCGTGGTCGAGCATTTGCACGATCGGATCGGCTGCCGAACCTTGTTCGCGACGCATTATCACGAGCTCACCGATCTGTCGCGAACGCTCGTGGACGCGCGAAATCTCAACGTCGCGGTCCGCGAGTGGGAAGATCAACTCGTGTTTCTGCACAAGATCGTGCCCGGCCCGGCGGATAAGAGTTACGGGATTCATGTCGCTCGGTTGGCTGGCGTGCCGCGCGAGGTGAACGAAAGGGCGAAAGAGATTCTGGCCCGGCTCGAACAGCGGAACATGGACGACGATGGCAAACCGAAGCTAGGGCGCCGCGGAGCGACCCGTCGCGCCGGCGATTTGCAACTGACGCTGTTTGCGTCGCGGGAACATCCTCTGCTGGATCAGATTCGCGCGCTGGATCTGCACAACACGACGCCGCTTAAGGCTCTGGAACTGCTGGAGCGTTGGAAACGGGAGTTGGCGCCCAGCCCCAATGGAGGATGATGGCGTTGAGTGTATACTTGACGATGTTCGATCTCGGCCGCCAGCCATCGTTAGCGTTCTTGGAGCCATGAAGAACCAATTGATTCCGCCGCCGGAGCTTGCCCCACCGAGCATTCGCCATTTGGCTCCCGACGAGAAAGTTGCGCTCTGGGCACAAATGGTCGACGAGGGAGATCAAATGGTCATCGCCGGCTTGCAAAGGCGGCTCGGTCCCCATGGTGACGTCGAAGCGGCATTCTTGGCTTGGCTCGATCGCCGAACGGCCGAACACGATCGAGCTCTGGTGCAAATGCTGAAAACGTTGCACCGCGGGAACCGATCGCATGGGCAGTAACGCACTTTTGAGCATGCTGCGCCATGGGTGGCTCGCTCTCGATCCCTTGAACATGCCGATGGCGGTCGTTGGTGGATTGGCGCTTTCGGCTTGGAATCACGCCCGTTATACGCGCGACGCCGATTTGCTGATTGGCGTCGATGAACCGCGTATTGACGAAATATTGGTAGCATTAACTAGCGCCGGATTTGATGCTCGACATTCGCCGCCGGTGCTGCAAATCGACCAACAAAAGATTGTTCAGTGGAAGTTCGTTCCGCCCGGTGGCAATTACCCTTTCCAGCTTGACGTTTTGCTCGCTATTCCGGGATACCAAGACGATGCACTAGCGCGCCGAGTCAATCAAAGGATTCCGGGTCTCGACCATCCTGTTCAAGTGCTGCGTCCTGACGACCTAATCCTGATGAAGCTGGCAGCCGGCCGTATCATCGATCGTGCTGACGCAGCCATGTTGCTTCGCGAGAATCGCGACGATATTGAAATGAATTATTTACTCGGGTGGATCAAAGGATTGGGACTCGACGGGCCGTTCGCGGAAATCTGGCGAGACGCCTTTCCGGATCAGGCTCTCCCCGAGCTTTCATAAAAACGGGGTAGCCATAGTTTTGTGAGAGCTTCTTAATCGGCGTTTGCCTTGGTCAGGATGGCATTCCAAAAATCACGGGCTTGCCGGATTTCTTTGAGCGCCCCTTCGCGTTTTGCCACGCCATCGAGCTCAATCTCAGCCTGGCGGTCCTTCATCCAATCGACGAAAAATTGCGCCGACGTTTTGCTAATTCGCGGCTCGTCGCCGATCTCAACGTAGTAAGGCGCGGTCATGGCAAACCGATATGTTTTCGGCGTGTCGGCGACGGCGCGAACCAGAAACCAGCCACTTTTCTCGAACGTCAGATGCGGCAACTTACCGTTCGCTTTCTGAAAAGCGTCGAGCCGCACTTCGTGGGCGACCCGTCCATCTTGAATCAGTTCCAGGTAGGCAATCTTGTCGCGCGTCGAAAGCGTTAGCGCAATTTCAACGTCTTTCGTCTGCCCCGCTGAGACTTTGAACACGTGTCCCGGCGGATGACCCTCGACCTCGGGCCGCAGCAGCGGGCCGTTGGTGATGACCAACTTGCCTTCGCGAAGGCTGGCCCACCAGTTTTCATAGCTGAAGTCGGAGCCACAGAACACATAAGTCCGCCCGTAACCGGCCGGATTGCCGGTGACGCCAGTGCCGCTACCGGCGACCGGCGGAAGTCGGACACCGCAGTTGAGCAGGTGAAAATAAATCTCCTGCGCGTAGCGTGCCACGCCCAGCGGCGGCGCGTATCGCCGTTTGTCGTACGGTCGCTGACCTGCGCCGGCGGGCAACATCCCTTCGCGACCGAATTGCCGATCGATGACGGTCACCGCGTCGACTCGACCGAGCGCTACCCAAGTCGGCAGGTCCCAATCGCAGGCCGACTTGGCGATGATCGACACGCCCGATTGCTCGCGGGCCTCGGCCACATGATCTAATGCCGACTGAGATGTTGCTTGCCCAAACGCCTTGAGATCGAGCGGCTTGCTCAAATTCAAATACGCGAGGCTGCCACCCGGCAAGGAATCGACGCCGTTGAAGAGTTGAAAAAATCGATCGCCGTCGAATTTAACGAGCGGATCGCGAGGCAGTTCTCGCTTGGTCCATTCGGACTTTGCCGAAGTGAACGTCGTCAGCGGAACGACGTGCAAATCCTCGGCTTCCATGACGAGCGGCACGTCTTTGTCGCGACGCTCGACATCCAGGTCGCCGGCCCACCAGCCCTCCTTAGCCAGATTGCAGAATCTCCGCAGTTCGATCAGCTTCGTGTCGTCGGCAAAATGCTCGAGCCGAAAATGGCCCTTCATGTCCAAATATTCAAGCCCCCGCTCGATCGTGAAGGTATAGGCCCCGATCGGCAGCTTGAGCGGAATCTTTCCGGCGAACACGGCATGATCGGCCCAATTGACGGCGCCGGAAATTTTCAACGGCTTGCCTGCGGTATTTTGCAAGTGAATTCGACAAGCGATCGGCTCGCCGGAATCCTTGTCAACGACACTCAGTAACAATTGAGCGTCCTCGGCAATCGCCGCGATGGGTCCGTCGATCGTCAGAATCGCGAACCAGATCGCAACGAAAAATGAGTGAAATTGGAGGCTGACGGGCGGATGCCCCTGAAACACTCGCATAAAGCTTCCCGCGAGAACATTCGAACGCATTCGTTTAACTCTAGCATTCGCTAGGCGACTGTGCCTTGCCCCATTGGAAGTCCTCATAAAAACCGCCTCGCCGGGTGGCCGGGGCTCGTGTGGCCGCTTGTCACCCCGGACTGGATCGGAAAGACTACAAGCTATGCCCGACGAAACCCCGACGCTTCCCACCGCCGCTCCGCCCATTCGCCCGCGGCCTTTTCGCCGAGCCGTGCTCCGCGGGTTGGCGCTCATCCTGCCGCCGATTCTCACGATCGTAATTTTCGTCTGGATCTTCAACACGATCGAAGCGTATGTGCTCCAGCCCGTCACCAATTGGAGCCGGACCGCCATCGTGTGGTACGTCTGGGACGTTCGCGAACCGCACGACGCGAATCCCCAACAGACATCGCTCGAAATCGATGGCCATGCGTACCTCCGCCTGCGGAGCGGCGAATATATTCCGCAGTACGTGGCCGACGCGCTGCGACCCAAGCCGCTGCCCGACAATGCCGGCGCCGCGTTTCAGGCATTTGTCGACACCGAGTATCTCAAGCGGGTGATCGTGCTGCCGGTTTTCTTAATCCTGTTCGTCAGCATGCTGTATCTGCTCGGAAAGCTCTTCGCGGCCGGATTGGGCGGCGTCTTCGATGGCATCCTCTGCCGGCTGCCGCTGATCAAGAGCGTCTATGGCTCGGTGAAAAAAGTGACCGACTTGGTTTTCGTCGAGGATCGCGTCGAGTTCAGCCGCGTCGTCGCGATCGAATTTCCCCGCCCGGGCTGCTGGACCGTCGGGTTCGTGACCAGCGAGGGAATGCTCGACATCGCCCATGCCGCGGGAGAGCCCTGCGTGAATGTCGCCGTGCTGGGGTCGCCCGCGCCTTTCACGGGCAATGTCGTCACCGTGCCCAAGCGAGCGGCGCACGATCTGAATCTCACGATCGACGAGGCCTTGCAGTTCTTTATTTCTTGCGGCGTCGTCGTGCCGGCACGAGAACTCCGCAGCCGCATGGCGCCGCGCGGCGCCGTGAGCGGAAGCGAACTGGCGACCAAAGCCGATGGCGGCCCCTCATGAGCGAATCGCAACGTGCGGCCCGAAAGCCGATCTGTATCGGCACGCGGTCCAGTCCGCTTGCTCGTTGGCAGGCCGAGTGGGTCGCCAATCAACTCAAAGGTTATGGTCACACCGTCGAACTCGTTTCGATCGCGACGCAAGGCGATGTCGATCGCCGACTGGCAATCAGCGAGATTGGCGGCCTGGGACTCTTCACGAAGGAATTGCAACGAGCCCTGCTCGACGGGCGGATCGACGTCGCCGTGCACAGCCTCAAGGACCTGCCAACAGATGTTGTCCCGGGGCTGTCAATCGCCGCGACTCCGCCGCGCGAATCGCCGTTCGACGCGCTCGTCGCACGCGATGTCCAATCGCTCGACGAACTTCCCGCCGGCGCGCGGATCGGCACCGGCAGTCTGCGCCGCCAGAGTCAACTGCTGCACGCTCGACCGGATCTCGTCATGGCGCCGATTCGAGGCAACGTCGACACGCGGCTCCGCAAATTGGTCGAAGGCGAATTCGACGCGATCGTGCTGGCCGAGGCCGGACTGAACCGACTGAGCCTGAGCCAACACATCACGCAGATATTAGCCCCGCCGCAATTCCTGCCAGCGGTGGGACAAGGCGTCTTGGGCCTTGAGACGCGCGACGACTCGCCGATCCGCGAGACCCTTACGCAATTGAACCACGCGCCCTCCCTAGCCGCCGCCACGGCGGAACGCTCGTTCTTGGCCGCGCTGGCCGGCGGTTGCCTCGCGCCGATCGGCGGCTGGGCCCGCGAGATCGAATCTGGCCAACTGCAAATCGACGGCGTCGTGCTGAGCCGCGACGGAACCGTCCGTCTCGCGGACCACGAAACGGGCGCCATCTCCGCCGCGCGCGAACTCGGCGCCTGTCTAGCCCGTAAACTATTAAATCGGGGCGCGGGCGACCTGATTCAGGCAGCGCGGGCTTGAATTTTCAGCCGCTTGGCATTTCCGCGCTTCGCCGGGAAATATCAACGTGTCTTTCGCACTCAAAGGCCCTGAAAATGTGCGAATTGCCGCCGATTCGTCGCCCGCATCTACCCTACCCAATGGCGTGCTTCTATGATGGGGGGTAGGGGTATTTAGTTTACTCGGAGGAGATTTTGATGAGCATCAAAGTTTTGGTTGCCGACGATCATGAGGTCGTGCGTCATGGACTAGCCAGTTTATTGAACGGCTCGGACATTAAGATCGTGGCCGAAGCCAAGGATGGCGACGAAGCGGTTCAGATGGCTCGCAAGCATCGCCCGCACGTGGTGCTGTTGGATATTCGCATGCCGCAGTCGGACGGCTTGGACGCTTTGGAGCGACTCCGCACGGAATTGCACGAGGCCAAAGTCGTCGTGCTTTCAACCTACGACAATCCGACCTACGTGGCTCGCGCGGTCGCGCTCGGAGCGAGCGACTACGTATTGAAGGGTTCGAGTCGACAGGAGCTCATCACGGCGATCACGGCGGCCGCCAAGGGAGAATCTCCCTCGCGCGTCGGCGAAATGCGTCGGATCTCCACCGCAATGGCCACGCGACAAGCGACCGGCGACAGCGACGTGCCGCTAACCAATCGCGAGACCCAGGTGCTAAGGCACATCGCCCTGGGCCTCAGCAACAAGGAAATCGGCCGCTCGCTCTCGATCAGCATCGAGACCGTCAAGGAACACGTGCAGAACATTCTCCGCAAGATCGCCGTCAGCGACCGCACCCAAGCCGCCGTCTGGGCCGTCCGCAAAGGCCTCGTGTGAGAGGCGAAGTCGGGAGACGGGAGTTGACGACCGATGCGAAGCATCGTAGAGCCGCGCACCAAGTAAGCGGGGAGTGGTCGTCACCTCGCCACGAATCAAAAACCTTCAAGCCGGCCGCGAAAAGCAATCGCGACGCCGGCTTTTTTCGTCTGCGCCCAACGCCAACCCGAAGCGTTAGCGAGGCAGCGTATGCGATTATCGCGAGCGTCCGGATGAAACTCAGTTCGCCTTGCGATCTTGATCGGCAAAAATACCGCCAGAACAGGCACTCCGAATATTGACCGCCGTCGCAGGCCTCCGACTACAATAGCCGACTGGCGCATGTGGCCCCTGCCCGTCTTGGGACGATTCCGCCGGCAGGGCTAGCGACCGCGAATCCTGGAGAGCCATCGATGGACAACGGGTATTACTATAGCCGCGACGGTCAGCGTTTTGGTCCCGTGCCCGTCGGGCAATTGCGACAACTAGCCGCAGCCGGTCAGCTTCGGCCGACCGACTTGATCTGGACTCAGGGGATGCCCACCTGGGAACCGGCGTCCAAAGCCCAAGGCCTGTTTCCCGCCGGCGCCGCCGCGTCCGCACAGGCCTCGCCGCCGCAGCCCTCCGAGCCGCCGCCGCATCCCACCGGGACGTCGGGAACTCGCACCGCCGGCGACAACGCCCGACAACTGGGCGCCCAGGCCAAAGAAGCCGCCGTCGCCGCCGGTACGGACGCCCTCAAAGCGCTCAAGGCCCTGCTGCGCAACCCCGTGGGTGGCATGCGCGAGGCCTTTGATCTCCTCGGCCCCGGCCGGGCGATGGTCGTCGGCATCGTCTTCGCCGTCATGTTCTACGTCTGCGTGCTGATCGGCGCCCGGATCATGTTCGGCCCGATCATCGGCCACTTCAGCCACGGCGAGGGATTCGGACTGTATCTGCGTTTGGCGTTCCTGGCCCTCGTGCCGATCGGAACCGCGATCGGCGGTTGTGCCGCCACTCGGGCGATTTTCAAAGGCCAAGGAGACGTCAAGTCAGACATCTTCATCGCCGGCGCCTCGCTGCTGCCGGCCGGCGTCGGCATTCTGCTCATGGCCCTGCTCGGCCTATTGAACGCCGAAATCTCGACGGTCGTGATGATCTTCGCCTTCACGACCGCCATCCTAATGCTCTACAGCGGCTGCACGACGATCCAAAAAATCCCCGAAGCCGCCACGACCCTCGCCGTCCCCCTCATGCTCGCCGCCGACTTCATCGTGCTGGAAATCATCATCAAATCGATGGCCAGCCCGCTGTAGCACAGGCTTCCAGCCTATGTTGCCGTGTAGGTCATGGACCCTGTCCATGACATGAGGCAACGCACCGACGCGACAACGGTGGTCGCACGCGAGCGTTGCCTCGTCAGGCACGGAGCGCCTGACCTACTTCTTTCGACGGTCGGCGTCGATCCAGGCCGGGAACAATTTATGAAGCGCGGCCGGCAGCGGCGAGTTGAACTGGAGTCGCTCGTTTGATTTCGGATGGTCGAACGCCAAACTCGTGGCATGAAGCGCCAGCCGGCGACAGGGATCGGACGAGGCCCCATAGCGCCGATCGCCCGCCACGCGACAACCCAGTCCCGCCAAGTGAACGCGAATCTGATGTTTGCGGCCCGTCTCCAGCCGGATTTCCACGAGCGAGAAATCCCCTCGCGTTTGCAGCAATCGATAATGCGTGACCGCGACACGGCCCTCGGGCGTCGGATGCTGGCTGCTGAAAACTTGCAAGGCCGCGGTCTCGGTCAGATAAGTTTCGATCGTCCCTCTTTCGGGCTCCGGACGCCCGACGACGATCGCGTGGTAAATTTTTTCGACCGCCGGCCAAGCCGCCTGCAGTTGCAGCTTGGCCTCGGTGCTCTTCGCCAGCAGCACCAGACCCGATGTGTCTCGATCGAGTCGATGCACCACATGGGCACGATCCGTAGGGCTCGTTGGCCTCCGGCGCAGAAAGTCGTTCAGCTGGCGGAAGAGCGTATCGGAATCGCCAGCGCCGGCGGCGACGGTCAGCAGCCCGGCCGGTTTTTCCACCACAATCAGGTCGGCGTCTTCATGGACGATCTGAATCCGCGCGTATTCCAAACGATCGACGGCGATGGCCGTTTGCACATCGTGTACGGCTACCCTGTCGCCGATCGTCAGCGGATGATCGAACTGACGCACGACGACGTCGTTAACCGTCACCGCGCCGAACTTCAGCAGATTTTTGACCGCCCGGCGTTTGAAACCGAGCAAGCCGAGCAAATACTCCAACAGCGGCGTGCTGCTCGTAACGGTCGCGTGTCGCAAAATCGTCAATCGTACCCTCTCATCACTCGCCACCCACTCCCCCCTAGCCACCCGCCACGCTCTTTCACTCATCCCCCAGCGCCGCCTGCCTCAGCGTCGACGCCAACTTTTTCAACGTCTGCGAGTGTAGCCGGCTCGCCCAGGCGCGGCTGATTCCCAACCGATCGCCGGCATCCTTCAGCGAAAGCCCTTCGTAATACGCCGCACGGATCAAGCTCGCCTCTTGAGCCGGCAAGGCGTCGATCAATTCCTTGAGCTTGGCGCTCGTCTCTTCCTGAATCACCACCGCCGATGGCGGCGCCGAGACATCCTCGATCGCGCCCGCCGGGTCTTCTTCCTTCGAGCCTTGGCAGAACAAATACACTCGCGCCAGCGCGCCGCTCAAACCCTTGAACCAGCGGACGTCCGCCTCGTCCTCGGTCTTGGCGGCCGGCGCCGGCTCGGTCGCCGCCTGATGCAGCACCTCGTTGGCAACCTGCTCGTAGTCGCCCCGAAAATACGACGAGCGGCTGAACCAGCTCATTTTCGAGAGCCCGTCGAGAATCGCTCCGCGCACTCGGTAATAGGCGAACGTCGTGAACTGCGAGCCCTTCGTGGCATCGAAATCCCGCGCCGCCTCGCCCAAGCCAATTTGACCGTAGCCGATGAGATCGTTGATATCGACATTTTTCGGCAATTTTTGATGAATCTTCCAGGCCAGCGAATGGACCAGACCTTGGCAACTGGTCATCAACTCTTGCGGCGTTTTCTGAATCGGCGTCATGGCGGGGCGCCCCCAGCCAACCGCTGCCACATCGCCCGCATCCGCTCGCGGGCCGCCGGATCGTCATATAGCGTGTGGGCGATCCGAGCCGTCAGCGCCGTCCACTCCTCGGACGAGGCGACATGCTGGCGGAACGTTTTTTCCAACAGGGCCGCGGTAATCTCGGTGACGATCGGGTCGAGCGCAAACGACTCGCCGCGCCGCCGTTTGGCAAGGGCGCGGATCGCTCCCATGTCGGCCGCGTCAGCCGCTCCATCCTCTTTCTTCTCCTCCGGCGAACTCAGCAGCAGCTTCTCGGTCTCTTGAATAATTAGTTCGAGCAACCGTTCCTCCGCGGACGCCGCCGCCCGCTCGGCGCCGTCGGTCGCGAATTGATCGGTGGTCTGCTCTTCATGCGAAGGCGCCGACTGTCGCGGATAGTTGGATTCGGCGCTAGACATGCTGGTCGAACTCCCGAGTTTCGCGTGATACTTATTCTCAATCGACAATTTACCTACGCCCCTCCTTGGCCACAACAACCACGCTCGCAATCGCCAATCGCCGTTTGGTCTAGCCGTGTAGGTCATGGACCCTGTCCATGACATGAGGCAACGTTCTGAGGCGACAATGCTGGTCGCACGCGAGGGTTGCGTTGTCAGGCACGGAGTGCCCGACTTACTTCTACTTGGTCGGCGGTCGGTTGAAAGCAATTACGCGGGTGGTGATGGTAATATGAGATTCCTGAGCCGTAATAGGCCGCGTGGGGGCAATTCGCATTCAACCGCGCAGGGAGTGGGCAGTGCCGATCGATGTGAGCTGTGGTTGCGGCAAGCACTTGGTTGCGCTGGACGGCGCGGCGGGGAAACGGGCCAAGTGTCCCGCGTGCGGGGCTGCGCTGGTTGTGCCCGCGCTGCCTTCGGTTGCCGAATCTAGGCCTCCGCCGGCGGCAGTCGATTTGGGCGCCATGCGCCAAGGGGATTCAGCATCTGCCGAATCGGATGACATCGACGACGACTATCGCGTGGCGCCGTTGCTGCCTCCGCCGCTGCCGCTGCGAGACTTCGCCGCGGAGGCGCGGGCGCTGGCGATCGAAAATGAGCCGCCGATAATGTGCCCGAGTTGCCAGCGGTCCTATCCGTCCAACGCCAAACTGTGCGTCCCTTGCGGCATCGATCTTCAATCGGGGCGATCGCTTCGCACGAGCCAAGCGATCGATGAAGAAGAATTGTACGCGCGGATGAAGACCATCGCCCAAGGTGTCAGTTGGGTCGTGCCCTTCGGGCTGTTTCCAATCGCCTCCGACGCTTACGGCAAATTCAAGCCCTATGCGATTTGGTCCCTTGCGGCCGCGAACGCATTCTTCACGCTGCTGTTTTGGCTAGCGCTGTTTCACGGCGGAAATAATATCTTGGCGACGCCATTTTGGAGCTCGCTCATGATGTGGACGGGCACGGCGCCGGGAGCGCTCGATGGGCCGACCACCGAATTTCATTTGTATCAGCTCGTCACAAATACATTCTTGCACGGCGGAATCATGCACCTGGTCGGAAATATGATTTTCTTGATCGTCTTTGGCGGGCGAATTAATGCCATGTTGGGCCAGCGGCGCACGCTCGTGCTGTACTTGCTGCTGGCGGTGGCCGCTTCGCTCGTGTTTTTGATTTCGCAAATCGGGCAGCCGATCGTGCCGGCGCTCGGCGCCTCGGGGGCCATTATGGGTTTGGCTGGCATGTATTTCGTGCTGCTGCCGACCAGCAGGGTACACATGGTCTGTTGGCTGCGACTGGGACTGCTGTTGGGTTTTGAGTGCCCGATGAAGTGTTTTTGCGTCCGAGGGATTTGGGTGCTGATGTTTTATCTTTCGTTCGACATTTTCGCGACGCAGGTCGGATCGCGGGACGGGACGGCGCACTGGGCCCACTTGGGCGGATTCATCTGCGGGATGATCGCGGGGTTCGTGCTGCTGTTGACCGATCAAATCGACGCGCGGGGATGCGACATCCTATCGTTCGCGCTAGGGCGTCGCGCCTGGAAAATCCTGGGCACGCCCGCGGAGCGAGCGGCAAAACAAGAGGCGTGATCCGACTTCGGAAGGTAGCGGATGAAAGAGTCGCGCGAGGCAAGACCTAGCCAGTCGCTTCGACCTCGAGTGATGCGCGTCGTCGGGCAACCGGCGGGGCGAAGCGTTCACGGAGGTACAACCGGGTAGTGTATCGAGCTCCGAAAACATTCTTTTGAGGTGGCCGACCCTGTCCCGGCAAGGAGAAGGCAACAGCGATATCGAACGATCAAGGCAAGTTCGTTGTCACCCCCACGGAGCCTAAAATAGGCCCTGAAAAACTGCGATCGCATCGTCGTAGCACCAATCGTTCGGACTCGGAATTACTGGCCGTAGATCGGTGTCATGCGCCAGCCGCTGATTTCCTTCACGACAGCCTCGGCGCCATCGGCGAATGCACTCACGCCGACGTCCGCGGCAGCATACTTATGCTGCGCGACGGCTGCCTGGCGGTCGCCGGCGAATACCTCGATCATGTTCTTGTCCAGAAATACTCGGAGCTCCAAATTTTCGTTGGGCGGCAATTCGAAGGGAATCTTCATCGTTCCCAGCATCAGCGACTTGCTGGCCGGTTCGACGGCGATCGGAAAACCACCTTGGCCAGCCGAATCGGTGAACACGCGCAGACCATAGCGGGCCGCCTTGGTGGCTGAGAATGTCGCCTTGATCTCCAGCGTGTCGCCGGTGATGCCATCAATTTTGCGGCTGCTACCGGCGCCAACGGTCACATTCGCCGCGCTCTGTTCCTGCCCGCGCAATCGCTCGAGTTCTCGGAGCGGTTTGATCCGCAGGATGCCGTCGGCCGGCAGGCTCAACTCGCGCGGCAGCGATTGAATTCCACTTTGTAGCGGCAGATCCTTGAGCAAGCACCAAGCCCACATCACGCGCCGCCCGTCTCCGGTCAGCACGCTCTCGGGCGCGAAGAAATCCCAACCGCTCCAGTTCATTCGCCCATGAAAACGTGGGCTGAATTTCTCGTCCTTCCAGGCGCCCAAATAATAGCGGCAACCCTTATTGTGACTGATGCACAGCAGCATCCGCTCGTCTCCGAGCTTGAAGAAATTCGGGCACGAGATGTCTTCGTCCTGCCCGACGTCCGGCATGTCGTGACTGAGAAACAGCCCCACATAATCCCATTGCTTCAGGTCGGGCGATTTCAGCAGCGTGGGCGGCTTGCCGCTGCCCGGATGGCCGCCGAACAGCGCGTAATAGTTGTCGGCCTCGATCCAAGCGTCAGGATCCCATTGGCTGATCTTGCTGCCGTCTTGGTCCGGTCTGAGCTTGATTTCGATCGGATAAATCGGACTCCATTTCTCGAGTCGATCGTCGGCGGCCAGCGCGATTTGGTTTTTACCCGAACCTTCGCCGTGATAAACGATCGCCGGCCGGCCCTCCTTTGTAAAAAACCCCGTGCCGCTGAACATGCCGTGCCCCGTCTTGGGCGGCGTGAGCGTCGTCGGATGCCACTTCCAATGCACCATATCGTCGCTCGATACATGGGCGAACGAAAAGCCATCCTGATTGCGATAGATGTAGTGCAGGTGATACTGGCCTTTCCAATAAAAAGCGCAGTTGGGATCGCCGGGCATCGCAGTTCCCGGCCCCGGATGCGCCAAATGATAGGTGAGCCACGTCGTCGGCAGTGGCGACGGCACGGTCGGTGTTTCATAGGCAAACGGAATATCCTGCTTCGCGACCAGCGTGGCCGACTTGCCATCTAGCACCAACTTTCCGTGTTCGACTTTCGCTCCGTCGCCGAGCTGCGCGATGGCGAAGCGGCCGGTCCGTTCCTTCGCAGCGGGCGTGTCGAACGTCCACCAGGCCCAGGGCGCCGACAACGACACCACGTTCGGCTTGAGCGCGGCTATCTCGTCGATGGTGAGCGGCCGATCGTAGATCCGTGCGTCGTCGATCGCTCCGGCGAAATGGGCCCCGTCCCCCTGATCGCGATGCCGCTTGCCGAAGATGATCGAACTGCGAGGGCCAAACGATTGTGGCTCGCCGTCGATCGTGTACTGTGCGTAAAGCTTGGCATTGCGATAGATCGAAATCTGCCGCCCGCGATAGACAACGGCGATCTGTACCGGCGTGTTGGCATCGACCGTTTCAGCTGCGTTAGCGGTCTGCTGTTTCTCGGACCGGCGGTAAAAATCGCTTCCCGCCATCCATTTGCCTGGCGCCAATTCGCCGAACACAATGCCATCGAAATGACCGTTTTGATCGTCGAGCGTCAGCGCGCTGCCGCCCCGCTGAGCCAGGTTGGCCGGCGCCGCCCAGACGACCAGCGTCTTGTCCGTAAGCGTGTCGGGCGATGCAGCCGATACGCGGCCAATGATCGAAAACATTGCGACCCCGCAGATGGCGAAAATCCGGGCCGTCATTCGGCGAACCATTGGCGTCGTATGCGTGATACGCTGCTTTACGCTCATCATTTTTCCATTCAATCCGCGAAACGTTTTCGCGATGCCGAAAGATGCGTTAGCGGGGCGGGGATGACTGGTTCAGTAGAATGCTCCAACGTAAGCATCTCTACCTTGTTCGATTTCCATGCATTTCGCAAGTAAAAACATTGTTCGCCAAGCAGTCGCCCCGGCAAGTCATTTTTTGCGCGGCGAACTGGGGCAAGCCGTTGCCGCGATCTAAATTTTCTTTTTTCCTGGCCCCTTGTCGATTCGCGGCTTTCTTATTCGACTATGGGTTACTGAGGCGAATTATCGTCCTGGGCGTTCGCAAATTTATGCGTCGGCGCCGGCAGATGCTGACCCAAGGAGCCCAATCCGTGGCGATCCAAAGAATCGTGGCGAGTGGCGAGCGGTGAGATAGGAAAATGCAGCGGCTTTGCCGCGAGTGTCCTCACCCGCCACTCGCCGCTCACCACTTCCTCCACCCTCAATCTCGGGAATACCAACACATGAGCACCCAACCCATACCTCGCGGCCAAGAAAATTTGATTCCGCATCTCGTTTGCGATTCGTGCTCCGAGGCCATCGAGTTCTACAAAAAGGCGTTCGGCGCCGAGGAAGTCAGCCGGCTGCCTGCGCCGGACGGCCGCCGGATCATGCATGCGTCCATCCGAATCGGCGGCAGTTTCGTGTTTCTTAACGACGACTTCCCTGAATATTGCGATGGGAAATCGCAATCCCCCAAGGGACTCAGCGGCACGCCCGTGACAATGCACCATTACGTCGAAAATTGCGACACCGCGATCAAACGGGCCGAGGATGCCGGCGCCAAAGTGCAAATGCCACCAAGGGATATGTTCTGGGGAGACCGCTACGGGGTCGTCGTCGATCCCTACGGACACAAATGGTCGTTCGCGACTCACATCAAAGACGTCACGCCCGCCGAATCGCAGGCCGCGATGAAGGAAATGTTTTCCAAGCATTCGTAGCCGCGGCAAAGTAGGGTGGGCACGAACCACCAATTCGATCATGATGGCCACAGCCCACTGGCGCGCGTCTGAGTGGCCTGGGCTGGACCGAAGTGACGCCCTGGTGGCTTGCTCTTGAAATCAAGACCACGCTCAGCGGCCTCGGCGAGGACGCCTCCGGACCCAAGCGCCCATAGTTTTGTTAGGACATCGAAATAGTGGGCATTGCCCACGCTACCTAACCTTAAGGAACCGATCTTGGCACGCGTCAGCACCTATCTCAATTTCGTGCGTTCCACCGAAGAAGCGTTTTTGTTTTACAAGAAGGTTTTCGGCGGCGAGTTCACCGCGCCGATTCACCGCTTCAGCGACATCCCGCCGAATCCCGGTCAACCGCCGCTCGCCGAGTCGGACAAGAACCTCGTCATGCACGTCGAACTGCCGATCCTCGGCGGCCATGTGCTGATGGGAACCGATGCGCCGGAATCGATGGGCTTTTTGCTCACGTTCGGCAACAACTCGTATATCAACCTCGAACCCGACACTCGGTCCGAAACCGATCGCCTATTCCGGGCCTTGTCCGACGGGGGCAAGGCGGAAATGCCCCTGCAAGAAATGTTCTGGGGGGGCTACTTCGGCAGCCTCACCGATCGATTCGGCGTCCGCTGGATGTTCAACTGCGCCAGCAAAACGTGAGCAGACGCTCCGCCTAACATACGAAAAAGTCGATTTCCGTCGCCAGATTCCGGTGATCCCTTGCGCTCAACCGGCAAAACCACATCCCGCACGTGAGCCTCGTTCACGAGGCTACTTCGCGCAGCGAAATTAGGTATTAGTCCCACCGATGACGGTGGGTTGCTCGCGCCCAACATTCCACCCACACCCTCGTTCACGAGGGGGTGAATTAAACAGGACGCGAGTCAAATCGGCATTGCATCATTGAAACCGAATCACCTGCCGCACGCTTTGACCGGCGGCCAAGGCGTCCATGCCGGCGTTGATTTCTTCTAGCGCGATCGTGTGGGTGTGCAGCAGGTCGACCGACAGCAGGCCGGCTTGATACATGGCGATGAAGCGCGGAATGTCGCGCTGCGGGACGCAGGAGCCCATGTAGGAGCCTTTGAGCGTCAGCTCCTCCGCCACCAGCGAAACGGGGGACAGCGAGAAGGTTTGACTCGGATGCGGCAGGCCGACTGCCACCGTCGTGCCGCCGCGGCGCGTGGCCGCGTAGGCCAGGGCTAACGCCGCCGGGACACCGGCGCATTCGAAGGCATAGTTGGCGCCGCCGCCGGTTGCCGAGCGAATTCGATCAAGCGCATCGGCCGCCGAGGCGTTGACGACATGCGTCGCGCCGAGCTTTCGCGCGAGCGCGAGTTTTGAATCCAGCAAATCGACCGCCACGATCGGGTTGGCGCCGATCGCCCGGGCGCCGAGCACCGCGCTCAATCCCACTCCGCCGAGTCCAAAAATCGCCACCGAGGCGCCGAGTTCGACCCGGGCCGTGTTCACAACGGCCCCGACGCCGGTCGTCACCGCGCAGCCGAACAGGGCGGCTTTTTCCAGCGGCAACGCGGGATCGATCCGCACGAGCGATTGCTCGGCCACGACGGTGAATTGCGAAAACGTCGACACGCCCAGATGATGATGCAGCTCATTGCCGGACGAATCCTTGAACCGCCGCCCGCCGCCGAGCAGACAACCGGCGACGTTGGCCTTCGCCCCGTTTTCGCATAGCGCGCCGCGCCCGCTGGCGCACATCGGGCAATGGCCGCAGACCGGCACGAACGAAAACACCACATGGTCCCCCTCCGCGAGCCCTCGCACGCCGGGCCCCACCTCTCGCACGATCCCCGCCGCCTCGTGCCCCATCACCATTGGCATGACCCGCGGCCGCGAGCCATCGATCACCGATAGATCGGAGTGACACAGCCCGGCGGCTACGACCTCGACCAGCACTTCGCCCTGCTGCGGGCCGCCCAGTTCCAGATCCTCAATCACGAGCGGCCGCGAATTCGCATAAGGCGCCGGCTGTTCCATGCGATAAAGCACTGCGGCTTTGGTTTTCATCGGAAGAGTTCCCTATCGCTGCGTTGCGGGCGAGAGCCAGAACCACGAAACGCTTATCCTAACCGCGCTCATGCCGACAGCAAACGATTGCTCTAGCGATACCAACTCGAAACGTCAGTGACGACATCGCACACAATTTTCAAACCGGGGCCTGCTCCTGTTACAATTTGAGAAGTCCGCGGCGCGACCCCAGCCGGTGGCCCCGTCTGCTTTTCCAGTCCCCACGGGAAGGAGCCCAATTTCATGCCCCAGAAACTCAGTGAGCGCAAGAGAGAGAAACTCATCCAACAAAAGCTCCAGCGAAAGTCCGAGTCGCTGGCCTATTCGGGGAATAAGTATAAGAAGGATAAATTGACGCCGGCCTGGATGGAGACCGAAATCGCCATCTATCAAACTTATGTGATCACCGATCGGACATTGGTCGACAAAACCGTCGCGTCCGCGATCGCGAAGCTGATCGGAATGATGCAATCGGGTGCATTGCCGCCGCTTCCGGATGAGGTTCATTACCGCGTCGGCTAGGAGGAAGACCTTCTGATCGATAACATTCGCCGCTCTTGGCGAGATCAATTCGAAACGGAGGAGCGACCTTCGACGAACGATTTGATTGGCGTCCTGCGATCGATCCTCGGGACGATCCAGTTGGTGGGCTCATCCGGCCGCACGCCCCAAGACTACCTGCGGTACATCGCTAATTTCCTGAGGAAAAAGCTGGGCGTATCGGTCAAGGCCATCCCCGCCAAGCAGGTGGCTCTACTCCCGCCGAAGTGCCCGGACTTTTGTGATGAGAGCCAATCGAGACGGACTCTGCCAATAAAGCCGCGCACGAAGTAAGCGCGGGGGAAATCCTAGCGGTGCGTCAAAGCTGATTTGGCAGGTTGCGTGCCACTTGGCTCCGCCCGCGATGGTAGGGCCGGTGGCACACGTCTATTCACCATTTCGGTAGTGAAACGTCTGGCACGAGAACGGGCGTTTCTTGGTCCTAAGGCAAAGAAAAATCGCCACTTGCGTCGTCGACGCCCGTGGCGATTCTAGTGGAGCGGAAGGGGATCGAACCCTCAACCTCTGCATTGCGAACGCACGAGTCTGAAAACACAAATGGGGCTGACAAAGGAGTTGCGACGATCGATTCGGCCGCTTGTACCACGGCTTGTACTAGCAACCCCGAAAACGAAAACGTTGGCGTCGCCCTCAACGAAATCATGGCCTCGTGGCCGGCGCTGCCCCAATGCGTGAAGGATGACATTCTGGCGATTGTCCGGGCAGCAATCGAAACTCGATGAGTGACTTCCAGGAAATGTTGGTTTGACTGCCGAATGCAAAACTATTGAAACGCCGACGGCTGAAACGGCGTCGCGAACGGGCGCTCTAAATGACCGATCCGACACGTATCATGGTTCCACGAGGCCGGTGACGCCGGGCGGCAGCAGGTAACTCGGGTGGCTCGCTAATTGCCTCGCGCGTGTACAGCGCCCCGGCGGGCGGCCGCCGAGGCGCGGGCTATGACGACTCGTCGCCAGCCGACCTACTGCCCTGCGACAAGTTTCGCCACGTCGCCGCCGAGGTCGCGGCGGGCATCGTCGTAGACCAGTACGGTATCGACCTTGGCGTGACGGCTGAACCGTTGGACAGCCCGCACATCGCCCCCCGTGGCGTCGAGCGCCGTGGTAATCGCGGCGTGGCGAAGGCCGTGCGGGCGGACCGTTTGCCCCGTGGCCTCGCCCAGCGTGGAGACGATCGCCCAGATGCCGGCGCCGGTCAGTCGGCCAGTCCCCTTTCTCGCCCTGTCCAGGTTGGTGAACAGCGGTCCGGGGTCGGCACCGCGGACCGCGAGCCAGTCGGCCAGCGCCCGCTGGGTCGGCTGGGGGAGCGTGAGCTTTTCGCGCTCCGTGTCCCCCTTGCCCAGCACGTCGATTGTCCCGGCGTCGAGGTCTAGGTGCGCCACGTCGAGCGACGCCACTTCGTTCCGCCGTAAGGCCCGGTCGAACAAGAGCCGGACAATGGCCCGATCGCGGATAGACTTTGAGCTTGGAAAACGGTCGAGGTATTCGAGCAATCGGCGATATCCGGCGGCGCCGCAACCGGCCGTATCGCGGTATGGTTTCGATTTGACGTTCGCCACGTCGATCGTCCAACCGATCAACCCCAGCGTGCGGGCCAGCTTCACCAGCGACCGCACGGCAGCCAACCGATTGTTGATCGTGTTGGCCGCCAGATCGCTGGCGACCATGTTGGCTCGATAGGTGAGGGCCAAGTGGTTGGCCTCGCCGTGCCCGCTGGCCAGCAGCACTCCGGCCGCCTGCCGTGAATCGGCGGCGCCGACGAACGTGGCGAAGTCGGCCAGCGCCTGCCGGTAGGTCCGCAGCGTGTTGGGCTTGAGCCCCGCGAAAAAATCGTCGTGCAGGCGTTGCATCTTGTCGGCCGCCGTCAATGCGCTGGCGGTCAGGTCGGTGAAAATCAGGTCGGTGGTCATGGTCTATCTCCGTGGTTCGTAGCGTTGATTTCGTGGGATGGATTAGCGTTTGAGTCGTTAGCCGGGTGTTCGGCCGTCGACTCCGGCGGACCGAACAGCACCCCTTGGGTCAACAATTGGCCGCCAACGTTGACTAGCTCCGGCGTGCATTCGTCGAACAGCGGCCGTTGGCCGGGCAGTGGCTTGAGCGGTTTCATGCGGCCACCTCCGCCGGTTCCGGCAAGTCGAGGAGCGCTTGTTGCAGGCAATCGAGCGCCGCCCGCAGACTGAACCGCTGGGGCTTGCCGTCGGCCTTGTGCCAGCCCCAATCGCGGGCGTGGTACGGGAGCGGCGCCCCGCCGGACTCGGCCGCCCAGATTGCGGCGACGCGCTTGGCTCCCGGATCGGCCAAGCTCAACCAACTATCGAACGTCAACGGCTGGCCGAACCGCTCCAGCAGCGCGGGGTCGATCAAGCTCGTGTCGTTGCTCGTCGCCACGACCACGGCCCGCGACGGAAGATGCTCCGACGCCAGCGCCACTTTCAAGAACACCTGGCACTGCGGGCTGAGCCGTTCTAGCTCTTCGAGCAGCAGCACGTTCCACTCGCCGGCAAGGCAACGCTGGTGCAGTCGTCTGACGGCCACTTCCGCCTCGGCCTTGCCCATGTTGGCCGTGCAAATCACTTCGAGCCCCGAGAACGGATCGACGGCGCCCAGTTCCGCGGCCAGCGCGAGCGCCGTCGCGCTCTTGCCGGTCCCCGGACTCCCTTGGAACAACCAGCACGTGGCGAACGGACTTTTGGCGAACCGCTGGAGCTTGCGGATGCAAGACTGCCCGACCACGTCGGCCAAGCGCTGCGGAGGATATTTTTCGGCGAGTCTCATCGGACACCCCCTTCCGCGTCGGCGGTGTCGCTGGTGGCGCCCGCGTTGTCGCTGGAGGCGTCGGCCCATGTGCGGTTCAGGATGAAATCGGCAGCCTTCTGGGCTTGCGCCGCGGCGGTCACAACGAGCCGGGCATCCTGGCGAATCACTCGCAACCAACCGGCGATGTAGGCGGCCGCGTTGTCCAGCACGGCCGTCTCGATGCCGGTATGCCCGCAGAGAAACGCGCTGGTCATTTCGGCGACCAACTCTTCGCGGCCGTAGGTGTCGCTACCGAAGGCCGCTACGCTGTCGGCTATCCCCTTGCGGGCCAGTCGCATGGCGTGACCGGTCGAGTGCGCCAACTCGTGGAACAACGTCGAGTAGTACCCTTCCGGCTTGTCGAACCTTGGCTGATCGGGCATCCGCACTTCGTCGAGCAGAGGCACGTAGCAGGCGCTGTCGAACCCGTGGCGGACGAGTGGCCGGCTGGGCATATCGGCCGCCACGCGCTCGCAGGCCGCGATCGGAGCAAACGGCGTGGCCGGCGTGTTGTCCGTGGCGATGCGATCCGCAGGCAGGCCGTCGCACTGCGCGACGTTGAACGCGGAGTAGTACCGCAGCAGCGGGATCTTGTCGTCCTGCCCGGTCTCGGCGTTCGTGTGGTCGAGCAGCTTCCAGAACACGACGGGCATGGCCCGCTCGCCCTTACGAACGTTGCCCCCTAGCTCTTGGGCTTGCTTGTAGGTCAACCAGTACGGGCTGCTGTAGCCGCTGGCCGCCAGCAGGAACACGTTGACGCCCCGGTACGGCTTGCCGGAGATCAGATTGCGGGGGAACCGGAACCGGCCACCCCACGGGCGCCGCCACGGGGCGACGCCGGCTTCGAGTTGAGAAACGATCCGCGCAGTGATAACATCGAACGGGCTCATGGTAGTTACTCCTACCGTGGACCAAGGCCGTGTCGGTGTTACTAGCACCAGCACGGCCGTTTTTGTTTCGCCGACGATCGGCGAAGCTTCTAACAGAAGATGAAACCGCCGAAATCGGGCGAAAATCGTCCCCTAATACTACAGCGCTAACTTTTGCCCCATCCGCAACGAGGCAGACCGGTCAGGCGGATGCCCAGCGCGGCGAGTTTCTTGCGGGTCGTTCGGGTGTGGCTGCGGCGCGCTGCGGCATTGCGCCGCTGCGTGTACGCGAGT
>JBBQWR010000032.1:0-65647 GCA_038210495.1 Pirellulales bacterium
CGTCATGCTCTCCACGTTCTTGTGGTGTCGCTTGGCGAACTGCTTCATGAAATAATCGATCAATAGCGGTATGTCCTGGCTCCGCTCGGCCAGTCGCGGCAGATTGATGGTGACCACTTTCAGCCGGTGGTAGAGGTCGCTGCGAAACGAGCCCGCGGCGATCGAATCTTCCAGGTTGCGGTTCGTGGCCGACAAGATCCGCACGTTGACGTGGATGGCCTCGTTCGAGCCGACGCGTGTGATCTCGCTGCTCTCCAAGACCCGCAGCAGCTTGATTTGCGTGGCGATCGGCATGTCGCCAACTTCGTCCAGAAACAGCGTGCCGCCGTGGGCGTACTCGAACTTGCCGATGCGATCGGTCGAGGCGTCGGTGAAGGCGCCGCGAATATGGCCGAACAGCTCGCTCTCCAAAATATTTTCGCTCAGCGCGGCACAATTGAGCGCCACGAATGGCTTGGCCTTCCGAGGACTGTTTTGATGGATGGCCTGCGCCACGAGTTCCTTGCCGGTGCCGGTCTCACCCTGAATCAACACGCTGGCGTCGGTCGGAGCGATTCGCTTGAGACGATCGATCACGCCGTTCATCTGCTGGCTGGAGCCGATGACCCCTTCGAAACCAAATTTCTCGTCAAGCCGCCTGCTGAGCTCGACATTCGTGCGCCGCAAGCGAACGGCCTCGGACGCCTTGGACGCAATGACGCGGAGGTGGGCCAAGTCTAGCGGCTTCTGCAGATAGTTGAACGCGCCCTGCTGCATCGCCGCGACGGCCGAGGGGATCGTGCCGTGGCCGGTGACCAGAATCACCTCGGCCTCGGGCAGGGCCTGCTTCGTACAGGCCAATAGCTCCAGGCCATCCAGATCGTTCATCTTCAGATCGGTGATCACCACGTCGAACGACTCGCGCTGGACCAGTTGGGCGCCCTGTACGCCCGAGGTCGCGACCGCACAGTCGTAGCCGACTCGACTCAGGCTCTCGGCCACCGTCTCGGCGTGAGCCGCATCGTTATCGACGATCAGCACCCGAATATCTCCGGGCGGCGCATAGCCATTTTCGTCGGTCGTAACGGCTGGAGAACTCATGCGGTCGATAATACAAAATTGCCCGCGAGTGGACCAGCATCAATCCCCATGGCCGCGTTCGCTCGCCACGCGCGGGTGGAAATGGCTCGCATTCAAAGCAAAAGGACTGGAAAGCGGTTAGGCCTCCCAGTCCCCTATGTTTTTTACGTCAGTACACAATTAAATCGACGTGCTTAACGACCAAGAACTCCGCCCAGCGGTCGTCGTGGCGGCGGGGTCGTGGCCGGGGCCGGAGTCGTGCCGGCCGGTGTGCGCGGCGGCGCTACAGTCGGATTCGTGCCCGGAGCGACGCCAGGAATCACATTAGTCGGGGGCGCCGGGCGGACGCTGGGATCGGTCGGCGGCAGATCGCGAGCCGGCTCGGTCGAACGTTCGGTCGTGGCCGAGGTCTGGCCTTTGGCCGAAGCTTCTCGCTTCGAAAACTTCGCCTCGCCGCGGACAGCCTTCGATTCGTGGTTGAACTCGAAGTCCACCGCCGAGCCGTTCACTTCATGCAGGGCGCGACCGAAATCGCTGGTCGTCTTAATCCGCTGCCCATGCCATCCCGTGATCTCGTCACCGGCGCGGACGCCAGCTTCCCAGGCCGGCGATTCGCGATTGACGCTCTTGACGATCAATCGATCCGGATAGCGAGTATCAAGAACGACGCCGAAATAGGTGTAATCGTCGTCGTACGATTCTTCGGCATAGAATACCGTAGGAGTGAGATATACGGTCTCGTCGCGTCCGTCGCGGAATACGATCACCTTGATTCGATCGTTGCCTTCGACGTCATAAACGTAGCGATCGAAATCTTCGTCTCGCGCCAGACGATGGCCATTGATCGAAACGACGATGTCGCTGGACCGCAAGCCGGCACGGTAAAGGACGCTGGAAGAGGCGAGATTTGAGATGGCCAATCCACGATCGGTTGCCCGACCGAAGGAAATGCCCAACTGACGGTCGGTCATCCGATTTCGGCGCGAGTCGGTAGTCCGCCGATCGGTGTCGCGGCGATCAGTATCGCGGCGGTCGGTATCGCGGGCTGGGGTTCGATCGGTATCCCGACGATCCGTGTCCTTACGATCCGTGTCCTTACGATCCGTGTCCTTACGATCGGCGTCTTTTCGATCAACGTCTTTGCGATCGTTTGGATCGCGTGCATTCGTGTCGCGCGAATCTTTCGCGGGATCGCGGGCGTCGCGTTGAGTGTCACGCGGATCGCGGGTCGGATCCGTGGCCCTTGGCTGCGCCGGATTGTCGTTGGTTGCGGGATTCTTTGGATTCGTATCCCGAGGAGCGGTTGTCTTCGGGTCCGAAGCCTTGGAATCAGGCGCTCTGGTCGCAGGCGCGGCCGGTTCTTTTGGAGCTGGTTCTTTCGCGGCGGGCTCTTTGGGCGCGCCGCCCGGCGGCTCCACCGCATTCGCGTTACGCAGGCCCGCGAGCCCCAGCAGCAATCCGGCTCCGGCCGCACTGACAAATAGCAACTTTTTCATGATCGTGTCTCCTCGTTTACGTTAGTTCTTGGGGGCGGGTGGCGTGAAAAAACACGGCCGAAACTTCGACGCCCCGTGTGGTGGGCAGGCGACATTTGCAATTGACGTTCCGAACCGACGCATACTTCGGAATTCCGAATGAAGTTAGGTAAATGCGTAGGTCTTGTACCGTTCTACCGATGAATTCTCGCTTTTCGCCCCTGAAAGTGCGAAAGAAAGCATGGAGCGTACAAATACGGCGGCGCGAAGTGCACTTTTTTTGTGCGAGCTGAACAAAGGACCGATTCCGGGGGGGTTCTATCCGTGGGTCCGCGGCTCTATCGCCCAGTTTTGATTGGCATTTTCTAGCTCGAATAAGTTTGCTAGGGTTCGAATAGCTCATGCGGATCCGGTGACGGTCACGGGGAATGGATGCCCCTCTGCTCGCTTTGCCATGATTGCCTCCGGGTGGCGTCATGCTTTCGCGTTCCACGATGTAAGCCCCGATGATTCCCGCCTTGGCTCCACTCATCCCGACTGCGCCCTCGAACGTCTATTTGTTGCGCCGGCTGTTTGGATTGGCGTGGCGTCACCGCTTGGGATGCGTCCACGTGCTGTCTCAACAATGTTTGCTGGTCGCCCTGATGCTCGCCCAGTTGGGGCTTACCGGTTTGGGAATCGATTTGATTCGGGCGCACGTCGAGCCTGTCGGAGCGGCTTTCAGGTGGCCCTTGGGCTTTCGGGCGCCGAACGATTGGCCGCCGCTGGGCCAGTTGTGCCTGATTGCCGCGGTGATCGTCGCCGCGGCGCTGACTCATGCGATGTTGCGATATCGCGCTGCGGTGACGACGTCGAATCTCGTGCTGCGGATTGTCGTCGAACTGCGGACCGCGGTGTACGACAAGCTGCAGCGGCTTAGCTTTCGGTTTTTCGACGCCAATCAAACTGGCTCGATCATCAACCGCGTGGCCGGCGACGTGCAGGCGGTGCGCGTGTTTGTCGACGGCGTCGTGATCCAGATGCTGACCGTTGCGCTGTCGCTCGGCGTCTATCTGGTGTACATGGTTTCGCTGCACGCGCCGCTCACCTTGGCCTGTTTGGCGACGACGCCGCTGCTGTGGGTTGGGGCGACGATGTTTTCCAAAATCGTGCGGCCGGCTTACGTTCGCAATGGCCGGCTAATCGACCAGTTGGTCCTCACACTGACCGAAAATATCCAAGGCGTGCAGGTCGTCAAAGGCTTTGGTCGTCAGCAACAGGAAATCGATAAGTTCAAAACGGCCAATCGAGCGACGAGGGACCAGAAGTACTGGATCTTTCGCCGCACGTCGCTGTTTCAGCCCGCGATGGGCTTTTTGACTCAGATCAATATGGTGATCCTGCTCGGCTACGGCGGCTATCTGGTGGTTCACGGCGAGCTCGCGCTGGGCGCGGGGTTATTCGTATTCGTGAATCTCTTGCAGCAATTCGCCAACCAAGTCGGCCAGGTGACGAACATTGCCGACAGTATTCAAACGTGCCTGACCGGCGCCCAACGGGTGTTCGAGATTCTGGACGCGCCCCTGGAAGTGGAAAACGCGGCGTGCCCAGTCCGTGTCTCGAAGCTCCGCGGCGAGGTGCGGTTCGAAGGAGTCGGCTTTGCCTACCGCGATGATACGCCGGTGCTCGAAGACATCGACCTGGTCGCCAAGCCGGGACAGGTTATCGCGATCGTGGGCGCGACGGGCGCCGGCAAAACGACGCTGCTGAGCTTGGTTCCCCGGTTCTACGACCCGATTGCCGGCCGGGTGTTGGTCGATGGCGTCGACGTGCGCGATCTCGATCTGGACACACTTCGCCGCAGCGTGGGGCTGGTGTTTCAAGAAAGCTTTCTGTTTTCCAATACGGTCGCGGCCAACATTGCATTCGGCCATCCGGACGCCACGCGGGAGCAGATCGAAAGGGCAGCCAAAATTGCCGCAGCCCATGAATTCATTTTTGAGTTGCCTCACGGCTACGACACGGTCATCGGCGAATACGGCACGGGACTTTCCGGCGGGCAGCGACAGCGATTGGCGATCGCTCGGGCGATTCTGCTCGAGCCGCCCATTTTGATACTGGACGATGCCTTGGCCTCGATCGATCCCGGCACGGAACACGAGATTCTCGAGGCGATGGAAGGGGCGATGCGGGGCCGCACGACGTTTGTGATCGCCCATCGGCTGAGCACGCTTCGCCGATCGGATTGGGTGGTCGTGCTCGACGAGGGTCGGGTCGTGCAAAGCGGTCCGCACGAGGCACTCATGCAAGGCGAAGGGCACTATCTGGCTAGTGCTCGCTTGCAAGGGGCCGCCGTCTCGGCGGTGCTGCCGGCGGCGTGATTCTTAAGCAATCGGCGGCGTCTAGGTTCGCCGGCGTTAAAACGCCGGGCTAAATTTAACATTCGCTACGCGACCCCGGCGCAAAAAACATGGCCACGGCTATCGATCGCAAACTAACGCGGACGCTCACTCGGCTCGAGCGTCACGAAGACCAAGAGCCGGACACTCGGCCGCTCGATATCAATCTGATCCGCCGGCTGCTTACCTACACCAAGCCATATGCCGCGAAGCGCAACTGGCTGCTGCTGATGGTCGTGCTCCGCTCGATCCAGATGCCGGCGCTAACCTGGCTGATCGCCGCCACGATTCGCGGCCCGATCGCGACGGGCAACGTCACGGGCGTCGCAATCGGCATGCTTTCGTTCCTGACGCTCGCCATCTTCACGCAAGTCGTCATGCATTACCGCCAGCGGCTCGCGCTCGAGTTGGGCGAATCGGTCGTGTTCGATCTGCGGAACGAAATTTTCGCTCGCCTGCAATCGTTGCCGATGAGCTTTTACAATCGCACCAAGCTCGGTCGGGTGATCAGTCGAATGAGCTCCGACGTCGAGGATGTGCGGGTGGGCATTCAAGAAGTGCTGTTCGTGTCGCTCGTTCAATTGGGCCAAATGCTGGTCGCGGCCACGTTCATGCTCTGGTACGACCGCGCGCTGTTTCTGATGGTGCTGGCGCTCGCTCCGGTGCTGTGGTGGATCAACCACTTTTTTCGCCGCCAAATGAGCGTCGGCCTGCGCCTGTTGCGAGACTCGTTCAGCCGGGTGACGGCGACGCTGGCCGAGAGCGTCAACGGAATTCGCGTCACTCAGGGTTTCGTGCGGCAGGACGTCAATGCCCGAATGTTCGGCGAGTTGATTGAGGACCACGCGGATTACAACGCCGCCGTCAATCGCACGCAGGGTTTCTTTCTGCCGCTGTTGGATCTCAACAATCAGTTCTTCGTGGCGGCCCTGCTCACGATCGGCGGCTACCAGGTTCTGCGGCCCGGCGCCACGACCGACGTGGGGAATCTGGTCGGGTTCCTGTTCATGTCCACGATGTTCCTTTCGCCGATCGCGATGCTCGGCACTCAATACAATCAGGCGCTGGTCGCGATGGCGGCTTCGGAAAAACTATTTACGCTCCTCGACACGCCGCCCGATTGGGTCGAGCCGCCAACCGCCGTGTCGCTCAAATCGATTCGCGGGCGGGTAGAATTCCGCGGTCTGTCGTTCGGATACGATCCCGAGCGGCTCGTCCTGAACGACATCAACTTCATCGCCGAGCCGGGGCAGACCATCGCGCTGGTCGGTCACACGGGCAGTGGCAAGACGTCGATCGTCAATTTGATCGCCAAGTTTTACCTGCCCACGACCGGCCAACTACTGATCGACAACCGCGACATTCTTCAGATCACGAGTCAGTCGCTCCACAAGCGGATCGGGATCGTGCTGCAAAATAACTTCTTGTTCAGCGGCACGGTGATGGAGAACATTCGCGTTGGCAAGCCGACGGCGACCGATGGCGAAGTCCTCGAGGCCACGCGGCGGTTGGACTGTTCGGATCTGGTGGAGTCGCTGCCGGACGGCTTTCAGACGAGCGTCGGCGAGCGGGGCGGCAATCTTTCGCTCGGCCAGCGGCAAGCGATTTGTTTTGCGCGGGCGATGCTAGCTGATCCCCGTATCTTGATCCTCGACGAAGCGACGAGCAGCGTCGATACGATCACCGAAGCGCGCATTCAACGGGCACTGGACAAACTGCTAGCAGGTCGCACGAGCTTTGTCGTCGCCCACCGGCTCAGCACGGTGCGTCACGCGGATCAAGTGCTGGTACTGGAATCGGGCCGAATCATCGAGCGCGGGACCCATTCGCAGTTGGTCGAGTTGGACGGCGAATATGCCCATCTTTACAGACGATTCGTGGAGCAATAGAGCCTCGCGCGAAGTAAGCGCTGGCAAGGCCACGATCTCCCACCGCTTACTTCGTGCGCGGCTCTATCCGCGGTCGGCCGCGCCGACAGCGTCAACCGGCATGGCCCCAATGCCGCCTAATCGCTAAAGTCCCTGCAATCGGAATAAAGCTCAAGGTCCGCAAGCTCACGACCGATAAGTTCAACAATTGAATTTAGCGGCAGACTGCTTAGATGGTCTGCTTTCGGCCAACAGGAGTTTGGCGTATGAGTACGAGCGCTCCCAACATTAGTCCGCGATTGCGAACGCGCGTGGTCGCGATTCAATCGAGCGCGCCTGCACCAGCGCCGATCGAATTGCCTTCATCGCCGCCGCTGAGGGTGCTGATCCGGCTGCCGCATGTCGCGGCTCCGCCGGTATCGAAGTGGAAGCTGGCCTTCGCGAATTCGATCGTCAAGGCGAAGAAGAAATATGCGCTGGGCGCGATGGCCGTGTTTGCGATCTGCTTGATCTTGTTGGTCTCTCGAAGCCGGCACAAGCACATAGAAGAACAACTACCCGACGACGCCCCGGCCTGGTCAGGCGTGGCGACGACTTCCACAGCGCCGGCGATTCAATCGGCGACTTCTGTCCAAACGCCAGCAGCCGTGGCCAAGAATTGGGGCGCTCCGCCGTGGAGCCCGACGCCGGGCGCCACGCCACCTTCGGTTCCTGCCAGTTCATCGATCGCGCCGACGTCGCCGGTCTCCGCGAGCCCTGTCCCGGAACAATCGGGACCGGCTCTGAGCACGACGACGGTTCGGCGACCGCTCGAAGGCAACTGGCCCTCGCTGACGGCCGCCGCCAAGGCCGATCCCAGCGTCCCGAGCATGCCGGCTCGCGATCCGTCGCCGGCGCTCGTGGCCGAACGAATCGACGCCTCACGTTCGCGACCGAATTTCACACCGCCAGCTGCGGTCAATCAGCCGCCGATCCAAGGGAACAATATCCAGTGGGCCCCGGCCCCGTCCCCAAGCGGCGGACAGCCGGGAATCGCCAAGTTGAATGGCAACATCGGTCCGGCCACCGCGCCCTCGAGCGAAGCCAATCCGCCGACCAAGTACAGGTACACTCCATGAGCGCTCTCGATCACGCTTTTATCCGCGCGTTCACCAGCGATACGATGGCCTCGACGTCGCCGCCGAGCAAACCGGTAGGCGAATTGCCGTCGATCGGCGCCGCGCTTTCGAGGGCGGACGAATCGGTTCGGCTGCCCGAACGAGCGCCGGCGATGGCGCCCTCGCACGATGGCGCGGGCGTTGCGATCGCGCCTTCGGTCGTGCCGCCGCCGCATTTGAATTTGGCCGCTTTTGCCCACACGGTTTCGACACTCGACATGACGCTTGAGACGCCGCGAAAAAGCGGATTCCGGGCGGTGCGGATCGATCCACCCCAGTTCTTGGCCGGTCCGCCGGAAACCGAAATTAAACCGTCCGTTCCGAGCAAGAGCGATTCTTCTCCGGTTACGGTCGGCGGTGAATTGCCATCGACGTCAGACTCGCCGGTCTCCAAACCGGCGCCTTCGATCGCGACGCTCGGCCAACAGGCCGCCAAAGCGTCGACGGCCGAACGTCCGCGAGCCGCTTTCGAGGTCGATCGCTTCGCTTGGCCCACGACTTGCCAGTCGCTGGTCGAACGCATCGCGCCGCAGCTCGACCAGTTGTGCCAGGATCTCATGGCCGAATCGTCGCTCGGCCGCAAGGTCATTGCGATTACCGGCCTGCAGCGAAACGAAGGCCGCACGACCCTGGGACTGCTGCTCGCTCGTCGATTAGCTGCGTCGGGAGCGAGTGTCGCGATCGTCGACGCGGATTTTGCGGCGCCCCAATTGGCGAGTCAATTGGGACTCGCGATCGGCGTGGGCTGGGAACAGACGCTCGCCCTAGGGGACGGGCCGGATTTGTGGGAAACCATGATCGAATCGGTCGCGGATCGCCTAGCGGTCGCGCCGCTGGCCTCGCGAACTCGACTTTCGATCACCGGCGACATGGCCGGCCGAATAGCCGACTGCCTTTACCAGTTGAGAGAACACTTTGACATCGTGCTGGTCGATGCCGGGGCTGTGGCCGCCGATGGGTCCGCGGACTGGATGCTTAAGCCCAATAGCGGCCTCGACGCGGCCATTTTGACAACCGACACGCGCACGGCCTCGACTGCGGAGCTCTCGCAGATCGGTCGCCGGCTTATGGACGCCAACGTGCCTCCGCTGGGCGTCGCCGAAAATTATTGCGTCCTGTAATCGCGGCTCGGTCAGGCATGAAGCGCCTGACCTACAACTCCCGACTCCCGACTTTTTTCGGCGAACACCACCATGTACGAAAACTACTGGCAACTGGAGCGGCGGCCGTTCGAGACCACGGACGATCCGCGATTTTATTACCCGGGCGAAAGCCATCAGGGAACGCTGCTCAAGCTGCGTTACGTCGTCGAGAATCGCCGGGGCGGGGCCGTGCTCGCCGGCGCTTCGGGCACGGGCAAAACTTTGCTCGCCCGCATGCTGAGCCGACAACTTGCCGAGGCATTTCGGCCAGTGGCCCATTTGGTGTTCCCCCAGATGACGGCAGTCGAACTGCTCAGTTATTTGGCCGAAGAATTCATGGCGCCGGCCGGAACGATCGGCCCGATCTCGGCGGGCATGGATCAAGTGGTTCGCCGATTGCAAGCATTTTTGCTCGACAACGACGCGCGTGGACAACACGCGGTTGTCGTGATCGACGAGGCTCATCTTCTGGAAGACGTCGCGACGCTCGAAGCGCTGCGGCTGCTATTGAACCTCTCGGTCGCCGGTCGGCCGCTGTTGACGCTATTACTCGTCGGTCAGCCGCGGTTGTTGCCGATCGTCGATCGCATGCCGGAGCTTGAAGAGCGGCTGGCGATCAAGTGCCTGCTGCGGCCTTTGACGTTGGAAGAAACGGTGAGCTATGTGTCGCATCGACTCCAAGCGGCCGGCGCAAAGCGGCCGATCTTCGAGCCGCAAGCGCTTGAGACGCTGCATCAATTAACGCACGGCTTGGCCCGGCGCATCAATCGTCTGTGCGATTTGGCTCTGCTGATTGGGTTCGCCGAGGAGCGGCAAATGATCTCGTCGACCCAGTTGGAAGCGGTCAGCCAGGAACTCGTTTCCGTCGCGGCGGATTAAGACTCGGTTGCAAACTCTGTCGTCAACCGCCGGCGTTCAGTTTCGCCTGCGTCTCTTCCAGCCGGCGCACGGCTTCTTCAAGCTGCTGAACGTTCGCCTTCAGCGCTTCGGCATCGCCGCCGTTGCCCCCGTTCTTCTTCAAATTGTCGATCGTCTCGGCAATCTGCTTGCGCACTTCGCCGACTTGCAACGCCGCTTGCTTGCGTGCTTCGGCTGGGGTCGGCGCCGGCTTGGCGGGCACGAGCGGGATTGCCGGAATGAACTGCGGATTCAGTTGCAGTCCGGGAATGGCCTGAGCGCCACCGCCCAATTGAATTTGCCCGCCCTGGATTTGAATCTGCACGGCGCCAAAACCGTTGGCGTTTTGCCCGTATTTTTGATAGAGCTTGAACGCTTCGGCCGATTGCTTCTTAAGATCGTCCGCGTCCTTGGCTTTGAACGTGTCGGTCTTATCGACGCCGTTGACGTTCTCCGTCACCTTGAGCTCGATGCCGTTTTGATCCTGCTCGATATGGACCTTCTTGCCGTTCTCCTGCACCTCGGTCGTGCTCTTGCCGTTGCCGTTCGCGTTGGCTTGCACACGAATCACCTGCATGCCGCCGGCGGGTAGCAACTGGAGATTGCCGCCCGGCATGATTCGCAAATTGCCGCGAATATTATTGGGAGCGAAGGCTGGCTGCGGCTGTGGGGCCGGTTTGAGAGCTTCGCGGGCGGCATTGGCCGCCGCGTTGTCCCCCTTGGCCACCCGCTCCAGCGCGTCTTTCGCCGAGTCGTGCGTTCCCGTGTCCGACGATTGCAAAAGCCGGCGCAGCACGTTCACCGATTGCATCGTAACTTCCAAAGTTTTGCCGCTGGCCGATTCCGCAAGCGACGGGATCGCCGCTTTGCCGGTTTCATAGAGCATCTGAGCCGCCGCTTGCCGCGTCGCATACAGATCGCTGTCGAGGTCCTTGATCCACTGCTGAATCTCGACGGCCGATGGCGCCGCCGCGACGGCGGGCTTCGCCGGTTGATTCTCAGGGCTGGCTTTCAGAGCATCCGGCTTCGCCGCGTCATCGGCGCGAGCCGTCGTCACGAGCGACGACACTCCTAGACAAGCAATCGTCAATACGGCGAGAAAAGAGCTGCGTGGGGCGGGCATGGTGGGTCTTCCTCGAAATGTGTTTGTCGGTGGGCGGGCGAGCAGGTTCGACGCTTTGGATTTTCCGTTACCCGGCCGCAGAAATCAAGGCGAAGTCGGGAATTGGAGGCGCCGCGCACGCAGTCAGCGACGATAAGCGCGCCAATTAAATCGCACTTCACTTACTGGGCGCGCGGCTCTAACGCGCCGGAATACAAATTCAATTCCGGCCGGTCGCCGATAATCGTGAACAATTGGCGAATCTGATCCAGGCCAACGGCGATCGTAAATCGCGTATCGCGGCCCAAGCTCTTGGCGCCTAGCACATAGAAATCGGGCTCGGCTGTCAGGAGCATGGCCGGGTCGCTCGTTGGCGCCCCCCTGCCCTGCTCGCCGGTCGTGGCGGGCCACCGCGTCGAGGCCTCGGTCAACGGATCGATCGCGACTTGCAATTCCCGGTAAAGGCGATGGTTCGGCCGGTATCCCACGTTGGCGACAATCCGATCGACCGCCAACTCGGCCGTATGATCGCCGGTCAGTTGGACCTGAAATTGCTCGAGTCCTCCGTGCCAAAGCACTCGAGCGACGGCCGTCCCGGGCCAATACGCGAGATGGCCCGCCTCGCTCCGGATCAGCTCGTTCGCCGCCCGCAATCGCTCGTCGCGAAGGGGCCAAGGGTCGTCGTCGATCCGACTAATCGGATTGTCGGCCGTGGCGAGCGCCCGTCGCGGGATCCAAGTAATTCGCGTGTAGGGAGCTTCGTGCGCCAGTCGGGCGAGCGCCGTAACCGTGCGGGCGGCGGCCGGACCGGAGCCGACCACCAGCGTGTGTCGATGGGCGTACGACTCGCGGTCCCCGCCCGTGACGTCGGGCAAGCCGTATTGAATGTGACTCGCGGCCAACGGTTCGCCCAGCGCGGGCACGCCGCCATCGCCGAGCCAATTATGCTGACCGTAAATGCCCGTCGCGTCGATGACCACGTCGGCGATCGCTTGGGTCGCAAGCATGGTTTGCGTGTGCTGTAGCAGCAGCCGAAAGTCTGAATGGATCCGGTGCTCTTCGGAGCCCTCGCCTTTGAGCAATCCGACGCGGCCAACCGAGAGGACCTCGGTTTGTTCGTGAAGCGAATCGACGAGCAAATCGGAAGCGGCCAGCGGCGCAAGATACTGCTCGAGATATTCGCGCCCGGTCAAAAGCGCATTGGGCTGCGGCAGCTGCCACGCTTCGTCCTGCGTAGCGAGCGCCGCCAGTCCAAGTGGAGAGCTATTGGCCGCGAACGGCGTGAACAAGGGGGCATGTCCCCAGCTTCGGACATGCTCCCCTACCCTGCCCCGCTCGTAGATGTCTACCTCGTAACCCAGATATCGCGCATAAAGGGCTGCTTCCAAGCCGATGGGCCCGGCGCCCAAAACGGCGATGCGCGCCGGCGTGTCAACGGCCATGCACGACCTCTCTTTCTGGCGAGAAGGGACGCAAATCGAGCGGCGGCTGGCGACCATTGGACATCTCGTCCAGACGATACTCTTGGTCGCTACCCGCTCGACCCGCGATCATGTCCGCCATGACTACGGCCGTGCTAGGCGCAAGCAGCAGACCGCTCCGATAATGACCCGTGGCGACGAAACCATTTTCGACGCCCGGCAACCGTCCCAGATACGGCAACCCGTCTGCCGACATCGGCCGCAGACCGGCCCAGCACCGCTCGACTTCGGCCTGGGCCAACTGCGGCGCCCAGTCGAGGGCGAACTGGAGCAGTTCATGTGTCGCGGCGGCTGTCGTCGCTGAATTGAACCCCACGTCTTCGAGCGTCGAGCCAATCAATATTCGGCCGTCTTCGCGCGGCACGAGATAATGCCGGCCCACATAGACGATTCGCTTGAGGATCTGCCGGGACAGCGATAGCAACACAATCTGTCCGCGAATCGGTTTGACCAGCACGGGCGTCGCCAATCGGGCCGCGACGAGCCCACTCCATGCGCCGGTGCAAAGACAATAAGCGCCGGCCGTGAAGCGCCCTTGGCTCGTTTGCACGCCTTGAATTCGGCCCGCTTCCATGTCGAAATCTTCGACCGGGGCGTCAGTGGTGATCTCGACGCCCAGCGCCACGCAGGCGGCGACTAGGGCTCGCATGTGCCGAGGGTTGCGAACCTGCACCTCGTCTTTCAACAAGACAGCCGCTTGGAGCCGACCGGCGACGACCGCGTCGGCAAAGACCGGCTCGAGCTCGCGAACTTCACTGGGCGTCGGCGTCTCGACGGCGATGCCGCCCTCGCGCCATTTGGCCGCCATTTGGTCGAGCTCATCGACAGAGCAATCGCCGCCGGCAAAGTACCAACCGCCGCAGCGGCGGTAGCCGTTGTCGATGCCCGTTTCGGCGCGAAGTCGCTCGGCCCACTGCCGATGCAATCGCAAACTGAGCGCGGCGAGTCGTTCTAGCGGCGCCGCGTCGGCCCGGTCGGGCGCTGGAGGAAAGATGCCGGCGCCGGCCCAAGATGATTCTTGTCCCGGCTTACCCCGCTCGACGAGGCGCACCCTCATTCCGCGCCGCGCCAACTCGTAGGCCAACGAGACGCCAATCACGCCGCCGCCGACAATCAAGCAATCGTGCATGAGTCAATCAAAACTTTAGCCGCGTCGCTGGCGACGCATGTCCTCCGAAATTGCAGAGAGCGCGTCGCGCGAGCGCGGCGAAAGGGCGCCGCCGCTCAAGTACGGTTACCTAGGCGTTCAATTTTACGCTCGGATCATCGGCTACGTTCACCCAGACGTGGACGTGGGGGGAGCCGCGGTAGTACCACACGAACGACGGCCCCTCCAGTCGCCAGCAGTCCCAAACCTGATCGTTACCGATGTCCCCTTCCCGATAGAAGGCCAGCGAGCACTTATCCAGGCCCCCTTGCGTCTTCAGGCATTTGAGGGCTTCGTCGCGATCGCTCTTCCGGTAATGCTCCAGTAGCAGGCCCAGCGTCTTTTGCAGTTCCTCTTTCTGGTCGCTCGACAGGTCCGTGACGGGACAGCCAGGATAATGGCCGCCAGCGCCTTGGAAACCGACAGCCTCTTCGACCGGCAGTTTTTCGACCAGCGCGAGCTTGCGATGCCGTTCGTCGAGCATCTGGTAGATCTTGTTCGCGGCCTGAGCCTGCGGCCAAAACACATTGTCCGGATGATCGGCCTTTTCGTTGAAGCCATGCGCGGCGTGACCATAGAAGACCGGCCCGCCGAACGCGACATGGTCTCCCGAATGGCCATCGCAACGCAGCGTCATGTGCCGGCCCGTCATCACGAACTCGAACTTATCGGCGCCGGGATGGCCGAAGATGGCGATGCTCTGCTTGTCGCCATAACCACCGGCGTCGTCCTTGAGTTGCTGATCGATTCGCTTGTGCCACTCGGGATCGATCATTCCCTCGTAGACCTCGCGAATCATCTGCTGTTGGTCTTTGTTGTAGAAATCGCTGCTGATCATCGTCTTCGTGATATTCCAATTATTGGACACGCGCGTGCGAAGCAAACCGCGCTGCGGCTCGACGAAATCCCAATCGAAGCACACTTTGCTTTTTTGATCTTCGCTCAGCGAATCGTACAGATGCTTGACGATCGACTCCGGCTTGGCGGAGAGATCGGGCGCGGCTGCGAACAGCCGGCCAGGCGCCGAGATGACGGTGGCGCCGAGCACTCCGGCGACGGATACGGCACCGGCGGTCCGCAAAAAGTCGCGGCGGGTAAAGCCGCCCAGTTCCGATTCACAATCCGGGCAGGCTTGCTCAGGAGCAATTTGAGAAGCGTCGCGTGGTTGAATTTCGTTCGAATTGCGGGAATGCGAATGCGGCATGGTGCTGCCTCCGGTGGGTCGGGAGTGTTAGGCGATCGCTCAAATCGCCCGCTGCAAACGCACTCCGCCGCGGACGACGACAACGCCGCTATTAGACACCAACGCCTTGGCAACCGCAACGTGATGGGGAGTGGGTGGCGAGTTGTGGGTGGCGGGTGACGCCGCGGCAGACCGACGCACTGTTACGCGACCGCCGATTTGTGCCCTTTCCGCGGCGAAAGGAACACTAGGGATCCCACCGCCAACAGAAGCTCAACGTCGGCGATCAGCACCGGATGGGGCAATGCGATGCCCGCTGAAGCTTTCGGTTCCGTCGCCTCGCTGGTCCAATCGCCAGCGCGTTCCCAACCATCTTTTCCGCGACGCCATCCCAAAACCGTACTTGGCCGCGAGGTCGACACGTCGGCAGAGGGCCAATCCGTCGCCGCCGCGCACCACACGATGCCCACCAGCAGAACGGTCAATCGAATCACAGTGCGCATGAGGCGGCCAATTCGAGAAAGAAATCGCTCTCCCGCGCCGGTCCGCGGCGCTCGACAGGAAGAGACAATCTCTTGCTTTGCAACCGCCGCTCCCGTTTTAGTCGCGGCGCCGCAAAATTGACGTAACGCCATAGGCCGTCAGAACGTGTCGCCGGCGCCATTCTCAGGCAACTGCGGCAAATTTGTGGCCTTTTATCAACGTGCGGGTGGCTCAATGGCAACACGACGCTCGCCAGCGAGCGTCATAACCGGACAACGCCTGGACATTTGCCCCCCCGGTTGGAAAACTAATTTGCGGCCCCCTGCCCTTCGGCCTAAGTTTTCCATGCCGGAGCGCGCCTCGAGCGGCCATGGTGGCGATTTGGCTGGCGCCTGCAAGTCAGCTACGATCGTCGGAGCGGTAAATCAATTCGGAAACAACTTCACGGATCCGCGGGTGTGAGCCAATGACTTTGCCAATCCCCGAGCCTTCCGCGCGGATCGATCTCGATCGCCTACTGCAAACGGCCCAACTGCCGGCTTTGCCGCAGAGCGCGATCAAGTTAATGGAGCTTTCGCGCGACGCCAAAAATGGACCTGCGGAATTCGCGGCCGTCATCGAGGCCGATCCGGGATTGGTCGGGCAGGTCTTGAAGTTCGTCAACTCGTCGTACTTTGGTTTTTCGAACGAGATCTCCAGCGTGAAGATGGCGATCACGCTCGTCGGAGTCCGGACGATCAAGAATTTCGCTCTCTGGAGCGCGGTCTTCAGCCTGATTCCCAATCCGAAGTGCGGCCCGTTCGATCTTAAGCTGCTGTGGCAAGACTCGCTTCGGAGGGCGCTCTTCGCCCGGGCCTGCTCTAAATTGCTGGGAATCAAGGAAGCCGAGGAAGCGTTTTCCGCCGCCCTGCTTCAGGATATGGCCATCCCGCTGTTGGCGAAAGAACTGCCCAAGCAGTACCTGACGTTGATCGCCGCCCGGCGTGACGGCAAACACCGGTTGTGCGATTTGGAGACCGAGCAGTTCGGTTGGAATCACGCGGAGGCCGCCGCCAAGCTCGCGCGCTGCTGGAAAATGCCCGATGCGTTTGCCAAGTTGCTGGAAGGGCACATCAGCGTGACTCAGCTATCGCCCGGCCAACCGCAAGATTTGATCTCAGTCGCCGTCGGTCTGTCGGCGATGCTGCCGTCGGCTAGCGATTCGGCGTGGCACGAATGCGCTGAGTTCGACTCGAACTACCAGCGCGTTTGCCCGCCGAACGGCCCAACATCCGTTGAGATGCTGGCGCGAATCGACCAAGAGTTCGCCGATTTCGCTCCAGTCCTCAAGCTCAGCTCTCCAACGAAGAGTCTCGTGGCGCGTTACGAGGAATCGCTGGCCACGATGGCATAGGGGGAGGAAAGTCGGGAGACGGGAGACGGGCGTCGGGAGTAAATCAACGATCCGAGGCTCCGCCGCGTCCTACCCTAGTCCCATCGCCCTAGCCTCTCAATCCCTTCCCTCCAAGCAAATTCTTCCCTCGCGGCTTGCCCCCTTCAATCGGTGTCCCGTGACGACAATTTGCGGGATTCGCCGGAATATTGCCCCGTTTGGGTTGGCCTGTATCGACCTGCAGTTAAAATTAAAGTACTAGTGGCCAAACATGGCGCCCCTCGACAGTTTGCCAGTGTCCCCTTGGGCAAGCGAGCCAATCATGGCGGGAACAGACCGACAACGGCGGCAGCAGATCTTGCGAGAGGCCGAGGGCTATCTCGACTTGATCAGCATGTTCGGTGAGCAGTGGACACCGCCGGTGGCAATCCGCAGCAGGCTGGCCCAGCACTCGATCGACACGCTCGATCGACTGACGCCCACGTTCGCAGCCGGGCCACAGGCCCAGCATCTCCGCGGCATGGCGCTGCGGGCTGCGGAGCGATACGACGAGGCCATCGAGCCGCTTCGCAAGGCTGCCGAATCGGAGCCGAGCAACCTGGGTACCTGGCTGGCGCTGGGCTGGTGCTACAAACGCACGGGCCATCTGGGCTTGGCGATCGAGGCGCTCGACTCGGCCCTGGCCGTCGATCCTCAGCAAGCCGTTATGTATTACAACTTGGCATGCTATTGGAGTCTGTCGGGCAACGCGAACCAAGCGATTCACTACTTGGCGCAAGCTTTCACAATGGAATCGCAATACCGGTTGCTCGCTGAAACCGAGTCCGACTTCGATCCGATCCGCGCCGACCCGGGCTTCCGCGATCTGACGAGCATCATCGTCTAGAGCCGCGCACGAAGTAAGCGGTGAGTTGGCAACCGCCGTTAAAACGATTACTCCGTGCGCGGCTCCAACGAAAAAATCCCCGGCCGGCAGAGATGAATCTGCCGGCCGGGGACCCAGTTTCGATGTCGCTCGGAGTTATGAAGCGACTCCGTCACTTATGCTGCTTATCGCATTACCAGCAGCACTGCACGCCCGCGTAGACACCGTGCAGCACCAGTTCGCCGTTGACCTTCACGTCGGCGAATTCGTCGGCCGCCGCGAGGAAGTGCGGGATTTGGTTGTCAGCCAGAGCCACGCCGGTGGCCACCATCACGCGATAGCCGGCCACGGCGGACCAGTGGCAGCCCATGTCGTATTTAAGGCCTAGGTCAAGCTGCCCGATGAACGACACGGTGTCTTTGGCCCCGCTGATGTCGAAGCCGTTGACTCCGTCCCCGCGGTAGTAGTGGGAATCGCTCTCCGCATGGTTGCCGAAGATGCCCATAGTGGGCGTCGCGGTGAGCGAAAGTCGATCGCATAGCCGCCAATCGACGTGGCTGCCGATTTGGAAACCGCAGAGCAGGTTTTCGGTCTGGACGTTGAGGTTGGCCTGATTGACGCCGCCACCGGAGCCGTAGTTGAATCCGCCGGCGACCGAGGTCCAGAGCAAGTTCTCGTTGAAGCGAAACAGGCGGAAGCCGGCCAGCCAAGTCGAATGGACACTGGCGCAGTCGTCCGCCGCGTTCGGGTTATAGGTGTAGTTGATTTCGACATTATGCACGTCGTCGTGCCGCCAAATGAACACCTGATGGGCGTTGGTGAAGAAGCTGTCGGGAGTCTGGCCACCCAGCAGCAAATTACCGGCGCCGTTAGTCGTGTCGAGCGGCGTGCCGAGATTGTTGGTCGCCGAGCTGATGCTGGCCGAACCATTCATATCGAAGATGCCCCAATATTTGGCTTCGATTCCGCCTTCGCAGCAAAAGCGATAGCCGAGCGTGAATTCGGCGCCGCCGTCCCAGTGGACGTTGGCCTGCTCGGTATTGAGAATTTGAAGGTTATTGTTGGACTGATCGTAGGTCGTCCAATATTTGTTGGGCTGGTTGCGCGTCATCACAAGGCCGTCGGCGCCGAAATACCATGTCGGGCCGCAGCAGCAGCCCGTATCGCAGCCGCCGTTGGCGGAGCTTACCGTGCAGCCGGCCGTCGAGGGCTGAAGCACGTCGTAGACGTCGTTGGCTTTTGGAGCCACCGAAGGGTAGGTGGCGTTGGTTTTAGGAGGCGCCGGAGGTTGGATCGGCGCGGGAATGGCCGGTTGGCTATAACCCGCCGGCTGCAAAGTCGGGCCCTCGGAGGCCCAACTGGTGGAGATTTCCGGTAAGGGGAGCAGGCCGGGAGCCCCGCTCGAGGTTCCGCCCGCTGCCCAGACATTGGCCGCGGCGAGTCCACTCACCGCTAGCCCTAGGGCGAGCTTGGTCACGAATCGCATCGTTCGCACTCCTTTCGTAGAACAACGTTTCCGTACTGGGCGAAGGGCCGGGGCGCAGCCGGCAAAGTTTGCCACGGGGCCGCGGGCGATCGCTTGATCGACAGATTGGTTCGGAAATCCGTTTCCTACGAACAATCCCTTGCAATGTTCCCATCGTCTTCGATAGCACGCGGTTTCCTGCGAATTGGACGGCGCCACGCAAATTTTGGGAAACGCCTGGCGCTGTAACCGCTCCCCTAGGCGGGGTTTCGGTAGGGCGCAAATTAGAAACCAAAGGCAATGCGGGAAAAACCGCTACGGCGCGCACTCACGCCCGGAAAAGCCGTCGCGACCCAACGCGAAAAAGGGGGCCGCGTTGAACGCGAGTGGTCGCGGACGCACCGGTGGCCGGGGCGGGAGGCATACAGAATTACGAATGCCTAATGACGAATGTCTATTCAATGACGAATGAAGAAGCACGAATGACGAAGGATTGGTGACGAGCCAACCGGTCGAGTTATCGCGAACTCAGAGCTTCGTCATTCGTCATTTGAGCATTCGTCATTGATTGGACATTGGGTATTTCGTCATTAGTCATTCTCCGCCGTCCTCTACGGCGTAAACGTCTCGTGCCCCGTCAGCCGCAGGGCGAATCCGGCCAGCAGATCGGCCGCGCGATCGATGTCGCTGAGCGAGATCATCTCGACGCCGCTGTGCATATAGCGATTGGGAATGCTGACGAGTCCCGTGGCCACGCCGGCCCGCGTGACCTGCAGCGAGTTGGCGTCGGTCCCCGTCGCCCGGCCGCTGGCGGCAAGTTGGAACGGCACTTCCCCCGCCTTGGCCGTCTCGAGCAGTCGAGAGACGACCACCGGATTCATGTTGGGACCACGATAGATCACCGGCCCTTTGCCCAGCGAAATGTCCCCTTCTTGCTTCTTATCAATCGTCGGGCAATCCGTCGCATGTGTTACATCCACCGCGATCCCTACTTGCGGATCGATTCCATAGGCGCTGGTCTGAGCGCCCCGCAGGCCAATTTCTTCCTGCACGGTGGCGACGGCATAAAGCGCACAGTTTAGCTTCTTCAAACTGGCCCGCCGCAATGCCTCGAACACGACCCACAGGCCGGCCTTGTCGTCCATCGCCGGCGAATTGGCCAGATCGTTCCGCATCTTTTGGAAACCAAGCTGCAGCGTCACCGGATCGCCGACGCTGAGCAGACCTTCGACCTCGGCCTTGTCCTTGGCGCCGACGTCGAGCCACAAGTCCTTCATCTTCGGAACCTGTTTTCGTTCTTCGTCGTTCAGTAGATGGATCGGCTTGCGCGAGATGACCCCGGGCACCGGCCCTTCGGTCGTCCAAACGGTCATCCGCTGGCCGACCAATTGCATCGGCTCCCAGCCGCCGATCGGCTGGCAGTAGATATACCCCTCGGCGTCGATGTACTGCACGACCAAGCCGATTTGATCGCTGTGCCCAGCGAGCATCACCCGCAGCGGCGCCCCCGGATTCTTGACCGCGATCACGTTGCCGTGCGAGTCGGTCGTGATCTTGTCGGCGAACCCGGCCGCATACTGTCGCACGATCTCCTGCACCGGCTGCTCGTAACCGGAGGGACTGGGCGTCTCCAAAATCTTCTGAAAAAATTCAAGCGCCGCGGCATCCATGAAGCGTCCTCGCCGAAGAAAAACATCCGTGACAATCGCCTCCGGCATCCTAGCCGTTGACGATTACCCCGACAAGCGCCGAGGGTGAGCAGGCTCAAGACGTGAGACCTCTGTGGCACGAGCTTCCATCCCCAGGGAGCGCAGCATCCCTTTCCTGCTCCCTCCCCTCGACGCGGAGCGCAGCATCCCCTGGCCTGCTCCCTCCCCTCGGCGGGGAGGGCTGGGGAGGGGGGCTAGCGAGTGGCATATTACGCCAGAACAAGACTCGCCGTTTCCGGGTCATATCGAAAGTCACCGAGCGTCCCTTCCTTGAGTTTCCGAATCGCCTCGTCAATCGCGGCCAATGGTACGAGGAACCATTCCCTGGGCTCCACGTCCGAGCCAAAGCGATCTTTCAATTGCAGATCCAATCGGGCGCCACCAAAAAACTTGTGCAGCAGGGCCTCAAGCGCCTTCCGATTGATGTTCGCCAATTTGAACGTCGCGACGATTTCCACATCGGCCAGCAGATACGTCGGGTCTTTCTTCGCGTTGACGATTCGGCTGTTCACGTCGCCGCCGGTCACGCCGATCTTGTGAACCAGAATCCTATTTTCCGCGATGAACGGATGATCCGATTTGCTCCTAAGCACGTAGATGTACCCCGTGGCCAAATCGCTTTCTTCTTCAACGTCCGAGAACAGCGGTCCAAAGCCTGGCTCGGTGATGCGGCGGCTGGCTTTGTCCTTATTCAAAGCACGCTGGAGCGAACGAGCGAGCAGGTCGCTTTCGGTTCCGTTGTCGTAAACGACTCTCAGCCGGCGGTCCTGCCGGCCATAATCACTGACGAATCGCTCGCCTAAGTCGGCGACGATGACCTTCTGCCCGTCGAGGATGAACAGATCGTCTTTCACGACCTCCGCGTTTTCTTTGTATTTCACGGTCCGCCGCGCGCCGTCGTCCAACTCGCGCTGCACTCGTTCGAAGATCGGTTTAAATATATCGAAGTCCATACAAGGAGTTCGCTGAGCAATTTCCTCCGCGGCTTTGATTTCTTCTCGCGAGCGGACATGAACAAGCAGGGCGACGTCCTCCTCCGCGGATGCCTCGACCCCCAGAGACGCAAGCAGCTCTTCATCGCTGGTTTCGTCCTCGGCAAGATCCGCTCGGGCATGATCGCCAGCGCTTAAGAGCCCGCGAGAGTCCTTGTCTTTCAAGATTTCGCGGCACTCCGCGGATTCCCTCATCTGGTCCAGTCTCACCGCATAAAGCCGTTCGAAAATATCGCGATTCTCGCCATGCTCGGGCGATCGCCCGTGCTGCTCCAGAAACCGCTCGACGTCCTCGAATCCCGCGATGATTCGCTGCTCCCTGGCCGTGCGCCCGCCGGACGCGGCCGGGGCGGTGTCCACGCCCAATTCCCCCAGCAGCTCCAGGTCTTCGTCCGTGACACGTTCACCCATTGCGGTCCTCCTTCGCCTTGCGCTGCAAGAAGGCAATGCCCTCGGCCATTCGCTTCTCCCAGGGATCGACGGCAGTGATAGACGGCAGGCGGCCCTTTTCGTCCTTGAACCGCTTGGCCCGCTTAGCCAGTTCGCGCGCCTCGTCCAGCGTCATGCTCACGCGCTTGGCGGCGATCACGGCCGCGACCCGCTTCAGCCGCTCTTCGCTCATCGATTTGGCCAGGATCGCGTAAGCCTCGCCAAACGGATTGATCCGGTCGATCAGGTCGATGTCGAGCTCCGTCACCGACAAGGCGAATTTCCGCACTCCATCAATCAGCGCCATGTTTTTGACATTCTCACTCACTTCGCCCAGCGCCTTCTTGGCTTGTTGAACCAAATTCAGCACCGCCACCGCGTGCTGGCGGACCGCTTCTTGATCCTCGTCATCCAGATTCGGGAATTTCTCTCTCACGATTTTCCCCATCCGGACCTGCGTCAGTTCCTCCGGCGCCAGTTCGTGGTCGAACATCCCGCGCTCGATCGCCTGCTTGTCCTGCACCAGCGAGGTCACGAGCTCGGTCAAGTCCTCGCGGCAGATGCGCTGGGCCTCCGGGCTTTTTGGTTCGATCAGCCCCTTGATTTCCAGTTGCACCAGCCCCGATCCGGGATCGACCCCCACGTTGCACTTGTGCGGATCGTAGCCGCCGGCGCCATAGTCCAAGCCGGCCACCGGTCCACTACTGGGATGCTTCGGATTGAACTGAAAGCGCGGCGCGAGCACCTGCTCCATCAGCAGGCTTGCGGCGATCGCTTTCAGCGTATCGTTCACCGCCTCGGTGACGGCCCCCTCCGTGGCGTCGGGCTCGGCGATCAGGTTGGTAAACCGCGCTCGCGTCTTGCCCGGCGCATCGCGAGTAGCGCGGCCGATGATTTGCACGATCTCCGTGAGGCTCGATCGATAGCCGACCGTCAACGCGTGCTCGCACCAGATCCAGTCAAAGCCCTCCTTCGCCATCCCTAGCGCGATGATGATATCCACGTGTTCGCGGTTGTGCTTCTGGCTCGGGTCTCTCAGCGCGGCGGAAACTTTTTCGCGCTTCGCCGGATCGTCGTCCACCAGATCGGCGATCTTCAGGATCTTGCCGTCGGCCGTTTTCACGAGTTGAAAACCGGTCTTCGGATCGGCGCCCTGCCATTCTCCCAGTCCGTCGATGAGGTGCTCGACCTCGATGATTTTTTGCTTGGTGCTCTCACGGGAATTCACGTTCGGGATGTGGATTATCGTTTTCTCGTTCGGTTGCAGCACATCGAAGATGCATCTTTCAGCGTCATTCCCCCTTTCGAGATACGACCCAGCGTAAAAGTAGTAGCCGATGTCGAGTTGCTTGAGATACTGATAGCCGTTGAGCTGTTCATAATACGTGTACGTGACGGTGTCGAACTTCGACTCATCGTCCGGGTGCAACACTGCCTCGGCGTCGCCGCGAAAGTACGAGCCGGTCATCGCCACGAGATGCGTCTTGTCGCGAGCCATGAATTGGCGGACATGATCCCCCAGCCTGCTCTCCGGGTTGGCCGAGACGTGATGAAATTCATCGACCGCGATCAGGCGATTGTCGAACGCCTCGACCCCGAACTTTTCCACCGCGAACCGGAATGTGGCATGCGTGCAGACCAGAACCATGTCGCCGCCGTCGAGAAACTTCTTCACCGTTTCGACCTTGCCGCCGTTGTCGGTTCCCGGCGCGTCGCAGAGATTCCACTTCGGCTCGACTTTCCAATCCGCCCAGAAACCGAACCGGCTCAGCGGCTCATCGTGGAAGCTGGCGCCAATGGCCTTTTCCGGCACGACGATGATGGCCTGCCGGAGCTTCTGGTTTTGCAGCTTGTCCAGCGCGACGAACATCAGCGCCCGGCTCTTGCCCGACGCCGGCGGCGACTTGATGAGCAGATACTGTTCGCCTCGCTTCTGCCAGACGCGCTCCTGCATCGGCCGCATGCCCATTATGTTCGCTTTCGTCGAACTGCCGTCGTGGGCATATGTGACGGAGACAGAGGGAATGGAGATCGGAAGTTGGTTCATGCGACTCTTTCTTTTCAGCGCCTGCCCCCCGGCGGGGACGTCAGTCTTTAGATAATTGTTCCTGCTCCCTCCCCTCGGCGGGGAGGGCTGGGGAGGGGGGGCCGCCGCCTCTGATCCCACTCTCGAACCTCCCGCCGAATTTCCTCCACCACCCGCCAAATATCCTCATCCAAAACTTGGTTGCGGAAGCGAATCACGCGAAATCCTCGCGAAGCAAGCCATGCTGTTCGCCGAGCGTCGTGCTGTTTGCCTTGGTCCTCGACATGTTGCGGCCCGTCAAGTTCGACGATTAAGCAGTGGGAAAAGCAAACAAAATCGACGATGTAGGCGCCAATCGCCGCTTGCCGGCGGAACTTGACCCCCAGCTTGCCGGCTCTCAGAAAATGCCATAAGCGAGTTTCGGCCGGGGTCGCGTTATTGCGAAGCCCGCGGGCGAAGTCCCGTTGTTCTTGATCGCGATACACAAAACCCCCTCCCCAGCCCTCCCCTCAAGGGGGAGGGAGCCGGACAGATTTTTATTTAGCGGCGCCCCAGCTCCCGTGATAGAGCCTCGCGACCTTCCTTGTCCTGCTCCCGCCCTCTCCGGGTAGATCGATCTACTTTTCCGGCTCCGCCCCCCGGCGGGGAGGCTCTCATTTCAACTTTTGTCCTGCTCCCGCCCCGCGCCGGTAAGCGCAGTCTTCCCTTCCCGCTCCGGGAAGCACAGCCTTCCCTTCCCGCGCCGGGAAGCGCAGCCTTCCCTTCCTGCTCCCTCCCCTCGGCGGGGAGGGCTGGGGAGGGGGGCTTCTCACCCCTCAATCCCTTTCTTCCTCCCCATGGCCCCCTTCTTCACCGCGGCCTGCTTCGCAGTCATCCGCGTATAAAGCTCAAACAGCGTCTCCAGCCGCTCGGTGTCGTTCTTGAACCGGCGGCCGATATAGATCCGCTCCAGAGTCTCGTCGTTCCGCTCGTGCGCTTCCCGCAGGTCGCCGGGCATCGTCTCGGGATCGTAAAGGTCGGCGATCGTCGCCGGAAAATGCGCCTCCCGCGCCAGCAGGATATCCTCGGCGCAGCGAGTCAGGTCGGCTTTGTTCTGCTCGCTGAGCGCGGGAACGGGAAACGTGTTCCAGCCGAGCTTGTTCCCGTAAGAGAAATCCGTCCTCAATCGCGAACAGACTGTACCGATCCATACGAGGTGCAGGCGCGAGCCAATTAGAGCCAGATTCCAGAGGGGCTGATCGTAAATTGCGTAGCACTTATCGCCAATTACTGGGCCAGCAGAGAAGTAGTCAACTGGCAGATACGGGCGGTATTGGGAAGATACACGTGGAATAACAATCGCTCGTTCGCCATCAACAGCGGACATTTGTACAAATCGGTGAGGGACTGAGGCAAAGTCCCTCGTCGACGGTGCCTTGCTAGTAGTCCGAAACTGCCGCACCTTGTCAAGAATTGCCGCAATCGCACGGTTTTTTAGCGCGCTGTCCAGCTCATCGTCTTCGATCCATAGACAAGCACGGGGTTTCGAGTGGATGAGCTCTTCCGAGCCGAAAAACTTCCTGATGAAGTGGCGTTCGACATCACTTTCCCCAACCAGTTCCGCCGCAGCGTTGATCGCCATGATCAGATTGCCACCGTCTTTCGGCATATTGCCGAGGTACATTTTCGATATATCGGAAACTGGATTTTCTCTTTTCGCGACCACTACCTTTGAGTTCGGGACAAGATACGGCCCAATGAAATCTACTTTGCGAGCGCCGTCGTCATGATAAAGGACCCGTCCCTTATGGTCCTCCCTTGCCAAGCCGACGATTACAACTGTAACCCCAGCCTTATCGCTCGCCAGGTTCGACCACTTAAATGAAGTATGCGCGAAGGATATGCACATACCTTCGCGGAAAACGAGCGGCCACAAAAGCGCGACTTGCTCTCCTTGGCAAATAGAGTTTGTTGCAACGAGGCCGGCAGAAGCGATAGTAGCTTTACAATATCGCGCAGCCTTGATAACCCAATTGGCAACGTAATCCAGCGATGCGAACGATCCAGGATAATCCGCGAAAACGTGCTCAGTCTCAACCTTCTCTTCAACGCCCTTTCGATTCCGTCCTTTATACGGTGGATTCCCGCAGATGTAAGTTTCGCCCCCCTCATTCTCAAAATCGATCTCCGCCTAATCCAGCGGCGTATTGAACAAATCATCGCCAGAGACCTTCACTCCTGTCCCGGTCGGCGGACAAATGCTCAGCCAATCGACGTGCAGGGCGTTGCCGCAGGTGATCCAGTTGGCTGTGTCGAGCGGCAGAAACTCGGCGAGCGCAAGCTTCTGGCCCCGATACAGTACGTCGCACTGATACTCGGCGATGATCAGCGCGAGCCGGGCGATCTCCGCCGAGAAATCCCGTAGCTCGATGCCGCGAAAATTCGTCAGCGGAATATCCGACGGGCGATCGGCCTCGCCGCGGCGGCGGTTGATCTCGGCCTCGATCCCCCGCATTTCCTTGTACGCGATCACCAGGAAATTGCCCGAGCCGCACGCCGGGTCGAACACGCGGATCCGCGCGATGCGGCTGCGCAGGTTCAGCAGCTTGCGGGCGCTTCCCACGGTGGCGCCATCCCCCGCCTCTTCCAGTTGCCCGCGCAGGTCGTCGAGAAACAGCGGGTTGAGCACCTTCAAAATATTCGGCACGCTGGTGTAGTGCATTCCCAGGGCCCCGCGCTCCTCGTCGTCGGCCACCGCCTGAATCATCGAGCCGAAAATGTCGGGATTGATCTTCGTCCAGTCGAGGTTTCCCACGTGGAGCAGATACGAACGCGCGATCCGGCTGAACCGCGGCGCCTCCATGCCGCCCGAGAACAGCCCGCCGTTGACATACGGAAACGCGTCGGCCCACGAGGGAATCTTGGCGGCCCGCCGATCTTGAATCTTGGTGTTCATGGCGCGGAACACCTGGGAGAGCACCTCGTGCGTATTCGACGAATCCCGCGCGCTCATCTGCTCGACCGTGGCCGTGAACAGCCCAGGATTGTGGAAGATATGCGTATCCTCCGCGAAGAAGCAGAAGATCAAGCGGGCGAAAAAGTGGTTAAGCTCCTGCCGCCGCGCCGCCGTGTCCCAGTCCGGGTTTTCCTTGAGCAGCTCCACGTACAGCCGGTTGAGCCGCCCCGTGGCCTTGATGTCGAAGGCGTTTTCGCGAATCTGCTTGACCGTGGTGATCCCCGCCAGAGGCAGGAAGAAGCCGAAGTGGTCGTGAAAATCGGCGTAGGCGCAGGCGACGGTCTCGCCATCGACGAGGTTTTCGGCCTCAAAGGTTTGCCCGTCGGTGGCCAGGATGAACTTGGCCTTGTGGCGAGCGGTGGCGGCGCTCCCCCGCTGCGCCGCGAGCGCCTGCGTCATTTCGCCCGCCGCGCAGACCTGGAGATGGATGTTGTTGCGCTGCAGTACGCCGCCGCGGAGGTCCGATTGGTTCGTGTTTCCGCTCTTCAGCCGCTTGAGGGTCGTCTCCTTGTTGCCAAACGCCTCCAGGAAGTCATAGGGAAAACTCGCCGGATCAAACGGGGTCTCCGCGAGCTTGGAAACGGCTTCTTCGATTTCGACGGCATTCATATCAGCGCTGCATCATCAATTCGTAGGGTGGGCATTGCCCACCGGTCTCACGCCTCGCCCGCCGCCTATTACCTGACGGCGAAGTTCGGGGGCAGTGACCACCCTACCCCAACTCGCCGCGCCGCGATACGGGCCCAATCCAAATACCAAACATACTATACATCTGTGATCTATTGCCGCCAAGTCGATGGGGAAATGGTCGAAATGGCCACGATAAAGATGGGAGTGAAATGGCGGGTCGTCAGGCAGCGGCCGAGCGAGCGATCGCTTCGAAGTCGTCCTCCTCTTCTTGACGCCCTGCCATTTGCATCTTTACGATGCACGATTCCTTCTGGCCGCCGGGTCCAGGCATTTTCATCCACAAATTCCACGTCTATGGACAGCACCAAAGTCGGGATCGTCGGGCTGGGGACGGTGGGGTCGGGCGTCGCTCGGCTGCTGCTGGACCATGGCGATCGCGCGGTGCGACATGCCGGACGACAGGTTCGGCTCGAACAGGTCGTCGTGCAAGACACCGAAAAGCCCCGCGATGTGACGTTGCCGCCCGGCATTCTCTCGACCGACCTGAGGCGGATCACGGGCAATCGGGACATCACGGTCGTCGCTCATCTGGTCGGCGGCCTGGAACCGGCCCGCACGATCATGCTCGAAATGCTCGAGAGCGGCAAAGATGTCGTGACGGCCAACAAGGCGCTCTTGGCGGAGCATGGGCCGGAGCTTTTCGATTGCGCCCGCCGGGTCGGCCGATCGATCGCTTTCGAGGCGGCCGTCGCGGGCGGAATCCCGATCATTGCGAACATCAGCCAGTGCCTGTCGGCGAATCAAATTCTCTCGATTCGCGGCATTTTGAACGGCACCTGCAATTTCATCCTCACCGAGATGGAGGAGCGCGGCGAGAGTTACGCCGAGGTCCTCGCCGAAGCCCAAAAACGCGGATACGCCGAGGCCGATCCGACCATGGATGTCGATGGCGCCGATACGGCTCAGAAACTGGCCATCTTGGCCCATTTGGCGTTCGGCGCCCGGCCAGCGTGGCGCGATATCCCGCGGCAGGGAATCGACCGGCTCGATATCGCCGATATGCGATACGCCCGCGAGCTTGGTTATCGGATCCGGCTGTTGGCCGTGGCGCAGCTCGAGCCGGGCGGGTTGGAAGTTCACGCCTCGCCGTCGCTCGTGAAAATCGGCGCCCCGCTGGCCGAAGTGCGCGGCGCCTTCAACGCTGTCATGCTGGTCGGCGATGCCGTCGGCCCGCTGTTCTTTCATGGTCTTGGCGCCGGCCAAATGCCGACCGCGTCGGCCGTGATGGCCGATTTGATCGATACGATCGTGGGCCGCGCCGCGATTACGTTTCGCACGCTCAAGCTGTGGTCCGACCAACAGGCCGACGTCAAACTGGCCGATCACGCCAAGTCGACCGGCCGCTGGTATTTGCGTTTCAACGTGGCCGATCGTCCCGGCGTGCTCGCCGACATCGCGGGCATTTTAGGAACCAATGGCATTTCGATCGCCTCGGTGATTCAGCACAATCAGGACGGTGTAGACGGCTCCGTGCCGCTGGTGATTATGACTCACGCGGCGACCGAAGGCGCCGTTCGCGAGGCGTTCGAGATCATCGACCGATTGCCCCACGTCCGGCCGCCCAGTTCCCGCATGAGAGTTTACGATTCGTAGGTCAGGCACTCTGTGACTGACATGTGCGATACACTATTGATCCGACTCACACGCACGAATCACTCCTGTCAGGCACAGAGTGCCCGACCTACTCCTCGTTTTGCCAATTGGCTCATGAAATACGCATTGATTATTCCCGACGGCTCGGCCGACGAACCCCAGGCGAAGCTCGGCGGCAAGACTCCGCTGCAAGCGGCTCACACGCCGGCGATGGACGAGGTGGCTCTGCGGGGCGTCGTCGGCCGGGCCAACCATGTGCCCAAGTCGCTGCCGGCCGGTTCGGATGTCGCCTGCTTGAGCTTGCTCGGCTACGATCCACTTGAGCACTTCACCGGTCGCGCGCCGCTGGAGGCAGCGGCTCAAGGCATCGCGCTGGCCGCCGAAGATTGGGCGATCCGCTGCAATCTCGTGACCGTTCAAGACCAAGTGATGCGCGATTTCACGGCGGATCATATCTCGACCGACGAGGCCCGCTCGCTGTTGGGCGACGCTCAGACCCAATTGGGCCGCGACGACTTGCAATTTTATCCCGGAGTGAGCTACCGCAATCTGCTCGTCTATCGTGGCGCAAGGCAACCGGCGCCGTTTTCCGTCGATACCCGCACGACGCCGCCCCACGATCTGACGGACAAAACGGTGCTGGACGATTATCCGCGCGGGCCCGGGAGCAGCTTGCTCAGTCAACTGATGAGCGACAGCGTGGGTCTATTCGCCGATCATCCGATCAACGCCCGGCGATCGAAGGACGGAAAATTACCGGCCACGAACATCTGGCTCTGGGGACAAGGTCGAGCGCCGGCGCTGCCGTCGTTCGTCGACCTCTACGGCTTGCGTGGCACGATGATCACGGCCGTCGATCTGCTTCGCGGCTTAGCGGCCCTTATGGGCTGGCGGCGGATCGAAGTTCCCGGCGCCACCGGCTACACCGACACAGACTACGCCGCCAAGGGACGCCACGCGATCGCGGCTCTCGACGACACCGATCTGATCTGCGTCCATGTCGAAGCCACCGACGAAGCGTCGCACGAAGGAGACGTCGCCGGCAAAGTGAAAGCGCTCGAAGAGATCGACAAGCATATCGTCGGCCCGCTCCAGGCCGCGCTCAAGCAACAGGGTGACTACCGGATCCTCATTTCGCCCGACCACCCTACCCCGCTGCGAATCAAGACGCACAGCCACGGCGCGGTCCCCTTCGCGATGGCCGGAACCGGTGTGTCCCCCGACGGGAGCGCGACCTACGACGAAGTCGTCGCGGGCAAATCCACCTTAGCCTTCGAAGCCGGCTGGCGCCTGATGGGCCATTTTTTGGGCCGCTCATAGGTCAGGCACTCCGTGCCTGACATGCGCGACACAACATTGAACCGACTCACACACGAATCACCCGTGTCAGGCACAGAGTGCCTGACCTACACCACTCAACACCGCCGCGCATTCCCAACCCCGCCCCATGTCCCTGATCGTTCAAAAATTCGGCGGCACGAGCGTTGCCGACAGTCAAAAGATTCTCGCCGCAGCTCGCAAAGCGATCCGCGCTCAACAGCAGGGGCACAAAGTCGTAATGGTCGTCAGCGCGATGGGCAAGAACACGGATGTCCTGGTCGACTTGGCCCACGAGATCATGGACCGGCCCTCGGCCCGCGAGATGGACATGCTGCTCTCGACCGGCGAACAAGTCAGCGTCGCGCTGATGGCGATGGCGATCCACTCCCTCGGGCACAAGGCGATCAGCCTCACCGGGGCCCAGATCGGTATCAAGACGGACAGTTCGCACACCAAGGCACGAATCAATTCGATCACGACCGACCGCATGACGCGGGCCCTCGATGAAGGCAACGTCGTCATTGCCGCGGGTTTTCAGGGGATCGACGAAGACTACAACATTACGACACTGGGCCGCGGCGGCAGCGATACGACGGCCGTCGCGCTGGCGGCCGTGCTGGGCGCCGACGCCTGCGAGATCTACACCGACGTCGATGGTGTATACACGACCGATCCGCGGCTCTTGCCCGAGGCGCGACGCATGAAGCGGATCAGCTACGACGAGATGCTCGAACTGGCCAGCTTGGGCGCCGGCGTGATGCATAGCCGGTCGATCGAATTCGCCAAGAAATTCAACGTGCCCATCCATGTGCGAACCAGTTTTTCCGACGTGCCGGGCACGATGATCGTCGCCGACCCCGAGGCGCCGGATCAAGCGGTCTGTGGTGTTGCTCTAGTCAAGGACGAAGCCCGAGTGACGATCGAAGGCGTGCCGGATCGGCCCGGCGCGAGCCTCTCGATCTTTTCTCGGATCGCCGCGCGCAAGATCGCGGTGGACATGATCGTGCAAAACGTCGGGGCCGAGGGGAAGGCCGATATCTCGTTCTCCGTCGATCGCGAGGAACTGCCGCTCACGCTCGAGGCCGTGCGAGAAGCGGCCAGCGAGCTTGGCGCCTCGGGGTTCAGTCACGACGATCGCGTGGCCAAGGTCTCAATCGTCGGCGCAGGCATGGCCCGGCAAACGGGCGTCGCCCAGCGGATGTTTCGCGCTTTGGCCGATGCGGGGGTCAACATCTTGGTAATCACGACGAGCGAGATCAAGGTCTCGGTTCTGGTCGCCCGCAGTCAAGCTCAACAGGCGCTGCGGATCGTGCATACGGCGTTCGACCTCGCGAAGGAGCCGGCGGGAGCGAACGGTCCTCGTCCCGCCGCGCACGCGCCGTCAGCCACGAGCGCCATCGAAATCGTCCGCCGTTTGCAAGGCATGGAAGATCTGACCATCGACGAAGTCGCGCTCGACGAAACGCAGGCGCTGGTCACGATCGACGATGTGCCGGATCAGCCGGGCTTGGCCGCTCAGGTGTTCGACGAGATCGCCAAGGCCAACGTGCTGGTGGACATGATCGTGCAGAGCTTCGGCCGCGACGGCCAGGCGAACATCAGCTTCACGATGCCGCAATCCGATTACGCCCGGAGCCTGGAAAACGCCCGCGCGCTTGCCAAACGCATCGGTTCCAGCGGCGTCCATAGCTGCCCAAAAGTCGCCAAGCTGTCGGTCTCGGGCATTGGCATGCGGAGCAACACGAGCGTCGCGGTCCGCATGTTTCAATCGCTCGCCGAAGCGGGCATCAACGTCGATATGACGAGCACAAGCGAAGTCCGCGTCAATGTCGTGGTCGACGGCAAGCAGGGTCAAGCGGCGCTGGAAGCGCTCCGCAAGGCCTTTCGGGAACCGCAGAAGTAACGTCGAACTAGAGCCGACTCTTACCCCCCCAGCACGTCGTTCAGCACTTCTTCCGACACATAAATCGGCAGCGGCGGATCGCAGGTGACCGCCACCGCGATGGCGTCGGACGGCCGGGCGTCGACGTCGACCAGTTCCCCTTCGTGCCGGATCCGCAGCACCGAGTAGTAGGTGTGATCCTTCAACTCGCTGATCACCACATCTTGGAATTCACCCCCGAGCCGCTCGACTGCGCTGACCAGCAGATCGTGCGTCAGCGGCCGCGGCGATTGATACTGTTTGACCCGGCGGTCGATGCTGGTCGCCTCGAAAATGCCGATCAGAATGGGGAACGTCCGATCGCCGTCCACCTCTTTGAGATAGATGACCTGCTGCTCGTTGATTTCGCTGATGATGATCCGGGACAACTCCATCTGCACGGGCATGACGCCACCCCTTCCGATTCACTGGCCACGCATGGGCCGGGCAATTCCGATTGGTTCCGAACGTTAATTATAGTTCGCTCGCGGCGACGGCTGCTAGAGGCGCTCGTTTTCGGCGCCCCCCGGCTGCGAACGGAATTGGCCCAGCGTACAATGTGAACGCCGCGGCCAGATTAATTCAATCGCCGCGGACGACGATGACACTTCAGGGAACCCCCTTATCATGACCGCGGAAGAAAGCGCCCAGCGCCAAGCCGCGTCGGCGGTCGAGTTCGACGAGCACTTGCATCGAACCGATGGCCTGCGAATCGCCAACAGCTTGGCCGACGGATTGACGATCGTTCGCGACGCATTTTTCAACCGCGTGCATGGCGACGTGGAAATGGCATTTGGTCTCGATTCGATGCTGCTGCCCGTCGCGGTGCTGAAGACCGAGGCGGCGACGAACTGCGAAATCGAGGTGTACCAAGTGGTCGAGGCGGCGCTGTGCGCTCGATCGAGCGGATACATCCCGTCCGAGGACGGCTGGTTTCTCGATTGGCTCGCGCGATTGCGACTGGGCGAGTCGGGCATAACGGCGCCGATCGCCCAGCGGTTGGCGTACTACGGCAGTCGCTCGCCGGACGATCGGCGGCTGGCCTTCTCGAGGAAGCTTCAGCAGGTGCTGCCCGAAGTAAGCCGGGCGCCGCTGATCATGTTCCGCTTATTTCCCCTGGCCATCGCGATCGTCGTCTCGCTCGCGTTCGGCGATCACCGGCGGGCCGACGACGCCCGCAAGCGGCAGATCACCTGGCTTTCCAGCATCGGCGACTGTCACCTCTGCCACGGCCAACTACTCGACAACGCCGAAAAATGCGCCCAATGCGGCAATCCGTTTTGGAAATACGATTGGCTGACGGCCGATTAACGGCGAGCGGGGCGGCGTACGCCCCCTGTCCTAGATTAATGCTTCGATTGCTCATTAAAAGCTCTCGCAAAACCGCCTGGGGAGAAGGGGACAATCCCCGGCGGTTTTGTGAGGGGTCATGAGAAAATTACAGGACGGCGCAGCAGAATGCCGCGGCTATGTACGCACGCTCGCCCGTCGCCCTGCAAATACGAACGTCGCGGCAAACAGCACGCAGAGGACGGCGACGATGCAGGGGCCCGTCGACAGACTGCCCGCTTCGAGACTGAGCGCGAGGCCGCCGATCATCCCGGCCATGCCGACCAGCCACGAATAGACGAGCACTTGGCCCAGCCGGCGGCTGAGCAAATTGGCCGTCGCTCCGGGAATGACCAACAGGGCCGACACGAGCACGATTCCCGCTAGCCGCACCGTGAGCACGATCGTCACCGAAAGCAGGGCCAAGATCAAATAATGGATCAGCCCCGTTCGCACGCCGAACACTTGACTCACCGTTTCTTCGAAGGCGTAGAACACGATCTCCTTAAAAAACGCGGCCAAGAGAATCAGCACAAGCGCGCCAAATCCCACGGCCAGCCAGGCGTCGTACGGCGTGACGTTCAAAAGCGAGCCAAACAGCAGCGCCTCCATGCTCGGCGCCGCCCCTCGCGCCGGGCCGACCCAGCGGACGTACCAATCGGCCGATTGTAAATTGCGCCGCAAATCCAGCATTAACACGCCCCAGGCCATCGCGGCCACGAGCATGATGCCGATCGCGCTATCCGGCTCGACGTGCCGACGCCGCGACAAGACGCCTATCGCAATTGCCGTGGCCATGCAAAAGGCCAACACGATGAGATTGGCTTGCCAGGGGGCGCCCCCTGCCCCGCCGGTCGCGACGCCGAAAAACACGGCCGTTCCCAGCCCGCCAAAGCCAGCGTGAGCGATCCCCTCGCCGATAAACGCCATCCGCTTGAGCACGACGACAACAGACAGCAGCGAGCATACCGTGCCGACCGCGATACCGACGATGAGCGCGTCGCGAAACAGATCAATCCGCCATAGGTCCAGCAATCGGTCGAGCATGACAGGGAGCGCCTAGCGGTGACTCGTTTACTCGACGGGCCGCGAGGATTCGGTCGAACCGGGGGTCGCCAGCCGCGCCTCGCGAGTCACCCGACTGGGCCCAATGGCGCAGGAAATCTCATGATGAAAGACCTCGCGCAGCACGTCTTCCGTGAGACCGGCCGGCGAATCGTGATAATGGATCGTTTGATTCAGACAAGCGACGCGCGAGCAACCGGTGGCGATCGCGCGAATATCGTGGCTCACGATGACCATCGTCAAGCCCAGCGACTCGTGAAGATTGCGGCTCAATTGGGCGAACTGCCGCTGCCCCGCTTCGTCGATCCCGACCAGCGGCTCATCGAGAATGAGAATTTTCGGCCGCGCGGCGAGCGCTCGGGCCATGAAACATCGCTGCTGCTGGCCGCCCGACAGTTCGCCGATCGGGCGCTCGGCAAGCGCGGCGATTCCCATCCGCTCGAGCAGTTTTTGAACGTAATCCCGATCGTCGCGCGAATACCATTTGAGCAGGCCCGTCTTCCCGGTGAGTCCCATCAGGGCGACTTGCCGGACGGTGAGTGGAAACCGCCATTCGGTTTGGTGCCGCTGCGGCACATAGCCGATGATGCCGCCCCTGCGGCAAGCCGCGGCCGGCGACATTCCCATCACCTGCACGCGGCCGCTGTAGCCATCCAACAGACCGAGCATGATCTTGAGCAGCGTCGTCTTGCCGGCGCCGTTGGGACCAATGATCCCCAGGCTACAGCCCAGCTCGACGTGCAGCGTCACGTCGCGCAGCACCAGTCGGGCGGGATCGGTTTGGCCGCCGGCCGCATAACCGAAGCTGACACAGTCGATGCAAATCGCGTCGGCGCCCCCGTGATGCTCGCTCAGGCTGCCGTGAGCGCAGCCATGCGGAGAGCATTCGACCGCTCCAGTGGTGTCGAGTTTTTCCATACGGCGCCGACCGGACTATTTGAGAGACTGGCCCTCGATGAGCGTCTTGAGGTTCGTTCGCATCATGTCTTGATACGTTCGATATCCGTCGACGGCCGGATTGCCTTGCGGATCGAGCACAAGCACTTCGGCGCCCGTTTGACGACGCAGGGCTTCGATCACCTGACTGGGAAACTCCGGCTCGGCGTACAGCGTTTTCAGTTTGTGCTTTTGCACGGCGTCGACCGCCTCGCGGTACTTGTCGGGCGTCACTTCTCCGCCGGGAGAGGCTTCGATGTCGGTGAGTCGCACGACGACATTCAATCCATAGCGCGACGCGATGAGATCGAACGCATTGTGAAACGTGATCAAGTCCCGCTGTGGAACGGATGCCAAGCCGGCGCGGTAGTCGTCGTCGATTTTTTTCAGATCGTCGTCGAGCTTTTTGGCCGCCGCGCGAACCGAATCCGCGCGAGCGGGAAATTGCCGTTGCAATTTATCGGAGAGCGCCGCCACGAACTGTCGCGTTAGCACGGGGTCAAGCCAGAGATGGTTGTTGACCAGCTTTAGGTCCGTTAGAAGGTCGGCAAATCGGAATACCTCCAATCGCGAAGAGTTCATTGCCGTCGCCGCGCGCTCCGCCCAGGGGTCGAGTCCCGCGCCGACAACGACCAGCAATTGGGCTCTATCCAACTGGCGAACCTGATCGGCGGTTAGCTCGACGTTGTGCGGCGACGCCTCGGCGGGCAGCAGGGTGACGACATCGGCCCATTCGCCGGTCAATTGGCGGACGAGGCTCGCGAGCGGAAAAATGCTGACGCCGATCACCGGTTTGGCGCCCGGAGTGGGCAAAGCTCTCGGCGCGCAGCCAAACCACGATCCGATCAGGGCCAGCAGCAGTAGTCCCGCGCGAGGAGCGCGTCGATTCGTTTTCATCTTAAATTCGGTATCGCTGCCAACATGCAATCCAATTGCAATAGCATTCTAGCTGACCGTGTAACAGGCTTCCAGTAGTCGCAGGTCGTAGTCGTAGGTCAGGCGCCCCGTGCCCGACACGCGCGATTTCAATTCAGTTCGATCGAGCGGAGCGCTGACGTTCGCTCGGGGATTGCGCTTGTCACGCACATGGCGACTGACCTACGGTTTGATCCTAAACCTGTACGGCTTGTCCTTCCAATCGCCAGCGTAGTTGACGCCGACGCGGGGCGAACGAACGACCCGCGGGCCGGGTATGATCACGCCGCGATCCTCGATCCACAGACCGGTATCGGCCGCGATCGGCCGACCATTGAAACGCTTGTCGATTCCGACCTCGCGAGTAACAACGCCCGGACCAGTGTGCGGACCGGCGGCGCGGATCAGCACGCCGGACGCCACGCCGTCTCGGCCGGTAACGACATTGCACATCCAAAACAGGCCGTAGATGAAATGGATATACCACCGCCCGGGCGGACCGAACAGCACGGTCGTTCGCGGCGTCAGTCCGAACCGGCCGTGGCAGGCCAAGTCGTGGGCCCCGATATAGGCCTCCGTCTCACGAATCATGAACCCAACCTCGTCTTCACCCTGCCGAGACACGAGATATTTGCCCAATAGCTGCCGGGCGACCGTCAGCGCATGCCGAGCGAAGAAATCGGTGTCGAGCGGAACGCCCATCGCCGACTCTTGAACGTCAGCGGAATTTGTCGTGCGTCGGAAGTTCAATTCCGGCTGCGCCTTGCCAGTTCGCTTGCTCACTTCCGCGGCTTCAAATGCTTGTCGAGAAATTCGAACGCCGCTTGCTCGGCCCGTTTGGCGTCGTCGCCACCGAATCCGTGCTTGGCGCCTTCCAGCGTCAGCAGGTCGACTTCCACATCGCAGGCCTTGAGCCGATCGTGCATCCACGTGGCCTGCTCGTAGGCGACGTATTGATCCTGCGTCCCATGCAGAAGCAGTGTCGGCGCCGCGGCGGGCGTGACCCAGTTCAGCGGACTGGCGACGATATGTTGATGGCGGGCGTGTTCCAGATCGCCACCAAGAAATAGCGGCAGGACCTGAGCCGCGTCGACGCTCTTGCCGTAAGACTTCGTGAAATCGCTCGGGCCGTAGTAGTTCACGACGCATTGCACTGCGTCCGAAGCGGGAACGCCCGTCTGCTTCGGGTCGAACACGTTAAATTCCGCGACCCCACCGGTCACTCCAAGAAATTGGGCCAAATGGCCTCCGGCCGAATCGCCCATCGCTCCGACGTGGTCCGCGTCGACGCGATACTTATCGGCGTTTGACCTCAGCCAGCGAACGGCGTCTTTGACGTCCAGCACGGCCGCCGGAAAGGGATACTGGGGCGCCAAGCGATACGTCACCGTGACGGCCACATAACCGCGCTCGGCCAGTTTCTTGCAGCGGTCGTTCCATCCCTTGCGGTCGCCGGCTCGAAATCCGCCGCCGTGAATACACACGATGGCCGGCAGTTTTCCCGTGCCGTCCTTGGGCCGAGCCATGTTGAGTAGTAAATGCTGATTGTCGGGATTCGCGTATTCGATATTCTCCTCGAACACGATCTCGCCGGCGGGCGCCCTGGGAGTGAAGGCCAACACGACGCCAGCGGCGATTAACGCCAACCCGAGTAAAGCAGACTTCATCAAATCGATCCTCATTGTTGTGCGGAATGTTTTGCGAATTGGATCGCAATTGAAGTTAGGCTCGCGTCGGGTCCTCGTCAATCATCCTCGAATTTTCTCAATCGCGAGACCGGTGACAACCAGCAGCATCGCCCGGAGACTGAAACGCCAGCGGCTATGCCGCCGAGGCGACGCTGAGCTTGGGACGACTTGCGCGATCGTCCGGCCTCGGCAGGCTGGCTATCGGCCATTCGTCGCTCCTACCTCAGCTGCTTCGTCCAGCGGCTATAAGGATACTGCCGGTGAAGGGCATTTTTGGCCTCCAGCGCCCGCTCGGGATGTTTGGCGTCGGCCCAAAGCGTTGTCAGATTCGCCAGCGCTTCGGCGTGGACATCGGCGACGGTGCTATAGAGCAGGTCAGTTCGCAGATAAGCCCAGAGGGCTTGCTTGCCGTCTTTTTGCTTGCGGTAGCAGTTGCCCAGCGCGTTATAGGCCCGGCCCAGGAGTTCGATGTCGCCGTCGTCGGCCGAGGCGATGATCTCTTGCAGCGTCTTGATTGCTTCGGCGACTTTGCCCGATCCGGCGAGGCTGTAGGTGCGGCCGATCTTGGCTTCGACCGCTTGCTGCGCGCCGAGCTTGCCCTTGGCCGGATTGGCCAGCACGCCGTCGAAGGCCTTCATCGCGTCGTCGTATTTACCCGAGGCCAGCGTCACCCGGCCGCGAAGTAGATTCGCGCGAGCCTTGTAAGCGGCGTCCGGCGATTCGGCCAGCTTGTCGTAGAATTTCTGCGAACTGTCGAACCGGCCGATCGAGGTCATCAGGTCGCCGATGACTTCGTTCGCTTCGTAATAATGAAACGACGTCGGGTTTTGCTTGAGATAGTCGAGCATCTTGGTGGCGACCACAATCGTCTCCTCTGCGGCTTTCTTGGCCGCGACGGCCGGATCGGCGCCGGCTTCTTCCTCTTCGCCGGATCCGCCACCCGACAGCATCAGGCGAGCGGAGAACAAGGCCCGGAGATAAGACAGATCGTTCCGCACGACATCTCGATCCAAATCGTCAGGCTTTACCTCTTCTAGTTCCTTGAGCGCCTTCTCGTAGTCCCCATCGGACCCGCTCTTGCGGGCTTCGCGCATCTTGGGAGGTTCGCGGCCGAAAACGATCGATTCGATATCGCTGACATTAATTGTCTTAGTACCCTCGTCCGTCGCAACGCTGAATTGATCCTTTCCAAGGCTTTCAATGTCGCAGAGGACGCTTTTATCCGATGAGTGTATTTTGATTCGATCGGAAAATTTGCTGTTTTGAGCGCGGACCGGCGCGTCGCCGATCAAGCAGATTGCAAGCGTGACAATTGGCGTAGCCAAGAACGAGAAACGGCGCATCGGTAAATCGCTCCACGAAAAATTCGAATGATACGGAGGCACGAATTGGCGTCAGGAAGTGGAACGCGGTCGATTGCCGCGTTTGCCATCGGCCTACTAACTGATCGTAAACCAATCGGCACGAGAACTCAAACGCCGCATGAGCTGTCAGCCGAAAGGCCCCTCACCCGGTTCAAACCCAATGGAGAGGGGGAATATTGCCTCTAAGCCCCGCGGGCAGGACCAGAGATCCTCGCGGCCCGAGCGGCGTCGATGAGCGACTTGAGTTGGAAGAAGCTCGCGCGATTTTGCAAGGCGGGGTTGGCTTGCCGCGCGAGGTCGGCGACCTGGTCGAGCGCTCGGGGCACGTTTTGCAGATAATACGAGCCTCGGAGAATCTCGGCCGTTTCGGCTGCGATGGCCGCCGTTTGCAACGACAGCGGCGTCTCCATCCAGGATGGGGCGAATTGCAATCGACCGACCGGCTGCTTGATTCGGTGAACTTGTTCGCTGCCCGGCTCGCGCCACGAAAGCTCGACCGTGGCCACGTCGTCCGAGCCGTCCGGCTTGAGCTCGACGACATACAGGGCCGTGGCGGCCTCCTCGGCCCGGAGTTCGCCTTCCAACTGCCCCGGCTCCAAGCCGGCGATGGATGTCGCGTCGTGGCCGATCAAGCGATAACTTTCCACCGCCTCGGGATTGAAATTGACCTTCAGGCTGACGCTATCAGCGACGACCTGGTTGCGCCCAGCGATCGCCGCGCGAAGCCGCCCGTTGAGGTCGTGCAGCGTCGGCGCGTGTCGGACCTCGACCGAAGCCACCTGGGCCAGTTCGCGAAGCTGCGGATTGGCGACCACGTCGGCCCGGACGTCGATGACTTCCAAGGCCACGCCAGCCGCGAGCGCCGGGGCGAGCAGCTTCTTGGATCGAGCGAGCGTGGCCGAATCGACGCGAATCAGTCCGTCGGTCAGCAGCACCAGCCGATTGGATCGGGCCGGCGCGTCGTCATCGACTTGCGCGGCCGGCGGCTTGGCATAGGACAAGGGCGCGGCCAACTCAAGGCCGACTGCTACATCGGCTACGCCTCGTGGGGCAAGCCCATTGAGTTTCGGGATAATGTCGCTAACTACGGCCTGTCGATCGGCGTATTGGGCGATCATTTTGGCGGCGCCGTCGAAAACAACGATCGTCAGCCGGTCCTTGGAAGTCATCTGCTCGGCTAAGTCGGCGATCGACCGCCGGGCGACATCCCATCGCCCTCCCGAAAGCATTTCGGCCGAAGCGTCGACGGCCAACGTCAGATGCACGCCGACATCGAGTCCACGATGGAACTTGCCGGCCTGCGCGCCGATTTGCAACAGGCTCTGAGTGGGCTGAGCCCAGGCGAACGGGTACGGCCCGCCGGCAGTGCGCAGGGCCAACTCACCGCTTTGTGGCGGCGGGAAGTCGTAATCCATGGCCGCCAGAAAATCCTCGACGCGCACTTGCGATGCAATGAGCGGCTGCCGGGACCGGATCGCCCGCCAAGTCGCTTCGTAACTCGAAGTGGCGGTCCAGATCGGTACGCGACTTTCGCGCAGAAGCGAATTTTTGGCTGGTTGAACGGCCGGATGCACGCCATGAACTTGCTCGAACATCAGATCGTAACCGCGCACCCGCGGACCGCTCACGCCATGAGGCGCGAGTGAGGGGATGACCCTGAGATCGGGCGTCTGGCTGTACATCTGCGACAAGACGTCGACGCCGGGCGGTCGGTTGTCCGGAACCGGATCGTTGTCGGACGTCGAATGATTTGCTGTCTTGGGCGAGTTGATCGGCGTGACGACAATCGACTCATTCGGGCTGGGCACCGGCGTTAGCGGCGCCGGATGAGGCGTCGGCACAACAACGACAGACGATTTCCCGCCGTTGATCCCCGGCGCCGGCACGACGGACGGCGGGATTGCGTCGCGGGCGCCTGGAGTGGCTTGGACCACGTTGTTATGGGGGTCGCCGACCGCTCCCAGCGGCTGCATGGTCGTGCCCAGCAAATAAATGCTGCCGCCGAGGGCGAGCATGAGCGACGCCGCGACGGCGACTTGCGCCAGCCACGTCCGCCAGACTTGCCATTTCATGCCGCGACGCAGCCGGGGAATCAAACCGTCCGGGAGCCCGACATGCTGGAGTTCCTGGTCGACTTCCACATCGGCCTGAGTTCCAATAACGCGCAGCCGATCCATCACGCCAGCCGGCAGTGGCTGGGCGCGGATCAGATGATCCAACTCCCGATCCCCGAGCGCGGCGATCTCGCGAAGCCGGTCCAGCGCATGGGCCGGCACGGCGACATCGCGCAACTGCTGGTCAATCCAGGTTAGATCGTTATTGGCCACGGAAGGAAACGCAAATTTCGGATTTAAGATTCGTCACAAGTACCTTAGCCGCGTTCGCTCGCGACGCGATCAGCCGTTCGTTCAAGACCAAACCAGCCCTCACCTCGCCAGCTTCTTATTACTATTAGCCTGCGCCAGCAGCACGTCTCGCAGTTTATTGCGGGCGCGGCTGACTCGCGAGAGCACCGTGCCCAGCGGCACACCCAAGGTGTCGGCCGCCTCTTGATGCGTCAGTTCGCCGACGACCACCAGCAGGAGTGTCTCCTTGAGTTCGTTGGGCAGCGACTGCAGCGCCTGCTGCATTTCGTCGGAGTATTCGTTCGCCAGCGGGTCCGAGGCGTCGGCGCCGACCTCCAGTTTGTTGTCCACCAGACGGAAGCTATCGCCCACGCCGCGACGCCAATGATCGACGACTCGACGTCGCAAAATTGAGGCGAGCCAAGCTCGTTCTCCTCGACCGACGTCGAACAGTCGCCGGCTCTTCCAAGCCGAACGGAAGGTGTCTTGCAGGATATCCTCCGCCTCGTGCCGGTCGCCGACCATGCGATAGGCCGTCCGGTACAAAGCGGGTCCATGCTCCGTGACCCAGCGATCAAAATCGGCCTGCGCCAAAGCCAAGTTGGGCGCTCCCTGTGCGTATCTGGCCGCCGCTTGAGTGGCCATGGCTTTTTCCGCCCCTTGAGCCCAGAGCGTGCTTCGGCGCGCCTAGCGCTCGCCGCCCTGAACTAACCTTCGTGCTATCAACGATTGTTTATTCCCGCCCGGCGTGCGGGCAGTCGCGAGAAAATGCGGTAACTGCTTTGAGTCCAAGGGAATAAGTCCGCACGATCTGACTTTGCAGGTTGACTGGATTGGACGTCTTTATGGTAGGCGGCAGTTAGTTAGGACGCAACTGTTCTATTCCCGTTGCCCGGTTTTGGGAGTAGTCGCGATTTTTTTGCAGGGCGTGTCGGGTCAGCTCTCTATTCGGCAATTGAGCAGTAGAGGCATTTGAACCACGAAGTCACCGAGACGCGACGAAGCCCAAAATCGCGGCCGTGGGACAGGGAGCTGACGCTCCCCGCTCTCCACGAAGAACGAGCTCGTCTTTGTGACCTCGTGGTTCCCTCCCTTGATTTTTCATCCCCATGACCGCTGCTTCGGCAGCAAAAGGAGCTTCTCATGTCCCGCGTTACTAAGGTGGTGATTTCCGCGACTTCGGCTTTGGTGTTGGCCCTGACGTTAGGCGCCGCGACGAATGCCCAGGCCCACTGGTATTACCCGAGCTATTACTACGGGCCGCACTACTACCACAACGTCGTGCTGCAAGATCGGGTGGTGCTGAATCCGATCATCGTTCCGTCAACGGTGAGCGTGCTGTTTCGGGCCAACAGCGTGTCGCCATGGACGCTGTACGCGAACTACGGCGCCTATAGCGATGCCGCCGGAATCGCCAGCACGCTTCGCGGCCGGGGCTTTGAGACGATGATTCGGTAGGCGGGAGTGGCGAGTGGCGAGTGGCGGGTGGCGGGTGGCGGGTGGCGGGTAAGGCGCCGTCACTCGCCATTCACATTGTCGCGCCAAGCCTCTGAGCAAGACGGCGTGGCAGGATGCCGTAGCTATGTAATCCGCCGTCTGAAATGTCAACGGGGCGCCGCGCGGTACTCTAGCGCTTTGCTCACCGCCGGCAGCACGGTTCGCGTCATCTTGGGATCGCTCAGGCTGCCGGTGACGCTGATTTGCATGAGCTGCCGGCTGGCGGCGCCCATGACATTCTTGAGGACCGGCAGTTGCCAGTCGCTGCGGCCGACCAGCGAGTGGAATTTCAGATCGATGCCCAAGTCGAATCCCATCTGGCCGCTGCCTTCGAGGCTGATCGCGTCGCCGTTGAAGGCCACGTTGTCCAGATACATGTGGTCCCCTTCGATCCGATATTTGATCGTGCTGTTGGTGAAGGCCGTCGAGTCGGGTGTCTTGACGCTCAACAGTTTCAGCAGCGAGACCATGAAGGGCAGCTCGTAAATATCGGCCTGCGAAAGTCGGATTTCGCCACGTCCCAACAGCGAATGCACGCCGCTCGTGTCGCCGCCGAGATTGATGCTCGCGAGCACTTTGCCGTCGAGCTTTTGTTTGCCCGGCGCGAATTCGTGAGCGAACCGCTTGAGGTCGCCATCGGTCAGCAGGGCCTGGAGCGAAAACGTCGATTTATCGCCCAGCACAAGCGCGCAATCCAATTGCGCGCCGCCACCGTACAGTGAGGCCGTGACATGCGGTGGCGGGGGGCCATTGGCCGGTCGCGGCGCCCCGGCCCCAAAAATCACTTGCCGATTGTCGAAATACAACGGCCCTTTGACCTGCGTGAATTGGAAATCCTTGAACGTCACCGAATCGATCGAGGCCTGCCCACCGCAGCGCACTTTTTCGCCGTCCCAGTCGCCGATCAACCGAATATTGCCGTTCAAGTTTTCTAGCCGAACGGACTGGCCCACCGACGCTTGGTTCGTGACGACGTTCACGTTCCATTTGGTTTGCACGGGCTTGGTCGTATCGGCCGCCGCCGCGAATTCGACCGAGCCGGAAATATTCATGGCGCCCATCGGATTCAGATCGGTCACATTCTTTTTGATTCGCCCACTGAGCGCGGCCATTAGATCGCGATCGGCCCGGAGGCGGTCGACGACGAACCGCTCGAATTTCAGATTCCAGTTGCCGGCGCCGTCGAAGTTGCAGAACCCGGAGGCTTCGAGCGGCGTGCGATCGTGGACGGCTCGGATGTTTTCCAGGTCGATGTGCCCCTCGCGATAGGACATCGCGCCGCGGAGTTTTTCCAGGCGATACGGGAAGAAAACCGGCGCGATCGAAGTCGTCTCGTCGACCGGCTCGGCGCGAAACCGCACGTCGGGCTTTTTTTCGGCCGAGAGGAAATGCACGTCGGACGTGAGATGGATGGCGCCCTGAGGCTTCAATTGATTCCACACCCGCTGCGCCGACGGCGGAAGCGAATCGCGAAGATCCTCTTGAAGCGGCACGCTGGTGGCGTTGAACTGCAGCGACAACTCCGTGCCGTCGGCCACCGGGTTCAAGAAGCCTTGGCAATGGATGTGACCCGGGCCGTTGGTCCCCTCGAGCTCGCGGAACGTCCAGTGATTGTCGACCATCACTACCGTGCCGACAATATTGTTGATCGGATATGGGAATTTGTCGTATCGGACCGAGGCCCGATTGAGGTTCAGCCACAGGCTGAGCACGGGCGGCCGGCTCGTGTCCTCGCGATGCGATTTCATCACGAAGTTGAACGTGCCGGAGGGATTGAGGGCCCGGATTACCTCGCGCGGCTTCTCCTGAATCGCCGAAAACAGATTTTCGTCGAACGGCACATTGTCCCCGCGTACATCGAGATCGCCGGTATAGTGCTCGCCCGGATTCTCGAAACGGCCGGTGATCGCGACCCGTTGACCGGCGGCATAGGCCGTCATATCGATCGTGGCGTGTCCATCGACGAGCCGCAGCGTTCCCGATCCGCGATCGAGACGATACGGAAATTTGAAGAACGTGCCCGAGACGTTGAGACACTGCACGGTCAGATCGGGCCGCCACGACTTGCCGTCGAACGAGAGCGCCAGATCGGCGTTGATCTCGCCGGCCGGGAGAAATTTTCGCCACTCGTCGAGCAGTTTTTCCGGCAGCACGGATTCCCATTGCCGACCGATAAGCAGGTGCTCGGTATGGGCTCTGATTCTCAACGGCGCGCCGGCGCGGTAACCCTGGATCTCGCCGGCCGCGTGAAGAGACGCCTGTCCGGCGCGGGCCGTGAGATCCTCGACGACGAGCCCTTGGTTGTCGGCTCGGAAATCGACCTTCATGTCGGTCAGCGGATACGGTAACCGCGGATCGTCGAATCGGCCGCTCGAGAGTTGGCCTTTGACCTGAAAGATCACCGGCACGGCGCCGCCCGGATTGTCGTGGCCGCGGAATTCGATTCGGGCTTGGCCGCGCATTGGCGCCAGGACGGCCAGTCGATTGGTCAAGTCGGCCGGCAGCGAATCGCGGAACTCAGGCGAGAAGTCGAGGCCCGACAGCGTGCCCTCGAAGCTCATGCCTTTGAAGTCGGGGCCGATTTTGCCGGCGAACTCGATCCGCTGAAAATGATCGCCGCCCAAGTAGCCGCGGAGCTCGGTGTTCCACTCGCCAGGCCGTTCGGCCGGAGTGACCTCCGTCTGCATATTGATATCGCGGAGCGTGACGGTGCTGGTCGGGTTCTTGAGCGGGTCGAAGAACTCGAACGTGCCGTTCTCGATCGTGACCGGCAGCGGCTTGGGGCCGAATTTCGGAATCGGTAGGAGATGCATCGCGCTCCAGGTTCCGTCGGGACGGCGAGTCGAGTGCAACGTCGGCCGGCGGATCAGGCCGTGCGTGATCTTCGGCTCCCCTTTCATCAACTCGGGCAGGCTCGTTTGACAAAAGAGGATCAGCTCGTCGAAATAGGCCAGTTCCGCCTGCGGGCCCGTGGCATTGGGATCGACGAGCGTCAGACCGCGGACTTCGATTCCCTCGCCATCAACGAGCTGAGCCGAGCGAACGGTGACGACCAAATTCTTGTAATGCCCTTGGAGCTTGGCCTGGACCTGTTTGCGAATTTCGTCGTTGACCCGGCTGTAGAAATAGAGTCCCAGCGCAACGCCAGCCATCAGCGCGGCGAGGGCGCCCCACTTAAAGACGAACCAGCAGGTATTGACGACTTCTTTCAAGGGGAGAGGCGAAATGTTAGAGATCCGGGGATTGCGGGTTCCGCTTTAGCCGTGGCGCTCGTGCCACGTCCCGTCAATCGCCACATATAATCGACCGCGCCGGCGGCGAGGACGATCAGGCACAACATCGCCGGCTCGCGATACCGGATCGAACCGACGAAGACCATGTGCAGCAGGCTGAAGTAAACCGCCGGGAGCCAGCAGAGGACGGGGGCCAGGCGGGATGCGACAAGTCGGGAGACGGGAGTCGGGAGTCGGGAGTACATGGCCGCGGCATCCTGCTGCGCCGTAACATCTGGGTCCACTAGCGGCGGCGGTCGGCGAGTGAACACCACGGCGCCGCAAATGCCTGTGATCAAAAGTGGAACGTACGTCAGCGCAACGGCCAGTCGCAGCGGCCACGATCTTAAGCCGGGCTCGTTCGGCCAGATGTTCCAAGTTCGGAGCAGCTTGATGCCGGCTAGCTGAACGGCTCGCAGGGGATGGTCGGCAGCCCAATCGATCGCCGCCTGCCGCATCCGCTGATCGAGCCGATATTCGAACGTGTCTGCCGGCGGCGCTCCGCGAGCGATCGCGTCCGCCTCCGATTGGCGCTCGGCCGGCACAAATCGATCGACGAAAGACATCTCGCTGCTCCCGTCCGCCTGGGGATTCAGCCCGTCGTACAAACTGGCGCCCACTTGAAGCGTGGTCGGCACGGAATGTCCCGTGACTTGAAAGTTGCGAATCCACCAGGGGGACATGGCCGCAGTGAGACCGATCAGGACGAGGGCGACGTCGAGAAGGCGGGAAGCGTGGCGGGTGGCGCGTGGCGAGTGGCGGGTCGGAAATTGCGGCTGCGGGACAACGAGCGATAGGACGGCTGCGATGGGAGTAAATAACAGCCAACTGGGGCGCGTGAGCGACGCTAGCCCGGCGAGGATTCCCGTCGACAATAACAACCAGCGGCGGCGCGCTGAAGACGGTGTTTGATCCGCCATTGTCCACAGCAGCAGTTGGGCGAGCATCAAGGGGCAGAACGACGCTTCGCTGAGCACGAGGGCGCCTTGGGCGATCGCGCCAGGATAGAGCGCCGCCAGCAGCGCGGCTAATCGCCCGGTCTGGGCGTCGAACATCATTCGCGAGAGCCAATACACACCTCCCACGGCCAACGTGCCGAGCACCGCGCTTAATGCGTATCCAAACGCTGCCGGCGGATTGTCTCCCCCGATCCAAAACAGCGGAGCGAGCACGATCGGATAACCGGGCGTCCGAAACACCCGTGCCGGCGGCGAGCCGTATTCATAAGGTCGTCCTTCAGCCACGCTCCGGGCGAGCGCCCAATACGAATCGCTATCTCCAAATCCAAATCGCTCCCCATCCGGCAACCGGCTTTGCCACCAAGCGCCCACCGCCAACCGCGCGATCAAAGCGATCGCTAGGATCGCCCAAAACGAAACGCTGGATCGACCTGTGCGCATGGACAACCGGCGCCTCAATGGACAAAGAGGGGGGAATGGTAAGCGGGGCAGAGTTTTGGGTCAATGCAGGTTAATCGGCGGCCGGGCGTTTGCTGGCGCCCGCGATCGCATCTGTTCGTGCAACCGGTTGGCGAGCTTTGCGCATCGCGCCGGATGTGCCGACGGGCGCTGGAAAAACTGCCCCAATTCGCCGTTTTCCCTTGCTTTACTTCCGCGCGGCCGCTTGTATACTCAAACCCAAGTGCGCTCCCGCGTCAGGCGCGTTCGCGCCGCACAAATTCTGCCCAGGCACAGCCCCAGCCGATTCCGTTCCGATTTCGGCTCAATTGCTTACATCTAATTTGGAAGCGGAGACTCCTCGAATGGATGGTCAAACTAGCCACCGCAACATTTTCATCGCCAGCTTTATGACGCTGATCGCCGCCGGAATGGGCTTCGGCATCCGGGCGGGCATCCTAGTCGACTGGGGTTCGAATTTCGGTTTCACGAAAACCGACCTAGGGACAATTACGGGTGGCGGACTGGTCGGCTTCGGCGTGACGATTATCGTGTGCAGCATGTTCGCCGATCGGCTCGGTTATAAGCCGCTGCTCGCGGGCGCCTTTTTGCTCCACGTCGCCTCCGCGATCGTGACGCTCGCCGCGACTCCTATTTATAACTCGATGGTTCAAAGCGATCCGAGTGGAGCCAAGAATGCGACCTATTGGTGCCTCTATGTCGGTATGTTTATGTTCGCGCTGGGCAACGGGCTCTGCGAAGCTGTCATCAACCCCCTAGTAGCGACCCTCTATCCCAACCGAAAGACTCACTACCTCAATATCTTGCACGCGGGCTGGCCGGCCGGGCTTGTGATCGGCGGCTTGGTCGCCTATGCCTTCGCCGGAGACAAGGCCGCGATCAACCATGTGCGCTGGGAAGTGCTGATGGCGCTATTCCTCATTCCGACGCTCGCCTATGGGACCATTACGCTTCGCGAGAAATTCCCATTGTCCGAAGCGCGCGTGGCTGGTGTCAGTTTCGGTCAAATGGCGGCCCAATTCCTTTCGCCGCTGCTGCTCCTGCTGTTGCTTATCCATGCCATGGTTGGCTATGTCGAATTGGGCACCGATAGTTGGATTTCGAATATTACGCAAAACGTGATCGCGGAGAAGGCATTGCTTCTCTTCGTTTACACTTCGACATTGATGTTCGTCTTGCGATTCTTCGCGGGGCCGATTGTCGAACGCATCAATCCGTTCGGATTGCTTACAGTGAGCGCTATTTTGGGTTGCATCGGATTGACGCTGTTGGGAACTAGCGATGGAGTCGCAATGATGTTTTTCGCCGGCACCATTTACGGCTTGGGAAAAACATTCTTGTGGCCGACGATGTTGGGAGTCGTGGGCGAGCGATTTCCCAAAGGAGGCGCGTTGGCAATGGGGACAATGGGGGGAATTGGGATGCTTTCCGCCGGCCTGTTAGGCGGCCCCGGCATTGGCTACGAGCAGGACTATTTTGCTTCGAACCAGCTCAAGCAGGCATCGCCCGAAACTTACGCCCGTTATGTATCACCCGAGAAGAATCGCTTCTTGGTTTTTCCGGAAATTTCGGGCCTGGATGGCAAGAAGGTCGGCGATTTGCAATCCAAGGTCGACGATAAGAAACCGCTAACGGTTCAAGAAGAATCCGACAAGCCTTACGTTTTCGCTGCCCTTTTATACGGGGGACGTTGGGCTCTCAGGGTCACGGCGGCGATTCCCGCGACAATGGCGGTTCTATTCCTGGGCTTGGTCATCTACTTCGCGATGAAGGGCGGATATAAAACTGTTCACATCACGGGGGAACAAGGGCCCACCGAATATTAGCGACTCAACACGGCACGCCGGCCCGGTGATGTGGAAGTGCGGATCACGACAAGCGAGCGAACGAAAGCTGCTCGCTTGTTTTTTGCGCGAGAACCGCGCCGGGGAATGTGCGGCTCGCGTCGGGCTGTGTTGGCGGGCCGAGGGCCATGTCGGCGAGTAAATTCCACTGCTCAAAACCCATCGACTGCCGCGGCCAACTCTGGCGCCGCCAGAGAACCACGAAAACTTCACGCACCAAGTGTCGTGCTTCGCCGGCGAGCGGGCGGCAATCGAGAATCGCGTCCGGCGCCGGCGCGCTATCACCGTGAATCGGCGTCAGGCAGCGATCGAGCAACTCGGCCGCGCGGGCTTCGATCACTTGCTGCGCGTCGCGGGCCGTCTCGCCGAGTCGAACTAGCGCCGCGACGACATCGCGGTTGAAATCGCCAGCCAATCGCGGCAGTAGATCGTGGCGGATCCGGTTGCGAGTGAATTCGCGATTGGCGTTGGATGCGTCTTCTCGAAAGTCCTGTTGCAGATCGTTGAGATACAACCGCAAACCGGACCGCCGCGCGTCGAGCAGCGGCCGAAGCAACGTGACGGCGTCACCAAGCTGCCGGGCGCGATGCATGCCGGCCAAGCCCGCGACGGACGTGCCGCGAAGAATGCGATGAATGATCGTCTCCGCCTGGTCGTCGGCCGTATGGGCCGTCACAACATAGCGGGCGCCCAGTCGCTCGGCGGCCATTTGCAAAAAATGGTAACGCTGCTCTCGAGCCGCCGCTTCGATGCCATCGCCGACTGACGTGGCTAATGACTCTGTATCACCAGCGCCAATCTCAATGGGCAACGAAAGCCGATCAGCCAATTTCGCCACAAACGCCGCGTCGTCCGCTGCTTCGGGCCGCAAACCGTGATTGAAATGGCCGACGATCAATCGCCCGGCGCCGCCCGTCTTGAGCGCAGACAATGCTCTCAACAGCGCCACGCTATCCGCGCCGCCTGAAACGGCGACGATCACGGAAAAATCTTGCCAGCGCTCCGGCGGCCAACTGGCGGCCAAGATGTCTTCGAGAGCGTGACGCGGCATCATGGCTACGCGGTAAGATTCAAATAGCGAGGCACAAAGCCGGGGAAAACGCGATCGATCGCGCCGTTGTTCAGCCGCTTCTCGACGATCTCGGCGAGCACGGCGCGATAATCGGTCGTCACTCGCAGATTGCCTTGGTCGTCGAGCTGGTCGGCGCCCAGGCCAGGCCACTGGCCATAGACTTTGCCACCGCGGATGCCTCCGCCCACGACAAACATCGCCGTTCCGCGGCCGTGGTCGGTGCCGCCGCCTTCATTCGGCGCGGCGCGCCGGCCAAACTCGGACATCACGAGCACGGTCACGCGGCGCATGCGGTCACCGAGATCGCGCACGAGATTTTGCATCCCCTCGGCCAAGCTTTGCATGGGCCCGGCCAGCATATCCACCTGACCGACGTGGCTATCCCAATCGCCGAGCCCGATCACGGCCGCTTCCAGCCCGATCTCGGCCTTGATGATTTGCGCGACCTGGGTCAAACGGGAGCCGAATTGGTCGACCGGATACTCGGCGCCGTTTTCCGGCTTGCTCGGAGATTTCGCGAGTCGCTGGACGGTCGTATAAGTTGCGAGCGTGGCCCGTCCCGAAGTCGAGACCAGATCGGACCCACCTTGGTACAGCGCGCGAAGCGAATGAAAAAACTGCGGATCCCAACCTCCCGGTGTCTCCAGGCGAAAGTCGGCTAGCGAATCCACGGCGTGAGCCGTCGTCCCCCGCAGCGCCATCGGCAACGTGAGGTCCATGGCAATCGCGCGCAGCGGCGAAACATTCGATTGCACGTCGACATTCAAATGCCGGGCGATCCAGCCATCGTGGGCGCCGGGACCTACGAGCCCCTGTTCGATCGCGTCGGTGGCCTCGAAATGCGATAATATCGGCACGCTCAGTCCCGCGGCTTGCACGATCGCCAACTGTTTCTGCCGGAAAAGTGATTCCAGCGGCGCAAACAGCGGATGCAAGCCAAAATAGCCGTCGAGATCGATCAGGCCGCTTGCGACCGCGTCGTAGCTTGGAACAACTTTTCGCAGACCGCCCCGCGCGGGTTCGACGGAGCCCATTGAATTGCGCAATGCGGCGAAATTCGGATCGCCAAAGGGTGGAACGGTGTACAGGCCATCCATTCCGCCGCGCAGAAAGATCACAACCAACACGTCGCCGCTTGGCCCGACTCGCGGACGAAACAGCAGACGGTCGCGATTGCTGGAAACCGGCCGTGCAGGTTGAAGTGGCATGCGATTGAACCGGGATATGGCTTTTCCCGGGGAGAAACTACACCCGATCAAAAAACTCTCAACACCATTGAAACTGCGGCGACATGAGCAGTAGGGCCAAGCACTGCGGGAGCGGTTCCACGGGCTGTTGGACAACGCGGCCGAGCGACTTAAGTTCTTCGTCGGTCAAGCTCACCGGCAGCACGCTGTCGGCAAGCAATCTTGAAACTTTCATTGCGCCCATTCCGCTTGTCGCCCGCTCGAGCGCTTCCAAATTGATCCATGTCTCGTCGATTTGATTGCGAGCCAAATCGATCGCAAAACTCCAGCGAGAGGTCAAACCGGCGGTCCAAGACTCAGGACGAGTCGGATACCCGTCAGGCTGTGCATGACCAAAGGGCCGCTGGCCCATTTTTTCCAGATAGGCGACGATCGCGGCGCCGGACGTGCGAGCCCCCAACGCTCGCATCGCGGAAATCGCGAATTGAAAGGGCCGCCGAAACGCCGGTTCCGGACTCGTGCGAAATTCATCGCTTTGCAGTAGCTCCCCCAGCACCGCGCGAATATCGCCCTCCGACTCTAGGAACACAATCGCGAGTCGTTCTCGAAGCGGCTCGGGTACGACGCCCAAAAACCGATAGCAAAGCTTTCCTGCGATCGCTCGCGCCGTGAGCCGATGAGCGGCAAGAAGATCCAGTAACTTTTCCCCATCTTGCTGCCCTCCGCCGGCGGCGAATCGCATGCCGAGAATCTGCTTTTCATCGTCGTCGTGATCGGCGGCGCGAAACGTAAACTCACCCCAGGAGTCGTCAGCGGACCGGCCAATCATCCAACCGGTCAGCGCCCGGGCAACCTCTTGAATGTCCTCCAGCGTATAGGCCGAGGTATCCTCGAGCGTATGAAGTTCGAGCAATTCGCGGGCGTAGTTTTCATTGGGTCGGCCTCCGGTGGCGCCGTTCATTTTGCGATTTTCGGCGTTATCGAGATAAGCCATCATCGCCGCGCTATGGGCCGATGCCCCCAGCAAGTCGCGGAATCGGCCGAGCGCGAATTGCCGCATCTGGCGATCGTCGGCCGGCTTGAGCCAGCGGCACTCTCCGCGGATTTGATTGATGCTGAAGTGATCGCTCCAAAATTCGACCATCACCTCTTGAAGCGCCCGCTCGCTGTACGCCGCCCGCAAAATGGTGGCCTGCGCCAGTTGCTCCATCACGGAACCCGGGATCGTCCGGCGACCTTTGCCAAACTTGACCACCTTTCGCCAAATGGGAGTGACGGAGCTATCCGGTTCCCATTCCACCTCTCGGTCCCGCGCTTCCTCGGGTGATAAATTCAACGTCTCCAATCGACCGAGCGCGGCCAGTAATTCGGGAGATTCGGCGATCGACTCGGGATGCAGTTGGCGATCGATCCAAGCCTCGACGCTGATGGATCGCAGACGCGCGAGGTCGCCGGGCCGAGGGCCGTAGCCAAGTCGATTGAGCACGCGGGATTCGAGCGGGGTCGGCGCCCCGTCGTGGGCGGCGAGTCGATCGAGGCCATGCTGGGGATCGGCATATTCCCAGGGAGCGCAGCCGCCGAGCGAGATCGCGCCGGTTGCCGCGGCCGCCCATCGACCAAATTGTCGCCGTGAAAGTTTTGTCATCGACCTGCGCGCGAATGTTCTTCGCGATTGGCGACGGCGCCGCTACTCAGGCTTCGCGGATCTCCACGGCTCAGGATTCCCCACAAGCCGGCGCCTACCGACATCAGCCCCACGATGGGCAGGAACACAAACCAGCCGACCATCGGTAGGAAATACGCCGCGCTGGTGCATATCGCCCCGTAGGCAAGACCGGCCAGCGGACGATCCTCGCGCATCATCGGCCGAGCTCGGACGGCAAACAACATCGAAAACGCGGCGCCGCCGACGATCAAACCGGCCATTGCCGGAGCGGCGAAAAGATACGCCACGTCGTTTACGATCACCCAGGCGTCGTTATAGAACCGCGGCGCGTGAATGTGGTCTTTTAAATAATCCAGCGCCTGCGACAACCACTGAATTTGAACATCGCGGAATCGCAAGTAAAGTAGCATTACCGCGATCGTAACTAGACAGCCAACTAGTCCTATAAAAAAACAAACCAACGGACGCGACTCGAGCCGCTTGCGGGCTCGCTCAGTCGGTCCAGGCAAGAGCAGCGCAGCCCATATCAGCGTGCATGCATGCGCCAGAATTATTCCCACGACAGCAAACGCGATCGAATAAACGGTGGCCATGCTGTCAAAAAAGTGCGAAGGCATGCGCCCCCCAACATCGCGGGGACAGCGTAGCCGTGTATTCGAGATAGGCAACGAACGATAGTTCATCGTAGTGGGGCGCCCCCCGGAAGTCCACGATTCGGTGACCAATTCCGAACGATTTGCGCAAGTCAGACCCTCACTGTCTCATTCAATCCGTTGCTAGCGTCCAGGCCTTGGAGAAACGACGTCGAATGGCTTTCGCGTTGCATTCGGTGGCCGGTGCTTGGCATCAGCCTTTCCGCCTAAATTCAGCGTCCGCGGGGAATTAAAACCATTTCATGGCTCGCGACTGCTAGGATGGTGTTGTGCAAAACATCATCGACCAAAGCCATATCGATCGCCTTTGTCCCCAACTTCGGCAAGTCTTTGACGCCGAAATCGCGGCCGGCAACCATACGGTTGGCACTCGCGACGGCTGGCCCGATCCCGACAATTTGTTCGTGCTCTTGAGCGATCCGTTCCACAAAGAGTTCGCGGACGCCAACCCGGCGCTGTTCTATACGGAGATCACGCCCCGGGCCTGGAAAGCCCACTATTGCGACTTCGAGTCGAAGCAAATTTTGGCCTGCGGTTTCGATCCGGGAGAGCACGGGACACGCGCGTTTGTCCTGCCTTAAGAATTGCTCACAAAACCGCCGGGGACTGTCCCCTTCTCTCAAGCGCAGAGGCAAGCCAGATGCATTTCGGCATTGTCGATGTGATCCAGCCGCACGCCCATCCGGTCCATGATCCCCAGGCACAGGCTGCAGAGCTTGCGGTTGCCGCCGGGTAACCTGCGCCGTCCAGGGCCCTGGCAATGGTCGAAAACGCATTTCTAGAAACGATGTTGGCCAAGGTCCTCGCGGCGCCGACCAACAGCCATCCGCCTTGCGAGTCGCCGACCAAAAAAATCTTGCAAATCAAAATGATCGAGCAAACCTGCGTCTGAGACGATCCTCTACAATCGGTCTCAAGGAAGGACCGCGGCTCAATGAAGGTATCCGAGACAGTGATGACAGCCCCCCAATCAACGCCGCTGCCGGGAGAGGAATTCAAGGCGGGCAAGATGCCCGGCCATTGGCTGCTGGCGCGCTTGGGAAAACGAGTCCTGCGTCCGGGAGGACGGCAATTGACCGGCCGGATGATCGAGGCCTTGAATATCCAACCGTCCGATGCGGTCGTCGAATTTGCGCCGGGCCTCGGACAAACCGCACGGCTTGCTCTCTCCAAGAATCCGGCTAGCTACACGGCGATCGAGCGCAATAAGGACGCGGCGGCATTCGTACGGAAGTTTCTCCGCGGTTCCGAGCAACGCTGCTTCGTGGGCTTGGCGGAAAAAACGTGCCTGCCCAACGGATTGGCCACCGTCGTCTACGGCGAAGCCATGCTTTCGATGCAAATGGTCCAGCAGAGGTCTCTGATAGTTCGCGAAGCGAACCGATTGTTAACCCTGGGTGGCCGCTATGGCATCCACGAACTGTGCCTGATTCCCAGCGATCTCCCCGAAAGCGTCAAAACCCAGATTCAGAATGAACTCTCGACCGTTATCAACCACGGAACCCGGCCGTTGACGACCGCGGAGTGGCATGGTCTTCTCGAATCCAACGGGTTTTCGGTCGAGACTGACGACCAAGCTCCGATGCGACTCCTGGAGCCTCGGCGGATCATTCAGGATGAAGGGTTACTCGGCGCTGTACTTTTTGCCGCCAACCTGCTATGCAATCCACAGGCGCGGCGAAGGGTTTTGGCAATGCGGCGAGTTTTTGCTAAACATCGAGAACATCTCGCGGCGGTCATGTTGGCCGGCAAAAAAATCGAGGAGATTTCGCCATGACAGCGGCATGTGTACAAACGGTTTCGGCTGCGATATGACCCGCAGTACTGGGGCGCGGTATTTCCGCTGGGGATGTACACCGTTTCTACGTTTCGCTTGTCCCGCGGCATGGAATTGCCATTCTTAATGGGTATTCCACGGACCTTCCTCTACGTCCCGCTCGCCGCGTGGTTGTTGACATTCGGCGCCATGCAGTACTCGCTGGCAATTCGTCCTTGGCAGCGAATAGCGTAATCGCGCCCTAGCCGTCGGAAATACCCTCAAACCCAGGTTACGGCTTGAAATCATGGGATTAAAGATTATCATAGCAGTGTAGTCTAGCGATATTTCTTCATAACTCACTACACTACAAGGACTTGCACCCCTAGCTCAATTGGATAGAGCATCGGTCTACGGAACCGAAGGTTACTGGTTCGAGCCCAGTGGGGTGTACTTAAAAATAGCTACGACAACACCAGCCGGTTGATTGGCGCCTCAAATTATCGGGGCGTCGCGGCGACCTGCGACGCCAACGGCCATCCGAGCGCTATCTCTGGGACCCGGCGGTCGAGGAAATCCTGGCTGGGCGGCGGGCCGAGTCCGAGGACCCGCCGGTTGCGCGACTAGTCGGTGTGCGATGGCTGCGATAGACTCGCGGCATGGCGACAAATCTCACTCCGCAATATCACAAGGCCGAAGAGGGATACCGCCGCGCGGCGACGACCGAAGACGAGCTCCACTGGCTGGAGGTGATGTTCAAAGAGATGCCTAAGCACAAGGCATCCGAGAAGCTTCAGTCAGAACTCAAGCAAAAAATCAGCCGCACGAAAAAGGACCTCGTGGCCGAGCGCAAAACGGCCAAAAAGGGGCCCAGCGTCCGCATTCTTCGGCAAGGCGCCGGCACGGCCATCGTCTTGGGCGCCCCCAACAGCGGCAAAAGCCAACTGGTTGCCTCGCTCACGCGCGCCAAACCCGACGTGGCGCCGTATCCCTTCACGACCCGCGCGCCGCTGCCCGGCATGATGATCTGGGAAGACGTGATGGTCCAGCTCATCGACACGCCGCCTATCACGCGCGACTATCTCGAGCCGTACATGCAGGGACTAATCCGCAGCGCCGATGTCGCCGTGCTCCTGGTGGATCTGGGTAGCGACGACGGCGTCGAGCAGTTGCAAGAATTTCTGGACCGACTCAGCGGCACGAAAACGCGCCTCGGCATTACGTCGCATTTGGACGAAAACGATCTCGGCGTCTCCTACACGCGAACGCTGCTGGCGCCCAACAAGATCGACGACTCCGGCGCCGCCGACCGTCTTGAGCTATTGCACGAGCTCTGCCCGCTCGATTTTCCTGAGTACCCGATTTCGGCCGCGCACGGTCAAGGACTCGAAAACCTGCGGACGACAATTTTTCGGGCGCTCGACGTTGTTCGCGTTTACACGAAGGTCCCCACGGCCAAGAGCGCGGACATGGATCGCCCCTTCACAATCCCACGCGGTCAGTCGCTGCAAGAGGTCGCCGAATTGGTCCATAAAGATCTCGCCGCGAACGTAAAATTCGCCCGCATCTGGGGCCACGGCGTCCACGATGGCGCCGTCGTCAAACCCGACCATGTGATGCACGACAAAGACATCGTCGAGCTGCATACTTGAAGGTTTTCAGCCATTCGGCTCCCTTGCCTCGCCCGCCACTCGCCACGCCATCCTCTCATGACCAACTCCGAGATCGCCTCTGCATTTACCGAGATCGCCGACATCCTCGAGTTTCAGGGCGCCAACGCTTTTCGGGTCCGCGCTTATCGCAATGGCGCCCGCACGATCAATGAGCTTAGCGAGCCGCTTGAGCGGGTCGTTCGCGATCCGTCGCGGAAGCTGACCGATTTTACCGGCATTGGCGCTGAGCTGGCCGCGAAGATCGGCACGCTGGTGAATACTGGCAGTCTGCCGATGCTCGAGGAACTTAAAGCCCAAGTGCCGCCGAGCGCGGTCATGCTGCTTCGCATTCCGGGACTCGGCCCGAAGAAGGCGGCGCGGCTGTTCAACGAGTTGGGCGTCAGCTCGCTCGATGAACTGCGGACCGCCTGCGAGACGCACAAGGTGCAAGAGCTCGCCGGATTCGGCAGCAAGACCGAGGCCGCGATCCTGGCCGGCATGACGCTCGCCCAGTCGCCCGAGTTTCAGCGAATCTACTGGGCCGACGCCGACGTATTCGCTCAAGCGATGCTGGCCCATTTGAGGGCGTGCGAGAGCATCAAGCAGATGCAATTGGCGGGCAGTTATCGCCGGGGCCAGGAAACGATCGGCGATTTGGATATCGTCGTCGACTCCGAAAATCCGGCCGAGGTGATGGACCGACTGGCGGAATACGCCGGGATTCAGACCGTCCTCGGCCGCGGCGACACGAAGATGTCGGTCCGTTTGGGCGGCGGTCCCCAGGTCGATGTGCGAATTGTGCCGACCGAGGCCTACGGCGCCGCGCTGCTCTATTTCACCGGCTCCAAGCAGCACAATATCGTACTCCGGGGACTGGCCAAGGACCGGGGAATGCGAATTAACGAATACGGTATTTTCGCCGCGCCCAAAGTAGTCGCCAAGGACGTTGACGATGATAGCGGCGCAGTCGATGTCTCGAAACTCGAGTATCTGGCCGGCCGCACGGAGGCGGAGATTTATGCCAAGCTCGATTTGCCGGTCATACCGCCAGAGCTGCGCGAAGCCCGCTGGGAATTCGAGTGGGCGGCCACCGGGGCAATGCCCGAGCTGATTGCGCTCGAAGACTTGCGGGGCGATCTTCATATGCACACGACCGCCAGCGACGGCAAAGCTTCGCTGGCGGAAATGGTCGCCGCGGCTCGCGATCGCGGCCGCCACTATATTGCCATCACCGATCATTCCAAACGGGCCACCATCGCCAACGGTCTCGACGCAACGCGGCTATTGCGGCAGTGGGAAGAGGTCGATCGCTTCAACGCCCAGCTTCTGGCCGACGAGCCGAACTGCGGCTTTCGCGTGCTCAAGGGGTGCGAGGTCGATATTCTCGAACGCGGCGGACTCGACATCGACGACGCCACGCTGGCTCAAGCCGATTGGATCGTAGCCAGCGTTCATTACGGACAGAACCAATCATCCGAGCAGATCACTCGGCGCATCGTTGACGCGATCGCCAATCCTTACCTCTGCGCCATTGCTCACCCCACCGGCCGCCTGATCGGCCGCCGGGGGCCGTACGATGTCGATCTGGAAGCGGTGTTCGAAGCGGCCAAGCGGCACGGCAAGTTTCTGGAACTCAATTCCAATCCCGCTCGGCTCGATCTGAACGACATTAACTGCGCCGCCGCAAAACGCCACGGCGTTTCGATCGTAATCTCATCCGACGCCCACAACACGACGGGCATGGATGTCCTAAGGTTCGGCATTCTACAAGCTCACCGCGCGGGACTCACCAAAGCCGACGTTGCCAATACACGGACGTGGGAACAGATGCGGCAGATGCTCAGGCGCGAGTGAAAACCGCTAACAATACTGCGCGTGGCCGGGTTGGAGGCGTCGTCGCCAAAACTCCGGAGAGAGGAAGCCCGAATTGCTAATGACGAATTTCTAATTAATAACGAATGACGAAGCACGAATGACGAAGGCCTGAAATTGGCTTTTTACGGCGGTTTTATGCCGTCTCATTTTCGCGGCATCACAGCGCTGCTCGCAGCGCCATGGAGAAACCTTAGTCATTCGTCATTTAAGCATTCGTTATTGATTAGACATTGGGTGTTTCGTCATTCCCGCGTTTTCGGGGCTTCCCTTCGCCGCGGGCCCCGGCCCCCCAAGAGTCGTTCAGTTAGCGTTTCTAAGATCGGGCAACCAAGACCTTTCAGCCGTTCGATACGATGAATACACGGAATCAGAACTCCCTGGACGTCGAACGCATCGCCGTCGAGCTGCCTCATCTGCACGTAGAGCACTACGCTGTTTTGCCGTCGACGCAAGATCGGGCTCGCGACGCCGCGGCCTGTCCGCTGGAAACGACGCCGCTGCTGATCGTCGCCGATTACCAGACGGCCGGGCGGGGTCGGGAGAGCCATGCCTGGTGGTCTGGCGGGGAGAGTTTGGCGTTTAGCCTGTTGTTCGATCCGGCCCGGTATGGCTGCCCCCGACGGCCGGCGCCATGCTTGTCGCTGGCCGTGAGCGTGGCGATCGTCCAGGCGATCGGCCCGCGGTTGGCGACGGGCGCCGAAAAACATGCCGCAGGGTTGCATTGGCCGAACGATGTGTTCGTCGGCGAGCGAAAGTTGGCCGGCGTGCTTGTCGAAGTGTTGCCCGACGGACGGCACATCGTCGGCGTGGGGCTGAACGTCAACGACCGGGCGATCGACGCTCCGGCCGAATTGCGAGAGCGCGTCGGCACGCTCCGCGATCTCACCGGCCGGCTGCATGAATTGACGCCGCTGTTGGTCGATCTATTAACGCGGCTCGAATCCCGGCTGCGAGAATTGGCCGCGGAGTCCAGTTCGCTCGGGTCGCGGTTCAACGAGCTTTGCTTACAGCGCGGACGGCAACTCACGCTGTACATCGGCGATCGGACGGTTACTGGCCAGTGCGTGGGAATCGCTCCCGACGGCGGGCTGCTACTCGACACGCCGTCGGGCGTCGAGGCGTTTTACTGCGGCACGCTCCAGCCGCCGAAAAAAGAATCGTAGGTCGTCGGGTGGGCGGGGGATGGCGCCGAAGGGAAGCCCCGGATAGGCGGAAATGACGAATGACTGAGGTTTCTATGTGGCGCTGCGAGTAGCGGTAGGATGTCGCGAAAATGAGACGGCATAAAACCGCCGTAAAAAGCCAATTTCAGGCCTTCGTCATTCGTCATCGATTAGACATGGGGGGGTGGGATAGGACGCAGCTTTGCTGCTGATGCATTTCTTCCCCACCCCCGCAAAGCAACTCACATTTGCCGCGACGCTGCCTCGCTGACGTTTCGGGTTAGTAGGGGATGCAACCTCTCATGCGATGATCTCGCCGATCACTTTGCCGTGAACGTCGGTTAGCCGAAAATCGCGGCCGGCGTGACGATAAGTGAATTTTTCGTGATCGAAGCCCAGCAGCCGGAGCATCGTGGCATGCAGGTCGTGCACGTGCACCGGTTTGTCGACCGCCTTGAATCCGAATTCATCGGTTGCGCCATGAACGTAGCCCCCCTTCACGCCGCCGCCGGCCATCCACACGGTGAAGCCGTAATGATTGTGATCGCGGCCGTTGATCTTGCCCGCGTTCGATCCGGTTTTGGGCAACTCGACCGTGGGCGTGCGGCCGAATTCGCCGCCGCAGATGACCAGCGTGTCTTCGAGCATCCCGCGCTGCTTGAGATCTTTGAGCAACGCGCCGATCGCCTGATCGCACTCCTTGGCTAGCCGGCGATGATTGACTCCGATATCGTCGTGACTGTCCCAGGGTTGGCCTTCGCCGTGCCAGACTTGCACGAATCGCACGCCCCGTTCGACCAAACGTCGGGCGACCAAGATCTGCCGGGCCTGCACTCCGCCGCCGTACATGTCGCGAATATGCTGCGGCTCCCGACTCACGTCGAATGCGTCGGCCACTTCGGATTGCATCCGGTAGGCTAGCTCGAAGCTCTGCAAGCGCGACTCGAGCTGCGAATCTTCGTGCCGCTGGTTCGAGTGAATATGATTGAGCGACTGCGCGAGATCGATTTGCCGCCGCTGCTGCGCGGGGGACATCGTGTTGTTGCGGATGTGCTCGACCAGTTTTTGCACGTCGTCGTGCTTGCTGTCGATGTACGTGCCTTGATAGATACCCGGCAGAAACCCGGCCTGCCAGTTCTGCGATTCCTGAATCGGATAACCGCCGGGACACATGGCGATGAAGGCCGGCAGATTCTGATTCTCGGTCCCCAGGCCATAGGTCAGCCACGAGCCGACGCTCGGGCGAATCAGCCTGGCTTCGCCGCAGTTCATGAGCAACAGCGACGGCTCGTGATTGGGCACATCGGCATGCATCGACCGCACGAAGCAGATATCGTCGACGCAACTGGCGACATGCGGAAAAATTTCGCTGACTTCGATCCCGCTCTGGCCGTATTTTTGAAACTTGTAGGGCGAGGGAAACGCGGCGCCCGTCTTCCGCTCGGTCGGCAGGTTATTCGGAATTTCCTTGCCGGCGTATTTTTCCAGAGCCGGCTTCGGATCGAACGTGTCGATATGCGATGGGCCGCCGTTGAAGAACAGGTGAATCACGCGCTTGGCCTTGGCCGGCAGCGGCGGCAGCTTCGGCAGGAGCGGATTGATTCCCTCGGCTGCACGGGCTTGCTGAGTGAGCAATCCGGCTTGGCCGAGCAAATCGGCCAGCGCCACGGCGCCGAAGCCCATGCCGCAACGCGAAAGCATTTCCCGGCGCGAGCATGTTCCGGGAATAATCGATTGTCGCTGAGTCATGTCGGTCGGCCTCGTTCCATCATTCTTAAAAAGATAGTCTGAGGAATGGCAGCAGAACGCTAATCGGCGCTAATTTACGCTAATCATTCATTAGCGGTGATTAGTGAAGATTAGCGTTCCCTGAATCCGCCTCGTAATCAGATGATTCTCCGTTCGGCATTAATCAACGTAAACGAACTCGTTCGTCATCAACAGCGCCTGAGCATATCGCTCCCACTCGTTCAGTTTGCTGTCGCCGTCCGGCGGTTTCGCGGCTATGAAATCCCGGCCCAATTGCAGTTCCTCGGCCGTGGCCGGACGACCGAATAATAGCGAGTAGAATCGCTGAATTCGCTCGGCCGGATCTCCCGCCGACACGATCTCCGGCCGTTTGGCCAGGCGCTGGGCCTGTTCGACGACAAACGGGCTGTTCATCAAAAATAGCGCCTGCTGCGGCACGGTCGTCGTGTGCCGCTGAGCCGTCGTCGTGTCAGGCGACGCGAAATCGAACGTGCGAAACAAGCCGGGCAGATTCTGCCGATCGACGTATCCGAACAACGTCCGACGGCGCGTGAACGGCTGCGTAAACAAATCGACCGACGGCCCCGCGGGCTTGAGATCCAATTCGCCGGCCACGGCCAGCAGAGCATCGCGGGTGGCCTCGAAATCCAACCGGCGGCGGTTCATCTTCCAGGTCAATCGATTGTCCGGGTCGCTGCCGATTCCTTCGGCGCCGCCGTCACAATTTTGCCGATAAGCACTGGATAGCATGATGAGCCGATGCATCTTTTTGATCGACCAGCCGTCCTGCACGAAGCGGGTCGCCAGATAATCGAGCAACTCGGGGTTCGTCGGCGGATCGCTGCGCAAACCAAAATCGCTCACGGTCCGTACCAAGCCCTCGCCAAAATGATGCAGCCAGATGCGATTGACCATCACCCGAGCGGTCAGCGGGTTGTCGGGGGAGGCGATGCGCTGGGCCAGCTCCAGCCGGCCACTCCCTTGCTTGAAGGGCTGACGATCCGGGCCGGAAAGCAGCGACAAAAATTGCCGCGGCGCCTCGGGACCCTGATTCGCTGGATTGCCTCGCACGAAAACCTTGACATTCGACGGGTGCGGCGAATCCTCTAGCACGCTCGCCTTCTCGGCCGAGTTTGGCTTCACGGGCGTTTGCTTTTCCTCGCTGCTGGAAAACACGCCGTAAAGCGAATAATAATCGGCCGTCGGAATCGGATCGAATTTGTGATTGTGGCAGCGGGCGCAGGCGATCGTCAGGCCCATCATGCCGCGACCGATCACGTCTAGTCGATCGTCGATGATATCCGCCTGATTGTTGAGGAATCGCCTGCCGAGCGTGAGGCAGCCCATCGCGGCCAGCGACCCATCGTCTTTACTGGGCAACTGATCGGCGGCAATTTGCTCGATCAAAAATTTGTCGTAGGGCATATCCTCGTTCAACGCCCGACTCACCCAATCGCGAAACAGATAAGCGAACGGATATTTCCGTTCTTCCATGAACACGTAGCCCTTGGTATCGGCATAGCGAGTGATGTCGAGCCAGTAGCGGCCCCAGCGCTCGCCATATCGGGGCGACTCGAGCAGGCGATCGACGACACGAGCAAACGCCTCGGGCGACTTGTCCTGCAGATAGGCGTCGACCTCGGCAGGCGTCGGTGGCAGACCGGTTAGGTCGAAGGTAGCCCGGCGAATGAGCGCCCGCGGATCGGCGGGGGGCGCTGGCGGGATGCGAGCCGCTTCAAGCCGAGCAAGGACGAAATTGTCGATCGGCGTACGGACCCAGGCTGAGTTGGCGACGTTGGGGATGGCCGAGTTGTGAACGGGCTGAAACGCCCAGTGCTTCTTGGCGGCGGACGATTCGCTAGCCGTCGCGCCGGCCGCGGATGGCGGCGGCATGGCGATTTCAGGCCATGGCGCGCCAACTTTGATCCAAGCCTCGAGCGATGCGATCGCCGGATCGGCCAGCCTCGCCTTCGGCTCGGGAGGCATTTTGATGTCCCCCTTATGCCGCACCGCGCTAATCAATCGGCTCTTTGTCGGATCGCCGGGGACGATCACCGGTCCATCGACGGTTCCCTTCATCAGCGCATCGCGACTATCGACGCGGAGTTCCGACTCTTGCTTTTTCTGCCCGTGACACTCGTAACAATTCGTCGCCAAAACCGGGCGGACCTGCGTTTCGAAAAACTCCGCCGACGACGGATCGGCCGCGACGGCCAATCGGCAGATCGCGAACATGAGCAAAATGCCGGCGCATAGGCGAGCAAAGAGGAACACAGTCGGGCGCATACGATCAGGCGGGAATGATTGGGGCAGCAGGGCGTTTGACTGTTCAATTTTACAGGACATGCGTAGTATGCCTTTGAGTGTACGGAGTCTCTTTTCACGGAGGTTAAGCTTTGAATCCTGCCCCCGCAGGGAGTTTGCTGGAATATCTTCAGCAGATTCCCGATCC